>CAWILW010000005.1:207500-917763 GCA_963837125.1 uncultured Acidimicrobiaceae bacterium | reverse complement strand
GTTTGGGACGCGAGATCGGAAGCTGTCAGACGCCGGATCCTGGCCATCGAGCAAGTGTATGGCTGGCTCGGCAGGGCAACGACACGGAAGTTACCGATCGAGTTCGGCCACCGCGGCAGCAAAGACCTCAGTGTGGAGATCCACGTCGGCGACGGTAGTGGCGGGGCACGTCAAGGCCATGTTGTGGAAGGGAGTCATGAGCACGCCCCGATTGCACGTGTAGAGGTGGAAGTACCGGTCCAGTTGTTCGTCCTCGGCGGCCGCCGACTGCCCGCCCGAGCGCGGGGCGGGCCGGACGAATCGGTATTCCGCTCGCGCGCCCAACCGGGTGACCGACCAGGGGACGTCATGGTGATCGAGAACGTTCTGCACGCCCTCGGTGAAGCGCACGGCGAGGGCCTCCATGCCCACGAAGGCAGCATCTGTGAGCACCTCGTCGAGCGTGGCCCGCATGGCAGCCATGCTGAGGGCATTGCCGGCGAGCGTGCCACCAACACCGCCCACGTCGACGAGGTCGGCCGTGGCGCGGTGGTGGCCGCTGATTGCCGCGGCGAGATCAGCGCGCAGCCCATAGGCCCCGCAGGCGATTCCCCCGCCGATCGACTTGCCGATCGTGACCATGTCAGGCTGTAAGCCCCAGGCGTCAGTGCAGCCGCCGGGTCCCGCGCTCAGCGTGTGGGTCTCGTCCAGAATGAGCAGAGCACCCGCCGTGTCGGCCAAGCGGCGCAGGCCAGGTAGGAAGTCGGGGTCGGGCAGAACGATGCCGATGTTGGTGAGGGCCGGCTCACACAGGATGGCCGCCACGTCGCCGTGGGCGAGCGCTTCGTTCACCCCATTGAGGTCGTTGAACTCAACCACGCGGGAGGTCAGGGTCGGATCCACGGGAGGTCCGACATTGCCGGGTCGCGATATCGGCGTCCCATCCGGTCCCACCACGACGAAGGTCTCGTCAACGCTGCCGTGGTAACAGTAGGAGAACACGAGGATCTTGGGGCGCCCGGTGGCCAGGCGAGCAAGGCGGATGGCCCATCGGTTGGCGTCGGTGGCGCTGAGGGTGAAGGACCATTGGGGTAGTCCGAAACGGCGCGTGAGCTCGGCGGCCACCCATTCGGCGTCTTCGGTGGGAAGCATGGTCGTGATGCCACCGAGGGTCCCCGCGCGGTGAGCGACTGCCTGCACGACGGGGGCCGGTGAGTGCCCGGCCATCGCTCCGGTGTCGCCCAGGGCGAAGTCGACGTATCGATGCCCGTCGACATCGACGATCTCGCAGCCCTGGGCCCGGTCCAATTGGAGGGGGAACCCCCCCGCCCACTTGCTCATCCACGTCATGGGCACGCCGCCGAAGAGGTGGCGGGCCTCGACATGCAACATCGCTGAGCGGCGATGGGTTTCGGCGTAACTGGTCTCTTCCCGACGGATCAGCGCCGCCAGGTGATCGCGGTCAATCTCGCGCACGGGCCCCTGCCCTGCTCATCATCAAAGCCGACCCGACGCGCACGCAGGTCACGGACCGGTCTCAGGCGAGGTGAAGATCATCAGGCCGCTGATATCGGCGACGACGCGGTAGGTTCCCACGCTTAGGTAGGCGCGGCGCTCGTGCTCGACGGAGTGTGGCACCTCTCCTCCGCGTTCAAACCGCCTGCACTATACAAATCTCGGCCACAACCAGAATCTACCGAATCGCCGACGCTGCGACCGTGGCGCGCTGCAAGGACACGTCGGGCCCGGAATCACCGCCCTCAGTCCCGCTGCTGGCGTTGCCTGGGTTGCCGGTTGGGCGCCGGTGCCGGCGTGCCTGACCCTCCTCGGGCGTCGTGCTCCACGGTCGCCGGGGGTTTCCGAAGAGGAAGTCGAGGCCTGTGGGTGCCGAAAACGTCATCCGGAACCATCGACCTGGACTTTCGTTGGCGAGGCCATGATTACGAAGATGGAGCGTGGCGCTCTCCTTCCTCTACATTGCCTTCGTCCGTCTTCTCCAGTTGCTCCGTCTCTCACGCAGTGGGCAAGAGGACCTAGCCATCGAGGTCGTAATGCCAGGCCACGAAGTTGCCGTCCTGCGCCGACAGTTGCGCGTCCGGCCCTGTGGCCCGCGGATCGAGCGGTTCTTGCCGGACTGAGTCGGCTTCTCTCGGCTGCCCGCCGAGACGCCTCTTTGTCCAGCCAGAGTCATCCAGCAGGCCCCCAACCTGAGCCTGGACCTCACTGAGCGCTGCCGATCAGCCAAGTTCCTCATCCGAGACCGAGACACGAAGTCCACCTCCGGCTTCGACGAAGTTTCTGCACAGAGGGTGTCAGGACCGTCAAGATGCCGATTCGATCTCCTCGAGCAAACGCGTGTGCGGAGCGCTTCGTCGGGACCGTCCGCCGAGAGTGCCTCGATAGGTTCCTCGTCTTCGGTCGGCACCATCTCGAGCAGGTCCTGACCGAGTACCTCGCGCACTACAACGAGCACCGCCCGCATCGCGCTCTCGACCAGCAGGCGCCGCTCAATCTGGGAGATCCGTCGAGTTCGATCGACTAGCCCGACCCTACGCGACTACGACGTAGCGGGTTCTCGGGGGACTGATTCACGAGCACCGGCTCGAGGCGTGACCTGATCGGATGAGTATTCGGCACGCACAGGTCAGTGCTTGCGACGCTTGCTCTTGCGCGTCCTACTGGAGCTATCTCCAGAATCACTCACGTGAAATCGCCGGCCCGAGGGCCGGCGATTCAGTTTCTGAGGTTTAAGAATCAACAAGGAGCTCGATTCTGACCCCAAGTGAGGAGTTTCATGAACATGGCGGGGAACTTCGGCTCATCGGATCCTGGCGGGGTCGCGCCCTGACCAGGATCACCTCGAACGCGACGAAGGTGCTTCAAGCTTGAGGTGTGACCCAACAACCAAGAAGCACCTTCGTTCTTCGCGACCATAGCGAGATACTCGAGGACCTCGTCGGCCTCAAAGACGTGGTGGTCCTGCACTACGAGCGACGCGGACCCGACGTCGAGCTGGCCATCGAACAGCTGATCAGGGATCCAGTGCGCACTGTCGTCGAGCTGGCGAGACGCAGACAGAGCGCGGGACCCCCCGGGCCTTTTTAACTGCAAAGGCCCTGGGCTAGCACGTGCGCATCTTTTTGCGCGCGGGGCGCGATCTGTTCTCGGAATCACGAAATGACCCGCAGAGGGCCGCGGCGAGCCTGCTGAGCTTGCGCAAGTGCGACGTGGGACAGAGTGCCACCGTACGCACCATGGGGATACGCCGACTGGTGCGGGCGGCAACACCCCCGGCGCTTGATATATTTGGCTATATAGATAGAGTTAAGTCATGACCCGTTCACGGAGACCATCTCCACAGGCGATCAGGGTCCTCGAGGCGCTGGCGGTCGATCCGACTCGGTGGCGCTATGGCTACGACCTGGCAACAGAGGTCCACCTGAAATCGGGCTCTCTTTATCCGATCTTGATCCGGCTAGCCGACCGGGCACTCCTCGAAACGTCCTGGGAGTCTGGTCCACCCGGTCGACCGCCCCGGCACCTCTATCGATTGAGCCCGACGGGGCGGGACTATGTGGCCGCTCTCGAAGTTGCCCGGGCCGAACGATCCGCGTCGCGCCGGCGCTTGGGCCTGAGTGGGGCATAGTGCTCTCGGTCCTTGCCCTCTTGCTGTTTGCTGGAGCAGGAGCGGTGCTGTGGAGCCGGGAGCACTCTTCTCCAGACACCCAGACGGTGCGAGGGGATCTGCCCCTCCGCTTACTGCAGTGGGCGGTCGGACTGCTCCACGCTGACCGGGTCAACTGGGGCCAGGCGATGCTCGGAGAGTTGGACCGGATCGAAGGACCCTCTGCGCGGTGGCGCTTCGCTCTCGGATGTGTCGTCGGGGTCTTAATGCAGCCACCAGAGGGAGCTGCCGGAGCGATGGCAGGACTGACTGCTACCGCGCTTGGGGGCGCGGTCGTCCTTGGTATCGGGTTCGTCCACTTCGGGCTGGCCGCCAACCCGGGGAACTGGGTGATGCTGACGATCGTGGCCGCTCTTCTGATGAGCTTGATCATCGCCGTGAGTGTGTTGTTGCGCCGGCCGGGCGTGGTTGGCCCGGGGTTGGTGGGCGGACTCTTTGTCGCGGCTGCGTGGTTGGCGTGCTCTCGGCTCACCCTTCTTGGTCTCGTCGATCCGATCCGCTCGATTGGCCGCCTCTCTGTACCCCTGCTGATGCTCACGGTGCCATTGATCGTGGGGATGGTTGGCACCTGGCGCAGTGGGAGTGCTCTTGCGGGCCGGCGTATCGCACGGCTGGCCGGCGTCAGTGCCGGCCTGACGATGTTCCTCGTCTCGACGATTGCAGTCGTGGCGATCGACGGAGGACCGCGCGACCCGGGGGTAGGTGTGGCCGGGGGTGTGAGCGAGTCGCTTTTCCTCGTGGCGATGCTGTTCCTCGTATTCGCCCCCTTGGCGACGACAACGATCGGCTGGATCGCTGCGACCGCGACCGACCGATTCCGATCTGCGAACCTGGCACGACGGAACCATGACGCGTTAGGAGCGACCCAGGCGGCTGAAGGAGCTGCGGCCGGCGACCACAGTCGAAGCATCGGGCATTTGCTGCTCCGTGGGGTGGTTGTTGCGGTGGTCGTCATGGCCGCCGCACTGCTCTTCTTGGCCAGATAGTTGGTCCGCAGAGGGGCCGTCGGGAGCCGATCCGAGTTGACCCGCATTTCGGCGACTTCCTCGCTGGTGATGGGATGCGTGAATGCCCCATTTCGCCGGGAGGGAGCGCACCAGCAGCCACGCATCAGAGAAGTGAGAGGCATAGGCGCGAAATGGCCTCCGTCCCAAGGTGGTTGGGAAACGGAGGCCTTCCGCCCCGCCCCGGGGCACGCCGACGGCTTGGCGGAACCGTCGGGCCGCGTGTTACCCCGATCTCACGGAACAGCCAACTCCGTTGTCGACTGCCCCGAAGGGATGAGTTCCGGCCGCGGCCTCCTGATACCCAACTCAACGACCTGATCAGACTGCCCCAGAACGTTCCGGGTCGGGGACATGCTCCTGGACTGCTTGACCGGTGGTGGCTGGTGTGGGCTTGTCCCGACCATCGAGACGGACGAACAGGCGTCAGAGTCGGCGAGGCCGCTTCTCAGAGCCTAGGGCGCGTGTGCATGGTCTCGGTGGCGTGCATGATTTTCGCATGGTCCTCGATCGACCCGAGGAACCTCACATCCTTGGTGTCACACCTAGTGCCGTAACGCGTACCGACCCCATGCTCATAAACGAAGGACCTTTCGGGGAACCAGTGGAGTCCGCGACGACACAGCCGGTTAGTTCTCAGTTACACGTTCATACCAGCGGTCGCTGGCACTGCTGGCTTCGTTGCCTCCTTTGGGTCCAGTGGCTCGAGCGTGACGATAATGACTACCGATGTCACCAATCTGACGATTTCTGGCACGAGTTCGGCGTTCACGGTTTGTCCATAGGAGATTCGCCAGAACAGGCGGTGTTCGTCGCAGAGCTCGGCCGGCCCTTCGTGATATCGGCATTGAACGTCGAAGGATGTCCCCGAATTGAATCGATTGGCCGCGGACGCGCACCCAAGAGCGACCGCGCTGGGTCCAAGTGTGGGCGTGTCCCGACCACCTTGCTGGACTCACAGGAATGCGCGAGTTCGGACGCGGTAGCAAGTAATCCGTTTGCGAGCCGGCAACCTTGCCATTGCCTTGTTGCCATTCCTCGATCGCTTGGTTGAATGCGTCGAGTACGTCAGGTGCCGCGCTATGGAAGGTTTGGGTATGGTGACGTACTGCCTCCGGACTTAGTCGTTGGCCCAAGCACGAATCCTCGGCAACCCTTCGTGCGGTCTTACCGACGCCATCGATACGGTACGTCTGGGTCAGCAGCCATCCGCGGAAGCTATGTGGTTTGTCATAGGTCGGCATCGTCGCGGTTCTCCACATTGCGTAGCACCCTTCCGTAATGGTTGATGAGCCAGACCTACAAGCCACAGGTTGGCCACTGCGATGCAACCGGTTCTCATTTTTACCCGCCGACTCAACAACGGCTGCACAATCTCGCTCAAGAACGGCAGAGAGCAGCACAGAGATGATGCTGTGGAGAGTCGCTCTTCTGCCGATTTGGGCGACTGTCCCCTAATGCCGTTCGGCGGGCGTGCCGATCCGTCTGAGAGAATCACGGTATCGTGGATGTCACAGATGCCCGACAGCGGCTTCTGAAGTCAGCTCGCGGACTTCGGGTCGCGAGTGAAGATGCTGATCTAGACGCAATGGCCGCCTTGGCGCATTTCGTAATCGAGCAACTTGGGTCTGGCCACGAGAAGCGGACCGATCGGGTGCTACGCGAGGCCGAACAGTGCTTTACCGGCGGAGATTGGATGGTCAAGAACCTCATCTGGATTGGATTGGTTGAGGACATGGGCAACATCGCCTCGCATACCGACGTCCCGGTGTCACCGCAGCAGGTCCGGAGTCGACTCGGTCCCAACTTGAAGAACGGCTGGGATCTGCTTGATGTGTTCTGGCGAGAAGTCGCTCCACAGAAGCCGCTGCTCGACCCAGAAGGCAAGGCCTTGACGATTGAGCAGTACGAAAGTCTGGGTGAGATGTCGCGCGGGGATTTCGCGGGGACGAATCGGACAGCGGAATCCCCTTCGGAGAATTAATCCACTGACCAGGAAATTTTGTGGAGGCGATGGGACTTGAACCCACGAACCTCTTGACTGCCAGTCAAGCGCTCTACCAGCTGAGCTACGCCCCCAGTGGCGGAGGTCCACGCTAGCAGTCGCGAGCGGCAGTTCTGGCTCGATGGGGGACCCGCGAACGTGCGACCGGACCTTTGGGGACGCTGCGGGCGCAGCCCACGAGGGCACCCGAATCCGGCTGGCGCGGATCGGGAACGTCCAGGCCGTCGCCTACCCTTGTGTCATGGCACGCGCTTATGACGTCAACGCGGTGGAGCGCAAGTGGCAACGGCACTGGGTCGAAGAGGGCACCTATGAGATCGCCAACGACGACCCACGCGAGAAGTTCTACGCCCTGTGCATGTACCCCTACCCGTCGGGTCCGGCGCACCAGGGGCATGTCCGCAACTACACCTTCGGTGACCTGGTCGTTCGCTACCAGACGATGTTGGGCAAGGGCGTCCTCAGCCCTATCGGCTTCGACTCCTTCGGCCTGCCGGCGGAGAACGCCGCCATCAAGACCGGCACGCACCCCCGGATCTTCACCGAGGCTCGCATCGCCGAGCTCAAGTCGTCGCTGACCAGGTTGGGCGCCGTCTACGACTGGCGGCGCGAGGTCCACAGCCACGATCCCGACTACATCAGGTGGACCCAGCTGATCTTCCTCCGGCTCTGGGACGCCGGCCTGGCTTACCGTGCCAAGGCACCGGTGAATTGGTGCCCGGGGTGCCAGACGGTGCTGGCCAACGAGCAGGTGCTGCCCGACGGCACGTGCGAACGCTCGGGCGATCTGGTGGTCAAGCGCGACCTCGAGCAGTGGTTCTTCCGGATCACGCAGTACGCGGACGAGCTGCTCTACGCCCTCGACGACCTGGAATGGCCCGAGCGGGCCAAGGTCATGCAGCGCAACTGGATCGGGCGCTCCGAAGGCGCCGAGTTCGACCTCGCGGTCGAGGGCCGGCCGGATCTCAGCGTCCGGGTCTTCACCACGCGCCCCGACACCAGCTTCGGCATGACCTACGCGGTCATGGCCCCGGAGCACCCCCTGGTCGACGAGCTCACCACCGCCGACAGGCGCGAGGCCGTCGAGGAACTCCGGCTCCGGGCGGCAGGGGAGACCGACATCGAGCGCATGGCGGACGGCGATCCCTCAACCCTCGACAAACGCGGTGCATTCACCGGCAGCAACGTGATCAACCCCTTCACGAACCGTCCCGTTCCGATGTACGTCGCCGACTACGTCCTGATGGGGTACGGCACCGGCGCAATAATGGCCGTGCCGGCCGAGGACGCACGTGACTGGGCCTTCGCCACACTGCACGAGCTGCCCATCGTGCGCACCGTCCAGCCGCCCGACGATTGGGAGTCCGCGGGCGGCGGCGCGTACACCGGCGAGGGCGTCAAGATCAACAGCGAATTCCTCGACGGCCTCGACATTGCAACCGCCAAGGCCCGCGCCATCGATTGGCTCGAGGAGAAGGGCATCGGCGAGCGCAAGGTCAACTACCGCCTGCGCGACTGGCTCGTCTCGCGGCAGCGCTTCTGGGGCTGTCCCATCCCGGCGGTGTACTGCGAGGTGCACGGCGTGGTCGCGGTCCCCGAGGACCAGTTGCCCGTCGTGGCGCCCGACGACGTGGAGTTCCTCCCGACGGGGCAGTCGCCCCTCGCCCTCCACGAAGGCTTCTTGCACACGACGTGTCCTATCTGTGGCGGGCCGGCCCGGCGCGAGTCCGACACCATGGACACTTTCGTCGACTCGTCGTGGTACTTCCTCCGTTTCTGTGACCCATGGAGCACCGACCGTCCTTTCGACCCGGCGGCGGCCCGGCACTTCATGCCCGTCGACCAGTACATCGGCGGGATCGAGCACGCCATCCTCCATCTCCTCTACGCGCGCTTCTTCCTGCGTGCCCTGATCGACGTCGGCCTGGCACCCGGCATCGGACCGGAACCCTTCAAGCACTACCTCGCCCAGGGCATGATCCGCATGGACGGCACCAAGATGTCCAAGTCCAAGGGCAACCTCATTGCGCCGGAGCACTACTTCGACACGGTGGGGGCAGACGCCCTGCGCCTCTTCCATCTCTTCGTCGGGCCGCCTTTCGACGACATGGACTGGTCGGACCAGACCGATCAGGTCATCGAGGGCTGCGGGAAATACCTGGACCGCCTCTGGCGCACCGTGACGACCAGCTCGCCGCTGCGTACCGGAGAGCTCACGGAGGCGGACCGCACCGTGCGTCGGACGGTGCACCGCACGATCGACGTCGTCACGCGGGATCTCGAGCGCTGGTCCTACAACACGGCGGTGGCGCACCTGATGGAGCTGTTGAACACCCTCCAGCGCTACCGGCGCGACGACAAAGCCGATGCCGACCGCAACGGCGACGGGCCGGGCGCGCACGCCGAGGTGTGGAACGAGGCGCTCGATGCGCTCCTCCGCCTCCTCGCCCCCATGACCCCCCACGTGGCCGCCGAGCTCTGGCAGCACCGGCACCCGGGGGAGCCCTCCGTGCACCTCCAGCCGTGGCCGACGGCCGATCCCGAGCTGGTTCGCCAGGAATCGGTGACCATGGTGATCCAGGTCAACGGCAAGGTGCGCGACCGCGTCACGGTGGACGCCGGCATCTCGGAGTCGGACGCCCGGGACATCGCGCTGGCCGCGGCCAAGGTGACCGAGGCGCTGAATGGAGCGACACCCAAGCGGGTCGTGTCCCGCCCGCCCCGCCTGGTGAACGTCGTCATCTGACCGGCGCAAGCGACTGCGTGCCGGGCTCCAGACTGTAAGCGAAGTCGTTTAGAGTTTAAAAAAGTGCCCCACGGACGGACGTCCCCCCGCCACCCGGCCAGCCGGCAGTCCCCCCGCGACCCGGCCAGCCGGCAGTCCCCCCGCCACCCGGCCAGCCGGCCGTCCCCCGCCACCCGGCCATCCGGCCACCCGGCTCAGTCGTGGAAGCCGGCGAGCACGCCCTTCCACAGTTCGGGGTCGACCTTGTAGGGCGCGTAGAAGCTGAAGCGGTCGACCAGGCCCCCGAAGCGCTCGCGCACTTGGGTGGCCACCTGGTCGAGCGGGCACACCACGGCGAAGGCGTCCACGATGTCGTCGCCGATCAGCTCGCCCATCTTCACCCACTCGCCCCGTTTGGACAGCGTGTTGAGCTCGGTCTGAAGGTCGCCCCAGCCGTGCAGCTCGAGCACGGGACGGTAGGCCGGCGTCGATCCGTAGAAGGCGATCTGCTCGCGCACCCCCTTGTAGGCCGCCTGGAAGCTCTCGTCGTCGGCCCCGGTGACCACGAAGCCGGGATACGACACCGTCAGGTCGGCGCGCGACTTGCCCGCCTTGGCCGCACCGCGCTCGAGTGCGGGCAGGCTCACCTCGCGGAGGTAGCGCTCGGTGGTGAAGCCGTGGACCAGGAAGCCGTCGCCGACCTCACCCGCCACCTCGGTCATGTGCTCGCCCACGCCGGCCAACAGGATCTTGGGGTTGCCGTAGGGGTTCGCGCCCGGGTTGAAGAACGGCGTCATCAGCGTGTGCGTGTAGAACTCGCCGCGGAACGCGAGCGCCTCGCCGGTCTCCCACGTCTTCCAGATGGCCCGGATGGCCAGGATCATCTCTCGCATGCGTGGCGCCGGATGGGACCACGGCATGGAGAAGCGCTTCGTGATGTGCGGCTTGATCTGGCTGCCCAGCCCGAGCATGAAGCGGCCCTTGGTCAGCAGCTGCAGGTCGTTGGCCAGCACGGCCAGGTTCATCGGGTTGCGGGCGAAGGCCACCGCGATCCCCGTGCCGAACTCCAGTCGCTCCGTGGCGGCGGCGCCGACCGCGATGGGGAGGAACGGGTCGTGCCCGGTCTCGGCCGACCACACGCCGTCGTACCCGTCCGCCTCCGCCTTGGATGCCTGCCTTGCGATGCCGCCGGGGTCGAACCCGAGGCCCCCGTCGATCTTCATACGCCCTTTCCCTTCTGCCTCGTCCCCGCCCTACTGCTCTTCGCCGCGCAAGAAGCGCTCGAGCTCGGCGGCGATCTCGTCGCCCGACGGCACCGCGTCCACCCCCATCGCGTTGCCCTCCGAGGCGTCGATGCTCTCCTCGAGCTTGTGCACCATGGCCTGGTGCTCGGCGTTGTCCGAGATCAGCTGGTCCACCTGGCGCCGCGAGCTGTCCGCCGCCCGCCGCAGCGCCGAGGAGTCCAGCGACAGGCTGGCCACGCTGGCCAGGCCCTCAATCAGCGCGGCGCTGGCCTCGGGGAACGGCATGCCCGCCACGTAGTGCGGGACCCTGGCCCACAGGCTCACGGCCGGGGTTCCGATGGCGCCGAAGGCCAGCTCGAGCGCGGAGAGCACGCCGGCGGGCACCTCGAGCTCGCCCTGCACGATGCCCACCTGCTCAATGAGGCTCGACGATTCGGCCGGTGCGGTGGCGGCGAGCTTCACCGGGCGCGTGTGGGGCGCCGGGGCCGGGAACGCACCCAGTCCGACCACCAGTCGCACCCGCCACGACCGGGCCAGGCCGACCACTGCGTCGGTGAAGGACCGCCAGTGGAAGTCGGGCTCGGGGCCGACCAGGTAGAGCATGTCGCGCCCCGACTCGTCCTGCCCCTGGCGGACCACCGTCCGCGGCCAGCTGAGCTCGGTAGTGACGCCGTTCACGATCCGCGCCACGGGCCGGCGGGCCCGCTGGTCGAGGAAGTGCTCGCCGTTGAAGGTGACGAGGGTCTCCGTGTGCCCCTGGTCGAGCAACGCCGCGATGGCCGTGGTGGCGCCGAGGCCCGCGTCGACCCAGCCCTCGAGCGAGACCACGAGCACGGGTTCGTGCAGGACCGGCTCGCGGTGGACCTCGAAGATCTCGGTGAGGCCCTCGGGGCTCACGGTACGGTCTCCAGCTGCTCCGCCGCCATCTCGAAGAGGCGCTTCACCTGGGCCGGGTATCCGTCGACACTTCCCTGGTCGCCCGCGCCGGCCCCGGCGACGTAGCGGGCGTAGACGCCCTGGAGGATGCAGGCCAGCTTCCAATAGCCGAAGGCGGAGTAGTAGCCGACGCCCGAGATGTCGAGGTCCGAGACCGAGCCATAGCGCTTCAGGACCTCGGCCTTCGTCGAGAAGCCCGGTGCCGTCGTGGGGGAGAGCCCGAGCACGGCCATCGAGTCGGTCGGATCGGCCCAGTAGACCATCAGCAGCCCCAGGTCGGCGAGGGGGTCGCCGAGGGTGCAGATCTCCCAGTCGAGGATGGCCCGCACGGTCCCGTCGTTCGCCAGCACCACGTTGTCCATGCGGTAGTCGCCGTGCACGACCGAGGTCCGCTGCTGCTTGGGGATGCGCCGGGCCAGCTCGTCGCTGACGCGCTCGACCAGCGGGCCGTGGTCGACCCCCTCCACCTGCATCTGGTCGTACTGCCCGCGCCAGCGCTTGAGCTGGCGCTCGATGTACCCCTCGTGCCGACCCAGGTCGCCCAGCCCGACGGCATCGGGGACGACGTCGTGCAGCGCCGCCAGCGTCTCGGCCATGTGGTCCCCGACGGCCCGCCGCGTCGTCTCGTCGAACGCCGCCTCCGCCTGGGGTGCGCTGCGTAGGATGTGGCCCTCGACGAACTCCATCACGTAGAAGGGCCGCTCGTTGACGGCCTCGTCGGTGCAGAGGCCCACGGTGACGGGGACCGGGATGCCGGCCGGGCCGAGCGCGGTCATCAGCCGGTACTCGCGCGACATGTCGTGCGCCGTCGGGAGCACGTGGTGCAGCGGTGGCCGGCGCAGCGCCCACGCCCGGCTCTCCGCGTCCTCCACCCGGAAGGTGAGATTGGAGCGGCCCCCCGCGATCAGCGTGAAGGTGAGCGGGGTCGTGATCTCGGGCACGTGGGAGACCATCCAGTCGGTGACCTCGTCCTCGCGGATCCCCTCGGGCGCCTGCGACATGGAAACCGACGCTAATCGGTGCCGCGCGGCAGATTCAGACGCGCCGCCCTCAGCGGGAACCCAGGCCACGCCGGTGCGTCCCCGATGGGCCGGGCCTGCGCGTCCTTTCTGGGACAGCCATTAGCGTCGGGCCGATGGACGTCACAGACGAGACCTTCCAGGCAGATGTGCTGGCCCGCAGCGCGACCGTCCCCGTGGTCGTGGACCTGTGGGCCGAGTGGTGCGCGCCCTGCAAGACGCTGGGGCCGATACTGGAGAAGGCGGTGGCCGACACCGGCGGCGCGGTGGAGCTGGCCAAGGTCGACGTCGACCAGAACCCGCGGATCGCCCAGACGTTCGCGGTGCAGTCCATTCCCGCTGTCTTCGCGATCAGCAACGGCCAGGTGGTGGACCAGTTCATCGGTGCATTGCCCGAAGCCCAGGTGGCCGCCTTCGTGCAACGACTGGCGCCGGTCCCCAGCGAGGCCGACACCCTGGCTGCGGTGGGCGACGAGGCCTCCCTGCGCCGGGCCCTCGAGCTCGAGCCCGACCACGCCGGCGCCACCGAGGCGCTCGCCCGCATCCTGGTCGACCGGGGCGACGCCGCCGAGGCCCTGGCCCTGCTGCAGCGTCTGCCCGAGACGGAGAGCGGTCGTGCCCTGGCGGCGGAGGCCCGCCTGCTCGAGGCAGGGGTGGACGTCTCCGGCTCGGGACGCGAGGAGATCGAGGGCAAGCTGAACGAGCTGTTGGAACGGGTCCGCGACGACGACGCCGCCCGCCAGGAGTTCGTGGACCTCCTCGAGACCCTGGGCGCCGAGGACCCCCGCACCAACGAGTACCGCCGGGCCCTCGCAGCGCGACTGTTCTGATGACCCACCCGGCCACGGGAGCGCTCGCGCCGGCGCTCGACCTCGGCGGCCGGCGTTACGACCTCACCCACCGTGCTCTGGTCATGGGCATCCTCAACCGCACCCCGGACTCCTTCTACGACAGGGGAGCCACCTTCGATCTGGACAAGCTCTACCGCCGCGCCGAGCAGCTGGTGGCCGAGGGCGCGGACATCCTCGACATCGGCGGCGTGAAGGCCGGCCCCGGTCCCGAGGTGACCGAGCCTGAGGAGCTCGACCGCGTCGTCCCGGTGGTCGCCGGGCTGGTCGCGCGCTTCAATACGCCCGTCTCCGTGGACACCTGGCGCGCCTCGGTGGCCCGCGCCGCGTACGCGGAGGGCGCGGTCATGGGCAACGACATCAGCGGCTTGGCCGACCCCGACTACGCCGCGGCGGCGGCCGAGCACGGGGCCGCGGTGGTGGTCACGCACATCCGGCTCGCCCCGCGGGTGGCCGACCCCGACCCGCACTACGACGACGTGGTGGGCGACGTGGCCCGCTTCCTCACCGAGCGGGCCGCCCGGGCCGGTGCCGACGGCGTCCCCGCCGCCCGCATCGTCCTCGACGCCGGCCTCGACCTGGGCAAGACGGCGGAGCAGTCCCTCACCCTCCTGCGCGCGTCGCCCGCGCTGGCGGCGCTCGGCTACCCGCTGCTGCTCTCGGCGTCGAACAAGACCTTCCTCGGCAAGGTGTTGAACCTGGAGCTCACCGAGCGCCGCGAGGCTTCCGTCGGCGCGGCGGCACTCGGCATCGCCTGGGGCTGTCGCATCGTGCGGGTGCACGACGTCCGGGGCACCTGCCGGGTGCGCGACGCCCTCGCCGCCATCAGCGAGGCGGCGTGAGCAAGCGGACCTCCTCGACGTATCTGGTCAAGGGTGACGACGCCTCGGTCGTCGCCCAGGAGGTGCGCGCCTTGCTGGCCGACGTGGTGGGCGAGCTCGACCACGCGCTCGCCGTGGAGGAGATCGGCGGTGGCGCGGGCGAGGAGTTGAGCGTGGCGGCCGTCGTCGACGCCTGCCTGACCCCTCCCTTCCTCGTGGACCGCCGCGTCGTGGTGGTGCGCGAGGCGGGGCGGTTGCTGACGGCGGACGTGCCGCGGCTGGTCGAGGTGATCGAGGACCCGCTCCCCACGACCGTGCTCGTGCTGGTGGGCGGCGGCGGGACGGTTCCCGCGCCCCTCATGAAGGCGGTCAAGGTGGCGGGGCAGATCATCGACGTGACGACGAGCAAGGCGGGGGAGCGCAAGGCGTGGCTGCACGAGCACCTGCGGGGTGCACCCGTCAAGCTCGAGCCGGCCGCCGCCGACCTGCTGGCGGCCCACGTCGGGGAGGACCTCGGACGCGTCGAGGGCCTGCTGGGCGCGCTGAGCGCCGCCTACGGCGAGGGGGCCCGGGTCTCGGCCGAGGACCTGGCGCCCTATTTGGGCGAGGCGGGCAACGTCCCGCGCTACGAGCTCACCGACGCCATCGACCGGGGCGACCCGGGGCGGGCCCTCGTCGTGCTCCACCGCATGCTCGACGCCGGCGGCCTGGCACCGGTCCAGGTGCTCGCCACGCTGCACGGCCACTTCTCCAACATGCTGGCGCTCGACGGCGACGACATCGGCGACGAGCGCGATGCGGCCGCCGTCCTGGGCGCCGCCCCCTTCGTGGCCAAGAAGGCACTGGAGCAGTCGCGCCGCCTGGGCAGCGCCCGGATCGCCGAGGCCGTCAACCTCATCGCCGCCGCCGACCTCGACGTCCGGGGGGCCAGTGGCCTCAACCCTGAGGTCGTGATGGAGATCCTGGTGGCCCGGCTGGCCCGCCAGACTCGCCCGGCCCGCTCGCCGCGCCAGCGCGCCCCCGCGCGCCGCTAGGACGAGAACCCCGGCGGGCTGTACCAGAACTGTAAACATGAATGTGGAGAGTTGTGGAAGTGCCGCCCGCAGGGCGGCAACCACGCCCGGCGCCACGACGCGCACCCGGCTGCTGGAATGGTCCCATGCTCGAGAGTCCCGATGAACTCCAACGCTTGCAAGACCTCCTGGATTCGTCCATGGCGTCGGCCGGACCGCACCTGCGCGGCATCATCAGCGCCGAGCGCCGGCTCGGCGCACCCGAACTCACGGAGCGGCTCGGCGGCATGCGCCTGCTCGTGCTGGCCACAGCCACCGCGGACGGGCGGCCCCTGTGCGGCCCGGTGGACGGCTATTTCCTCCACGGCACGTTCTGGTTCAGCTCGGGCCACGACTCGGTTCGCATGCGCCACCTGGCACGCCGGCCGGCCGTCAGCGCCACGCACCTTCCAGGGGAGGACCTCGCGGTGACCGTGCACGGCACAGCGGAACTCTTCGCCCTCGACGACCCCTCGGTCGGGGAGCTGCGTCAGGCCATGCTCGACGAGTACCTGCCCAAGCAAGGTCCGTCGTTCGAGGAGTGGCTGGACGATGCCGACGCGGTGGCGGCACACATCGCGCCCGACAAGATATTCACCTTCCACCTGGACGCTTAGCCGGTCCGGGTGGGCGGCCGGTTACTCGGCGGAAGCCTCGATCGCGGCGATGCGCCGCACGAGACGGGACTTGTGGTTGGCCGCAGTGTTCTTGTGGATGACGCCCCGGGCGGCCGCCTTGTCGATCCGCTTCACGGCCAGGCGCAGCTGCTCGGCGGTGTCCTCGGCGCCGTTCTCGGCGGCGGCCACGGCGTTCTTGGACCGCGTGCGAACCTCGGCCCGGACCGACTTGTTGCGCAGGCGGCGCTTCTCGTTCTGGCGGTTCCGCTTTATCTGGCTCTTGATGTTGGCCACGTGAAGGTCCTCGGTGCTTTCGAAAGGGGGCGGTGGTGGGCAACGTGGTCCACCGGTGCGGGGGACAACTGTAGCAGGTGGCGACCCCATTTCCGCCGGCGCCGTCGCGGGGGGCGCCGGCCCGGATCCCCCGTCGCGGGGACGGGGCGCCGACCTGGGCCGGTACGATCGACGGACCGTGTCGCCTTCCGCAACCTCCTCCGGACCCGTCGCGGTCGAGCGCATCCGGAACTTCTCCATCATCAGCCATGTGGACCACGGCAAGTCGACCCTGTCCGACCGCATCCTCGAGATCACCGGAGCGGTGGATCCCCGACTCATGCGCGAGCAGTACCTCGACTCCATGGACATCGAGCGCGAGCGGGGCATCACCATCAAGGCGCAGAACGTGCGGGTGGAGCACGCCGGCCACATCCTTCATCTGATCGACACTCCGGGCCACGTCGACTTCGGCTACGAGGTGTCCCGCTCGCTCGCGGCCTGCGAGGGGGCAGTCCTCCTGGTCGACGCGTCGCAGGGGATCCAGGCCCAGACGCTGGCCAATTGCTATCAGGCCATTGAGAACGACCTCGAGATCGTGCCGGTGCTCAACAAGATCGACCTCCCGGCCGCGGACCCGGTGCGGAGCGCGCTCGAGATCGAGCACGTACTCGGTCTCCCGGCCGAGGACATCCTGCACATCTCGGCCAAGACCGGCGAGGGCGTGCGCGAGCTGCTCAATGCCATCATCGCCCGCATCCCGCCCCCCGTGGGCGACCCCGACGCGCCCATGCGCGCCCTCATCTTCGATTCGTCCTACGACCAGTACCGGGGCGTCGTGAGCTCCATCCGGATCGTCGACGGGACGCTGCACGCGGGTGCCCGGCTGCGCTTCATGCAGGCCAACGCGGTGCACGACATCGAAGAGGTCGGGGTGCGCACGCCCGAGGCCGTCCCCGTCGAGGGGCTGGGTCCCGGCGAGGTGGGCTATCTGATCGCGGGGATCAAGGACGTCGGCGAGGCGCGCTCGGGAGAGACGGTCACGACGGCCCAGCACGGCGCCACCGATGCGCTGGCCGGCTACCGGGACCCCAAGCCGATGGTCTTCTGCGGCCTCTATCCCGTCGACGGGGACGAGCTCCCCGACCTACGTGACGCATTGGAGAAGCTCAAGCTCAACGACGCCAGCTTCACCTTCGAGCCCGAGTCGTCCCATGCGCTCGGCATCGGCTTCCGCTGCGGGTTCCTCGGCCTGCTCCACATGGAGATCGTGCGCGAGCGCCTAGAGCGCGAGTTCGACCTCTCGCTGATCGCCACGGCACCGAGCGTGGCCTATCGCGCCTTCCTCACCGACGGCACCGAGCTCGACGTCGACAACCCCACCGAGCTCCCCGATGCCAGCCGCATCGACCACATCGACGAGCCCATGCTGACAGCCACGATCATCACGCCGAGCGAGTACACCGGGACCGTGATGGAGCTGTGCCAGGGCCGCCGCGCCGACATGATCCGCATGGAGTACCTCTCGCCCGAGCGCGTCGAGCTCGTCTACACGGTGCCGCTGGCCGAAGTGGTGATCGACTTCTTCGACCAGTTGAAGAGCCGCACCAAGGGGTACGCCAGCCTCGACTACGAGCCGGACATCTACGCGACGGCCAATCTGGTGCGGGTCGACATCCTCATCAACCACGCGCCGTGCGACGCCTTCTCCACCATCGTGCACAAGGGGTCGGCCGACACCTACGGGCGCAGGATGGCCGAGAAGCTGCGCGAGCTGATCCCGCGCCAGCTCTTCGACGTCCCCATTCAGGCCGCCATCGGCGGGCGCATCGTGGCTCGCGAGACGGTCAAGGCCAAGCGCAAGGACGTGCTGGCCAAGTGCTACGGCGGTGATATCACCCGCAAGCGCAAGCTCCTGGAGAAGCAGAAGGAGGGCAAGAAGCGGATGAAGAACATCGGACGGGTGGAGGTCCCGCAGGAGGCCTTCATCTCCGCCCTGCGCCTGGGCGACGACTGAGGGCGACGACTGAGGGCGACGACTGTGAGGCGGCGGCTGAGGGGCGTCGAGACCCCGACCAGCGCCCCGCCGGGACCAACCCTGGCCCGGGCCGCCCAGCGGCGTCCCGACCGGCGCCCGAGGGTCCACCCTGGCACTCGGTAAACTCGAGTGCCAGGCTTCCCTGACACCCATACGCCCATGACAGAGCAGACCGACAGCACCTCGACCGACGACGACGCCGGGGAGGACCGCGGCCTGAATGCCCGCCGGGCCGCCATCCTCGAGGCGGTGGTGACCGAGTACATCGGGACCGCCGAGCCGGTCGGGTCCTCGCACGTGGCGAATGCACCGGGGGTGCGGGTGTCCTCGGCGACCGTGCGTTCCGAGATGGTGGCGCTTGAGCGCGAGGGCTTCCTGGTGCAACCCCACACGAGCGCCGGCCGAATCCCGACCGACAAGGGCTACCGCTTCTTCGTGGACCACCTGACCGCCCCCGGCGTGCTCGGGCCGACGCAGCGGCGCCAGGTGGCGCAGTTCTTCGACCAGGTCCACGGCGAAATGGAGACCGTGATGGAGCAGGCCACCGGCCTGCTCTCGGAGCTGACTTCCTATGCCGCGGTCGTCGTCGGGCCGTCGCATGACACGGCGACCATCCGCTCGGTCCAGCTCGTGGGCCTGTCACCGCTCCACGCGCTGCTCGTCGTGGTGCTCTCGGACGGAGCGGTGGAGAAGCGGACCCTCGATCTCGGTTCCGACGCCTCGGAGGAGGCGCTGAGCCATGCCGCCGCGCACCTCGGCGCACATCTCGTCGGGAGCACGCTCTCCGCACGGTGGACGGTGCCCGCCAGCGGCTCCAAGTCGGTCGACCGCCTCATCGCCAGCGCACGGACCGCGTTCGACTCCCTCGAGGACGCCATGGAGTCGGACCAGGTGTTCGTGGGCGGCCCGGCGCGCCTGGCCGAGTCCTTCGACGCCGTCGAGACCGTGCGCTCGGTCCTCGGCATCCTGGAGCAGCAGCTCGTCGTGGTCACCCTCCTGCGCGACGTCCTCAGCCGCGGGCTCTCGGTCGCCATCGGCACCGAACACGGCTTCGAGCCGCTGTCGTCGTGCGCAGTGGTCGTGGCGCCGGTCTCCATCGAGGGCCAGGACCTGGGCGCGGTGGGCCTGCTGGGGCCGACACGCATGGACTACCCGCGAGCGATGGCGGCTGCCCACGTGGTCGGCGAGCGGCTCGGTGAGCGACTGGGCGGAGGTGGCGGGCACGATGGCCGTCACTGACGGGCTGGGCGACCTCTACGCCCTCCTCGGGGTCAGGCCCGATGCCAGCGAGGAAGAGATCAAGAGCGCCTACCGCGCCCGGGCCCGCGAGCTGCACCCCGACACCAACCACGGGGACCCCGAGTCCGAGGCGCGCTTCAAGCAGGTGACCGTCGCCTACGAAGTGTTGCGGGACCCCGAGCGCCGGGCGCGCTACGACCGCTTCGGCCCCGAGGGGGTGTTCGGCGCGCAGCCCGGCGGCATGGGCGGCTTCGGGTTCGAGGGTGGCCTGGGCGACATCTTCGAGGCCTTCTTCGGGCAGATGGGGGGCAACGGCGGCCGCCGGCGGGGCCCCCAGGCAGGGGCCGACGCCGAGGTGCGCCTCGACCTCGAGTTCGCCGAGGCCGTCTTCGGCAGCCGCAAGGAGATCTCCGTCCGGTTGCCGGCCACGTGTGCGGGCTGCGCCGGCCGGGGCACCGCACCTGGCACGGACCCGGAGACCTGCGTCGACTGCCAGGGCGCGGGCGAGCTGCGCCGCGTGCGCCAGTCCCTCCTGGGACAGGTCGTGACGAGCGTTGCCTGTTCGCGCTGCGGCGGGACCGGCGAGATGATCACCCACCCCTGCGCGGAGTGTCGGGGCGAGGGACGACGCATGGAAGAGAGCACGTTGACCGTCGAGGTGCCGGCGGGCGTGGAAGACGGCTTGACGCTCCGCCTGGCCGAGCGCGGGGCGGCCGGCCAACGGGGTGGGCCCAGCGGCTCACTCTTCGTGCATCTCGCCGTCCGGCCCGACCCTCGCTTCGAACGCCAGAGCGACAACCTTCACACCACCTTGACCATCGGTCTGGCCCAGGCAGCCCTCGGGACGGAGGCCGACGTGGAGTCACTCGACGGGCCCCAGCGGGTGACCGTGGGACCGGGGACCCAGCACGGCCACATCGAGCGGATCCGCGGCCTCGGCGTGCCGCACCTGCGCGGCCGCGGCCGGGGCGATCTCTTCGTGCACGTGCTTGTCGCCACGCCCGACGGCCTGACCCCCGAGCAGGACCAGCTCCTGCGGCAGTTCGCCGCCCTGCGCGGCGAGGACGTCTCGCCGCCGGGCAGTGCGGGCGGCGAGGGCATGCTCTCGCGCTTGCGCTCGGCTTTTGGCTAGCGCCGCCGCCTTGGCCGCCATTGCCGCGCGCGCCGCTGCGGCGGTGCAGGTCTTCGTTGCCGACCCGGCCGGTCCGGTGCTCTCCGAAGACGACCTCCACCACCTCGGTCGGGTGCTGCGCCTGCGCCCCGGCGAAGAGGTGATCGCCACCGACGGGGCCGGTTGCTGGGCTCGTACCACCTGGCGCGGCGATGCCGCGCTCGAACCGCTCCGGAGCGGTGCCGGGATCGGCGGTGACGGGTCCGTGCAATTCGAGCCGCGCGCCGAGCCGGCCCTCACGGTTGCCTTCGCACCGGTCAAGGGCGAGCGGCCCGAGTGGGTCGTGCAGAAGCTGACCGAGCTCGGCGTCGACCTCGTCGTGCCGCTGCTCACCGAGCGCAGCGTCGTCCGCTGGACGGGCGCACGGGGGCGGACGACTGTGGAACGGCTGCGCCGCGTGGCGCGTGAGGCGGCCGCCCAGTGCCGCCGCGTCTGGTTGCCCGAGATCGGCGACACGGTGCGCTTCGCCGAGCTGTCGGGCCTGGGAGGGCCCGGCGAGGTCGTGCTGGCCCAGCTGAGCGGCGACCGGCCCTCGGTGTCCCAGCGCGTGGTGGCGGTGGGCCCCGAGGGCGGCTGGAGCAGCGAGGAGCTTGCGTCGGGGCTGCCCACGGTCGGGTTCGGGCTGAGTGTCTTGCGGGCGGAGACCGCCGCGGTCACCGCCGGGGCGCTGCTGGCCTCGTTGCGGACCGGTACCGTGGCGGCCGTGCATGGGTCAGAGAAGCCGGGGGGGTCGCCGGCGTGACGGGTCGCCATGGTCACCGGTACGACCCGCGGACCGGTAAGTTCGGACGGGTGATCAGGCCGGAACAGAGGGACCACGACTGCCGGGCATGACCGACTGCCTCTTCTGCAAGATCGTGGCGGGTGAGGTGCCGTCCGAGACGGTCCACGAGACCGAGACGACCGTCGCCTTCAAGGACATCAACCCGGCCGCGCCGCTCCACGTCCTTGTCGTGCCCCGACGCCACATTGACGACGCCTCGGTCGTCACCGCGGACGACGGTCCCGTCCTGGCCGACATGCTGATGGCCGCCCGGGCGGTGGCGGACGCCGCCGGCGTGGCCACGCCCGACCGGGGCTACCGGCTGGTGTTCAACATCGGGCCCGATGCCTTGAACTCGGTCCCGCACCTGCACCTGCACCTGCTGGGCGGCGAGCCCCTCAAGGGTCACCTGGCCATCGCATGAGGGCTTCATGACCACTGCCCTGCGCGCCGAGTGCTTCGTACCGGGCAACCACCTGATGGCGGCGCTCCTCGGAACCCGTGACGAGCACCTGCGCCAGATAGAGCAGGCCTTTCCTGACGAGCAGATCGTCGTGCAGGGCAACCGGATCTCGGTCGAGGGCCCCGCGGCGGAGTTGGTGGTGCGGCTCTTCGAGGAGCTCATCCTCATGGTCCAGGCTGGCCGCGACCTCGACTCGTCCACCATGGCCCGCACGATCGACATGGTGCGCGAGGACATCCGTCCGAGCGAGGTCCTGCGCTCCGAGGTCGTGCGCGCCGCCGGAGGCAAGACGGTGCGCCCCAACACGGCGGGCCAGAAGCGCTACGTCGACGCGATCTCGCAGAACATCATCACCTTCGGCATCGGCCCTGCGGGGACCGGCAAGTCGTACCTCGCGGTGGCGCAGGCGGTGCACGCGCTGCAGTCGCGCCAGGTGTCCCGCATCATCCTCACCCGTCCCGCGGTCGAGGCCGGCGAACGCCTCGGCTTCCTTCCCGGCGACCTGATGGCCAAGGTCGACCCGTACCTGCGGCCGCTCTACGACGCGCTCTACGACCTGCTCGAACCCGAGGGCGCGCAACGCCTGCTCGACCGCGGGACCATCGAGGTCGCGCCGCTCGCCTTCATGCGGGGCCGCACGCTCAACAGCTCGTTCATCATCCTCGACGAGGCGCAGAACACCACCCCCGAGCAGATGAAGATGTTCCTGACCCGCATCGGGTTCGGCTCGAGGTGCGTGGTGACCGGTGACGTCACACAGATCGACGTCCCCGGTGGCCGCTCGGGCCTGGTCGGGCTCGAACCGGTGCTGGGCGGGATCGACGACATCGCGTTCGTCCACCTGAGCCGCCGGGACGTGGTCCGGCACCGGATCGTGGCCGACATCGTCGACGCCTACGAAGTGGCAGAAGGGCGGGCGGGACCCACGCAGTGACCGTCGACGTCTTCGCGGCCGATGAGCAGCAGGCCCATCCGATGGACGTGGCCCGCTGGGCGGAACTGGCGCGCCAGGTCCTGGCGGCGCGGGGCATCAAGGGAGAGACCGAGGTCTCCCTCCTCTTCGTCGACGAAGAGGCCATCGCCGCGCTGAACGAGCAGTTCCTGGGCAAGAGCGGCGCCACCGACGTGCTCTCGTTCCCGATTGAGGACGAGCCGGGGCCCACTGGCCGCTCACCGGACTTCGGCGGCAGTGGGCCGGGAACCGCGGCCGAGCAGGGCACCCTCACCCTGCTGGGCGACGTCGTGATCTGCCCCGTCGTCGCAGCACGCAACGCGGCGGAGCACGAGGTGCCCCTCGAGGACGAGGTGGCACTGCTCGTCGTCCACGGCTTGCTGCACCTGCTCGGGATGGATCACGAGGACGAGGCCGAGGCGGAACGGATGGAGGCGCTGGAGCAGCAGTTGCTCGCCCGCTTCTACCGAATGGGGCTTGGGCCGTGAGCGTCGCCCCCTTGCTGGCCGCCACCTTCACCGCCGAGGACGGGGCCCTCATCGTGGTGATCGCGATCCTGCTGGCCGCGTCCGGAGTTCTGGCCATGGCCGAGACGAGCCTCGTGCGGATGAACCGGATCAAGGCCAAGTCTCTGGTCGACGAGCACAAGCTGGGGGCGCGCCAACTGGCCCGCCTGGTCGAGAACCCGGCCAACTTCCTCAACCCGATCCTGCTGCTCGTGCTGATCTGCCAGCTGGTCTCGGCCACGCTGGTCGGCATCGTCGCATCGCACCTCTTCGGCGGCCTCGGCGTCATCCTCGGCATCGTCTTCGAGATCGTGGTGATCTTCGTCTTCTTCGAGGCGGTGCCCAAGAACTGGGCCGTGCAGCACTCCGAGCGGGCCGCGCTCCTGAGCGCGCCGATCGTGAGCACCCTGATCCGCTTCCCGCCCATCCGCTGGCTCTCGGCTCTCCTCATCGGGCTGGCCAACCGCATCATCGGGGTGAGCGGCGACGACCAGGAGAGCATGCCCCACTCCTACATCACCGACTCCGAGCTCAAGGCCATGGCCGACGTGGCACACGAGGAGAACGTGATCGAGAAGGACGAGCGCTCGTTCATCCATTCGATCATCGACTTCGGCGACACCGTGGCGCGCGAGGTGATGACGCCCCGACCGGACATGGTGACGGTGGAGGCCGACGTCACGGTCCATGACGCGCTGGAGTCTGCGCTCGGAGCTGGCTACAGCCGGATACCCGTCGAGGCCGATGGCATCGACGACATCGTCGGCATCGCCTACACCAAGGACCTCGTGCGGGCCGAGCGGGTGGGGAAAGCCGAACAGCCGGTGCGCGACAGCGTCCGGCCGGCCAAGTTCATCCCCGAGTCCAAGGAGGTCTCCGACCTCCTGCGCGAAATGCAGGAGGAGAAGTTCCACATGGCGATCGTCGTCGACGAGTACGGCGGGACGGCCGGGCTGATCACCCTCGAGGACCTCCTCGAGGAGCTGGTGGGTGACATCGTGGACGAGTTCGACGTCGAAGAGCCCACGGTGGAGCGCTGCGCGGACGGCTCGGTGCTGGTCAGCGCGCTCTTCTCGATGGACGACGCCGACGAGCTCCTGGGCACGGACCTCCCGCACGGCCCGTGGGACACGGTGGGCGGCCTCATGTTGGATCTGGTCGGCCGAGTGCCCGACCCGGGAGACTCGGTCGATGTGGATGGTTTCCGCCTGACCGCGGTCGACGTGCGCGGACGACGGATCAACCGGGTCCGCATCGAGTCGACGGGGGCAGCCTCCGGCGACGGCGGGCCCGGCGTGGGGGCCGGCACGGGCGCACCGCACGAGCGGCCGGGCAGCGCATCGCACAACGGGAGCTGAGCCCGGTGCGCTCCGGCTTCGTGGCTGTCGTCGGCCGGCCGAACGTCGGCAAGTCCACCCTGGTGAACCAGATGGTGGGAACCAAGGTTGCGATCACCTCGTCGCGGCCGAACACGACTCGGCACCGCATCCTCGGGGTGCTGCACGACGAGGTTGCGGACGCGCAGGTCGTCTTCGTCGACACGCCGGGCATCCACCGCCCCAAGAGCGCGCTCGGGACCCGCCTGAACGAGACTGCGACGGACGCGCTGGCCGACGTCGACGTGATCTTGGTACTCGTCGACGCGACGGCGCCGATCGGCCCCGGTGACCGCACAGTGCTCGAGCGCGCCGTGCGCCAGGTCCAACGCCGAGGCGGAGACGGGGGCGTCGGCGCTGACGACGACACCGACGCCGACGACACCGACGCCGACGACGAGGCGCCACCGGCCCTGGTGGTCGTCGTGAACAAGGTCGACCGGGCGTCGGGAGCCCAGTTGCTCGAGCGTCTCACCCAGGCCAAGGAGGCAGTCGATGCGCTGGGCGACCTCCCTGCGGTCGAGTACTTCCCGGTGTCCGCCCGCAATGGGCGCGGCGTGGAGGGCCTGACCGACTTTGTGACCGCACTCCTCCGCGAGGGCCCGCCCTTCTTCCCCTCCGACGTCGTCACCGACACACCCGAGGCGCTCTGGGTGGCGGAGCTGGTCCGCGAGCAGCTGTTGGCCAAGACCCGGGACGAGCTCCCCACGCGATCACCTGCCGGGTGACCGAGTGGGAGTGGCCGCACATCCGGGTCGAGATCATCGTCGAGCGCGACTCCCAGAAGGCGATCGTGATCGGAAAGGGGGGCGAGGTGCTCAAGGCCGTCGGGATCGCGGTGCGCGCCGAGCTCCCCGAGGGCACCTACCTCGACCTGCACGTGAAGGTCGAGCGCCGCTGGCAGAACCGGGCCGAGATGCTCGACCGCCTGGGGTACTGACTACGGACCTCCCGGAAACCCTAAGCGCGGTCGTTTAGAGTTGGGACATGCCCACCACCCCGTCCCGGACCCCCGCCTTCACCGTGGGCCGGACCGATCCACCCACGCTGCGGGGACTCGCCGACGCGGACACCTTCGACCGCGTCTTCAAGGCGCTGGCCAACGAGACCCGGCGAGGCATCCTCGCCGCTCTGCACGACCACGGGGGGTACCTCAGCTCGCACGACATCGCACGGCGCTTCGACATTCCCTGGCAGGGAGTATCACGGCACCTGCGGATCCTCACCGAGGCGGGGCTCCTCGAGTGTGACGTCCGCCGGAACGAGCGGGCCTACACGCTCAACCGCGAGCGGCTGCGGCGCGTGGCCGGTCGCTGGGTGATGCGCGTGGCCACCGAGGGCACCCGCAACGCGGACGGCACGCTCGCCTTCGACTTCGCCGAGTAGCTGCGGAAGGTCGGCGCGCTACGCCGCGTCGTCCTCGAGGGCCCGGCGAAGGAAGTTCTCCACCTCGGAGCGGTCCACCGAGCGTCGCATGGGCGGCAGGGACGCCAGGAGCACGCCCCGGTAGGACGCGGTGGCGAGACGCGGGTCGAGGACGGCGACGACGCCCCGGTCGGTGGCGTTGCGGATGAGGCGACCCGAGCCCTGCGCCAGCAATGTGGCGGCCCGCGGGAGGTCGACCAGGGAGAAGGCGCGCCCGCCGGCGCGGTCGCGCCGCGCTTGGAGGAGCGGGTCGTCGGGCCGCGGGAACGGGAGGCGGTCGATGGTGACGAGCGACAGCGCTCGTCCCGGGATGTCGACGCCCTGCCAGAATCCGAGCGTGGCGAAGAGGCAGGAGGTCTCGTCGGACGCGAACTCGTCCAGCAAGCGGCCCTTAGGCAGGTCGCCCTGCACGAGCAGCGTGTAGGGGAGCTCCGGCGCCAGCGCCTCGGCTGCGGCCTCGGTGGCGCGCCGGCTCGTGAAGAGGGCCAAGGTGCGGCCCCCGGCCGCGTCCAGGAGCAGGGCCAGCTCCTCGTGCAACGCCTCCTCCGCCGCCGGCGCGCGCCGGTCGGGGAGGTGCCGCGCGACGTAGAGCAGCGCGTGCGATCGGTAGTCGAAGGGGCTGCCCACGTTGAGCTCCTCGGTGGGGAACCCTTCGAGACCCACCCGCTCCACGATGCGCGGCGGGATGGTGGCGCTGGTCAGCACCGCGGTGACCTCGCCCCACAGTGTCCGGGCCAGCGTCGGTCCGACGTCAATGGGGGAGAGGCGCAGCCGGACGTTGCGCCGGGTGCCGTCGACCCAGGCAACCTCGCCGTCGGAGCGCGCCACGAGACGGTGCAGGTCCTCGGCCAGGTGCGCCGCGGCCGACAACGCGCGCGTCTTGCGGTTGGCGCGGTCGGGGTCGGCGGCGTCACCCTCGTCGCCGAGGAGCGTGCGCTGCCCCCCGCCTCGGCGCAGCGCATCGGTGACGCGGCGGGCGAGTTCGGCGGCGCGGGCGAGCAGTTCCGCCAGCTCGCTGTCGTCGACCTGAGGCCGGGCCTCGTCGTGGAGGACGCGGTCTCCGATCCGGTCCGCCAACAGAGCGCCCAGCTGGTCGCCCACCGACGCCAGGGAGTCGAGAAGGTCCACGTCGCGCTGCTCCACCAGGGTGCGCGCTCCGGTCACCAAGGCGCGGACGCGGCCTGGTGTGACCTCGACCCCGAGGCTCGAGGTCATCACCTCCTCCAGCTGGTGGGCCTCGTCGAAGACGACCACGTCGTGCTCGGGGAGCACAGCTCCGTCGCTGGCCAAGTGGGCGCCGTAGAGGTGGGTGTTCACGACCACCACGTCAGCCACCGCCGCCCGGTCGCGGGCGGCCTCAGTGAAGCAGCGTCCTCCCGAGGGGCAGTTGTAGGCGCCCGGGCACTCCCGCGGGCCCACGCTCAACATGTTCCAGGCCCGGTCGGACGGTTCGAAGGTGAGGTCAGCCCGGTCGCCGGAGTCCGAGTTCTGCGACCACGCGATCAGGGTGCGTACCTCCTCGATGAGCCCTTCCGGTGGAGCCGACCCGGGCTCCTCGGACCCGCGGGCGCCTTCGGACTCGGCGTCGTGGCCCGGCCGGTCCGCCTGGTCCAGCCGCTCCTGCTCCGGACTGGGTCCCTGGTCGCCCAGCTCGGGCTGGATCCCGCCCGATCCCACCTCGGCGACCCGCTGGCGGCAGACGTAGTTGCTGCGACCCTTCAAGACGGCGTGGTCCAGCGGGGCGGGCAGGCCGAGCCCCGCCTCGACCATCGGCAGGTCGCTCCCCGCCAGCTGGTCCTGGAGCGCCTTGGTCGCTGTGGCCACCACGACCTTCTTGCCGCTCAGGGCTGCGGGAACAAGGTAGGCCAGGGACTTGCCCGTCCCTGTGCCTGCCTGGACCACCAGGTGGGTCCGGGTGGCTACCGCTTCGGCCACCGCCCGGCACATCTCCTGTTGCTCGGGCCGGTGTTCGCCGCCGGACATCTGTGCCGTGATCTTGTCGAGCCCAGCGACGGCGTCGTCGCCCGCCTGACGCGCATCCGCCGCGGACCCGCGCCCAGAGTCGATGTCGAGATCATCGAAGTCAGGATCCTCCCAGCTCTCTTCCATGCACCGATCATGCCCGCGCGTGAGGACCCCCGCGGTGGCGTACGAACAGACGCAATCGACCATGTGATCGACCGTCCGCCAACAGCTCCATTCCAGCACCCCGGCTCTGGTTGTCCAATCGGTGGGTCGCGGCCCAGCGCGCCTTACAATCCCAGCCTGTGGACGGGAGCGACACCTCTACGTCATCTGAGCGCATCCACGCCTATCTGGATCGCTTCGTTGCGTGGGGTCGAGCCGAGCGTTCCGTGCGGGGGGTGATTCTCCTGGGGTCACGAGCCCGGGAGGGGGGCGCAGACCCGCTTTCAGACGTCGACCTCATGGTGATCACCACTCAACGCGGTCGCCTCTCCTCTCTGGATTGGCTGGAGTCGATGCTCCCTGAACCGGTGTTCTTTTTCAGCTATCGATCGCCTATAGGTGGTCAGAGCGTCAGCCAGGCGGTCTACGAAGGGCCACTCGTCGTCGACATCGCGCTCGTATCGATAGTCCAGGCACTTTCCACTTCGCTTGCTCTGGTTGCCGTCTCACGATTCGCTTTGTTGCGTCGCGTCCTGCCGGAAGCGGCGACAGTCCAACTCGACGCCTGGCGCGCCATCACGTCTCGCGGTGCCGAGGTGCTGCTCGACAAGGACGGTCTTAGCAAACGCATGGTGGATGCTTCTGGCCACTATGCGGCCGGGACTGCGACAGAAAAAGACTTTCTCAACACCGTCCACAGCTTCTTTGGGTTGACTCTATGGGAGTCAAAGCAGCTCGCTCGCGGTGAACTGTGGATGGCCTTGGGGACGGTCGATCAGCAGGTGAAGCAGTGCTTACTCGCGATGTTCGAATGGCACACCATCTCCATGAATGGAGGTTGTGCCGAGACCTGGTATTGCGGGCGACATGTGCAGGAGTGGGCAGACGGGAGGTGGACGGCAGCCCTTCCGCAAACGTGGCCCAGTTACGATGTCGAAGGAGCGTGGGAAGCGCTCTTGAGCACTTTGGAACTGTTCTCTGCGATAGCCAAGGAGACCGCGCAGTCTCTCGGCTATCGGTATCCCGTTAGCGAAGAGCGAAGAGTCCGGAGTTGGATCGCCGATCGCCGACCAGCGGCCGACGACCCGAAGGTCGAGTAGCGCATACTGCCGGTTACAGAGCGGGACTTCTTGGCTTCCAGGACTATCCCATGCCGCCGGATGGGGGGCGCCGGACTTGCCCGTCCCCGTACCGGCCTGAACCACCAGGTGGGTCCTCGTGACCAACGCCTCGGCCACCGCCCGGCACGTCTCCTGCTGCTCGGGCCGATGCTCGCCCCCCGGCATCTGGGCGGTGATCTTGTCGAGGGCTTCGACAGCGTCATACCACGCCTGTCGCGCGTCCTCCGACGACCCGATGACATCGCTGCCACCAAGGTCGTCAAGATCCGGGTCGACCCAGCCCTCCTCCATCCACCCGATCATGCCCGTCAGCGGCGACACCCGTCGTGCGAGCGGTTCCCCGCCTTTTGGATGGCGTCGGTGCCGACGTCGAACGACAGATCCTGTGCGTCCCCGTCGCCGGCAGCGAGGATCGAACTGGGACAGCACTGTCGCAGCCAAGGGCAACCTCCGACAGGGGCGACGACCTTCCGTTAGAACGGATCGCCTGAGGCCGCCGCCCCGCTTCGAATGGTGCGCCCGGGGCACGTGCCCGTGTAGAGCCAATCGGACTGTGCTGGGACAACGAAGCGACAACTCGCACTTGAGGCAAGATCAATTCCCTCGCCATAAGCGCCTCAGTTCCGGCAGCGTACGGGGTCACTCCTGTGGCACGATGTGTTGCCGCTTCGGGGGTGAGGCAGGCCCTTGAGCCCGATCGCCAGGGCTCGGGCGTGCTCCCACGGTCAAGGGCGGCGCGGATCAAGCCCCTACCGCCTGGGGCTGGTCCGCGGCGTCGAACGATTCGGGACGCATCACCCCCGCGATCCCGCCCCACCGAAGCAGGGTTGGATCGCCCGCTCATCGCCGCCATCTGACCGCCCGGGGGGAATGGGAGTGCGGTCATGTCCACCCTACGTGAGTCGGTCCGTCGTCCGGGCGCGGCCCAACCCTGAATTGCGCAGGATTGGAGCCGGTCACCGCCGACGCGCGCCTGTTGGCGTGGCGGCGTCCCTCCGGCGACAGGGCAGTCTGACCGCGACTGCTGGGCGTTCGCAAACGTTCGTTAGGTCGGCTCGTTCCAGTCGATCCGCACGTTATGGCGCCGGTCGCTCATGACCCCGTCCACCACAGCTCATGACCCCGTCCACCACAGTATGAATTGCCTCTTCGAGCGCGTCGGGCGACCCAGGCCAGAGCAAATGGAACGCGTCCCCTCGGCGGCGCGAGGTTCCTCAACCAGGGCCGCTCCGGCAGTTGAAGTTCATCCGCTCTACGGCGGGTCCCTAGGGACCGTAGTTCGACGGTATGACGGCGATGACGGGTCCGGCAGGGTCTGATGGCACTAATCGCCAAGAGTGACTGCGACGTGGCTGGTCGGCCTCAAGCAATCGTCCGACTCTTTGGGACTTTGGTCCCTCCACCCTTGGGACCTTGGACTCTGAGGGGGCTTCGCTCTTTCACGGACACTGGAAGCAACGGTCCTCTATCCAAAGGAGAAGCCATGCAACGGAAATTCTTCGACGTTTTTGCCAGCGCTATCGGTGCAGTGATGGTGGTGGCCCTTGTGGTGGCGGGCAGCCTTCTCATGTGGGGCTACAGCTTCGCCAACTCGAATGTCCACAATCAGTTGGCCGCCCAGGACATCACGTTCCCGACCGCGGCCGAGTTCGCGCACGCCAAGCCGGGCACCGAGATCACCCCCCAAATGCTGCCTTACTTGCTTCAATACGCCGGGCAGCCCCTGACCACCGGTGCTCAGGCCGAGGCTTACGCCAATCACTTCATCGCCTACCACCTCGCCGCCATGCCGTACAACGGTGTCTACGCGACGGTAAGCGCCGCGGCACGGGCCCACCCGAATGACGCCAAGTTGGCCGGCGAGGTTCAGACTGTGTTCACGGGTACCACGCTGCGGGGACTGTTGCTCGAGGCGTACGCGTTTAGCGTGATCGCAACGATCGCCTACTGGGCTGGCATCGCGGCATTCGCCCTGGCTGGCATCATGGCTCTCTTGGTGGCCTTCGGTTTCTGGCACGCGCGGCGAACCCCCGAGGACGAGGAACTCACGGTGCACAACGATGACTTCACGGTGCACAGCGAGGAGACCAATGGTCATGGCAACAGCATCAAAGAGCCTGTCAGCGTCTGAGCACTGACGACACTGCGGCAATCTCTCCACCCGGCCCGCTTCTAGGGCCGGGTGGAGACGCGTAATGCCAGAATCCGGGGCAACATTCTCGCTATCCACCCTGTCCCCGTTGTGCCTGCCTGACCTCACACGCGAGCCGGCGGCAACTCACTCACGGTGCCGGCTGGACCTTCGACGACAGCGAGGCCCGGCTCACCGACTCCATCAACAAGCTTCTCCTATTGCGCCGGCCCCACAAACGCGCCCTCGGTCGCGCGGTGGTTGACCTCGGGACTTTGCGTATCCATCGATGACCCTCAAGGCCTTATTTCGTGCCAACCCACGAGAGTCGGGATACCCGGACTCGGCAAATTTCGTCAGCATGGGACCAAAGCCCCTACTGCGTCGCGGGATTGGAAGCACATCCTGGGAGTACGGACGAAACGGGGAGGTTGGCAGAGTCACGAAGCAACCTTCGGGCCTGTGCTGATACCGGGCCTTGAGCGACGCCTCACAGCGACACTCGATACCGTGCCCCCCACTCCCTCGCCCCCCGCGGGAAGTGGGGGGCCGTTCGCGTCCACGCTCATTTGCTCCGGGGTTGTGTCCCAATCTGCCGGGCAACTCCTGCCGGAGTCAGGGACATGACCCCTGTCTCAGGGTCTGTATCAGGGTTCTCCCTGATACCCACAAGTCAGAGGACCGTGCAAGGCTTACCGGGTGATAGAGGCCCGGGGGCTCTCAAAGCGGTTCGGCAACGTCGTGGCGGTGGACGACCTGTCCTTCGACGTGCGTCCGGGGACCGTCACCGGCTTCCTCGGGCCCAACGGGTCTGGCAAGTCGACCACGATGCGCATGATCATGGGCCTCGACTCGCCGGCGTCGGGCTCCGTCACTGTGTTGGGCCGGCGTTATCACGACCTCCCGTGGCCGCTGCGGGAAGTGGGCGGTCTCCTCGAAGCCAAGGCCATCCATCCAGGTCGCTCCGCCCGAGCCCATCTGCTCACCCTGGCCCGGAGCAATGCCATCCCGCGGGTGCGTGTCGACGAGGTGCTGGAGCTCGTGGGCCTCACTGCGGTGGCGGGCAAACGGGCGGGCAAGTTCTCGCTCGGGATGGGCCAGCGACTGGGCATCGCCGCCGCCCTGCTCGGTGACCCCGGCGTGCTGCTGTTCGACGAGCCCGTGAACGGCCTCGATCCCGAGGGCATCCGCTGGGTGCGCACGCTGTGCAAGAAGCTTGCGGGCGAGGGTCGGACCGTGTTCGTGTCGAGCCACCTGATGGCCGAGATGGCGCTCACCGCCGACCATCTGGTGGTCATCGGCAAGGGCAAGATGATCGCCGAGACTTCGGTCGCTGACTTCGTGGCTCGCAGCTCGAGTCAATCGGTCAAGGTGCGCACGCCGGCGCCGCACCAATTGTCCGACGCAGTGACCAATGCGGGTGGGACCGTCATCGCGGATCCCGACGGGTCCATGACGGTGACCGGCCTGTCCGCACCTCAGGTGGGTGACCTGGCCGTGGGGATGAGCATTGCCATCCACGAACTGACCCCCGTCGCCTCACTGGAGGATGCGTTCATGGAGCTGACTGACGAGGCCGTCGAGTTCCGAGGTGGATCGTGACCACTGTGCTCGACGCTCCCATCCCCTTCGCGATTGAGGAGCCCCCCGGCCGCGTCGGTCTGCGCCGGGCCATGGCAGCCGAGTGGACGAAGCTGTGGTCGGTCCGCTCCACCATGTGGACGCTCGTCGCCACGGTGGTCGCGGTCGTGGGCTTGTGCGCACTTGGCACGGCCACGGTGAACCACTCCGACATAATCGAAGATCCGACGCGGCGGAGCCTGATCGGGGTCTTCCTCGGGCAGCTCATCTTCGGGGTGCTGGGTGTCCTCGTGATGAGCGCGGAGTACGGCACCGGAACGATCCGCGCCACGTTGTCCGCCGTGCCACGGCGGCCCGTCGTCCTCAGTGCCAAGATCCTCGTGTTCGGAGCCGTGGCGGTCGTGGTGAGTGAGATCCTCGTCTTCAGCGCCTTCGCCCTCGGCCAGGCCATCTTGTCGGCCAAGCACGCCGTCGGGACGTCAGCTGCGGTCGCGCAGCGCGCCCAGCAGTTCGGGGTGAAGGTCCCGCACAACATCCAGGCCTCCCTTTCAGCCGGCTCCGCATCCCTGGGGCAGCCGGGCGTCCTGCGGGCCGTGGTGGGTGGCGGTCTCTACCTGGCCGTGCTCGGGCTCCTGGCGCTTGGCCTGGCCACCATCATCCGGCACACGGCCGGCGCCATCTCGACCTTCGTCGGGGTGGTGCTCGTCCTGCCCCTCATCGTTCAGGCGCTCCCCGCATCGATCAGTAACGCCGTGGCCCGCTACCTGCCGGCCAACATCGGCTTCGTCCTGTTCTCCACCCATGGCGCGCCCGACCGAGTCGGGCCGGCCTTCAGTCCGTGGACGGGTTTCGCCCTCCTCGTGCTCTACACCGTGGTGATCCTGGGGATCGGCTGCTGGGTCCTCGTGCGCCGAGACGCCTGAGCGCCGCCCTGGCGCCGTGCCTGGTTGGCCCGAAATTCGGACCATGACCGTCCCAGCGGCGCACATCACGAGGTCTTGCCGCGTGGCGGGAAGGGGTCGGCGTGGCGGGAAGGGGCCAGCGCGACGCGAAGGTTCAGCGGGCGCCGACCTCGACCACGACGACCGAGGAGTAGTCCTTGAATGCCTGTTCTCCGAACCCCGTCCACATGTCCAGTGCGGGCGGCGGCATGTGCGCCAGCATGGCGGCGCGCTGGTCGTCGGTCATCCGCTCCCGGAGCAGCCCGAGAATGAGCCAGATCTTGTCGCCACCGAAGTGGGCCATGCCGTGCCCCGGCAGCGCCCCCCATTCCTCCATGGACAGGTTGGCGGCGGCGAGGGGCAGCACCTTCTCCTCCTCCTCGTCGAGGTGGGCGACCAGCATCACGCGCAGGTCCTCGAGGCTGTCCGCCGCGGCCTGTTGGGCGGCGGCGTCGCCGGCCGGCCAGGCCGCCAGCGAGCTCTGAGCCTCTTCGAGCAGCCGCAGCGCCTCCCTGTGCTGGCCCTCGAGGTGGTCGATGAGCCCGGCGTTCCCGGCGCAGCGCTGGCGGAGGAGCGGGAAGACGAGCTGCTCCTCGCCGTCGTGGTGCACCTCCAGGAAGGAGAGGATGTTCTCGTAGTAGTTGGCGATGAGTGCGACCCGCTCCGAGTCGCCGGCGGGGATGCCTCCGACCAGCAGCGGGGCCGCTCCCAGCGAGTCGCGGAAGACGCCGTGCACCGCGTACATGTCGGTGACGTCGGGGCGTGGGGGACCGGCTTGCTCTGACACTGTTGTCTCCTTGGGTCGTGGTGAAGCCCGCCATCGTCGATCCGCCGACGACCACGTCGTAGCGCCGGCAGGAAGCGGCATACTAGAGCACGAATCCGGCCGCCGGGCCCGGAATTCGGGCCGGGCGGCCCGCGGTAGGTTCACCGGGTGACCTCCGAAGGGCCTGAGAAGAGGGGGGCCGAGGGGGCGGGACCCGTGGCGGAGCCCCCCGACCCGGTCCCGCCGGAGCTCGATCTGACCCGCGTCCCCGTCCACGTCGCCTGCGTCATGGACGGCAACGGCCGCTGGGCCAGTGCCCGGGGGCTGCCACGGACCGAGGGCCATGCGGCGGGGGAGACCGCGCTGCTCGACGTGGTCAACGGGGCGCTCGAGATCGGCATCAAGTGGATCACCCTCTACGCATTCTCCACCGAGAACTGGCGCCGGCCGCCCGACGAGGTGCGCTACCTCATGAACTTCAACCAGTCACTGCTCATGCGGCGGCGCGACGAGCTCAACGAGAAGGGCGTGCAGATCCGTTTCGCCGGCCGGCGCGACTGGCGGGTGCCGCGCCGGGTGCTCAAGCGCATGGACGAGTCGATCCAGCTCACCGCGCACAACAGGCGCATGGTCATGACGATGGCCTTCAACTACGGCGGCCGGGCCGAGATCGTCGACGCCGTCCGAGCCCTGGTCGCCGAGGGGACCCCCGCCTCCAAGGTGGACGAGAAGGCCATCCGGCGCCACCTCTACTTCCCCGACATGCCGGACCCCGACCTCGTGATCCGGACCTCGGGAGAGACCCGGATCTCGAACTTCTTGCTGTGGGAGATTGCCTACAGCGAGCTGGTCTTCCCCGAGATCCTCTGGCCCGACATGCGCCGCCGCCACCTCTACGAGGCGGTGATCGACTTCCAGCGCCGGGTGCGCCGGTTCGGCGCCGTCAACCCCTGACCCGGTTGGGGGCCGACACCTGCGAAAATGGGGTCGAATGACCCCCGCCCGGATCGCCTTGATCGCCGGGATCGTGATCCTGGCCCTCTTCGTCGTCGTCGCCGGCTTCGCGCTGCACGCCGGCTTCGTCGTCGCGGTCGCGCTGATCCTGGCCGTGCTGATCGGTGCGGGCAACCTGCTCTACGGCCGCCATTCGCACGGTGCTGCCGCCCAGGCCCGCAAGAGGCCCGCCCAGGAGGCCCATGACCGGGCGGCCGACGAGGCGGCGAGAGCCCGCCGCGCCGTGGCCGAGGCAGAACGGCGCGGCGAGCGCTACTGCCCACTCGATCCGTCCCCGCAGCAACGCCGCGCCGAGCGGTGAGCCTCTTCCGCGACCGGGGCGTCGTCCTGCGCAGCTATCGGCTGGGCGAGGCCGATCGGATCGTCGTCTTCTTGACCGAGCGCCACGGCAAGGTGCGCGCCGTCGCCAAGGGTGTCCGCCGCACCACCTCGAAGTTCGGCGCCCGGCTCGAGCCGCTCACCCACGTGGACCTCTTGTTGTGGCAAGGGAGGAGCGACCTCGACATCGTGAACCAGGTCGAGGTGCTCGACTCGTTCCGGCTCATCCGCGAGAATCTGGCCCGGATGCCGCGCGGCATGGCCCTCTTGGAGGTGACGGACCAGATGGCCCAGGAGCGCCATCCCGATCCCCGCCTCTACGCGATGCTCGTGGGGGCACTGGGCGCGCTGGCCGACGACCGCTCGGACCCGTCGCTCCTCGCGCCGTCGTTCTTCCTCAAGACGCTCGTCCTCGAGGGCGCGGGGCCTGTCCTCGGGGAGTGCGCCGCCTGCGGCGAGCCCGACGGGATGGTCGAGCTGGTGGCCTTCGATCTCGTTGCGGGCGGCACGTTGTGCCGAGCGCACCGCAGCGGCCGCCCCATGAGCCCCGCCGCGCTGACGCTGCTGCGCCGGATCCTCGGTGGCGACCTCGCCGGCGTCCTGGCGGGGCCGCCGCCACCCGGCGCCGACGAGGTGGCCGAGCTGGCAACGTCGGCGATGGAGGCGCACCTGGACCGGCGTATCCGCTCGGTGCGCTCCACCGTCGGCCTCTGAGCGCGTGACCCCGTTCGGCGTCTACGTCCACGTCCCCTTCTGCCGGGAGCGGTGCGACTACTGCGCCTTCGCCACGTACACCGACCGCGATCACCTCATGGAGCGCTACGCCGACGCATGCGTCCTGGAGTTGGAGCGTGCCGCCAGGGCGGGCGACCTCGCCGGCGCGTCCTCGGTCTTCTTCGGAGGGGGCACGCCGTCCCGCCTGCATCCCGAGACCCTCTGCCGCATCCTCGACGCCATCCCGCGCCGACCCGGCGCCGAGGTCACCGTCGAGTGCAATCCCGAGGACGCGGACGCGGCTCATCTCGGCACCTACCGCCGCGCCGGGGTGAACCGGGTCTCCTTCGGGCTGCAGTCGACACAGGCCCACGTGTTGGCCGGCCTGGGCCGGCGTCACGTGCCCGGCGCGGCCGAGACGATCGCGGCGGCGGTGGCCGCGGCGGGCTTCGCCACCTGGAACCTCGACCTCATCTTCGGGTCGGCCAGTGAGAGCGACGCTGACTGGGACACCACGCTCCAGGTGGTGCTCGGGCTGACGCACCCGCCGCCGCACATCTCGGCCTACGGCCTCACCGTCGAGCCCGGCACGCCGTTGTCCAGGGAGACGGCGCGCCACCCCGACGAGGACGCGCTGGCCCGGCGCTACGAGCGCATCGAGCGGGTCCTCACGGACGCGGGCTACGCCTGGGAGGAGATCTCGAACTGGGCCCGGCCCGGCCACGAGTGCCGCCACAACCACGTCTACTGGGAGCAGGGCGACTACCTGGGGGTGGGGTCGGCCGCCCATTCGCACCGCGACGGGCAGCGGTGGTGGAACGTGCGGACGCCCGACCGCTACGTCGACGCGGTGGAGTCGGGGCGGACGCCCGAAGCCGGGCGCGAGGTGCTCACCGCGGGCCAGCGTGACTTCGAGGCGCTCTCCCTCTCGCTGCGCACGCCGCGCGGCGTGCCCTGGGAGAGCCTGGAACGGCCCGAGGAGCTGGGCGACCTCGTGGTGCGCCACGGATCGCGCGCCGTGCTCAGCGTGCGGGGCCGGCTGCTGGCCAACGAGGTCAGCGCCAGAATCGGCTCCGGTATCCTGCACCGATGAACGACACCGCCGACACTGCCGAAACCGAGGCAGGGGCCGCTGACGACCTGATGGAGAAGGTGGTCCGCCTGTGCCGTGTCCGCGGTTTCATCTTTCCCTCGGCCGAGATCTACGGCGGCTTCCGCTCCACCTACGACTACGGGCCGCTCGGGGTCAACATGCTGCGCAACGTGAAGAACGCCTGGTGGCGCTCCATGGTGCAGCTGCGCGACGACGTCGTCGGGCTGGACGCCGCCATTCTCGGCCCCCCGGCCGTCTGGGAGGCGTCGGGGCACCTGGCCACGTTCACCGACCCCCTGGTCGATTGCAAGAACTGCCACGAGCGGTGGCGGGCCGACAAGATCGACGGCGTCTGCCCCAACTGTGGCTCGCACGACCTCACCGAGGCCCGGGCCTTCAACCTCATGTTCAAGACCCACGCCGGCCCGGTGCAGGACGAGGGCCACGTGGCCTACCTGCGCCCCGAGACGGCGCAGGGCATGTTCACGAACTTCGCCAACGTGCTGGGCACGACGCGCAAGAAGCCGCCCTTCGGCATTGCGCAGGTCGGCAAGTCGTTCCGCAACGAGATCACGCCGCAGAACTTCGTGTTCCGCACCCGCGAGTTCGAGCAGATGGAGATGGAGTACTTCGTCCCGCCCGACGAGGACCAGAAGTGGTTCGAGTACTGGCTGTCCGAGCGCATGCAGTGGTACCTCGACCTGGGCATCCCCGCCGACAAGCTGCGCCTCCGCCACCATGACCCGAGCGAGCTCTCGCATTACTCGCGGGGGACGGCGGACGTGGAATTCTTGTTCCCCTGGGGCTGGGACGAGCTCGAGGGCATCGCCAACCGGGGCGACTTCGACCTGACCGCCCACGCCACGGCGTCGGGCGAGTCCCTCGACTACTTCGACCAGCAGGCCAACGAGCGCTACACCCCGCACGTCATCGAGCCGGCCGCCGGCGCCACCCGGACCATGATGGCCTTCCTGCTGGCGGCCTACAGCGAGGACGAGGTGGGCGGCGAGGCGCGCACGGTGCTGCGCCTGCACTGGCGCCTGGCGCCCTACCAGGTGGCCGTGCTCCCGCTGTCGAAGAAGGACACCCTCGAGCCCCTGGCCCGCCAGGTGCTGGCCTCGCTGCAGCCCCATTTCATGGTCGACTACGACGTCACCCAGAGCATCGGCCGCCGCTACCGGCGCCAGGACGAGGTGGGGACGCCGTGGTGCGTCACCGTCGACTTCGACTCTCTGGAGGACGGCGCGGTCACCGTGCGCGACCGCGACACCACCGAGCAGGTGCGGGTGCCCATCGCCGGCCTGGTCGCCGAGTTGCGGGGGCGCACCGGCGAGGAATGATTCCCAGGAGTCGGGGCACGCTCAGGGGTGCGCCAGCACCTCAAGCGACCTTGCGGTACTTGCGCACGGCGATCGGCACCAGGAGCACCAGCAGGCCGGCGCTCCACAAGAGGGCGGCCACGACGGCACCCGAGTTGTGCAGCACGCCGCCGACCATCAGCGACCGCGCGCCGTCGACCACTTGCGTCACGGGTTGATGCTCGGCGAACCCCTGCAGCCAGCCCGGCATGGTGGCCACGGGGACGAAGGCCGACGAGGCGAAGAGCAGCGGGAAGATCAGCGGGAAGACCATGACCTGGGCTGTCTCCGCGTTCGGCGCGGAGAGGCCGATGATGGCGAACCCCCAGGCCAACGCGTAGGCGAAGAACAAGATCAGCAGCGCCCCGCACAGGAACAGTGCCACGTTTGTCCCGATGCGAAAGCCGACGGCGTAGCCGACGATCGTGATCAGCGCGACCACGAAGACATTGCGGACGACGTCTGAAGTGGTGCGCCCGGCCAGTACGGCGGATCGGCTCATCGGGAGGGCACGGAAACGCTCGATCAGGCCCTTGTGCAGGTCCTCGGAGAGCCCCGACGCCGCGCTCATGGCGCCGAAGATCACCGTCTGCACGAAGATGCCCGGCATCAGGAACTCGATGTAGTGGCCGCCCGGGACGTGGATGGCCCCACCGAAGACGTAGGTGAAGAGCAGCGTGAACATGATGGGCTGCAATGTCGTGAAGAAGAGCGCCTCGGGCGTCCGCATCAGCGCGAGGAGGTTCCGCTTCGTCATGGTGGCGATGTCCGCCACGACCCACGACAGGCGGTTGCCCTGACTCGGCTGGGTGAGGCGTACCGGTGCGGTGATGGTGGTCGTCGTCATGCGGCATCCTTCCCGTCGGCCACGTCACTCCGGCGCGACCGGCCAAAGCCCCGCTTCGGTTTCGCCGCCGCATCCGCGACCTCTTCGTCGATCGTGGTCTTGTGGCCGGTCAGGTTGAGAAAGACGTCATCGAGGCTGGGCTCGCGCAGGGCCAGGCCGGCGATGGGGACGTTCGCCGCATCGAGCGCACGCAGCACGTCGGCTCCCGCCCTGGGCCCGTCGGTGACCGTGAGCTCCATCACGAGGTCCTCCACCACCGGTGCCTTCTCGGAGAACGGTGCGAGCAGCGGGACCGCCAGGTCCATCGCCTCCCGGTCGGCCAGCGTCACGGAGACCACCGACGTCCCGAGATCGGCCTTGAGCTGCGCCGGAGTCCCCTCTGCGATGACACGCCCGTGGTCGATCACCACGATGTCGCGGGCCAGGCGGTCGGCTTCCTCGAGGTACTGGGTCGTCAGCAGGACCGTCGTGCCGTTGCGGACCAGCTCTTCGATGGCGACCCACAGGCCCTGGCGGCTCTGGGGGTCCAACCCGGTCGTCGGCTCGTCGAGGAACAGCACCGGTGGATTCGCCACCAACGCGGCGGCCAGGTCCAGCCTCCGGCGCATGCCGCCCGAGTAGGTCTTCAGCACGCGATCGCCGGCACCGGCCAGTCCGAACTCCTCGAGGAGCTCGTTGGCCCGGCGCGACGACACCTTGCGGCTCAGATGCGAGAGGCGCCCCACCATGTGGATGTTCTCCCGGCCCGTGAGGTTCTCGTCCACGGCGGCGTATTGGCCGGCGAGCCCGATGGTGCGACGCACCGCATCGGCCTCGGAGACCACGTCGTGGCCGAGCACCGAGGCGCATCCGCTGTCGGGGCCGAGGATGGTGGACAGGATGCGCACGACGGTGGTCTTGCCCGCCCCGTTCGGGCCGAGCAGCCCGAGCACGGTGCCGGCTTCGACCTCGAGCGAGACGCCGTCCAGGGCGCGCACGTTCCCGCGGGGGAACACCTTGACCAGGTCTTGTGCCTCGACGGCGAGGGTGGGATTGAAAGAATTAGCCATCAACCAAGAAACTTAGTGATAAAGTTACTTACGTGTCAAGACAATGGTCACGGATGGAACTGGCGCAACAATTGCGCAACGAGATCATGGGCTACTTCGGCGCTGCCAGTGACTTCGACGACGGCCTGGCCAAGAAGCTGAAGCTGAGCCGGACCGACGTGCGCTGCCTGGACCTTATTGGCCGGCTCGGCCCCATGACCGCGGGCCGCCTGGCCGCCGAGAGCGGCCTGACCACCGGGGCCGTCACCTTCATGCTGGACCGGCTGGAGGAGGCGGGCATGGTGACCCGCCGTCGCGACACCGAGGACCGCCGACGGGTGTGGGTGGAGATCGTCCCCGAGGCCCAGCAGCGGCTGCAGCGCCTCCAGCAGCCGGTGGCCGAGGAGATGCGCCAGGTGGCCCAGCGCTTCAAGGCCGACGAGCTCGCCATCGTGCGCGACTTCATGCGCCAGGCCAAGGAGGTCTTCCAGCACCAGGTCTACGGCGCTGCCCCCGGAGAGGCCGAGCGCCGCTCCGGGGGGTCGCCGGAGGGAAAGTAGGCTGGCGCCACCCGTCCCAGGTAGGGAGGGAGTGTGACCACCCAGTGACCGCACTCGCGCCGCGGTCCGCCCGTCCTGGGCAAGGAGCCCCGATGCCGTACGTCTTCGATTTCGACCACAGCCACGCCCGCCCCCCCATGGAGCTCAAGGACCTCCTGGGCGGCAAGGGCGCCAACCTGGCCGAGATGACGTCGGTACTGGAGCTCCCGGTGCCCCCGGGGTTCACCATCTCGACCGACACCTGCCGCGACTACATGACGGGAGGATGGCCCAAGAGCCTCGACGCCGAGGTGGCATCGGCCCGCGCCCGGCTGGAGGCCGCCATGGGCAAGGCCATCGGCGACGCCGACGACCCCCTGCTCGTCTCAGTGCGCTCTGGGGCCAAGTTCTCCATGCCCGGCATGATGGACACGGTCCTCAACCTGGGCCTCAACGACCACTCCGTCGAGGGCCTGGCCACGCAGACGGGGGACGAGCGCTTCGCCTTCGACTCGTACCGGCGCTTCATCGCCATGTACGGCCGCATCGTCCTGGAGCTGCCCGGCGAGGAGTTCGACTCGCTCTTCGAGGCGGCCAAGGAGCTCGCCGGGACCACGTCGGACGCCAAGGTCCCCACCGAGCTGCTGCGTTACCTGGTCGACTCCTACCAGCAGATCGTCGAGCGGCACACCGGCAAGCCGTTCCCCCAGGAGCCGGCCGAGCAGCTGCGCGGCGCGATCGAGGCCGTGTTCCGCAGCTGGAACGGCCCTCGGGCCATCGCGTACCGCGACCGGGAGCACATCGCGCACGACCTCGGGACCGCGGTCAACGTGCAGGCGATGGTCTTCGGCAACCGCGACGACAACTCGGGCACGGGTGTCGGGTTCACCCGCGATCCGGCCACCGGGGCCAAAGGTGCCTACGGGGACTTCCTGGTCAACGCGCAGGGTGAGGACGTGGTGGCGGGCATCCGCAACACCGAGCCCATCTCGGAGCTGAAGAAGCAGTTCCCCAAGGTCCACGGTGACCTGCTCAAGATCTTCTCGCGCCTCGAGACGCACTACCGCGACATGTGCGACACCGAGTTCACCATTGAGCAGGGCAAGCTCTGGATGCTCCAGACGCGGGTGGGCAAGCGCACCGGCACAGCCGCCCTCAAGATGGCCGTCGACATGGTCCGCCCGAGCGACCTCGGGATCTCCAAGGCCGAGGCGGTGGGGCGCATCACCGAAGACCACCTCGACTCGGTCCTGCACCCGCAATTCTCTGGCTCGGGCCACGAGGTGTGGGCCAAGGGGCTCGGCGCGAGCCCGGGTGCGGCCGTAGGCCGTATCTACTTCACCGCGAACGACGCCGCCGATGCGGCGGCGCGCGGGGAACAGGTGGTGCTCGTCCGCAACGAGACCTCGCCCGAGGACGTGCACGGCATGCTGGCCGCAGAGGGAATCCTCACGGCCCGGGGTGGCCTGGTCAGCCATGCCGCCGTCGTGGCGCGCGGCTGGGGCAAGCCGGCCGTCGTGGGAGCCGAGGTCATTCGCCTGGGCGACCACAAGGTCACCGCCGGCGACGTCACCCTCTACGAGGGTGACTGGGTGTCGCTCGATGGTGGTGCCGGCATCGTCGTGGCCGGTCAGGTGCCGCTCACGGCCGCGAAGCCGCCGCCCGCCTTCGACACCGTGCTGTCGTGGGCCGACGAGATCCGCGAGGGTCACCTGGCCGTGCGCGCCAACGCGGACACCGGCGACGACGCCGCCAACGCGCGCCAACTCGGCGCGGAGGGGATCGGGCTGTGCCGGACCGAGCACATGTTCCTCGGCGAGGACCGCCTGCCGGTGGTGCGCCGGATGATCCTCGCCCACTCTCCCGCCGAGGAGGCCGACGCGCTCGAGGAATTGCGCCTCGTCCAGCGGGAGGACTTCATCGCCATCCTCGCCGCCATGGACGGGCTGCCGGTCACGGTGCGCCTGCTCGACCCGCCCCTGCACGAGTTCCTGCCCTCCACCGAGGAGCTGGCGCACAAGGACGCCACCGTCGGGCTCAACCCCGAGGAGCGGCGCCTCTACGAGGCGGCGCTGTCCTGGCGGGAGTCCAACCCGATGCTGGGGACGCGCGGGGTGCGGCTCGGGGTGATCAAGCCCGGCCTCTACGCAATGCAGGTGCGTGCCCTGATGGAGGCCGCCCGCCAGCGGGTGGCCGACGGCGGGCACCCCATCGTCGAGATCATGATCCCCCTGACCGTCACCCGCGCCGAGCTCGCACTGGCCCGGGGCTGGGTCGAGGACGCCGTGACCGACGTGAACAAGGAGCGGGCGCCCCGGCCCTCCAAGGGGGCGGCCAAGGCGGCGTCCACGGCCGGCACGCTCGAGGTGACGATCGGGACCATGATCGAGACGCCGCGGGCCGCCCTGCGGGCCGCCGAGATCGCCGAGGTGGCCGACTTCTTCTCCTTCGGGACGAACGATCTGACCCAGATGACGTTCGGCTTCTCCCGCGACGACGTCGAGGGGCGGATGATGGACGCCTACCTGGAGCTCGGCCTCCTGCCGCGCAACCCCTTCGAGGTGGTCGACTTCGACGGGGTCGGCGAGCTGGTCCGGCTGGGCACCCAGCGCGGTCGGGACACCAAGCCGGGCCTGAAGGTGGGCGTCTGCGGCGAGCACGGCGGCGACCCGGCCTCCATCGGCCTCTTCTACGACGCAGGCCTCGACTACGTGAGCTGCTCGCCGTTCCGGGTCCCCGTGGCGCGCCTGTCCGCCGCGCAGGCGGTGCTGGCGGGCGGGGCTACCGGGTCATAGGCCACGCGGCGCCGGGCCCCACGCCCGGTCGCCGGCCAGAGCAGGACCGATTTCCAACAAGGGTTGCGGGGGCGCCGGCGACGTGGACCGGCGAGGTCTGGCGGGCGATGCAACCCAAGATCGCAACAACGGCCGGTTGCATCGCCCGCTGCAGCAGGGCAACATGGCCACCAAATCCAATGGAGGCAGGGTGGTTGGGGTGTGGCGGATGAAGGGAAACATGATGGTCGCGCGGCGACGGAAGTACCGGATCGGGATTCAGACCGTCAACTTCGCGAGCATCGGAGTGGTGGCGTCGGCCATCGCCGTGGTTTTGGAAGTGACCGCACCGTCGAGCGCACCACCGGTCGTCTTCGCGTCCGCGGCTCAGGCGAGCCATCCCGACTCGCCCACTCTCCCTCTCGAGACCACCACGCCGGCGGTGGGGCAGGAGCCTCTCCACGGGGGCTTGCTCGGTGGCCTCTCGTCGACTTCGTCCCCTTGGTCGGGATCGTCGGGATCGATGACATCATTCACACCGGCATCGGCCTCGAGCGTCGTCCCGAGCTCGAGGGCCCTGAAGCTGTCGCACTCGGCAGGGTCAACCCACACCGTGGTCTTGACGTCGGTCCTGCGTGCTGCAGAGCAACGCTCACACGTGATCGCTGCGGCCCGGCGGGCAGCAGCGCAGCACTTTCACGCGATCGCTGCGGCCCGGCGCCAGAGCATCAGCGCCGCCGGCATTGGTGGCGTCAACCTCGCTGGCGTCGGAAACAGCTCCGGCAATAGCTCTGGCAGTGGCGTCGGCAACAACTCCCATATTGCGAAGGCAGGAGCCTTGGTAGCAGGCACCGCTCCCCAGCCGAGGCCCAATGTCGCCGTCGGTGGCGGCAACGAGAACGCCGGCAACGGTGCCGGCACCAATGGGCATGCGAGCAGTCATGCCTATGCCCCGTTGTCCAGGAGCCAAGCGGCCGGGCCGGCGCAGCCAGAACCGCCCGTCAACGCTGGCCGGGGCGCGAGTGCACGCCCGGGGTGGGGTATCGGCGGCGGCCCTCGGAACCGCTAGTCGGTCGGGCAGCCGGGCCGGAACGGCCGGCGGCGGGGGCCCTTGTCAGGCGGCCGGGTCCCCGGGGCGCCCGGCGAGCACGTAGCGCCGCAGCGCGATCACGGTCCAGATCGCCTCGACGACACCGAAGGGCCACGCACCCGAGAGGAAGCCGTAGGAGCTGGAGAGGGCGCAGCCCAGCGCAAAGGCCAAGATGAACCCCCGGCCGCGCGCCTCGAGGGCATACATCCCCATCATGAAGGTCAGGGCGCAGACGCCGTAGAGCGTGACCGCCATTTCGAAACCGTAGGTCAGTCACGGGGCGGACAACGCCGCGGTACCGTCAAGGTGTGGGGATACCGGACGAGGAAGTCGCCCAGGTCCGGGCGGCCACCGACATCGTCGCCCTCATCAGCGAGCACGCTGCGCTGAAGAAGGTGGGTCGGCGCTGGAGCGGGCTGTGCCCGTTCCACACCGAGAAGACGCCGTCGTTCAGCGTCAACGCCGAGGAGGGCTTCTACTACTGCTTCGGTTGCCAGGAGTCGGGTGACGCCATCACCTTCGTCCGCGCCATGGACCACCTCGACTTCGTCGACGCGGTGCGGTTCCTGGCCGACCGGGCGGGCGTCACGCTGCATGAGGACCAGGAGGCAGGACGGGACCACAAGCGACGGTCCGAGCTGCTCGATGCGATGGAGCGCGCCGTGGCGTGGTACCACGATCGGCTGCTCAGCTCGCCCGACGCTGGGCCGGCCCGCGACTACCTGCGCTCACGCGGCTACGACGGCGACGTCGTGCGCCAGTTCAGGCTGGGGTGGGCACCCGACGACTGGGACGCGCTCGCCAAGGCGCTCCGGCTCCCCGAGAAGGTGCTGTCGGACTCGGGACTCGGCTTCGTCAACCGCCGCGGCAGGGCGCAGGACTTCTTCCGGGCCCGGGTCCTCTTCCCGATTTGCGACCCGTCCGGCCGCCCCGTGGCCCTGGGCGGGCGCATCCTCCCGGCGCGGCCCGGGCAGGCACCTCCGGAGCGGCCCGAGCCGAAGTACAAGAACTCGCAGGAGTCGCCGATCTACTCCAAGCGACGGACCCTCTATGCGCTCAACTGGGCCAAGCAGGGGGTTATCGCGCAAGGGGAAGTCGTGGTGTGCGAGGGCTACACCGACGTCATCGGCTGCTTCCAGGCCGGCGTGCCGTGGGCGGTCGCGACATGTGGCACTGCACTGGCCGAAGAGCACTTCACCCTGCTGCGCAACTTCGCCAAGCGAATCGTGCTGGCGTACGACGCCGACGCCGCGGGACAGAGCGCGACATCGCGCGTGTACGAGTGGGAGCGCAAGCACGAGGTCGACGTGGTGGTGGCGGACCTGCCTGGCGGCAGCGACCCCGGTGATCTGGCCCGCACCGATCCGGGGGCACTCGCCACGGCGATCCGGGAGGCGCGGCCCTTCTTGCAGTTCCGGGTGGACCGCATGCTGGGGGCGGGTGATCTCGGGACGGCGGAGGGTCGGGCGCGGGCGGCCGACGCGGCCCTCACAGCGGTTGCGGAGCACCCCGACGACCTGGTGCGCGACCAATACGTCATGCAGCTGGCCGACCGGTGTCGGCTCGATGCGGCGAGGCTCCGGGACCGCCTGGATCGTCTGCGGGCCCATCCCCCCGCCGAGAGCACCGGCCGGCGCACCCGCGCCCGGCGTGACGAGCCGCCGCCGAGGGACTTCCCCGACGACGTCGACGACCGGTTCGGGCCGGGGGACGACGGCGGCGGAGCCACGACCTCCGCAACGCCCCGAGCAGGGCCGGGCCTCGAAGCGCTCAAGTTGGCGGTCCATCGACCCGAAGATGTACTGGATCGAGTGCACGTGGTCCTCTTCTCCGAGCCGGTGCAACGGCAGGCGTTCGTCGCGCTCTTGGAGCACGACAGCGTGCACGAGGCAGTGGAGTCCGCGTCACCGGAGGTGGCAAGCCTGTTGCGACGCGTCATCGTCGAGGAGCCCATGGCGGGCGACCCCGAATTGGGTGACCCGGTCGACTCCGTGGTCACCGTTCTCCTGCCGCGCCGCGGCGCGGCGCGCACTTGCCGAGGTGGAGATCGAGTCGAGAGCGAAAGACGACTCGTGGCAGGCTGGGTCGGCCGAGACGGCACAAGTGCGGCTCTGGCTGGACCAACTGGAAGATTCCTCAGTTGGGCGCGAAGCCGCCGACCGGTTGGTAGCGTGGTTGGTCGGGAGGCATCCAGAGGAGTGAAGAATTTGGCATGGCGAGAGTGAGCGAGGATTCGGCAATCGCGATAGACGAAGGCGGGGCGGAGACGCCATCGCCGCGTCGGTCGTCGACGGAGACGCTTGCGCCTATCACCCACGTCGCGCTTCCGCCAGGTGTGTCGCAGGTGGACTTCGAGGCGGCGCTGGCGATCGGACGCGAGAAGGGACAGCTCACGCAGGACGAGCTCATCGAGGCCCTGCACGCGGTCGAGCTGACACCCGAAGTGCTGACCACCCTGATCGACCGTGTGACGGTCGAAGGCGTCGTGCTGGTGGAGGAAGAGGACGAGGAACTCACGATCGAGCCTCCGGCGCCCAAGGAGCCCAGCGCTTCGACGCCGAGGTCGAACGGCAGCGTCCGGGCGGAGGAGCGCCGCGAGTCGCGCGAGGGTGGAAACGGGAAGCGGGCATCCAGCTCCAGCTCCGAGTCGGGCGGCAGCGCGGAGGACCCGGTGCACACGTACCTCAAGGAGATCGGCCGGGTGCCGCTGCTGAATGCGGAGCTCGAGGTCGAGATCGCGCAGACGATCGAGGAGGGAAACGCCGCCGCGGCGCGCCTGGCGGCGCACGAGCTCGCAGTCGCCGGCGACGGGCTCTCGGAGGACCTGCTCGACTCCGGAGCACTGTCGAGAGACAGACGCCTGATGCGCAAGGGGCTCAAGGCGAAAGACGAGCTCATCGAGGCCAACCTGCGCCTGGTCGTGTCGATCGCCAAGCGCTACCGCAACCGCGGCTTGGCGTTCCTGGATCTGATCCAGGAGGGCAACCTGGGCCTGATGCGGGCGGTCGACAAGTTCGACCACACGAAGGGCTTCAAGTTCTCCACCTACGCCACGTGGTGGATCCGCCAGGCCATCACCCGGGCGATCGCCGACCAGGCCCGCACCATCCGAATCCCGGTGCACATGGTCGAGACGATCAACAAGGTCGTGTGGGCCCAGCGCCAGCTGCTGCAGGAGCTTGGTCGTGAGCCGACGATCGAGGAGGTGGCGCAGCGAGTCGAGCTCCCGATGGAGCGCGTACGCGAGATCCTCCGGATCAACCAGGACACGGTCTCGCTGGAGCAGCCGGTGGGCGACGAGGACGACTTCAACCTGTCCGATCTGATTGAGGACAGGGGTGCAGTGGTCCCCGACGACGCGGCGACACGCTCCCTTCTCGATGCGGCGGTGCGCGAAGCACTGGGCCACCTCTCCGAACGCGAGCAGGACGTGGTGCGGCTCCGCTTCGGGCTCGACGACGGCAAGATCCGCACGCTCGAAGAGGTGGGCAAGGAGTTCGGCGTCACCCGGGAGCGGGTGCGCCAGATTGAGTCCAAGACCCTGGCCAAGCTCCGGCGTCCCGACGCGGCACACCTCTTGAGGGACTATCTAGAAGAGTCCTGACCCGGGCGATTCGATGCCGTCGCCCTCGACCGCTGTGGTGCGGGCCGCTGATATCGTTCGGGGGCTGTTTTCTCGACCCCTTCCGGGGTAGCTCAATGGCAGAGCAAGCGGCTGTTAACCGCTAGGTTGTGAGTTCGAATCTCACCCCCGGAGCACTCGTCGTCGTTCTCGCTGGTCAGCGGGGGTAGCCCGATGACCTCACCCTCCACCTCAGAGTCGTCGTGCGCGCTACGTGCGCGATCTGGTTGCAAACTTTCACCGATCGGGACCACGTTCTGGCAGTCCGCGTAGCGGTTGAGCTCTTGGGCGAGCAGAGCGTCGCGCTCCTCCGATGCGTGCTCGTAGCGCGCGACCATGGCGACCGACTTCCAGCCGCCGCGGCTCATGATCTCCTTGGTGCTCGCTCCGGTGGTGGCGAACATGGTGGCGGCGAAGTGGCGCAGGTCGTGGAAACGCACCCAAGTGAGACCGGCCCGGCGGCGTGCGGTCTCCCAGATGACCCAGAAGTTGCTCGGACGCAGCCGCTCGCCCGTCGCACCGGTGACAGCCCGGACGGGGCTCATTCCGAGATCAATCGACGTAGGCGTGAGAGTGGCCCCCGGGCATTTCGCATAATATGAGTCACAGCGTCTCATGTCGAACGGGCGCCACTGTCGATACGTTCCGAATCGACGTCGAGACTTGCCAAGGGAGGGAAGTGGGGCCTTATCGAGTCGTGCAGTGGGCGACCGGCAAGGTGGGTCGGCGAGCGCTCGCCGCCATCATCGATCACCCAGAGCTCCAACTTGTGGGCGTCTATGTGCACTCGCCGGGCAAAGTTGGCGTGGATGCGGGACAGCTCGCCGGGACCGCGGATACCGGAGTCCTCGCGACCGATGACGTCGGGGTGCTGCTCGCACAGCGTCCGGACTGCGTGTCGTTCATGGCGACAAAGCTCGACGTGGAGATCGTTGAGGCTTTCTTGCGAAATGGTGCGAATGTCGTCACCACGTCGAACGGCTACCTGACCGGGACGAACTTCGGCGACGGGTTGCGAGAACGGCTCGACGCCGCGGCGCGTGAGGGCGGGGCGACCTTCATGGGCACGGGTTCGATCCCGGTTTCGCGAACCTGCTCGCCGGTATGCTCACAGGAGCCTGTCGCCGAGTCCACTCCGTAAAGCTCGTCGAGACGCTCGACTGCACGGGCTATCCCGATCCTGACGTGTGGCGGTCACTGGGCTTCGGAGAACCGGTTCGTCCCCGACGCCTAGGCCCTCTGAGCATCGCCCCCGACGGGAGCCCGCCTCCGCTCGCGCCGGACCTCCCGGGCTTCTTCGACACCCTCGATCTCGTCGCCGGCATGCTGGCAGTCCAGCTGGACCACAAGGAGGCGTTCATCGAGTCAGCAGCGACTCTCACCGATGTCGACCTCGGTTGGATGCACATTCCCGCTGGGACGATGGCTGCCGTCGACCCGGACGTATCTGGGCTATGCGCATGGCCGGTCGATCGTCGAGCTGCGCGTCCGATGGACGATGAGCCGGTCACTCGACTGCGACTGGACTGATCCCGAGGGCTATTGGATCGAGATCGAGGGCGAACCTCGGGTCGAGGCCGCGGTCTCCTTCCTGCCGCCGATGACGCTCGGCATGTCCGATGAGCCGGATGTGATGAGCGTCCTGCTCGTTGGCACGGCGATGGCAGCAGTCAACGCCGTGCCGTTCGTGTGCGAGGCGGCGCCGGGTCACACGACGCCTGCGAAGCTTCCGATGTTCGGCGCTCGGCACATGATCGTCTCGGAAGGTTCGGTGCACGAATGAGGACGCCAGCATCTCCTGCATGCGTCGTGCCCCTCGTCCGGAACCGAGAACCCTGATCGCCTCGGCGATGCGAGCATGACGGAAACGCAACCGGAGTGTGACGGTGCACATCGAGCCGTCGAACGTGCAGATCGATGTGCGCAGTGGCGAGCCCCTGATGCGAGCCGCTGAACGGCTTGGCTACCACTGGCCGACCATTTGTCACGGACAGGCCGAATGCACGGTCTGCTGGATCGAAGTCGACGATGCCGATGCTTTCGACTGCCCCGGGCCTCTCGAGCTCAAGGGACTGAAGCTCTTCGAGGGGCGGTCGTTCTATGCCGGCAAGAACATCCGGCTCGCCTGCCAGGCCCGCCCGGTCCGCGACACGGCGGTGACCAAACGCGGTGTCAGGCCCGCGTCATGAGCCGCGTTCGGCCACGATCCCGGCGATGGCCTGGTCGATGACGCTCCGGACGTAGGCGGAGGTGACGGGCTTGCCGAGGAGGTACGCCCGGTCAGACAGAGCACCGGCGATCATGTCGACGGTGAGATTGATGTTGACACCCTGACGCAGCTCCCCCCGTCGCCGCGCTCGGCGCAAGGGCTACGACCGCACCGGACCGGCGACTCACGACATTGTCAGCCACGAACGTTCGCATCTGCTCGTCGTGCGCGGCCGCGGCGATGAAGGTCGGGGCCAGCAGCGCCAGCGGACCGTCGCCGTATGACAGCTCGGCCAGGGGTTCGAATACGGTCAACAGGTCCTTGCGCAGGTCACCGGTGTCGGCCGGCTCGATGACCTCGACGAGCTGATCGGCGCAGAAGTAGAGCAGAGCGGACTTGTTGGGCCAACGTCGATAGAGCGTCGCCCTGCCGACGCCGGCGCGGAGCAGCGATCGCTTCCATGGTGGCGGCCGTCAGCCCCTTCTCGGCGATCTCGGCGACAGCCGCCTCCACCACCGCGGTATCGACACTCTCGTCGCGCGGCCTGCCGCGACTCCGTTTTGTCACGTTCGTCAGTATGCCAAACGGTTGGCGGCATCCGTCATTGGCTCAACCGCAGATCAGCTCGAAACGGTTGGGGCCGCGGATCGGTCCTGGCTTCCACGACACTTCCTCGCGATCGGCGAGGCGGAAGTTGGGAATGGCCGCCAGGAACTCCTCCAGGCCCACTCGCAGCTCCATTCGCGCCACATGCGTTCCGAGGCAGCGATGGACGCCGGCTCCGAACGCAATATGCGCATTGTGCTCGCGATCGAGCACGATGTCCTCGGCATCGCTGAATCGGCGTTCGTCGCGGTTGGCCGATGGGATCGACACGAACACCGGGGTTCCTGCAGGTATGGGGCAGCCCGCCACCTCCGTGTCCATTCGTGCGCCTCGAACCAACGAGACTGGCGCGTAGATGCGAAGGAACTCTTCGACGGCGGTCGTCATCAGCAGGCTGTCGCCGGCGAGTCGCTTGCGAGCCTCGGCGTTCTCGGACAGGTAGAGCAGAGCATGCGCCAGGGTGTTGGCGGTTGTGTCTATGCCGGCGATCAGCAGCAGCTGTGCGATACCGAGACGCTCGGCATCGCTGAGTGGCTCGCCGTCGACCTCGGCGGTGAGCAAGAAGGTCAAGAGGTCGTCACGCGGCTCTCGCTGGCGCCGCGCCAACAGCGCCGTGAGGTATTCGTGCATCTCCGTGCTGGCATCGAGGGCAGCGCCAGGATCGACGCCTTGGCCGTCCACGGTTGATGCGATCCACGTCTTCGAACCGTCGATAGTCTGCTGGGTCCACTCCGAGGATCTGGCTGACGACCACCGTGGGCATCGGAAAGCAGTACGACATGTAGGCCTCGATCGTGCCGGTGCAGGCTGCCGCCAGCTTTCGGGCGGTGTCTCGGGCGACGGCCTCGAGGCTGGCGGCCCGGGCCGGGGTGAAGAAGGGCGAGAGGAGCTGCCGGTAGCGGGTGTGCGACGGCGGGTCCTGGTCGAGCGGCGGGACCGGCCGGGCGGGCTTCGACCGGTATGGCTGGTGCCGTCATCACGGTGGACGTGAAGGTGGCGTGGTCGCGCAGGACTGCGTTGACGTCCTCGTAGCGCGACACGATGAAGTAGCCGTCGAGCTCGTCGCTGCGCGCCACCGGGCAGTCCGCTCGGAGCCGCCGGAGCAGAGGGTACGGATCGGGTGCGAAGACGGGGCTCCAGTAGTCGAACGTCTTTGCGAGGTCACACCCGTCCGCATCACCCGTGCTGGAGCTCACGGGATCCATGTTGCTGCCCATATCTCGTCATGCCGAGAGGTACCGGTCGAGTACGCGGTGGTGATGGATCAGGTTGGCCTCCTGCACCGGATTCAGCATCGCCCCCCGATATCCCCTGGACTTCATGCCCCTGGTCACTTCGACCATGTTTGCGAAGTCCTGGTTGTTGATGAGGCCCCAGTCCTTCGTGGTCCAGTCCTCGTAGAACTTGCGCTCGACGGCCTTGGGTTCGGCGTCCCGCGGCACCCACTCGAGTGCCCAGTAGTCGAGCAGCGTGCTGTCGGGGTCGAGGCCGTTGGGCCTGGCCCGGTACAGCGTGGCGTTGCCGTGAGTGATAGGTCCGAGGAAGTTCGGAAAGAGGTGGATGGTTCCTGAACCCCGGAGGTCCTTGTCCGTTAGGCCCTCGACGTCGATCCCGCCACGGCGCATGGCGTTGAGCCGGAGCTCATCGAAGACCTTGCCGATCGTCTTGCCCGGTGGAGGCCCGTTCTTCTTGAGGTCTTCGAGGACGGCTTGGTCTTCACGTGGGAACAGGCCGGCCACGGCGTCGACCCGCTCGGCGAGCACCTCCGCCGGGTCGACGTCCTCCTTGCTGAGGCCGAGGCGTGGGCTCGGCCCGGCTTCGCGTTGGCGATCTTCGGGCACGTAGTAGCAGCTGTGCTGGCCCAGCTGTTCGTAGGTGAAGAGGGTGTCGTTGAACCAGGAGAGCATCTGGGGGTGCAGAGACTGTGGGTGGTAGCCCTCGTTGAATGCATCGACCGCGGTCTTCCAGTTGCACTCGAACACGATCGTTCGGTAGGAGCGGAAGCGTAGGTTCTGGAAGCGATAGGTGGCGAAGCGATCAGGAATGTCGCCGAGGAACGAGTCGAAGGGCTCGCAGTTCGGGTCCATGTTCACGAAGACGAACCCGCCCCATCGACCAACCTGGACCTTGCCGAGGCAGACAAGATCGTCGGTCATCGTTTCTGGGAATTCGTGGCGGTCCACCACCTCTGCGATCTCGCCTTCGAAGTTCCAGCGCCACCCGTGGTATCGGACACCGGATCTGGGAGGTGGCGAAGCTCCCCACGCCAGAGGCGAGCCGGGTACCGCGATGTGGGCAGGCGTTGAAGAAGGCTCTGATCTCCTCGTGGTCGCTGCGCACGACCAGAATCGACTGGTCGCCGATGGTGTACTCGAGAAAATCGCCGGAATTGGGAATCTCCTCTTCCCGGCATGCCACCTGCCAGACGCGGGGCCACAGACGCTCCATCTCGAGGTCGAAGAACTCCCGAGACGTGTAGCGAGCGCCGGGGACGACCACCATGCCGCCGGCTTGGCGCAATGCGTGTCGGTCGTCGGTGATGGTCATCCGCTCCTGTCCTCTCCGATCGTGGACCCCGGTCCGAGCGTCTGTCCTGGTGCCAAACCGCAACTCCGAGGACAGAATAACGAGTCATTGCGTCTCATGCCCATCAGTGCCCACTGGCGTGAGACGTGTCGTCTCGTTATTCTGGGGCGAGTGACTGGGGGTCCGCTGAACTCACTGGCTGGAGTGCGGGTGCTCGACCTCTCCGATGATCTGGCCGGGTCGTACTGCACGAAGCTGCTCGCCGATGCTGGCGCCGAGGTACTCAAGGTAGAGCCCTCCTCGGGCCATCCGCTGCGGCACTGGTCCCGAACGGGGTCGCTGGGTCGAGATGGCGACCCGGACGGCGTTCTGTTCCGTTTCCTCGCCGCGGGGCAGCGCAGCGTCGTTGCTGACCTCGACGAACCCGCCGGCCACGACCGGGTCCTCGAATTGCTGGCTGCGAGCGACATCGCGGTCAGCAGCTCACCGGCCGAGCAATTGGATGCCCGAGGCCTTCGCTTCACAGATGTCCATGAGGTGAACCACGAGCTCACCGTGGTGTCTCTCACGCCCTTCGGCCTCACCGGCCCGCGCAGCGGACAGTCGGCGAACGACTTCCTCCTCCAGGCCCTGTCGGGCTCGTTGCACAACCACGGTTCGTGGCGTCGCGAGCCGCTGAGCCGTCGGCGGCGGCCTCGGCGAATGGATCGCCGGTGCCTACGGTGCAGCGGGCGCCCTGGCGGCGCGTGCCCGCCTCCATCGGACTGGCAGCGGCGAGCTGGTCGATGTGTCGACCCTCGAAGCGCTCGCGGTGACGCTCGTGTGCTACCCGTCGGTGGCCGCCTCGGTTCCCGGGGGCGTCCGCCGGCGGGCGACGGTCGAGATGGTTCCGGGCATCGAACCCTGCAAGGACGGCTTTGTCGGTCTGACGACCCTCACCGCGCAGCAGTGGCACGACTTCCTGGCGATGATCGACCGTCCTGATCTCATCGAGGACAGCCAGCTCGACAGCACCCGCGCCCGCGTCGCCCGCGAGGCGGAGTTGCGCCCCGTCATCGACGGGTGGACCGAGCAGCATGAGGTTGCAGAGATCGTCGAACGGGCAGCCATGTTCCGCGTCCCTGCGGCGCCTGTCCTCAATGGCGCGTACCCTGCCGCAATTCGAGCCGCTCGCCGATCGCGGGCTCTTTACCAGCAATCCCCGCGGCGGGTTCTCGCACCCGCGCCCGCCGTTCCTCAGCTCGGCGACCGAGCCTCGCCCGGTGGCTCCCGCTCCGAGCGTGGGTGAGCATGCGGCGACGCCCTTCCACGTCGGATCGCACGGCGTCGCCGCGAACGTCGTTCTGGCGAGGACGGATGCCTTCCGCTCGAAGGTGTCAGGGTTCTGGACGTCACCGCGTTCTGGGCCGGTCCTTCCGCGACCCAGTACCTCGCCACCCTCGGCGCAGACGTCATCAAGGTCGAGTCCGTCCAGCGCCCCGACTCGATGCGATTCAATGTCAGCGTCTCCCCAAAGACCGAACGATGGTGGGAGCAGGGGTACCTGTTCCTCTCGGCCAACCTGAACAAGCGCGGCATCACGCTCAACCTCGGCGATGACCGGGGCCGCGAGCTCTTCCTGCGGCTGGCCGCCCAGTCAGACGTCGTCGTCGAGAACTTCACACCCCGCGTCATGGAGAATTTCAAGACTTACCTACGACGCCATCCGGGAGGTCCGCCCCGACGTCGTGATGGTCAGCATGCCCGGGTGGGGCCTGGAGGGACCGTGGCGCGACCGGCCGGGGTTCGCGACGACCATGGAGCAGGCCTCCGGCATGGCCTTCGTCACCGGCTACGACGACGGGCCGCCAATGGCGCCCGGCTTGTGCGACCCGCTCGCCGGCGTCCATGGGGCGTTCGCCGTCCTTGCTGCACTGGAGGAGCGCCGGGAGACGGGTCGCGGCCAGCACGTCGAGGTGCCGATGATCGACCTGGCCGTGAACGTCTCAGCCGAGCAGATCCTCGAGTTCGAGGCCTACGGCGAGCTGATGACCCGGAGCGGGAATCGTTGCCTGCAGGCTGCGCCCCAGGGCGTGTACGCGTGCGCCGGGGCCGACGAGTGGCTCGCACTGTCGGTGACCACCGAGGAGCAGTGGAAGGCACTGTGCGAGGCCATCGGCGCCCGGTCGTGGGCCGCTGATCCGGAGCTTGCGACCGTTGATCAGCGGCATGCGGCGCACGATCGGATCGACGCGGAGATCGGAGCGTGGTGCGCGAATCGGGAGCTCACGGCCGCTCTCGACGCGCTCGGGGCTGCCGGGGCTCAGCCGGTCGTCCCTGCCTACGCCATCGACGAGGACCACCAGATGCAGGCCCGCGGCTTTTGGGAACCGGTTGTTCATCCCGTCGTCGGTGAGCACCGCTATCCCGGATGGCCGATGCGCCTCTCGGGCAGTCCGGGGGGCTGGTACCGATCGCCGGCGCCGCTCCTCGGGCAGCACAACGAGGAGGTGCTCTCCGATTTGCTCGGCCTCGCGCCGACGAGATCGCCGATCTGCAACAGGCGGGCGTGATCGGTGATCGTCCGCTCGGCCTCTGACCGGCTGGCACACAGAGAGAGTGATCGAGGGGAGGGAGTGAAAATGACGACTGCGGGGGACGCTTTGGGCCCGTTGCGGATGCCCGAACGGTTCTTCATCGGCGGTGGGTGGGCTGCGCCGTCCTCGACGGCGACCTCAGCTTCGGAATCGAGGAGAACCGGGGAGAGATGTGCCGATCCTCGAGGTTTGGCTGCAAGCCTCAGCCACGTCGGACCTCCGCTTCGCACGTGACCCACTTCAATCCTCGCTGCCGGAACTGGGTGCCACTCTGCGAATCCTCTTTGAGTCAAGACCCCAATTTCGCGGACTTCCAGGCGCGACGAATAGAGCCGTCGTTGAAGGGCATGACGGCGTAGGATTTCTATGGGTTCGGGAGTGACTTCGCCGAAGAACCGGTCGCGCAGGGTGAAGAGCCGGTCACGCAGGCAGCGAGTCGTCCCTGAGTGTCCTCCCGGACCCCCTATCGCGCGTCGAGGAGGAGCTGGCGGTAGACGGCGTTGCTGATGTGGCGCTTCAGTGAGCGCAGCGCCTCTTTCTTGGTTTTGCCCTCCGCGACCTTGCGCTCGAAATAGATGCGTCCCTCGGTTCCGGGATTGCGGATCTGGGTGACGGCGGCCATGTGCAGCGCGTGGTTGAGCCGGCGGTTCCCGCGTTGGGAGACGCGATGGACGACTCGACCACCCGAGGCGAATTCGACCGGTGCCGTCCCGTTGTAGGAGGCAAAGGCATCGCGGTTGGCGAAACGGCGCACGTCGCCGGCATAGCCGATGAGCTGGGCGGCGACGATCGGACCGACTCCATAGATCTCGGTCAGCGAGGTCCCCGAGGCCTTGATGGCGAGGCGGATCCGGCGGTGCGACACCTTGGTCTGCTCGTCGAGGCGGCGGATATCGTCGAGGAGCTCGAGTGCCATGTCGTAGCGGACCTGCTCGGCGGGCTTCTGAGGCGTGATGTTGGCCAAGAACCTCTCGCCGTCAGAAACGTACAATTCCTTGGCGATTCCGCCCGGAGCGAGCTCGGCCAAGAGCGCATGGAGTCGACACACGACCCGAGTCCGATGGCTGCCAAGGTCGACATTGCGCTTGGCCAAGATCCGGAGCACCTGGGAGTGGTCAGCCACCTCCACGCTGCGCAGGCTCGGAGCCCGAAAGGCGGCGACGGCGATCGAGTGGGCGTCGTTGGGGTCGTTCTTGTTGGAACGACCGGTGGCGAGCACTCGGATGCGAGAGGCCAAGGTGGCCGGGACGTCAAGCACCTCCTCACCCTGCGCCACGAGCTGTTGGGCCAACAGGTAGCCCGTCCCGCCCGCCGACTCGATGGCCCACCTCCGCTTCTCGAACGGCTCGGCCCAACGCACCAGTTGCTCGACCTGACGATGAGTCGCACGCACCTTGACGCTGGAGACCTCATCTTCAGACTCGTCGATGGCCACCGCTGTGTGCGATGCCTTGTGGGGGTCGACCCCGATCACCACATTCATGACTACCTCCTTGGTTTGATGGGAACCACGGGGGCACTCCTGCTTGCGGATGTTCGTGCTCGATCCTCTTTTGAGCCACTCCGTGGGCGAAGCCCCGATGGGACGCTCTTCGCACGAAAGCCACCCGACAGAAGCCGGGGGCAGGCACTACGAGAGCGACCCCACCGGGACCCCTTAACGCTAGGAAATCGCCCTAGCGCCCGGAGCTAAGTCTCAAGCAGGCACATAGGGGCTCTAGGGCACCCAGCCTCTACGCGGCCGACTTCTTGGATCGAGGGCGAAGCAGAAAGAGGGCCCAGGCGAACATCATGTTGGGAAGCTCGTACATGGCCAGGCCGACCTGGTTGTACTTGCCGGGGGCGATCTTGGTGCTGAAGGACAAATAGGAGTCGTCTCCCTCTGCGACCATGCCGCCGAGGCGGCATAAAGAGAGTCCGCTCAGAGCGAGGACGAAGAAGCCGAGGGCCGAGTCGCGGTGCTTCTCTTGCGTCGCACCCACGAGAGCGGCGGTCCCGATGGCCATTTGGAGGCCGCCGTACATGGCTCGGACCTCGGTGCGGGCGACGGGGCTCGACAGGTCGTACACGTCCATTCCGGGGATGACCTCACCGGACCACGACTGGGGTTTGATGAGGTTGAGCAGACCCCAGGGGAGCCAGAACAGGGAGTTCGCGACCAGGAATGTCTGGGTGAGCCTGCCGTGTCGTGTCGCGTTCATCGGACCTTCTTTCGGGAGATTGGCCGCGTCGGCTGGTGCCGACGACGGGCAGGACTCGTGTGGGTGGGCTTGAGCCCGGCGGCGTGCCGCAGCTCGGCGTAGAAGAGGGCGGGGTCGTCGTCGGGGATGAGTGCGTGGCTGAGCGCGATCCGGGTCACGACCGAGGCCACAACACGACCATCGGGGCCCGGGAAGTGGGCGAGGAGCCGATCACGCATGATCGGCATGACCCGGGTCATCTGATGGACGACGTGCTCGGGCTCGACATCGACGATCCGTCGGAGCGAGTAAGAGTGCTGGAACTCCACGATGAAGCGCAGCACCGCCTCGAGCCGAGCGTCTCCTTCGAGTCCGGCGACGGCCTGGGCGATCCCGGTGTCGTAGCGCTGCTGCTCGTAGTGGCCGAAGGCCTCGAGGAGGTCTTCCTTGGATGGGAACCAGCGATAGAGGGTCGGCCGAGAGACCCCGGCCGTCGCCGCCACATCCGAGAGGGACAGCCGCCGCGCCCCGGATCGGGCCAGCACCTCCAGGGTGGCGTCGAGGATGCGCTCGCTCGTCGTTGCAGGATCGGGCTGTTCCATCGCCTTTACATTCTGACACAACATTGTAAAGCTGGACCGAATGACAGAGCTGACGGTCCGGAACATCCGCTTCCCGATCGACGACACCGTTGCCTTCCAGTGGCAGCCGGCCAACCCGAGCTTCGGACTGTTCGGCAACACCTTCACATTCCTCGCCATCGCCTTCGAGCGCTACATCGTCTCGGCCACCCGCGAGGCGCTGCCGCGCTTCACCGACGCGGACATGGCCGAGGAGGCCGACCTGTTCGTGCGCCAAGAGGCCCAGCACGCCCGGGCGCATCGCGCCCACGCCAAGGCGATGATCGAGCGCTACCCGGGGCTCCAAGAGACCTATGCGGCGGCCAACGCGGCCTATGACGAGCTGCTCGAGCGCGAGAGCACGGAGTTCCACCTGGCCTACATCGCCAACCTCGAGGCCACCTTCACGCCCTTGTTCAAGATGGTGTTCGACAACCGTCACGAGCTCTTCGAGGGCAGTGACGAACGGGTCGGCACCATGCTGCTGTGGCACTTCGTCGAAGAGATCGAGCATCGCAGTTCCGCCTTGCGTATCCACCACCACGTGACGCCTGACCCGTGGTACCGCATTCGCAAGGCCCCCAAGGTCTTCGACCACGTGGCCAGCATCTACAAGCTGGTGCTCGCCGGCTTCGAGGAGCACGTTCCGCTCGAGGACCGCCACATCTCGACCAAGGTCGTCGGTCCGGGCGGCCTGTACCTCTCGGAGATGCGCGATCGCTTCGCCCCACGACGGCCTCGGAACCGCCGATCCATGTTGAGCCACGTGCCGGGCAAGGACCTGCGGACGATGCTCTGGCACGAGACCAAGGCCCAAACGCCCCGACATGACCCAGCTCGAGAACCCCTGCCAGCGTGGGCCGATGTCTGGCACTCGGCGTACGACTCCGGCGCCGACGTCACGACCTACGACGGTGTCCGGCTGTAGCCCTACGAGGGCACGGAGGACTCAACGGTCAACTCCCATGGGGTGTCCCCTATCGCATCAGGAGCGAGGCAGCCATGGGGTACTGGTCGTCATTGGTGGCTGGCACGCAGTCGTGATTGACGGTCCCCGTGATGGTTGGCAAACTCGCTCGGCGCAAGCTCCATACAGAGGCCGGGGGATCGACACGTGAACAGCGAGCAACACCTCTTCACTCGCATCTTTCGGATCGGGCTCGGGATCAGGCGAAGCCCGAGTCGGATGAGGCGCTCACGAGTTCATCAGTGGATCCTGCAGCCGGCCGTGTTCGTCGCGGTGGTCGTGTCGATGCTCTGCGGGGTCGCTACGAGCACCTCGGCCCAAGGCGCGGCGACTGTCGGCGGCCAGTTGCAATTGAATCTGACTCGAAATGGCTCCTCGACAACGATGGGGGAACCTGAGATAGCAGTCAATCCGCAGAGCTCCAACGAACTCTTCGTCTACTGGACGACCTTCCCACACCCACTCACAATCAGCGGTGCAGGAGCCAACATCAAGCGGCCGTGCGGGGGATTGGTCTCACTCAATAGTGGAAAGAGTTGGCACATCGTTCAGGTTCCTACGAACCACGTCCCCAATACAAAGGGATGCGGCGATGCGGTCGCGGTCGCAGGCCCGGACGGCACCTTGTACGCGGGAGGCATAGAACCTACGTTCGTGTCCACCGGGGGTTCTGGTCCTTTTGGTCTGACGATCCACGGCCAGGACTACGTCACCAGCTCGTCGAACTGGGGTCGCACGTGGAGTCGTCCCGTCGAGACAATGGGCTCAGACGGCCAACGCTTCGTAACCGGCCACCCCGTCGACACCTTCGACCGACCTTGGCTCGCCGTCGATCAGTCGACGGGCACCGTGTACGCCGCTGGTCACAACCTCGCCGACCACGAGGCATACGTCACCGCGTCAACCAACAAAGCGCGATCGTTCGGTCCGATCTATCCGGTCGACTCGCCAACCTACCCGAGCGTGGGTTTCAGCAGCTCGAACATCGTCGCAGCTCATGGAGTGCTGGCGGAGGCGTATGAATCCTCGCAAGCGCCCGGCCAGACCTGCCCGTGTCTCATATTCGAGACGAGCACAGACCACGGAGCGACATTCACACGCCGCATCGTGCCGACGGTCAACGGCTCAAGCTCTCCTGAGCCTTTTCTGGCGGCGGACCCGAAAGTGAACGGACGCTTCGCGTTGACCATCCTCGACTCGACCGGCACGGAGAATCAGGTCTACGTGACAGACGACTCGGGTGCCACGTGGCAGGGACCAACGCTCGTCGGAGAGAGTCCCCCGAACCCTCGCTTCAAGCCCTGGATCACATTTGGCACGTCGGGCAACCTCGCACTCGTCTGGAGGACGCAGTACGCCAACGGCGGGTATGACGTCTGGGCGGCTCTCGGTCAAGCTGCAAGCAACGGCAACGCAGTCTTCGGCACGCCCATCCGCGTCAGCAGTGTCGCTGCGCCATATCCGTCGGGCTACGCCGCCGGAGACGACTTCTCATGGATCATCACGGATGCGCGCTACGCGCACGTCGGATGGGGTGACTCCAGAAATGGACCCGTTCAGGTGTGGTATGGACGCATACCCCTCTCGACTTCTAAGGGTTGACAGCGATCGCAAAGTCCAACAAGGCGAGAAGAACGATCAGGGGGTTTCGGGCCTCCAGGGGTGCACCAGTCGCTGCCGGTTCGGGGCGCCCTGAACGCATCCAGGCCGGCCAATGGCGGCCGGCCTCTCCAATCGTGGCGGCACGGCGTTACCGGCCCGTCAAGGGCACGCTCCGGGACTCCGCTCCGCTCCTTGTCCTCGCTCGCCTTCGGCGTCCCATTGACGGCCCTGGCGGTCTCGATGCCACGCCCATGCCACATGCCACATGCCACATGGTTCAGCTTGAACTGCCCGGAACGAAGATGGCTTACGACCTGGATTTTTGAATCGAGGTGAACGGACACGGAGTCCGTTTTGGTAACTGCAAAGCTCCACACGGTCGTTCGAGTCCGCGATTTCGATCCGGGTGATCCGCGCCGGCTCTGACCCTCGACTACTTGAGTGCCATCAAGTTCGCGCGCGATCCGCGCGCGAACGATCGGAAAATTCGGGTCATGAGCGGTCACCAGCGGTAGGACGATATATCCATTTAGCTGGGACTATTCAAGACGGTGCTGGTACTCATCCTGCTCGAGGGGCCCGCTAGGTTGAGAGTTCGAGTCTCTCCCCCGGAGCTTTCGTCGCCGTTCTCGCTGGTCAGCGGTGGTAGGTCCAGCACCTCACCCTCGTCGCCCGCGCCACGTGTGCGATCTCCTTCGTCGCCATGCGCAATCGAGACAACATTCAACGCCTAGCGAATGGTCCAACACTTGCGCACAAGGCAATCAAGCAAATTCTTCACGTGTGTGGGGGTTCAGAGCCTGGGCCAGCAACGCGTCGCGCTCTTCGGACGTGTGCTTGTTGGGCCGACGGATTGCCCGGTGTGTCTGCCCGAGCTCCTTGATCAGCGTGAGCTCGTCTTAAACAGTCTCGCCGACGTGCATCAGGGTGCACAACCGGTTCTATGGCATCAGCAGATAAACGCTCCCGGACACGGGGCCGTCATGGTCGCGTTGGAGATGTAGCTGTCTCAATATCCAGCTGCATCCAGAAACCGTTTCAGCGACGCTTGACGGTCTGGTCGTCAATGCCCGTGGCCTATTGCTATTTGTCGCTGGAGAGCCTCAGTGAACCACTGTCGGTATTGCGCAACGGACGACCCACTCGACTCCGAATTGGCAAGACGGGTAGTTGACTGAGATCACCCAGGTGCGTAACCTTTCATCCAGTTGGATCGACCTTGACGGGATTGCAGTCTCATGGATCGGTGGTGGGACGCGCATGGCGAGTGTTCGAACAAGAGCAATCAGGGACGACGAGGCAACACGAGATCTCATCTCAGGCGCGTCAGCACTCCACAACGTGCCCGAAAGCCCTATTGAAGCTGCCGAGCACTGCGGCATCAAAACCCGTCAGACCGAGGTTCGCGGTGGCGACGAGCTGAGTGTGCGTTCCTAGAAAGTGGGGGCTTAGCGAGATGTCCGAACGAACATTTTCATCGGGCGCGACTCGGTTGATCGCCCTTATCGCAATGACCCTTCCGATTCTGGGCATAATCGGTATCCTCGTCTATACGGGCTTCTCATCGACATTCGGTGTCGGGCTACTCGCGGCATTCGGTGCGGCGGCGGTCGGTTTGCTGATCGGACTCCTCTTCGGTGTCCCAAAGGCCGTTTCGTCGGGACAGGTGCGTCAGAGTGCCCAGATCAAGCAAGTCGCGGATCGGGCGGTGGTCTCCGCCCTACCTGCACAGGATCAAGCTGCGCTGCAGCAATGGAAAGCGGCATCCGATGCCCAACAGACCGCACAAACAAAGACATCCAACTTTGCGCCGAGCACCAATCTCGCCGAGGTAAGCGACTGGCTCACCAAACTGCTGATCGGCGCCAGTTTGGTTTCTCTCTCCAAGTTAGGTCCACCCATTGGACAACTAATAGATTCAATCGCAGGCGGATTGGTCACCGGCGGCAGTGCGACAGGCTCAGCAAAAGTTGTTGCGGGAGCAATCCTGTTTGGGTACGTAGCCATGGGATTTCTCGATGGGTACATCTTGACCACGGTTTGGTATCAACGAGAACTCGACGAAGGTTGATGTACTTCTGTTGAACGGTGGCTGAAACGTAACGCGATCTATATTTGCCTTGATCTTGGCGCTTGCCTGATACAAAAACCTCTCGCGTAGGGGTTGATCGCCTGGGTCATGTTCGCGTCACGCTTGTCGGAGGCATGCTCGTAGCGCACCACCATCGCAACGGACTTCCATCCACCGCGGCTCATGAGCTCCTTCCTGCTCGCCCCAGTAGTGGCGAACATGGTGGCAGCGAAGTGGCGCAGGTCGTGGAAGCGCACCCAGTTGAGGCCGGCCCACCGGCGAGCAGACTCCCAGATCACCCAGAAGTTGCTTGGGCGCAACCGCTCGCCCGTTGCACCGACGAAGAGTGGAGCGTCACTCTCGGGACCGACGAAGTGCCGTAGGTGCTCCTCCACCACCGGCATGACCGAGCTCGGCATGAGACCCGCCGGGGGTCGCCGTTCTTGGTCGGGCCGAGGTCGAGCGAGCCGTCGTGAAACTCGTGCAGGGTCCGCTCGATCCGGATGGTGCCGGCGACGAGGCCAACGTCACGGCGCTCGAGGCCGAGGACCTCGCCCCGGCGGAGCGTGCCCCAGGCGGCCACGATGACGGCGGCACCCGCTGCTCGGGTCGCCAGTTCGACACGATCATCTCCTTGGCGCGACGCAAGTTATGGACCAAGTACTGCCTCAACGATCGACTCAACTGCGTCGAAGGGCTCCCGCAGGGCACCCTCGATGTGGAGCCGCTCGGCCATGAATCCCGGTGAGTTGTAACTCACCGATACCACTCCGGTCCCGTCCTCCCAGACCAGGACCTTGAGCGGAAGATCCAACGCCGCGAGCGGTGCCGCGTCAGTCGTCGCGCTCGATCCGCGCGGACGATCGGCACATTGGGGTCACGAGCAGTCACGAGCGCCATGACCGCATGCCTGTTTGATTGCGATTGTTCGAAAGGCTGCTGGTATGCATCTTGCTCGGGGGTCCCGCTAGGTTGAGTGGCTGCTAGGATGGCGCACCCGTCAGGTACGAAGCCTGGATTTCGTCCACGCGCTCTCGTAGATCGACCGCTGCGCCCGACATCGCGATTCGACCTCGATCCATGACGTAGACGCGGTCGGCGATCGCCAAGGCTTTGTGGACGTGTTGCTCGACCAGCAACACGCCGACGCCGCCATCGGCCGCGGCCCGCAGAACGGAGAAAAGTCGATCGACGATGATCGGCGCCAGTCCGATCGAGAGCTCGTCTGCGAGGATGAGGGTTGGTCGGCGCGAGAGTGCCAAGCCCAGTGCGAGCATTTGCTGTTGGCCGCCCGAGAGGAGCGCGACGCGCCGATCGAGGTGCGACTCCAGCTCTGGGAATATTTCGACGACCGTGTCCGCGGTCGTGTGGAACAGGCGTATGTTCTCGGCCACGGTCAAGCGCATGAACACTGCGTGTGCATCGGTCACGAGGGCGAGTCCTGCTCGAGTGCGCTCGTGCAACGACGCGTTGTCATCGAGGTCGAGGCAGCGAACAGCGCCGCCCAATGGCGGCAGTTCTCCCGCCATCGTGAGAATCGTGGTGGTCTTGCCGGCGCCGTTCGGCCCCAGCAACGCGACGACTTCACCTTTGTTGACGTCGAGGTCGACATCACGGACGACGCTGACCTTTCCGTAGCCCGCCACCAGGTGTTCGAGCTCCAGCAGTGGCGTCATGCCGGTTTCCCAAGTGGAGCGTTGACAGATTCCGACTCTTGCTCGACGTGGATCGGTTCGCCCAGATATGCCTGAATCACCCGTTCGTCGGATTGCACGACGTATGGTGAACCATCAGCGATCTTCTGGCCGAAGTCGAGGACGACGATTCGATCGCACGTATTGAGGATCAATGCCATGTCGTGTTCGATGACGACGACGGCGATCCCATGACGATCAGCTATCTCACGGATCACCTCGGCCAGCTCGCGACGCTCGCGTTCGTCCAGACCCGCTGCTGGTTCATCTAGCAACACGATGCCGGGGTTGACGATGATGGTGCGGGCGATACCCACGAGCTTGATGGTGCCGAGGGTGAGAGCGTCCGGACGTTGGTCGAGCACAGCGCGTAGCCCGAGGTCATCGACGACCGACTCAGCGAACGGCGACAGCGTTCGATGATCGGGTATCAACAAGTCGCGCACAAAGTACCGGCGTGATCGGGTCTCTTCTGCGACGCGAAGGTTGTCGCGGACGGTGAGCTCGTCGAAGAGCTCTACCGATTGCCACGAACGGGAGATACCGGCGCGCGCACGTCGCTCCGGTGACCACTGTGAGACGTCCGTGCCATCGAGCAGGATGTTGCCGGTTGCCTGGCGGGTAAAGCCGGTGATCAGATCGAGCAGGGTGGTCTTGCCTGCTCCGTTGGGGCCGATCAGACCGACGACCTCTCCCGGAGTGACCTCGAAAGAGACGTCGTCGACTGCCGTGACGCCGCCGAAACTGACGGAGACGCCACGAACGTCGAGCGACCGTCCGCGGTGCGAAAGCTCGACCGGCGATGGCGCTGAGTCCGTCACGGTCGGGTGCGGCGCGAGCGTCCGACCCGATTGCCGCTTGAAGCGTCGAGTCAATCGTCGAGCGCTCGACGCCCACAATGATGCGAGCCCGTCCGGTGATTGCCGGAGCAGCTGGATGACGCCGACGCCGCTCACGACGGCAAGCCACGCGTCGACGTTATTCAGGTTGGGAATCACGTTGTTCGTGAAGGCAGAGATCAGTGCTCCGGGCGCAGCAGTGGCACCGCCGACCACCCCGGACACCCACCCGAGACCGCCGATCACCCCGTATTGCACGAGGAGGATCGAACCGAAGACATCGAAGGAAGTGAATTGCACGTTCGCTTGCTGAAACGCGATGAGCCCCCCACCGAGCCCGGCGATCCCGGCTCCGACGGCGAACGCGTAGACCTTGATGCCGACAACATTTATGCCGAGGCCGGCGGCCGCTCGTTCGTTGCTGCGAACCGCGATCATCTTGCGGCCGGTTGATCCCCGGCGGAGGTTGGCCACCATCAGGCCGACGACGACGAGCGCAACGAGCATGAGCACCGCGTAGCGCTGGGGATGGAATGTCGGATCGACCCGGTAGCCCAGGATTTCAGGACTTTTCACGACGATGCCTTCGAATCCACCGGTCATGCTCGGGTTGTCGAATATCAGCGCGCTGAACACGAGCGAGAGCGCCAACGTGACGATGGCGAGCGTCACCCCTCGTGTCCGGATCGCCGGGAGGGCGACGAGCACGCCCACCGCGGTTGCGGCCACCACGCCGATCAACAGGGCGACCAGAAAGGGTATGTCGAGGCTGCTGGCGGATCGAGCTGCGGCCCACGCACCGAAGCCAGCCAGCGCGTACTGGCAAAGCGACAGCTGGCCGGCGTAGCCGGACACGACGACGACCGACGCGATGATGATGCCGATGCCGAACGTGGTCATGAGGGCGTCGGAGTAGCTCGGCGCGGAGAAGACCAGGACGGCGCCGACGAGTATCGCGAGCGCCAGCGGCACCCGGGCGACGCGGCCGCTGCCCGGCAGCGGCAGTCGGGCGTTCGTCTCACCGCGGGCCGGTCGGGCACGGCCCGACGCCACGGCGACGACCAAGATGATCAGGAGTGGCACGGCCTGCGGCAGCCCAGTCAGCGATTGAGTACTCATGTGCCACGCGCTGGCGAGATCAGGCTGAAACAGCGTGAGCTCACTCTGCAACACTCCGATGACGAGCGCGGCGCCGACCGTGAGGCCGAATGCCGTGAAGCGGCCGACGAGCGCGGCCGCGAGAGCGGACAATACGGTGACCGACAGGATCGCCGCGTTCAACGTGACGATCGGCGCCAGCAAGATGGCGGCCAGCGCGGCCAGGAATCCTGCGATCAAGAAGTTGACGAGCTCAATTCGAGCTGGGGCCCAGCCCGCAATGGCCGCCACGCGGCGGTTCTCGGACACCGCCGAGGTCGCGAGGCCGAACAGCGACCTGCCGTAGATCGCCCAAAGCACCAAGGCGAGCACGAGGGACGCACCGATGAGAATCAGTCGATCCTCGCCGATGCGGATGGAACCGCCGAGCACAAGGTTGCGGGTCGGCAGGATCGAGTTGGGCTGGCTCAGCTGGTTGCTCCAGAGCAGGAGCATGAGGCTCTCGGCAGAAGTCAGTAGCGCCAGCGTTGCGATCAAACGACTGAGCAATGACGTGTTCCGCAGGACCGCCATGACCACATACGTCAAGAGTCCCAGCAGGACGCCCACGACCAGACCCGCCGCCACGGCGACAGGAGTTGGCCAGCCGAAGTCGTCGCGCAACGAGTAGCAGACGAACGCGCCGATGGCCCCGAGTGCTGCGGCTGCGAAATTGAGGACTCCCGAGACTCGATGGACGATGACGAGCGAGAGTGCAACGAGTGCCGTGAGCGCCCCGGTCGCGAGGCCGAGTAGCGCAAACTGCACGGTCCATTGGCTGAAGAGCGCCGTCGCCAACGGCATCGTTATGAATGGAGCTTGAAGGGCTTGGTCACGTCGTTGAACCCCGAAACGCTCACATAGTGCCCGTTCTCTACGCGCACGAGCATGGCGTCCCGCGTGAAGATGCGGAAGCCCGCCAGCGACTTGACGTCGGGGAACGCAAACTTGGAGAAGTCGAAGGGCGCCACTTCGGGTCTGTCGATAGGGCCGGCGTTCTTCATCGCGTTCACGAGCTCGGTCGAGTTCAAGTGCGCGATCTCCGACTTCGGCAGCTTCTCCAGAGCGTCGACGAGCGCGTGCACATTGGACCATGAGGCCGTGCTGGCCGGGCTGAGGTTGTTTGCATTGGCCGGGTACCCCGCCGCCTTCAACTCCTTCAGCATCTGTCGGATGCCGGGGTTGGAGCTGTCCGACGGCGGAGCCTGTTGGGTGAGCAGGTACATGCCGTTGGCGACCGATCCCAGCTGGTGCAACACGTTCGGGGGTATCAGTGTCACCGCCGTGAGGATGGGGAGTTTCTTAGGCGTAATCCCGTCCGCCGCGAGAGCGTTCAAGAACGGCACAGGATCGGTGAGAATTATCCCGATCGACTTCGGGTTGCTTTGACCAACCTGCGCCGCGATGGGTGCGTAGTCGGTAGTGGTGGGTGGCACGAAGAGGGTTTGCACCTTCACGCCGACGCCCTGGGCGACCTTCTGGGCGTCGGCGGCAAACGTTTCGGTCGCGGAGGTGTCGACGACCACCAAGAGGTTTTCCTTCTTGTGCAACCCAGCCGCGACCCCAGCCCCACCGAGGACGAGCGTGAGCCCCGACGTCGAGGAGAACGAGTTCGGATTGGTCAGATCGAAGAGCGTTCCGCCCGCGGTGAAGATGCCAGGCAACTGGGCAGCGTTGGTTCCGTTGGTGAACGTCCCGCTGGATCCGAAGAGCGCGAGCGAACCGTTACTCTTCGCCTCAAGGCCGCACTGCTCCGCCGCGTTGGGATCGGACTTGTCGTCGCACAGATGCACGGCGATCGGCCGCCCGAGCACACATTGGCTGTTGACGGCCTTGAGCGCCGCCGCGTAGGCGTCCTTCGCCTCGGTCGTGAGGCTCGGGATCGACAGCGGCCCGGTAAGGCTAGCGATGCTCGTGAACTGGAGGGGCTTGCCGGTACAGGACGGGTCTGTCGTCCCCGCAACCTTCGTGTGTGCCACCACGGTGCCGCCAGCTTGCGCACCCTGACTGGAGCCCCAGCACGCGACTGCGGTGAAGGCCGCGAGTACCAGCACCGCCAACGACAAACGCCGAAGTGGAATTCGCGTGAACATCGTGACCCCCGTCAACCGAGTGCCCTTTCGGCCACTGTCTCCCCAAGGACGAAGAAATTCGAAACTGGATGAAGAAAACAACTGTTCGAAACGTACTCTTGCACATCTTTACGGCCTTCGCGGCGTGGCCCGGGAGCAAGGTCGTCCAGCTTTTAGCGGGTAGCCGTCTCCTTCTCCGCATCATGGGAACGCTCGAAAGGATGCTGCCGCGGGATGTCGAGATCGCACCTTAAGGCGCAACCACGAGGGAAAAGTGGATCCGTGGTCCTGGCGCCGTGACCAGTCCTGTGGTCCTGTCGCTGTAAGGGGCAGCGGCGCCGGTGCAACGTCCAACGAGCTGACTCCTGACAGAGCAGCAGGCCGTTGACGTGCATGTCGAGGGGTAAATATGCTGCCCTCAACTTCGTCCCGTTCGGCCACGAGCTTGCGATTCCTGGCAAGGGTTGTTCGGGTTGTTCTGTCAGCGGAGCGTCAATCGGGTGCTGGGGCACGAGGAGGTCCGTGGTGGTGCACACATTGGCCGTCGGACTCGACCGCCGTCTTCGATGGGCGCTCGCTTTAGGAGCTGGTCTCGCTCTCAGCCTGGTGCCGATGGCAGAACCGGCCAGTGCGGCCACCAACGGCTGGTCCATCGTGCCCACCGCCAACTCCAGCCCCTCGCAGCTCAACAACCTCTTCCACGTGACGTGCCTGACTGCATCGAACTGCTGGGCCGTAGGGTCCGTTGGACTCGGGCCCGTCAATGGGAAGACGTTGGCCGAGCACTGGAACGGCAGCGCGTGGTCCATCGTCTCCACCCCGAATCCGAGCGCGTCGACATTGAATGCGTTCAACGGCGTTGACTGTGTGAGCAGTGTGGACTGTTGGGCGACGGGGTTGGGGAACGGCACGAATACCACGGATGAGACATTGGCCGAGCACTGGAACGGGTCTGCATGGTCCATCGTCCCCACGCCGAACCCGAGCTCGGTGAGCATCCTCGGAGGAGTCGAATGCGTCAGCAGCTCGAACTGTTGGACCGTCGGGCACGCCGGAGGACAGACATTGGCCGAGCACTGGAACGGAACGGCGTGGCTCGTCGTCGGCACTCCTGACACCAGCCCCACCCAGCAGAACGAACTGGGAAACGTTACTTGTGTGAGCGCCTCGGATTGCTGGGCGGTCGGAGATGGAGGAATCGGCGGGACCCAACAGACGCTGGCCGAGCACTGGAACGGAACGGCATGGTCCTTCGCCACTACTGCAGACACGAGCCCTGCTCAGGACAATTCGCTGGCAGGTGTGTCGTGCACCACCAGCTCGGACTGTTGGGCTGTGGGCCTCGCTGAGAATGGGACCGGCGGGGTCCAGCAGACTCTGGCCGAGCATTGGAATGGCGCAACGTGGTCGATCGTCACGACCCCAAATTCCAGCCCGGTGCAGACCAACGTCCTCCAGGATGTGGCCTGTGTCGGCCCTGACAGCTGTTGGGCAGTGGGCCAAAACGTCGACGCAGGGATGGTTGGGCACGCCCTGGCCGAGCACTGGGACGGTAGTGGGTGGTCCGAGGTCGCGACCGCTCCAGCGTCGTTCCGAACCGGATTCGGTGGTGTGGCGTGTCCGGCGATCTCGACCTGCTGGGCTGTGGGTTTCGTGGCGAGCGGAACCGGGGGCACGCTGCAAACCTTGGCCGAGCGATGGGTTTCGTTTGGCTATTGGGAGGTGGCCAGCGATGGCGGGATCTTCAATTTCGGCGATGCCAACTTCCACGGATCAATGGGCGGCCAGCCGCTCAACAGTCCCGTCGTCGGCATGGTCGGCACCACCGACGGGGACGGGTACTGGGAGGTGGCCAGCGACGGCGGCATCTTCAGCTTCGGCGACGCCACCTTCTACGGATCGATGGGCGGCCAGCCGCTCAACAAGCCCATCGTCGGGATGGCGAGCACGGCCGACGGGGGCGGCTACTGGGAGGTGGCCAGCGACGGCGGCATCTTCAGCTTCGGCGACGCCACCTTCTACGGATCGATGGGCGGCCAGCCCCTCAACAGTCCCATCGTCGGGATGGCGATCACGGCCGACGGGGGCGGCTACTGGGAGGTGGCCAGCGACGGCGGAATCTTCAGCTTCGGCGATGCCATCTTCTACGGATCGACGGGCGGCCAGCCCCTCAACAGGCCCGTCGTCGGCATGGCGGGCACAGCCGACGGGGGCGGCTACTGGGAGGTGGCCAGCGACGGTGGCATCTTCACCTACGGCGATGCCACCTTCGACGGATCGATGGGCGGCCAGCCGCTCAACAAGCCAATCGTCGGCATGGCGGGCACGGCCGACGGCGGCGGCTACTGGGAGGTAGCCAGCGACGGAGGCATCTTCAACTTCGGCGACGCCAGCTTCGACGGATCGATGGGGGGCCAGCCGCTCAACGCGCCCGTCGTGGGTATGGCCGCGACTATGTAGCGGCGTCTCTTAGCGGGCGAGCTCCTCCGTATGATCGCCCGTCACTGCGCCGCCAGGATCGCCGCGACTTCCGCCACCGGATCGCGGACGATCGGCCCCATGGCCGACACCTCTGCCCGGAGGATCGTGCCTGAGAACGGGAACGGGGCCTGGTAGTCGCTTCCCACCGCCGGGCCCCATTCGTAGCCGCAGGTGAGCCCGATGCCGACCTCGTTGAAGGCGTTGGGCGTGAAACGGTCCACGGCCCCCGTCCCCACCAACTCTCCGTCCTGCAGCAATGTGGCGTGGCCGCCGGCCACCTCGTCCTTGTCGAACTGGAACTCGACTTGATGACGGCCCGTCCCGAGTAACTCCTCGGAGACGACCTCATACAGCGTCTGGCCCTGCAAGTTGTGGATGTAGCGGAGTCGCCCCTCAATGACGTGAAAGGACCAGCCCCCGAGCGCGCACCCCAGAGCGAGAAGGGTGCCGTTGGCGACCACGAGCTCCGGTACCTCGAGCTCGACAACGATGGCGTGCGATCGGTTGCGGACGTTCGCAGCAACCGTCTCCGGGACGGGGGCCCCACCCTGGAAGTACCGGAACGTCTCCCGGTTCTCGCGGCGGTCCGGCCGCCCATGGGCGATCACCTCCAGGACCCGGTTCTCCAGCGGGAGCACGTCGTTGCGCCGCGCCTCCGTCCACCACAGCTCGACGAGCTCGGCGACCTTGTCCGGGAACTCGGCCGCACGGTCGTGGACCTCGGAGATGTCGTCAGCGACGTGATAGAGCTCCCACACGTCGTCTTCAAACGGCGCATTGGGGCTCAGTCCGTCGTCGTAGAGGGGGCCGACCGGGTGGAACGTCACGGCTTTCCACCCGTCGTGGTAGATCGCTCGCGATCCGAGCATCTCGAAGTGTTGGGTGAGATGGCGATCGGGTGCGACGTCGCTGCCGCGTTCGAGGACGTAGGCGAAGCTCGTGCCGTCTACATGTGACTGTTCGATCCCGTCGATCTGGTCGGGCGCGTCGACGCCGACGATCTCGAGCACGGTGGGGAAGAGGTCGATGGCGTGCGCGTACTGCCGACGGAGTGCGTTGCCGCCGGCAGACCGGCGTGCCGCCGGTGGCCGGATGATGCAAGGGTCGGCGACGCCGCCCTCGTGGACCTCGCGCTTCCAGCGCTTGAACGGCGTGTTCCCCGCCATCGTCCATCCCCACGGATAGTTCGCGTGGCTGAGGGGACCTCCGATCTCGTCGATCCGTCGGTACATCTCGCCGATGCCAGCGAACTCGAAGTTGGAGAGGCGGCCCTCGTTGATGGTGCCCTCCTTGCCGCCCTCCGAGCTGGCGCCGTTGTCGGACACCACGATGACGAGGGTGTCGTCCGTCTCCCCCAGATCCTCAATGAAGTCGATCACGCGACCGATCTGCTCGTCCGTGTACGAGAGAAAGGCGGCAAAGCACTCCATGAAGCGCTCGGACAATGCCCTCTCCCGCTCATCGAGCGACTCCCAACTGGGGACCCAGGGCGGGCGCGGCGAGAGGGTCGTGTTCTCTGGCACGAGACCGAGCGCGCGCTGGCGGGCGAACGTCTCCTCGCGCCAGCGATCCCACCCCTGAGCGAACCGCCCCCGGTAGCGATCGATCCATTCTTGAGGCGCCTGGTGCGGCGAATGACAGGCTCCGGTGCAGAAGTACAGGAAGAACGGCGCGTCAGCATCGGCGGCGCGCAGGTCGCCCAGGAACTCGATGGCGCGATCGGCCAGATCAGCGCTCAGGTGGTAGCCATCTTCGATCGAAGCCGGAGGCCGCACGCTGTGGTTGTCGTGGTAGAGGGCGGGCGTGAACTGGTGCGTCTCCCCGCCGTGGAACCCGTACCAGCGGTCGAAGCCCCGGCCGAGCGGCCACGTCGAGCGCGAGGCGGCCATGTTGGTCTCGTCGTCGGGGCTCAGGTGCCACTTCCCGACGGCGTAGGTGGCGTAGCCGTTGGCCCGGAGGGCTTCGGAGAGGAACCCGTTCTCACGGGGCGGTTTGCCCCAGTAACCGGGATAGCCCGACGCCAGGTCGGCGACCCGGCCCATGCCGCTGCGGTGGTGGTTGCGGCCCGTCAGGAGGCAGGCACGTGTGGGGGAGCAGAGCGCAGTGGTGTGGAAATTGGTCAGCCGGACACCTTCGGCGGCGACCCCGTCGATGACGGGCGTGTCGATGTCGGATCCGTAGCAGCCGAGCTGGGCGAACCCCACGTCGTCGAGCACGATGAGCACGACGTTCGGTGCGCCGCCGGGAGGAGTGGGGACCGGCGGCCACCACGGTTCCGACGTCCTCCAGTCGTCGCCGATCTTCCCCTCGAACTCGATTCTGGTCACCACACACCCCCGACGCTCTCGATCGTGCCGGGCGCACGTCGCCCGCTGCCACGTGGGCTGATTCTGCCAGTGGATCTCGTACGCCGCGATTTCGCTCCTCGGCTCCACGAAGGTCACATGGCTATCCTGCAGCCATGGCGACGGAGGAGAGCCAGGCGAGCGAGCCCAGTTTGCCGCTGATTCTCGCCCGCGAGCTCGCCGCCAACCTGGCGACGCCGATGTTCCTGATCGACGGCGCGGGCACCCTCGTCTTCTGCAACGAAGCTGCTGAACTCCTCCTGGGAAAGCGCTACGGCGAAATCGGCGGCATCAGCGCCCTCGAATTCGGAGCCATGCTCGAATTGGGCAACGTCGACGGGTCGCCCATGCGACGGCGCGATTCGCCGGCGGGCGTGGCCTTCTACGACCGCGAACCCGCCCACCGAACGCTGCTCGCCACCACCCTCGACGGGAGCCGCCACCCTTATGAGGTCACGGCGTACCCGCTCTTCGGCCATGTTGGCGAGATGCACGGCGTGCTGACCGTGTTCTGGCGGGCGAAGGAATGAGAATCCGCGTGTGGGGCTGCCGTGGGTCGCTGGCCGCGCCAGGTGCCGACACGCTGCGCTACGGAGGCAACACCTCGTGTGTCGAGTTACGCGGCGACGGCGGAGAACTGTTGGTGCTCGACGCCGGCACGGGCATGCGTCCACTGGGTGTCGCGATGGGCGACGACGGCGGGGGGCGCATCGACGTCCTGCTCAGCCACCTCCATCTCGACCATCTGCAGGGCCTGGGTTTTTTCCGCCCCCTGTTCGATCCCGGTCGCGAGATCCACATCTGGGGGCCATCGTCTCCCGTGCAGTCGCTGGCCGACAGGATCTCGACCTATCTCTCGCCGCCGCTCTTTCCGGTGCGGCTGGCCGACATCCCGGCCCACATCGAATTTCACGACGCGCCCGAAGGAGCGGTCGACATCGGCTCGTTGACAGTGCGAGCGTCGTTGGTCACCCACCAGGGTCCGACCGTCGGCTACCGCATAGAGGAACAGGGGCGCTCCGTCGTCTACCTGCCCGATCACGAGCCCGGGCTCGGCGTGGGCCTGTCCGGCAGCAACGGCGAATGGGTCAGCGGCTACCACCTCGCCCATCGCGCCGACGTGCTGCTCCATGACGCGCAGTACGGCGACGGCGAGTATCCCCACCACGTCGGATGGGGCCACTCGGCTATCGCACACGTCGTCGATTTCGCCCGCATGTCTGAGGTCGAAAAGTTGCTGCTCTTCCACCATGATCCGTACCACACCGACGACCAATTGGAGTTGCTGGTCGCCGATGCGCAGAGGAGCTGGGGCGCCGGCAGCGAGCGGGTACAGGCTGCCTGTGAGGGAATGACCATCACGTTCTCTGCAGAGGGGATCTCGATCGACCCTGCCGGCGGTCGCGCTCGCTCTACCCCGTAGCTCTCCGGCGCTGGCGACGTCGCGGGCCACACCGGGCTCCGACGGGCAACCGTGCCCTAGACGCTAGGTGTCGGGGTTTTGGTCGATCAGTGGCGCTTGCGCCGGTCGTGCTGCGACTGTGCTCGCTTCGCCTTGCGCTGGCGACGGGCCGAGTCGTTGTGGATGGCGTCGCTGTGCGTGACGTTCCCGCCCGGGACGTGCGCCTCCTCGCGTTCGAGGCTCCGATGCCGGCGTTGGTACGTAGAGATGCCGATGACGATGAGGAGGACGGCCAGGATGCTGAAGATCAGGACGTAGAACATGGCTCATTAGATCACGGAAGCCGGGTTGGCGGTGGCTCCGCGAGCGAACACTCCAGCTGTTCCGAGCTGCCAGAGCGAAGCGACGGCACCCATCCCGGCGCCGCCGCCCGCGTCTCGTGGCGACGTCAACCGGATGATCGAAATCACCCGGTGCCGGCCATGTGACGGTTGCCTAGGCGATCTTGCGGAACGCCGTCTGGGTCGTCACGCCGGGCGTTTGAAGCTCGCGTCGGCCGCGATGAGTTCCCCGGCACCATGCATGTCCTCGATGGAGGCATAGTCCCGGTCAGCTGGCCGGTCCGGACCAGTCTGCGTGGGGATCAGAAGCAGGGAAGGAATCCTCCTCCTGCTCGTCGACGTGACGATCGAGCCGGTCACGCTCGCTCTCGGGCTCGCCAGCCGGCTCGGAGTCCTCTGTCTCGCTCGCATCTCGATCGGGCATACGTTCTCCCGTCACAGGACGGCCCGAGCTCCCGCTCGTGCCGATCGACCTCATTCAGGTCGATAGCGACACTGTATGACCAGGGACCGGCGCAAGGCGCCAGCGGTCACGCGCTGAGAATCGGGAACCGGTCCGGCGCCGTCGTGTCCACCCGCGCCACCCACACGCCCTGACCCGCCACCACCTTGAGCTCCGATGCGCTGCCGCGGCTGAGCTGGACCCAGCATTCGCCACCGCGGTCGAGATTCACGTCCACCCTGACCTCGAAACCGAGGTGGGTGACGCGGGACACCGTGCCCTCCACCGCAGTGGCGGTCGGCTTCCCGTCCTCGACGCGGTGGAGCACGAGGTCGTGCGGCCGCACCCATTCGCCGCCCAGTCGTGTGGCCGGGCCGAGGAAGGTGAGCACGAACTCGTTGGCCGGATGGTCGTACATCTCGGCCGGGGTGCCCACCTGTTCCAGCCGGCCGTGATTGACGATGGCCAGGCGGTCCGCCACCTCCATGGCCTCCTCCTGGTCGTGCGTGACGAGCACGGTCGTCACGTGCAGGGTGTCGTGGAGATCCCGCAGCCATCGGCGCAGCTGCGTGCGGACCTGCGCGTCGAGGGCCCCGAAGGGCTCGTCCAGCAACAGGACCTTGGGCTCAATGGCGAGCGCCCGGGCGAGGGCCATGCGCTGGCGCTGGCCGCCCGAGAGCTGGGACGGGTAGCGATCACCGAGATGCGCGAGCCCGACCAGCTCGAGCAGCTCGTCCACCCGCGCCTTGATCTCGGCCTTGGGGCGGCGCCGGATTTCGAGCCCGAAGGCCACGTTGCGGCGGACGGTCAGGTGGCGGAACGGCGCATAGTGCTGGAAGCAGAACCCGACCCCACGGCTGCGGGCTGGGGCTCCCGTCAGGTCCTCCCCCTCAATCCGGACTGTGCCGGTGTCGGGTGTGTCCAAGCCGGCGATTATGCGCAACAGCGTCGACTTGCCGCCGCCGCTCGGCCCGAGCAGCGCAGTGAGTGACCCCGACGGCACATCGAGGGACACGTCGTCGAGGGCGGTGGCGTCGCCAAAACGCTTGGAGATCCCTTCGACGTGGATGCTCACGCAGCCGCCTTCGCGTGCCAGTCGTCCCGTTTGCGGTCGGTCACCGTGAGGAGGATCAGGAGAATCAAGGCGGAGAGGCACAGCGCCACGGCGCCGACGTAGGCGCTCGTGGTATCGAGGTTGTCGATGCCGGCGGCGATGAACAGGGGCAAGGTCTGTGTCCTCCCGGCGATGGCACCAGAGACGATAGCGACCGCGCCGAACTCACCGAGCACGCGGGCCGTGGTGAGCGTGACGCCGTAGGCCAGGCCGCGTCGGATGTTCGGCAGGGTGATGCGGCGGAACACGGCGAGGGGCCCGGCTCCGAGCGTGCGGGCGGCCTGCTCCTGCTCCGTACCGATTTCCTGGAGGACGGGCAGGACTTCGCGGACGACGTAGGGCAAGGAGATCGCGGCGGCGGCCAGGACGATGCCGGGCACGGCGTAAATGACGGTGATGTCGTGGGCGTTCAACCAGTTGCCGAACCATCCTGTGCGGCCGTAGACGAGGATGAGTGACAGCCCGATGACGACAGGGGAAATGGCAAGGGGGATGTCGATCATCGCATCGAGCAGCCAGGCCCCCGGGAAGCGATGGCGGGCGAGGATGAGCGAGACGCCGACGCCGAAGACCGTGTTCAGCGGCACCGCGATGGCGGCCACGATGAGCGTGAGCACGAGCGCATGCAGGGCGTCCGGCGTGGTGATGGCGTCCCACGCCGCTCCGAGTCCGTGTTGAAAGGCGCGGTAGAACACGGTGGCCACCGGCAGGACGACAAGGAGGGCCAGATAGCCCAGCACGGCGAAGCGCAGGGGCAGGCGCCAGCGGGTGCGCCTCATACCGTGTCGGGAACGTCGAAACGGCGGCGCGCCCAGCCGATGGCGATCAGCACCAGCAGTGAGATGGCGATGAGCACGACCGAGACCGCGCTGGCGGCCGGAAGGGCGTCGCTCTGGGACAGGCTGTAGATCCACGAGGAGGCGACCTCGGTCTTGAAGGGGAGGTTGCCCGAGATCAGCACGATGGAGCCGAACTCGCCGACGGCCCGGGCAAAGGCGAGCCCGGCGCCCGCCAGCACCGACGGCAGGACGCTGGGCAGGATCACGCGGCGGAGGACCTGGCGGTGGCTGGCCCCGAGGGAGGAGGCCGCCTCCTCGGTCTCCGCATCGAGCTCGGCCAGAACCGGTTGGACGCTGCGGACGCAGAACGGCAGCGTCACGAAGAGCAGCGCGGCGCCGACGCCGAGGCGGGTGCCGGCCAGATTCAAGTGGAACGGGCTGTTCGGGCCGTAGAGCGCCAGCAGGGTGAGCCCGGCCACGATGGTCGGCAGCGCGAACGGCAGGTCGATGACCGCGCTCACCAGCGCCTTGCCCCGGAAGTCGTCGCGTACCAGCACCCAGGCGATGGCAAGGCCGGCGACGGAATTGATCACGGCCACCGCGAACGCAATCCCCAGCGTCAACTCCAGGGCGGCGACAGCTTCGGGCTGCGTGACGGCGGCCCAGAACGCACCCCAGCCGCCACTGAATGCGTTGGTGAGCAACGCCGCCAAGGGGAGGAGGACGAGGAGTGACAGGTACGTGACGGCGAGAGCCGGGCCGCCGACCCGGCCGGCGATCCGGCCCGCCGCGACCAGGGCCGGGGGAGGCGCCGTGGGGGGGCGGCGCCAGCGTCCCCGCCCCGGCCGGGGGTCTGCGGGCGCGCGGTCGCCGCCCGGTAGACCCAGGTCGGCGATGGCACCCGTACTACTCATGGGGCGCGGCCGCTATCCGCTGGCGGTGGAGACGCCGAGCGACTGCTCGACCTTGGCCACGATGCCGGTCTGCGGATCGAAGAATTTCGTGTTGACAGCGGTCCAGCCCCCGAACTTTTTGATGGTGAACAACGTCTTGGGCTGGGGGAACTTGAACTTGGCCGCCACCGACGGCAGCACCGGTCGGTAGCCCTGCTTGCCCCAGACGGTCTGGCCGGCGGGGGAGAGGAGGTAGGTCAGGAAAGCCTTCGCGGCCGAGCTGGCGGTCTTGGTCACCGCGATCGGGTTCTGGATCAGGATCGTCTGCGGCGGCGTCACGATGGTGACCGGCTCCCCCTTGCCCTTGGCGTACAGCGCGTCGTCCTCGTAGTCGAGGAGCACGTCGCCTTGGCCCGAGAGGAACGTCTGCAGGGCGGCGCTGGCGCTCGATGGCTGCGCTACCGCGTTGTGCAGCAGCTTCGAGAGGTATGCCTGGGCCTGCGCGGGCGTCTTGCCCTGCGTGATCTGGGCGCCGTAGGCCGCCATGATGTTCCACTTCGCGCTGCCAGAGCTGAACACGTTGGGCGTGATCACTTGGACGCCGGACTTCACGAGGTCGGCCCAGGTGGTGATGTGCTTGGGATTGCCGGGGCGCACCACGAAGGAGACGATGGAGTCTGTCACCATGCCCTTGGTGGCGCCCTTGTTCCACGCGCTCGAGACGAGGCCGGCCTTGACGAGCTTCGTGATGTCGGGCTCGAGCGAGAAGTTGACGAGGTCGGCGGGCAGGCCGTCGACCACCGAGGTGGCCTGGGTGCCCGACGGTCCGAAGGAGGGTGAGACCGTGACGCCGGCGCCCGTCTTCGTCTTGGCGAAGTCGGTGGCGAGCACGGTGTAGGCGGGCTTCGGGGTTGAGTAGGCGACGAGGTTGACGCTGCCGCCGGACTGGGCGCTCGCGGGCAGGGCCGAGAGGGTCAGGGCCGAGAGGGTCAGGGCGCCGACGGCGACCATTCTCCGGGGGCGCAGCCGGGACGGCGCCGGGACGTGACCGGGCGCGTGTGGGTGGGGAGCGGTTTCGTGCATCTGACCACAGTAATACACGCGGATTACTAAATACAAGTGAGATAGTCGGGTATTGTGAATCCCCAGGCCAGAAGTGGTGAAGCGGAGAGGAGGGGTGAGACGGCAGGCCGCCGTTTCCGGAACTATAAGCAATGCCGCGGCGGCTTACAGTTTTGAAAACAACTCCCGGCAGGCTGCGGACGGCGCGGGGTCCGGCCGGCGCAGGCTCCGGCCAGCGCAGGCTCCGGCCGGCGCAGAGGTGGAACCCGAGTTGAGGCCCCCGCAGGGCGGCCAGGAGGTTCTGGCGCCAGCGTCAGGCGGCCGGGTTCAGGCGGGCAAGTTCAGGCGGAGTGGCCGGTCGACCCAGCGCCGGGCGTCACGAGCCTCCAGCATGGCCCAGTCGGACCTGGTCAGCAGCTCCTCGAGCGACCCGCCGTCGCCGGAGCGCCGCGTCGTCCACCCGAGCCACACCTCGACCTCGGCGCCGACGAAGTCGACCGTCTCGGGGGACGCGAGGTGCTGCTCAATCCGGCTCGTGATGGCCGCGCGCTCTGGTGCCCCGAGGTTGAGCGCCAGGACCAGGAACTGAGTGCCGCCGATGCGGGCCAGCACGTCGCCCTTGCGGAAGCCGACGGACAGCGCCCGGGCCACCGCCTGCAACGCGGCGTCACCGGCCTGGTGGCCCAGGCTGGTGTTCAGCGCCGTCACATTGTCGACGTCCGCGAACATGACCTGGACGTCGGCCATCTCGAGATCGGCGAATTGGAGCAGTCGGCTGCCGTCGGCGATGAACCCGCGGCGATTTCGGAAGCCGGTCAGCTCGTCACCGCGGGAGAGCTCCAGCACACGGGCGCTCAGCTCATCGATCTCGAGCTGGGTCGCCACCCGGCCCGCTACGTCGTGGAGAATGCTCAAGATCTGGACCGATCCGTCGGCGTCCCGGAACCGGCGTGACGTCACTTCCACGTCGATCATCCGGCCGTCTCCCCGGCGCAGCCGGGCCACCCCCACGGACATCCCGTTGCGGTCCCGCTCGGCGACCGCGATCGTCCAACGGGGGTCCTCCAGGTCGACCAGGCCGTCGGTGCCCAGCCCGCAGATCTCCTCGGCCGTCATCTCGAGGAGTGCGCACGCCGCCGGATTGGCGGCGCTGATCCGCCCGTCGGGGGTCGAGAAGAGCACGCCCTCGGAGCTGTGCTCGAACATCACACGGTACGCGCTCATGCCGACCGTCTCGACCGGCATCGAGTCCTGAATGACCATCCCGTTCCTCCAACACATGCCCGACCACACTGCGGAGCACCTGGTCCGTCCGGCGATGGTAGCGAAGTCTCAGCTCGAGGAGCAGGTTTCTCGAGAGCATTGTGACTTTCGGCTCTACAGAAAACGGCTCCTCGGCGTCATCGTTCACGGAGCGCTCGTCTGTGCGCCGTTCAGTGCGCGGCCATCGACGTGCGCTTTTTCGCGCCCCGGCCTCCCCGGCCCCGCCCGCCGCTACGAGAGTCCGAGCCGGCTGTTGTAGCTCGAGATGGTGCTGTTGACGTTCGACTGGGCGGACTTCACGGCGTTGGAGGCCGACACGCCGCCGGTGAACATCGAGATCTCGGCGTTCAAGATGTCGGTTCGCACGCCGGCGTAGGGGCCGATGACCGAGCCCGAGGTCGCCGGCGTGTTGGCGCCGTTGTTGATCTCGTTGTACGCGACCTTGTACCCCGGGTTGGTGACCCACAGGTGCTGGACCGTCGCCGTCTTCGCCGAGGACTTGCGTACCGGGATGTACCCCGTGCCCGCCGCCCAGGTGGCCTGCGACTGGGTGTTGCAGATGTAGGACAGGTACTGCCAGGCGGCGGCCTGCTGCAGGGCGGGCACCTTGTTCGAGATGTAGACGCCCGAGCCCCCTGGCTCGACCCCGCCCTGCACCGACGAGCTGTAGACCGGGAAGGCCCCGATGCCCAGCTTCACGTTGGAGTACTGCCCTTGTCCCAGAAGCTGGGTCACCGTGCCAAGTGCGGCCGACGTCTCGAGCGTCATGCCGTACTTGCCGCTGCCGATGCCCAGCAGGTTGTCGTACTCGTTGGGGCCCGTCGACGGGTTGGTGGTGGCGTCACCCGAGGTCACGAGCTGCTTGAGCTGGCTGAAGATGGAGACCGACGTCTTGTTGTTGAATACGCCGGCCGTCGCCCGGGCGCCACGGCCGTTCTTGTTGTTCACGAACAGCGTGTTTGCCGTGGCCAGCCACGTCTCGAGGTGCCAGGGGTCGAGGACGAGGCCCATGCCGCTGCCCGAGGCCTTGAGCGTCTTGGCATCGGCCACCATCTGGGAGAGCGTGGCCGGGGGACCGCTGATCCCGGCCTTCGTGAAGGCGTTCTGGTTGTAGTAGAGGATCGGCGCCGAGACGGCGAAGGGCAGAGCCCACTGCACGCCGTTCACCTTCCAGTAGGCGAGGGGACGAGGCAGGTAGTCGCTCGTCGAGTACTTGGCGGCGTTCATGCACGACTGGACCGGGAGGAACGAGCCGGTGTCGATGGCGGCCTGGGTGCGCTGGTCCTCGAGCTGCGCCGCGGCCGGCAGCTGCCCGTTGGAGAGGCCGGCCAGATACTTCTGCCACGTGTCGTCGTATCCCGACTGGGTGACCAGCGTCACGTGCACCTTGGACTGCGACGAGTTGAATGCGCTGGTGATCGCCTGCAGCGTCGTGAGGTTGGCGCTGTTGGCGGACTCCCAGAAATCGATGCTGACCACGCCCTTGTGGTTGGCGAGGGCCTTGAGGTTGCAGGCGGGAAGCTTGGTGGCCGCGCCGGCCGCTGGCGCACCGGCAGCGACGATGGCGGCCGTGGTGGCACTGGTGGCCGACGCCATGATTAGGGCCGCGGCAGTGAGTCGGGAGAGGCGAGTGGTCCGCATGCCTATTGCCTAGCACCGGAGCCACCGCGGTGGCTGCCGCCCGCTACTTGACCGCGCCCGCCGTCAGGCTGCGCACCAGCTGCTTCTGGAAGATGAGGAGCAGGATCACGAGCGGGACGAACGCGATGACGGCGCCGGCCAGCGAAACCGGGATCTGGGACACCTGGCTGCCGAGGAGCTGCTTCAAGCCGAGCTGCACGGTGTAGAGGGGCGTCGAGCCACCGGTCGAGACGAGTGGCCAGAGGTATTGGTTCCAGGCGCCGAGGAACGAGAACACGGCGAGGGCCGCGAGCGAGGGGCGGGCGAGCGGCACGGCGACCCGGGTCATGAAGCGCAGGTGCCCGTACCCATCGAGCTGGGCCGCCTCCTGCAGGTCGCGGGGGATCTGCAGGAAGGCCTGGCGCAGCAGGAAGATGCCGAACCCGGTGGCGAGGAAGGGGATCGCCAGGCCTTCGTACGAGTTGAACCAGTGCAACGTGGTGACCGTGTCGAGATTCGTGATGAACGTCACCTCGAGCGGGATCATCAGCGTGGTGAGACAGATCACGAACAGGGTGCGTTTGAAGGGGAAGCGCAGGAACGCGAAGGCGTAGGCGGCGAGGATGGAGGTGACCAGCTGCCCGACCACGATGACGGCCGTCATGATGGCCGAGGTCGCCATGTACTTGGACATCTGCCCGGTCGTCCATGCCGAGGTGTAGTTGTGCCATTGGGGGTTGGTCGGGACGAGTGGCGGCGGCTGCTGGACGAGCTGGTCCGGCGCCAGCAGGGAGTTGACGATCGTGATGTAGATCGGGAAGACGACCACGATGGCGGCCGCCGAGAGGATCGTGTAGCTCCCGATCGTCCGCAGCCGCCGCCGCGGCCGGTGGTGCGCCGGAGCCACAGCTGGTGGTTCGGCGGGTGGCTCGGCTGGTGGCTGGTCGGCAGCAGGCGCGTCGGTCAGCGTGTCAGCGGGCATAGCTCACCCGCCGTTCCAGGAAGCGCAGCTGCAGGAGGGTGAGCCCGAGGATGATGAAGAACAGGACGGTGGCCATGATGGCGGCGGCCCCCGGGTTCTGGTCGATGGTGTTCGTGTTGACGATGTTGTAGATCAGCACGTTGGTGTGCAGCCGGGCTGCGTTCTGGGGGCCGATGAGGATGTCGACCGCGCCGAAGGCCTGGAAGGCGTAAATCGTGCTCACGACCACCGCGAAGAAGATGGTGGGAGAGAGCAGCGGCACGGTCATGCGCCAGAACCTCGTCCATGAGCCGGCGCCGTCGATGCGGGCCGCCTCGAGCAGCTCGTCGGGAACCGACTGCAGCCCAGCCGACATGATGATGAACGAGAGCCCGAGGAACTGCCAGATGGTGATGAGCGCCACGGAGGGCAGGGCCCACGTCGTGCTCTCGAGGGCGGGCGGGGTTGGGTTGATGCCGAGCCAGGGGAGCAGCCCGACGACTGGGTTGAGCAGCGTCCCGAAGACGACCGAGGCGACGGCGACGGAGCTGACCACGGTCGAGGAGAAGATCACCCGGTAGACCGTCATGCCCTTCAGCTTGCGGTGGGCCGCCACGGCGAGCGCCAGCCCGAGCATGAGGCTGATCGGCACGACGAGGACCACGAAGACGATCGTGGTGACCAGGCTCTGGGTGAACTGTGTCGACGTGATGGTGGGGATGATCTGGTGCAGGCCGACGTAGCGCGCCGGCAGCCCAGGGACCGGCGGCGTCTCGTACAGCATGAGCTTGAAGTTGCGCACGAAGGGATAGAAGGAGAACACCCCGAAGAGCACCATGGCGGGGACGAGCAGCAGGTAGGCCAGCGCAGCCTCCTTGCGCAGACGGGCCCGCAGGCCGCCTCGGTCGTGCGTCACCGCGGGAGCCGGCTCGGGCTCCGGCGCCGGAGCCTCGACCGGAGCGCTCGCGACAGTCACGCTCCCCCCAGTCGGCCGCCTGTGGCGGCGTCGAAGACGTGGTACGCCTCGGGGTCGGGGTTGACGGCGATGCGCACGGCCTCGCCGATGCCGGGCCGTGCCGCGGCCGCACCCTGGCGCACAATGACCCGGGCGCCGGTCTCGGTCTGGCAGATCACATGGGTCTCGGCGCCGAGCAGCTCGACGATGATCACGCTGGCCGCGATGGCGCCGTCGGGGCTCAGGTGGAGCGACTCGGGCCGGAGGCCGAGCACGACGTCAGGCCCGGCGCCCCGGATCGTGTCCGCCACCTCGGGGGGCAGCGGCACCGAGGCTCCCTGGAAGGCGACGCACAGCGTCCCGCGCCCGTCGCCGCCCCCGGTCTCGGCCGGCCCGCTCTCGACCAGCATCCCTTCAATCAGGTTCATGCCCGGGCTGCCGAGGAAGTGGGCCACGAACGCGTTTTCCGGGCGGGCGTACAGGTCCTCGGGCGTGGCCACCTGCTGGAGCCGGCCCTCGCTCATGACCGCGATGCGGTGGCCCATCGTCATCGCCTCGACCTGGTCGTGCGTCACGTAGAGCGTCGTGGTCTTGAGCCGGCTCTGCAGCTCGACGATGTCGGCCCGGGTCTGCACGCGCAGCGCGGCGTCGAGGTTGGACAGCGGCTCGTCCATCAAGAAGACCAGGGGCTCGCGCACGATCGCCCGGGCCAGCGCGACGCGTTGGCGCTGGCCCCCCGAGAGCTGGGCCGGCTTGCGGCCGGTCAGCTCACCCAGGCCGAGCGTCTCCGCCGCCCGTTTGACCTTGGTCGCGCGCTCTTCCTTGTCGACGCCGCGCTGGCGGAGCGGGAACTCGATGTTCTTGCCCACCGTGAGGTGCGGGTAGAGGGCGTAGCTCTGGAAGACCATGGCCACGTCGCGGTCCTTGGGGTCGATGTCGTTGACGACCCGATCGCCGATGGAGACGGTGCCGTCGGAGAGCTCCTCGAGGCCGGCCACGAGGCGCAGCGCCGTCGTCTTGCCGCAACCCGACGAGCCCAGCAGCACGAGCAGCTCGCCGTCGGGGACCTCCAGCGTCAGCCCGTCGACCGCCGTGGTCTCGCCGAAGCGCTTGGTGACAGCGTCGAAGCTGACCTGTGCCAACGTGGCTCCCTCTGGGCGGCCCGTCCGGCGCCCACGGTCGATCGGTTGGCCGCACGGTAGCTGGGCCGGGAACGCTCGGCACAGGGCGGGCGCCGGCCGGCTCCCGGCGGGGTCACGACGATGGGATCTGCCACCCCATCGACTGGGCGATCTCCTTGCAGGTGGGGCAGAGGCCATAGCGGGCCGGGTTGCGTCCCGGGACCCACTCCTTGCCGCACAGGGCCCGCACCGCGGTCTGGTTGACCATGCCCTCGACCACGCTCGGCCCGGTGGAGACGAAGTCGCCCCCTTTGGGGGTGTAGCCCTCCAGGACGATGTGGGCCATGCGGTCGTGGTCGCCCTCGTCGAGGTCGGGCTCCGGCCGCGACGGCGCCAGGGTGGTCCCCCCTGCCTGCCGGGGGTCCGGCTCAGTCGATCCGTCCATGCGCCCAGCGTAGGCAGCCCGTTGGCCCGGCCGCCCCGCCGACCTGCCCCAATCCGGGTCGGGGGCCGGACCCGTACGGGAATGACTGCTCCACCCATATGGTTGACCAGTCAGAGGAATTGCCGTTACGGCATCACAAAAGGACAGCCCGATGACGAACGAGAATGTGACACTCCCATTGCTCCCCCTCAAGTCAGGGGTGGTGCTGCCGGGGATGGTCTTCACGATGGCCCTCGAGTCCGACGAGGCCCGGGCCGCCGTCGAGGCCGCGCGCTCCGCGGGCGGCCGCTTGCTGCTCGTGCCCCACATTGAGGGGCGCTTCGCCAGCGTCGGCGTGATCTCCGAGGTGATGGAGGAGGGCGACCTGCCCGGCGGTCTGCCGGCCGTGGCCATCCGGGGTGACCGGCGCGCCGTCATCGGCACGGGCGTCCCCGGCACCGGGGACGCGCTCTGGGTCGAGGCCGAGCCGTTGGACGAGCCCGAGCCCAGTGCCGCCGTCAACGAGCTGGCCCGGGAGTACCGCGCCGTGACCGAGAACATCCTGCATTCCCGCGGCGCCGGGCGCATCGCCGCCCAGCTGCGCGAGATCACCGAGCCGAGCCGGCTGGCCGACGTGTCGGGCTACTCGCCCGACCTCTCGTTGACCCAGAAGGTCGAGGTGCTCGAGACGCTCGACGTCGAAGCGCGCCTGCGCCTCGTGCTCGGGTGGGCCCGCGACACCCTGGCCGACCTGGCGTTGCGCGAGAAGATCAAGACCGACGTCGAGGAGGGCATGGAGAAGACGCAGCGCGAATTCCTGCTGCGCCGCCAGCTCGATGCCATCCGCAAGGAGCTCGGCCAGATCAGTGGCGACGGCGACGACGCCGACCCCGACGACTACCGGGCCAAGATCGAGGCCCGCGAGCTGCCCGAGCACGTGCGCAAGGCCGTGGAGCGCGAGGTCGACAAGCTGGAGCGCACCAGCGACCAGAGCCCCGAGACGGGCTGGATCCGCACGTGGCTCGACACCGTGCTCGAGCTCCCCTGGGGCGTCGAGTCCGAGGATCGCCTCGACATCGCCGAGGCCTCGCGCATCCTGGAGGCCGACCACGACGGGCTGGAGGACGTGAAGGAGCGCATCCTCGAGCACCTCGCCGTGCGCAAGCTGCAGGCCGAGCGCGGGCTGGCGCCGGTGGACGGGCGCGGGTCGGGGGCCATCTTGACCCTCGTCGGGCCTCCCGGCGTCGGCAAGACGTCGCTCGGTGAGTCGGTGGCGAGCGCCCTCGGGCGCAAGTTCGTCCGCATCTCGCTCGGCGGCGTGCGCGACGAGGCCGAGATCCGCGGCCACCGCCGCACCTACGTGGGGGCCCAGCCGGGCCGCCTGGTGCGCGCCCTGCGCGAGGCGGGGACCATGAACCCGGTCATCATCCTCGACGAGGTCGACAAGATCGGTGCCGACTACCGGGGCGACCCCTCCTCGGCGTTGCTCGAGGTGCTCGACCCGGCGCAGAACCACACGTTCCGTGACCACTACCTGGAGGTCGACCTCGACCTGTCGCGAGTGCTGTTCATCGCCACCGCCAACGTGAGCGAGACGGTCCCCGGGCCACTGCTCGACCGCATGGAGGTCATCCGGATTGACGGCTACACCGAGACCGAGAAGGTCTCCATCGCCAAGCACCACCTGGTGGGCCGCCAGCTCACCCGGGCGGCGCTCCGCGAGGACGAGGTCCAGATCAGCGACGAGGCGCTGCGTGCCATCGTGGCCGACTACACCCGGGAGGCCGGCGTGCGGAACCTCGAGCGTGAGCTCGGCAAGCTGCTGCGCAAGGTGGCCACCAAGCTCGCCTCGGGCGAGCGCCAGGCCCCGGTCGCCGTCGAAGCTGACGACGTGCGGGGTTGGCTCGGACGGCCTCACTTCTTCTTCGAGGCGGCCGACCGGACCAGCGTGCCCGGTGTGGTCACCGGCCTGGCCGTGACGGGCGCCGGGGGCGACGTCCTCTTCGTCGAGGCCAGCGTGTCCGACGGCCCCGAGGGGCTCACGCTCACGGGCCAGCTCGGTGACGTCATGAAGGAGTCGGCGGAGATCGCGCTCTCCTACGTGCGCTCGCACGCCGGGGAGCTCGGGATCGATCCCGGCGCCTTCACGGGCAAGCGCTTCCACGTCCACGTGCCCGCAGGGGCCGTGCCCAAGGACGGGCCGTCGGCCGGGGTCACCATGACCACCGCGCTCGTCAGCCTGCTCCGGGGCGTCCCGGTCCGCTCCGTCGTGGGCATGACCGGCGAGGTCACCCTGCAGGGCCGGGTGCTGCCCATCGGTGGCGTCAAGCAGAAGGTGCTCGCCGCGCACCGGGCCGGGCTCACCGAGGTGGTCCTGCCCGAGCGCAACGGCCCCGACCTCGAGGATGTCCCCGAGGAGGTGCGCGACGTCATGACGTTCCACCTGGCCGCCACCATCGCCGACGTGCTCACACCCGCATTGTCGGGTGCGGGCACGGAGGCCGCGGCGCCGGCGTCGGCGGGCGAGTTGGGCGCGGCCGCGTAAGGCCGGGCAGACTGGCCGCGGTCACGGAGGCCCGTCCTCAGTGGCCGCGGACCCGGCGACAGGAGCGCACATGGACGACGAGGAGATCGTGAAGCGGATCAGCCTGCTGGCCGAGGAGGAGCAGCGCCTGGAGGAGGCGCATGTCGGCGAGGGGCTCAGCGACGCCGAGCTGCAGCGCAAGCGCGAGCTCGAGGTCACCTTGGACCAGATGTGGGACCTGCTGCGCCAGCGCCGGGCCAAGCGCAGCGCCGGGCAGGACCCCGACGGCGTGCTGCCGCGCCCGCCCGACACCGTGGAGGGCTACCTGCAGTAGGCCGGCCCAGGCCCGCCAGGCTGCAATGCGCGGTCCCTTCGCAAGCCTGCGGGCCGCAATGCCCGGTCCCCTGGCAAGAGGCCCGTCCGGGCGATCAGCTCTCGGGCATCCGCCGGTTCAGGGACGGCCGCACGAGACCGGCCAGGCCGCGCAGGTTGCCGATGGTCACGTCGAGCCAGTCGAACGAGTCGCGCCACACCGCGATCCGGCCGTCGCGCATCTCGAAGCGTCCGTACACCCAGAACCTCGTGGCGAAACGGCGGAACGTCAGCTCGTCAATCCGGTCGGTCAGCACGACGTCGCCGTCGGTCGCGACGTGGTTGAAGAAGACGTTGAAGCCCATGCGGTCGGGACGCATCACGCGACGGGCGAGTCGTTCCAGCCGCTCACGTCCGTGAATGGTCGGGAGCGAGACGTTGGCGTAGACCAGGTCCTCGGACACGAGGTCGAGCGCGCCGTCGACGTCGTATCGACCCCAAGCGCGCAGGAACTCGACGACGACGTCGGCGGGGCTGGGACTGGGCGACGACGGCTGCGGGCTCGGCACGGACACCTCGAACCTCCCCCGGGGCTGCAGGCGCCGGTCGCCGCGCGTGTCGGAGTGCTCACACGGTAGTGGTGCCCCTGGTGCGTCGCCAGATGATCGGCGCCAGCCCGAGGATCGCCAGCACCACGAGTGCGAGGACGAACAGGCCGTCGTAGGACCCGTAGCCGGCGTAGCGGAACGTGACCCGATGCAGGCCCGGGCCGACGACGACGCCCACCAGGGCGGGCGCCACCATCACGGTGGGGGTGGGAGTCCCGTCCACCGTGGCGCTCCATCCCGGGTCGTAGGAGGCGCTGAGCACGACGGTCGCCCGCCGGTTTGTCGTGACGACGGCTTGTGCGGCGCCGTTCTGCAGGTCCGCGTGCTCGGTGACGACGCGCCCGGGCGACCCGCTGAGGCTGCTGGCTCCCGCTGCGCTCGGGGTGGAGGCCGGGTGGCCGTTGAAGGCCACCGTCAGGTCGCGCTGCTCGCCGAGCAGCGGCGAGCCGAGCAGTGCCTGGCTCTGCGAGCCGACGTTGGCCCGCGTCGCGGTGAGGACGCCGGTCGTGTCGTACACGTGGAAGTAGCCGGGCTTGGGCAGTGCCCACAGGCAGTAGTCGCCCGAACAGCGGACACGCTGCGCCGGGACCGGGGGGGTCGCGGTCTCGGGGATGATCATGTACCCGATGCCGAAGAGCGGGTAGTCCCCCGGGTTGGCGTCGTCGAAGAAGTACTCGGGATCGGTCATCAACGACGCCGTCCGCAGTGTGTACCCGACCTCGTCGACGTTCTTGGCCTCCAGGTACTTGAAGACAGGCACCGCCCCGACGAGGAAGGTCTGGCCCCAGTTCGTCGGGCTGCCCGCGTACACACGGCCCTTCGGATGGTCGCGGACGTAGGCGAGCAAACCGTCGATCTGGGGCGACTCCTGGGCGTCCGCGCCGGCCTGCAGCCCGATGTTCGTCGCGTTGTGCCCGTCGTAGGTGTCGAGCGCGCTCCAGGCCGGTGCGAGCACGAGGACGAGCCCGATGACGCACAGCCCTGCGACGAGGCTGCGCCCGACCGGCTCCGCAGCCCACCCCCTGCGTTCCTCGGGGAACAGGCGCAGGGCCGCTTCGAGCACGGCGCGGCCCACGAAGACGGCGCCGATGCCGGCCAGCAGGAGGCCCGAGAGCTGCACGCCCATCTGGAAGCGCCTGATGAAGATGTCACTGCTCCCGGGGAGGATCCCATAGAGGCCCCCGAACGTCGTCCGCCCGAAGGTCATGAGCAGGGTGACCACCCAGATGCTCACCAGGGCCCGGCCCGCGATGTTGGTGCGCCAGCGCGCGACGCACACCGCGAGGCCGACCGCCACCAGGATCGTGACGACGGGCCATCGCCCGTCGTCGTAGAGGTGGCCGCCGAGGAGCCACGACAGCATCTGCCGCGCGCCGTAGCCGTTCTCCAGGCCGGTGCGGCCGAGCACCTGGTTGCGGGCCGCCCAGTGGGACTGGTCGAGCAGCGGGACGATGACCCAGGCCGATGCGGCCAGCGCGGCCGCCCCCAATGTCAGCGAGCGGCCCAGCCGGCGCCAGAGGTCGGAGGGGACGATGAAGGGCCACACCACGAGGGGCACGAACGCGAGGTAGCCCGTCTCGAAGTGCAGGGCGACCGTCACCATGATGAAGAGGACGGCGGGAAATGCGGCGCGCAACGACGAGAGCGCGCGGTAGGTGAAGCCCCACGCGAGCGGCAGGGTCCACGACGCCCACAGCTGCGTCCACACGCCGTAGCCGACCCAGACGTAGGCCTTGGTCTCGTAGCCGATGCCGGCCGCCGAGGCGAGGAACGGCGAGATGGCGGCGGCGGACGCAGCCGTCCAGCGGGTCAGGCCGAACAGGCGGGCACTCCAGTACACGCTGACCGGCCACAGGGCGAGGAGCAGGTACAGCGACCAGCGGAAGACGGTGTCGGGGTCGAACGCGGTGCCGACCGCTCCCGACAGCGTCGCCGGCAGGCTCTGGTAGTGCAGGAACTGCGGTGACCCGAGGCCGAGATACGGGAACCAGCTCGTCAACGGTTGATGGCCCTCTCGTAGTCGGTCCGCTGCGAACCGCACCATCTGCTGGTGCAGGGAGCTGTCGTCGAGGTACGGCACCGCTCGCAGCTCGGGGCGGAGCTCCCACAGGCCCCACCCGATGGCGAGGGCGACGAGGAGCCACGGCCCGAGCCGCTCCGTCCAGCGTGTGCCCGCCGGGCTCGGAGCCGGTGGCGCCGTGTCCTCCGGGACCGTGCTCACGGCGCACCATCATGCCGGGCGGCGTGGCCAAAGGGGCGTCTGCGCCCATGAAGGCGGTCCCCGGTGCCCGCCGTCGGCTAGAACCCACCGTGGGGCTGTAGCTCAGTGGTCAGAGCAGAGGACTCATAATCCTTGGGTCGTGGGTTCGATCCCCACCAGCCCTACTGAAGTCGCTGGTAGATGATGGTTCTTGGACAGAGACTTGTCCTTGCCCTTCGCCTCGGACGCGAACGGACGCGAAGTCGCGGCCAGGCGATCCGCCGCGTGCGTCATGAGGTCGCGGGTAGTGGCGCCAGCCTGTGCGGCCACAGATCCGGCGAAATGTCGGAGTTCATGAAGTGCGTCTCTGGGACGCCTACAGCGGCTCTCGCGGCCGTCCAGTGGTCTCGTCCGAGCGCCACGACCGCGTCGGTCCGTGTGGGGGTCGATTGCTCGGCGGCCTGAGAAACAGTCGTCCTGCCAGAGGCGTTTGAGGGTCCGCGTTTGGCTGAGGCGTGCCGGTCAACTCCATGTCCCGCGGGAGGACGTGATGTATCGATGATCCATTCTGCACCCTCATCGGCTTGCACGAATTTTTGCGACGTGGGTAGCATGGCGGGCTCTACTGGAGGGAATTCAGGGTGACCCACAGCTATCGGCCCAAAGGCGCGGTCACATTCTCGCCACTGCGTTACCTAGCGGTGGCAACTTCAGTCTTGGCGCTCCTGATCTGTGCCCTTGGTGTACTCCTGGCCGATCCAGGCGAAAGCGGCGCATCGGTCATCGCTGCGTCCGGGCCTGTGCTGTTCCAGTCACCGCCCCCAGTAGTTTCCTCCGCAACAGGTCAAAGCAACACGACAATTAATTTCTTCACGGAACGAACCAGCTTCGTTCTCCCGACGACCACACCGATAGACATCACGCCAGGCTCGAGCTTCCCAACGAACTACTCCGGAATTGGCAATCTCACCCCAAGCACTCTTTCCGCGGGTATCGCCGTTGACAGTTACTTCATGTACTCCAACCCCGTGGGAGAGCCTGACAAGCACTACCCCTACACCGCCACACTCACTTTTAGCGCGCCCATCCTTGGCGTGATCGTAACGACGTCAACTTTGTCTGCCACGAACGCCAACCTTGGTGCTCCTGGTACCGCCTACGAGGCACCGGGAGGCCTCGAGAATGAGGGGGACCGGGTTGAACTAGTTCGAGCTTCCACTATCCATGTCGAGTTCTACACCTCTGTGGATATCGACGCCATCCGGATCATTACGGCGGCGACACCAGGCACAGGTCCTGGCGGCCCAGGTCCTGGCGGCCCAGGTCCTGGCGGGTCGAGTAGCGGTGGCGCTGCGGGTTACACCGAGCTCGCGTCCGACGGCGGCATCTTCACCTTTGGCACGCAGTTCTTCGGGTCGATGGGTGGGCAACCGCTCAACCGACCGATGGTCGGCGGGGTGCCGGTAAGTGGGCAGCCAGGGTACTGGACAGTGGCGTCCGACGGCGGCGTGTTCTCATTCGGTAGTGCCGGGTTCTATGGATCCACGGGAGGGCAACCGCTCAATGCACCCATCGTCGCCATGGCGTCAACCCCAGATGGCCTCGGCTACTGGTTGGTGGCGTCCGACGGCGGGATCTTCTCCTACGGCGACGCGGCCTTCCACGGCTCAAAAGGAGGCAAACGCCTCAACAAACCCATCGTTGGCATGGCATCGACCCCTGATGGACGCGGTTACTGGTTGGTGGCGTCAGACGGTGGGATCTTTTCCTACGGCGACGCGGCCTTCTACGGCTCGACTGGTTCCTTGACGCTAAACAAACCCATCGTAGAAATGACGCCAACCGCCGATGGCGAAGGATACTGGCTCATTGCCTCAGACGGTGGAATTTTTTCCTACGGCGACGCGGTCTTCCACGGTTCAATGGGCGGTCAAACGCTCAACCAACCGATGGTAGCGATCAAGAGCACCGAAGACGGAGGCGGCTACTGGACCGTGGCCGCTGATGGTGGCGTCTTCTCCTTTGGTGATGCGAGCTTCCTCGGGTCGATGGGCGGCATCATGCTCAACAAACCGGTGGTCAGCGCGTTCTAGGTTCTCCTACTGATGGAGATTGTGTCCGGCCTGCAGTGCCTTACGCGCCGGCCCACCGCGTGTTCCTCGGTTCTGAGTCACTCTCAAAACGGTCGCGGCGTCGCCGGCGATCACAAACGCGTGGGGAGGCGTCATAATCTGTTTTGTGCGCACAGAACGGTGAACCAGAGGGTTAGTCTTGCGACGGCGAGGATCGCTATCGACAGAATTACGCCAGCGACAATCCAGCCGTGATCGGGGTTGACGGCTTGTACCAATCCATTCACGTTGCCGACAGTACGTTCCCGCTGTCCCAAATCGGTGCCTTGCAGACGCGTCCGGACGCGAAGTGCGCCGGTTATTGACCCAAGCCAGGAGAGCGACCGTACATAGTTCCCGATTATGTACAGGGCTTTTGTCTAGTTCTCCTGCGAGTCGTCACCCTCGGACTGCCCCTCACTCATAATCCTTGGATCGTGGGTTCGATCCCCATCAGCCCTACCAAGACGCCGCGGGCAGCGCGGCCGGCTGCGTGAGCAATCCCGATGTGACCTTGTGCCCTGTCTGCGCCCTGACCGGCAGCGCATTCTCGTGAGAACCATGAGACGCCTTTCAGCTACTCGCCGACGTGTCGTCGTCCTGGCATTCCTCGCGTCGGCGGTGGCCGTGCTCGCTGCGTGCTCGGACCACCCGACGACCTCGGGGACCTCGCAGCGTTCCGTGCCCAGCGAGGTCACCCCCATCCCGAAGTTGTACCCGGCCCGAGTCGCCGTGTACGGCGACTCGTTAGCCATGCAGGCCGAGCCCTACTTCAAGTTGCTCCTGGCGGCTAACGACACCGCCAACACGACCTTCTACTCGTCGTATGGCGGTACGGCGGTCTGTGACTGGATGGCCAAGATGCGCAAGGTGGCTGCAACCATGCACGTCGAGGCCGCGATGTTGGAGTTCAGCGGGAACGCCATGACGCCGTGCATGGCGGGCCTCAGCTACGGCACACCGGCGTACCTCGCCAAGTACCGAGCCGACACCATGGCGGCGATCGCTCTCTGGGCACGCGCCGGAGCCCATGTCTTCCTGGTCGGCGCCCCGGTCACGCGCCAGCACCAGCAGTCCGATCCGCACCCCGAAGCGCTCAACTTCCTGTACGCGACCATCGCGGCTGCCGACCCGCAGCACGTGACGTTCGTCGATGCCGGCGCCGCCGTGGAAGAGCCGGACGGAACCTATGCCCAGACGTTGCCCTGCTTCATCGGGGAGCCGTGCACGGGCCCGGTGGTCGATGGCGTCCGGTCCAACGTGGTCCGTTCCGCCGACGGCATCCACTTCTGCCCGGTGACCGTGGTGCACCGGTCCTGCCCGGTCTACTCCTCGGGGGCCTTCCGCTTCGCCAACGCTATGGTGCACGGGCTGGCGACCCCGGTCGGATCCGGCTCGGGGACGCCCGAAGGCTCTACGGGTTAGCGCTGCCCGAGCGCTATGTGTCGGCCTCCCCGGCCACCCAAGCGACGGCGCCGCCGGTGAGGTTCTCGGCCGTCCACCCTGCATCGCTGAGCGCTTTGGCGGCGGCGGCCGAACGCCCGCCGACGTGGCAGGCCACCACGATCGGGACGTCCCGCGGGAGCTCGTCCAGCCGCTCGCCCAGCTGGCCGAGGGGGATGTTCACACCGATCGGGTAGGCCCACTCCGCCACTTCGTCCGGCTCGCGCACGTCCAGGAGGAAGACGTCCTCGCCGCGGGCGATGCGTGCCTTGACCTCGTCGGCGGGCACTTCGGCGTAGGGCATGCGCCCAGGGTAGGCGCCGCGTCGAGTGTGCAACCCGGCACCGAGCGTGCCCTCCGGCGGCGGGCGCCGCCGGTACGCTTTCCCCGATGCCTCTGCCTCGGAAGTTCCTCAACGACGACGAGGAGCTCCTGGCCGAGCTGCGCCCGCACTGGATCTTCCTGTTCGGGCCTCTCTTCACCTCAATCGCCGTGTGGGCGGCGGTCATCGCCCTGCTCATCGTGTGGCACAACCCGCCGGGGTGGACCAACTACCCCTTCCTCTTCATCGCCCTCGTGCCCGGGCTCTGGCTGTTGGGCCGCTTCGTCCGCTGGCGCTCCTACGACGTCGCACTGACGTCGACCCGCATCCTCGTGCGCCAGGGCATCTTCGGGCGCGACACCGTGCAGCTGCGCCTGCAGCGCATCACCGAGGTCAACATCAGGCAGGAGCTGATCGAGCGGATCCTCGGCACGGGCAGCCTCGTGATCGACGTGCAAGGCGAGGACGACTCCATGACGCTCGAGTACATGCGCAAGCCCGCCGTCGTGCAGCGCGTCATCAATTCGCAGATCAACGAGATCGTCGGGGGCGGCCACCGCGAGGCCGTCCCCCCGGACATGCTGCCCTACGGGCAGCGCCGCGGTGCGCGCCGCGACGAGCAGTACGACGACGCCCAGCGCGACCACGACCACGACACCCCACCCTTCGGGGTCGGCGGCTCGCAAGAGCGTCAGGGACCAGGTCCGGTGCCGGCCGGCACGCCCTCACAAGGGGCCGTCCCCTTCGAGCTCCGGGACCGCCTCATTGAGCTCGACGACCTGCGCAAGCGCGGCATCCTCTCCGAGGAGGAGTTCGCCGCCAAGAAGAGCGAGCTGCTCAACCGCATCTGAGGGCCCGAGGCGGGAGGGCGGCACGGCGCCGCGGACTACCGTGGGGTGCGTGAGCGCCCCTCGATACAGGTGCGACGGTTGCGGCAACCTCACCCGCTTCGACGTCACCGTCTCCGAACGCACGAAGGCCTTCCACCACTACACCGTCGGCGGCGACCTCGTCGTCGAGGACACCGAGGTGCTCTCCCGCCAGGTGGACGAGGTGGTGTGCCGCTGGTGCGGCCACGGGAGGAGCGTCGTCGAGCTCGCGGACGACGAGGAGAGCGAGCCGGGCGCAGCCTCCAAGGTGTCATGAAGGAGCCGCCGGCGGAGATCCTGAGCCGGCTCCGCCCCATCCCCACCTACACCGACCGTCCGACCACTCGTCCCCACGACGTCGTCGGGGTCGGCACCGACGGTGCCGCGTTCCGCGTCGAGGTGGAGGAGGCCGCCGACCCGGTTCTGCTCCTCTTCCTCTCGGCGGGGTGCCTCGGCTGCCGCGACCTGTGGGAGGGCCTGCCCGAGGTGCAGACCGGACTGGGTGGCGCGGCACGGCTGGCCGTCGTGACACGGAGCCCGGAGGAAGAGGACGCCGCGGCCATCGCCGCATTGGCCGCCGATGGTGCGGCCGCCGGTGTCGACGTCGTGATGAGCTCGAATGCATTCGCGGACTACCGGGTGAGCGGGCCGCCGTTCCTCGTGGTCGCCGCCGCGGACGCCGTGCGCACCGAGAGCGTGGCCTGGGGCCTGGACCAGACGCTGCGGATCGCGCTGGCCGCCCTGCGCAGCGGGTAGCGGTGGAGCGGGCCGTGTCACACCCTCTCGTCATGCTTGGCCCCAACAGAGAGGGTCATCGTCATGCCGATTTCCAGGGACACCGACATGGGCACCGCGACCGAGCCCGAGGGCGGGCTCACCATTGACTGCGACTGCTGCGCGCTGCGCGAGACCGCGGCCTGTGACGACTGCGTCGTCAGCTTCCTCCTGGGGAGGGAGCCCGACGACGCCGTGGTCATCGATGCCGACGAGGCACGCGCCATGCGGATGCTCGAGCGCGCCGGCCTGGTGCCGACGCTGCGCTTCAGCACGCAGACCGGCTGACCGGGGGCGGGCGCCGTCCCGGGCGCAGTGCGGGTACCCGTGCCCGCGGTGAAGCGCCACCTCCTCGTCACCAACGACTTCCCGCCCAAGGTGGGCGGGATCCAGAACTATCTCTGGGAGCTGTGGAGGCGGCTCGACCCGGCCTCCTACGTCGTGCTCACCGCGTCGTCCGACGACGGTGCCGGCGCGTTCGATGCCGAGCAGGCCGCCCGCGGCGTCCACATCGAGCGGGTGCGGGCCCCCATCCTTTTCTTCCCGACGGCGGGGGCCCTCGCCGCGGTGCGCACCTGCGTGCGGGACAACGGGATCGACATGGTCCTGTTGGATCCCGCGCTCCCGCTCGGGCTGCTGGGGCCTCACCTGGGCGTCCCCTACGGCGTGATCCTGCACGGGGCGGAGGTCACCGTGCCCGGCCGCCTGCCCGGGTCCCGCGCCGCGTTGGCCCGCGTGCTCAGGGGCGCGCGACTGGTCGTGTCCGCCGGCAGCTACCCGGCTGCAGAGGCGCGCCACGCCGCGCCGGGCCTGACGGCGCCGGTGGTCGAAGTCCCGCCCGGAGTGGACGCCGGCGCCATCAGCCCGCTCAAGGCCGCCGAGCGCCGCGCCGTCCGGGCCCGACTCGACCTGCCCGCGGCCGGACCGCTCGTTGTCAGCGTCAGCCGGCTCGTGCCTCGCAAGGGGATGGACGTGCTCATCGAGGCCGCCGGCCGGCTGGCCCCCTCCTATCCCGACCTGGTGGTGGCGATCGCCGGGGACGGGCGGGAGCTGGCACACCTGCGCGGCCTCGGGGAGGCGAGCCCGGCGACGGTCCGCGTGCTCGGACGGGTCAGCGACGAGGACCGGGCGGGCCTCCTGGGCGCCGCCGACGTGTTCGTGATGGCGTGTCGGAGCCGCTGGCTCGGACTCGAGCAGGAGGGATTCGGCATCGTGTTCCTCGAGGCGGCGGCGGCGGGCGTTCCCCAGATCGCCGGTGACAGCGGCGGTGCGTCCGAGGCCGTGCTCGACGGGGTGACGGGCCTGGTCGTGGGGGACCCGGCGGACCCTGGCGCCGTAGCGGAAGCCCTGCGCAGCCTGCTGGCGGACCCGACTCGCCGGCGCCGGATGGGCCGGGCCGCCCGAGCCAGGGTGCAGGAATCCTTCGACAACGACGTTCTCGCTTCTAGGCTGGCCGAGGCGGTGGCTGGAGTGGCAATCTGACGCACTACCCAGCGGCAGCTCAGGACAGGAAGGAAGCACTGACCGTGGCCGACACAGCGACAGAGCACATCTCGGTGGCGGCAGCGCCCGAGCGCTGCTTCGAGGTCGCGGCCGACCTGGAGCGCTACCCCGAATGGGCCGCCGATATCAAGGAGATCGAGGTCAAGGACCGCGACGACCAGGGGCGCCCGCTCCTGGTGACCTTCCGTGCCGCCGCCTTCGGGCGCAGCACGAGCTACACCCTGGCCTACGACTACTCCGAGGCACCCCACGTGCTGGCCTGGAAGCTGACACAGGGCGACATCACCACCAAGCTCGACGGCAGCTACGTCTTCGATCCGGGCGACGGGGGCAGCACCGACGTGACGTACCACCTCGAGGCGGAGTTGCGCGTGCCGATCCCCGGGTTCATAAAGATGCGCGCCACGAGCCGCATCATGGCGACGGCCATGCGAGAGCTGAAGGCACGGGTCGAGTCCACCTCGTGAGCCGGGTCGGGGGCCCGCCGGCGCTGGCCGGCGTCACCTACGGCGTGGATATCGGTGGGACGAAGGTCCTGGGTGTCGCGATCGGCTCTGCCAACGACGTCCTCGCCGAGGCCCGCGTCCCCACGCCGATGGGCACCCAGGAGATCGTGGGCAGCAACGTGGCCGACGTCGTGGCGCAGGTTGTCGTCGAGCTCGACGACGATCTCGGCGCCGAAGGCGGCGTGCCGGTCGGGGTCGGGGCTCCGGGCATGGTCGACCGCCGGGGCCGGCTGTGCTTCGCCCCGAACCTGCCGCAGGCCCACGGCGTGGACTGGACCGAGCTCATCGGAGGCCGTCTGCCGGGCCGGAGCGTCGTCATTGAGAACGACGCCAATCTCGCCGTGCTGGCCGAGCACCGCCTGGGCGCCGCCCGCGGCTACCGCGACCTCGTGATGGTGACGCTCGGCACGGGCATCGGGGGAGGGATCGTGTCGGACGGGCGCGTGCAGGTCGGCGCGTCCGGTTTCGCCGGCGAAATCGGACACATGGTCGTGGACCCCGCCGGGCCTGCCTGCCCCTGCGGGCGCCGGGGCTGCTGGGAGCGCTTCGCGTCCGGCGCCGGGCTCGGGGTGCTGGCGCGCGAGGCGGCGCTCGCCGGGAGGCTGAGCGAGGTGGTACGACTGGCCGGGGGGGACCCCGAGAGCGTGCGCGGCGAGGACGTCTCGGCCGCCGCCGCGGCCGGCGACCCGGCAGCGCGCCAGGTCATCGGCGAGGTCGGGTGGTGGATCGGCTTCGGCCTGGCCAACCTGGCCGCCGCGCTGGACCCGGAGTGCTTCGTGCTCGGTGGCGGGGTCGTCCGCGCCGGCGACCTCCTGGTCGACGTGGCGCGTGCCACCTTCGGCGAGCTCGTCGAGGGTGGCGGGCGGCGACCGGCGGTGGCGATCGTGCCGGCCGCGTTCGGCGAGCGCGCCGGCGCCATGGGTGCCGCGCTGGCCGCGCGCCAAGGTGGTCTGTGGTGAAGGCGATGTGGTGAGGTCGGCGAGGTGATCCGGACCGGCGTCGTGCTGCCGACCTTCCGCGACACGCCCGACGACGCGTATGCCGCCGCATCCGAGTCGGTGGCCGCCGGGGTGGACGGTCTGTTCTGCTACGACCACATCTGGCCCCTGGGCCAGCCCGAGCGCCCGGCCCTGGCCCCCTTCCCGGTCCTCGGCGCGCTGGCGTCCGTCCTCGACCCGCCGCGCCGGACGGGCGAGGGTCCCTTTCTCGGCACCCTGGTGGCGCGGGTGGGCCTGGTGCCCAACTCCGTGCTGGCGGCGCAGTTCGTTGCGCTGGACCGGCTGGCCCCGGGTCGAGTGATCGCCGGCCTCGGCACCGGCGACCGGCAGAGCGAGCAGGAGAACGTCGCCTACGGCATCCCCTTTGCGCCAGCGGCCGAGCGCCGAGCCGAGTTGGTGGACCTGGCCCGCCATCTGGTGGGCATGGGGCTGACTGTCTGGGTGGCCGGCGGGGCGGACGGGCGCACGCAAGAGGCCCGCGCCGCGGGCGCCGCACTCAACCTGTGGGACGCGGAACCCGCTCTGGTGGCGCAGCGGTCCGCCGACGGGGTGGAGGTCACCTGGGCCGGGCCCCCGCCGAAGGCGTCGCCGACGGTCGCCGAGACGCTGCGTGGGCTGCACGAGGCGGGTGCGACCTGGGCCGTGTTCGGCTGGCCGGTCGACGTCGGGGAGCTGGCGGCTGCGGCGCGTGCGCTCGACACCGGCCCGGGGTCCGGGGGGCCGGGGGCCGGACCCTAGACTTCCACGATGGAGTTTCGCCGCATCAACGGGCTGCCGCCCTACGTCTTCGCCACCATCAACGACCTGAAAGCGACGTCGCGGCGAGCCGGGCGTGACGTGATCGACCTCGGCTTCGGCAACCCCGACCTGCCCTCGCCCGACGTGGCGGTGGGAAAGCTGGCCGAGGCGGCCCACAACCCGCGCAACCACCGCTACTCCGCGTCCCGCGGCATCCCCAAGCTCCGCAGCGCCATCACCGACCTCTACCGGCGCAAGTTCGCGGTGGAGCTCGACCCCGAGCACGAGGTGGTCACGACGATCGGCGCCAAGGAGGGCTTCTCCCACCTGATGTGGGTGCTGGTCGGCCCCGGCGACACCGCGCTGGTGCCTTCGCCGTCCTACCCGATCCACATCTGGGGGCCGCTGTTCGCCGGTGCCGACGTGCGCCAGGTCCCGCTCCAGGGCCCGGCCGTCCCGACCGAGGACGAGGGCGGCGCGCCCGACCCCGGCGATGCCTTCTTCGACGGGCTCATGAGCGCGTGGGAGGAGTCGTGGCCCAAGCCACGCGTCATCGTGCTCTCGTTCCCGCACAACCCGACCACCGCCTGTGTCGACCTGTCCTTCATGGAGCGCCTCGTGGCCTTCGCACGCGAGCACGAGGTCGTGCTGGTGCACGACTTCGCCTACGCCGACCTCGGGTTCGACGGGTACGATCCGCCCTCCATCCTGCAGGTGCCCGGGGCCATCGACGTCGCGGTCGAGATCTACACCATGACCAAGTCGTTCTCCATGGCCGGTTGGCGGGTCGGCTTCGTCGTCGGCAACCGCGAGATCGTCCAGGCGCTCACCAAGCTCAAGACGTACCTCGACTACGGGACGTTCCAGCCCATTCAGATCGCCGCCATCGTCGCGATGAACGAGGCGCCGGACTACCCCAAGGAGATCAACACGATCTACCGCTCGCGCCGCGACACCCTTTGCGAGGGTCTCGACCGCATGGGGTGGCACCTGGTGCCGCCCAAGGGGACGATGTTCGTGTGGGCGCCCATCCCGGAGCCCTACCGCGAGATGGGCTCGCTCGAGTTCTCGAAGTACCTGGTCAGCGAGGCGGATGTCGCCACCTCGCCCGGTGTCGGGTTCGGCCCCGGCGGCGACGGCCATGTCCGCTTCGCCCTCATTGAGAACGAGCAGCGCATCGGCCAGGCCGTGCGCAACTTGCGTGGCGCCCTGACCAAGCTGGGCTAGAACAGCTAGCCGGGCTCAGGTCTCGCCCGGGCCGGGGCGAGCCGGGTCCATGGCGAGCCGGGTTCAGGGCAAGCCGGCGCCGGGCACGGTCGTCCGCACCTTCTCCAACGCGCCGTGGCGCGCCGCGTGCGCCTTGGCGGCGTGGCTGTCGGCCGCAACAACCAGATAAAGGGTGCGCCGGTCGTCGTCGCCCAGCATGCAGGCGTAGCAGTTCATGGAGGTGGCGACGCGCTCGAGCACCTCCCCGCCCTCGGCCACGCGGAGGCACTCGGGGGCCAGCGCGTTGGCGACCCAGACGGAGCCGTCGGCGCACAGGCAGATGCCGTCGGGCGCGACGCCCGAGAGGGCCGCCCACTCGCGCCGGTTCGTCAACGCGCCGTCCGACTGGCGGTCGAACGCGGTCAGGCGGCCGCCCATGCTCTCGGCGATGATCAGCGTGGCGCCGTCGTCGGTGATGACCGCGCCGTTGGGGAACTGGAGGTCCGTCGCCGCTTCGTGGCTGGTTCCGTCGGGGTCCACGCGCACCAGCGAGGCCGCGGTGATGGCGGTCGCTTCGACCGTGCCGTCGTAGAGGCCGTCGAGATCGAACCCGAAATTGCCGGCGTAGGCCTGACCGTTGGACGCCACCACCATGTCGTTGGCGTGCCAGGTCGCCCAGGGCTCCAGTTCGCCGTGCCGCACGAAGCCCCCGTCGTCCTCGCGTCGCATGATGGCGCGGTCGAGGCGGGAGTTGACGAGGAGCCGTCCGTCGGGGAGCCACCCGAGCCCAGCCGGCTCGCCGTCGAAGGACACCTCGACCCGGCGGTCACCCTCGGGCGACACCGAGAAGACCTTGTTGTCGAAGAAGTCCGAGTACCACAAGCGGCCCTCGTGCCAGCGCGGGCACTCCCCGAAGTACAACCCGTCTATGAACGGCTCGGCGGTCAGGGTCTCGCTCGTCACGGGTGCAGCTCCCTCCCCTTGGGTGATCGGCACCGCAGTTCAGCACAGCGGGCCCCCCGGTGCGGCCCCGTCCGGCGGGGGGTACCTTTGGCTTGTGACGTACTGGGTGCTCAAGGCGGTCCTGACCCCGATCTTCTTCCTGCTGTGGCGCGTCAAGGTGGAAGGCAGGGAGAACATCCCCAAACACGGTCCGGTCGTGTTGGCGGCCAACCACCAATCGTTCTGCGACTCGTTCTTCATCCCCCTCGTGGTCCGGCGCAAGGTGACCTTCCTCGCCAAGGCGGAGTACTTCGACTCGTGGAAGACGGCCTGGTTCTTCCGGGCGGCGGGGCAGATCCCGATCCGCCGGACCGGGGGCAGCGCCTCGGAGCGGGCTCTCGAGACCGCCCGCAACGACGTGCTCGGGAAGGGGCGGGTCCTCGGCCTCTACCCCGAAGGCACGCGCACGCTGGACCAGTACGTGCACAAGGGCCGAACCGGTGTCACGCGGCTGTCCCGCGAATGCGGCGTGCCGGTGGTCCCCGTCGGCGTCATCGGGACGGTCGAGGTGCAGCCGGTCAACTCCAACGTGATGCGGCCCTTCAAGACGGTGATCATCCGCTTCGGCAAGTCAATGCAGATGAATCCGCCCGAGAATCCCGACGACCCGCTGGAGAACCACGACCATACCGAATGCCGCTCATTCACCGACGGGCTCATGCGCGAGATCGCCCGGCTCTCCGAGCGTGAGTACATCGACGAGTACGTGCCCGCACGCTCGAGCGCGGGCTGAGCCTGGGCGAAGCCGCAGCCCAGGCGATTCGTAAGCGTTTCGAAACAGGCAGTTCACATTGACCGCCTAACGTTTGCGCCATGGCTGGCTACGTCGTGCGGATCGCGCTGCCCGACCGGCCCGGCGCGCTCGGTCTGGTGGCCAGCCGGATCGGGGCCGTCGGCGGCGACATCGTGGCCATCAACATCTTGGAGCGCAGGGAGGGCCACGCGGTCGACGAGTTCGTCGTCGAGATCGGTGGCCACCATCTCATCGAGCTCCTGCAGAGCGAGATCCACGAGGTGGACGGCGTGTCCGTCCTGGAGATCAGGGCCGCGGACTCTACGGCGCCGGCGGGCTGACGACGTAGGCGCACACGTGCGCGCCGTCCATGAGGTGCGCCACCCGGCGCACCGTCGCCCCCGGCAGCGCGTCGCGGATGAAGGACAGCTCGCTCGTGCAGGCCTGTGAGAACCCGTGCGCAACGGTGAGGATGGCGCAGTTGTGCTCGGTGATGCGCCAGCTGCCGTCCTCCAGGCGCTCCGCCTCGGCCAGGTAGCCGTCCTCGTCGAGGATGGCGGTGAGCGCTGCCACCTGCTCGTCGAAGGGGAGGTCGGCTGTCCGGGGCAGCGCACCGGCGACGCGCCGCCGCCGGCGCTGCTCGAAGAGCTCGTCGACCTGGGCGGCGTCCGGCCCGCCGAGATAGCCGAGGAGCTCGGTGGTGAGGTCGCCGTAGCGCTTCGGGTAGAGCGACTCTGCCGCCGCCGTCAGCTCGTACAGGTGGCGGGGACGCCCTCGCCCGGCCCCTTCGGGAATCTCGTCGTGGTGGGTGAGCAACCCGTCCGCTTCCAGGCGGGTCAGCTGCAGGCGCACGGCGGCGGGTGTGAGCGAGAGCGCTGCGGCCACGGCGACGGCGTCGAGCGGTCCCTGGCGCTTCAAGAGGTTGAGGATGGCGCGCCGGGTCGTGGGCAGCTGCTGCAGCGGCGACTCGGGCGCCGCGCGCTCGGTGGCTGCGTCGCGTGCCGTCACGGCAGGATCAGGTGGACGTCGCCGAACTCGTGCCAGAGGTACCCCTGGGCCAGCGCGGCGGCATAGGACGCCTCCAGCAGGGGCCGCCCCGCGATGGCCTCGAGCATGGCGAGGTGCGAGGCCTCGGGCTCGTGCCACCCGGTGAGGAACCCGTCGACGGAGCGGACGGGCCGCTCGGGCGACACGATGGTCTCGGTCCATCCCACGCTCGGGTGCACGTGGCCATGTTCGTCGACGACGGACTCGAGCGCGCGCACCACCGTGGTCCCGATGGCGATGACGCGGCCACCGGAGCGGCGGGTGTCGTTGATCCGGTGCGCGGTGGGCAGCGACACCCTGAAGTACTCGGCGTAGGGCGGCTCGCTGGCTTCGAGGGACGCGACGCCGGTGTGCAGCAGGACCGGGGCCACGCCGACCCCCTTGGCCACCAGGCGGGTCAACACCTCGGGAGTGAAGGGGCGGCCGGCGCTCGGCATCTCGGCGGATCCCGGCTCGGTGGCGTAGACGTTCTGGTAGGCGCTGATCGGGTAGCTGCCGCGCACGTAGCCGTAGCGGATGGGCCGGCCATGGCGGGCCAGGAAGCTGTACAGGCGCTCGGGCGTCTCCACCCGGGAGACCCACAGGCGCACGCCGGCCCCGCCCGGTCCGGGAGAGTAGGGGGCGAGCAGCGCGACCTGCCCGCCGTCGGGGAGCGCGATGGTGTCACCCCGGGCTGCGCCGAGGTCGGCCTCGCCGTCGCGCCGCATCTCGACCGTCCACAGCCCGGCCGGCAGCCGGGACGACAGATGCACCTGGACCGCGGAGTCGTCGGGCGCCGTGCCGTCCACCTCGGCGGCCAGGGTCCCCGACGTGTTGATCACGACCAGGTCACCCTCGTCGAGGAAGCGAGGCAATTCGGAGAAGTGGGAATGGACCAGCGCGCCGTCCGACCTGGTGGCCACGAGCATGCGCACGGCGTCGCGGGTCATGCCCCGGTACTCGGGGGGTGCCGGCGCCTCGAGCTCGGGCGGGAGCGCGAAGGTGAGCGGATGCAGCGCCGGAAGGCGGGGCCGGGCCTCCGTCTCGATCGACGGAGCGGCCAGAGCGCTCATGCCATTGCTCCGGCGGCCGCCAGCTCGGCGGCCCGGTAGCGGCCGCTGGGGCGCCCGCTCGAGATCAGCTCCAGGAAGGCGGGCACCACGGTGGCCGGCTCGGGCCGGTCGGAGATGTCCTCACCGGGGAAGGCGGCCTGGTGCATGACGGTGCGCAGGTCGCCGGGGTCGACCGACCAGACCGTGAGCGCGGGGAACTCGGCGGCCAGGACGGCGCCCAGGTGCTCGAGTGCCGCCTTCCCGGCGCCGTAGCCGCCCCAGCCCTCGTAGGCCTCGACGGCGGCGTCCGACGTGACGTTGAGCACGCGCGGGTGCGGCGCGTCGAGCAGGAGCGGGAGCGCGTCCTGCAGCAGTCCGAGGGGAGCCACGACGTTGACCTCGAAGGCGACGCGCAGGTCACCCAGCGGGTAGTCGGCGAGCGAGGGGAGCGGCGAGGCGCCGAGGGTCCCGGCGTTGTTGACGACGAGGTCGAGGCCGCCGAGCTCGAATGCCGCTCCGGTGAGCTCGTGCCGGTGGTCGGCATCGGTGACGTCACCGGTCAGCGCGACCAGACGGGCCCCGGGCGCCGCCTGGGCGCGGATGCGGTCGGCAGCCTCCTGGAGTGTCGCCTGGTCCCGTCCGTCGATCACCAGCGACCAGCCGGCTCCCGCCAGCCCCGTCGCCAACGCCTCCCCGAGCCCCCGGGATGCTCCTGTCACGATGGCCACGCCCATGGCTGCCCACCCTTCCGAGCGGCGTCACCGCTGCTCTCGATCGACTGCACCCCAATATAACAAGAAAACACTTGTTTTATTTCGACCAGTTCGGCCCCTTGCCCCCTCGGGAGGCGCCCGGCGCCTCCCTACCGTCACCCCATCGCGGAATCGGCCCAGCCCATCGACTTCTCGACCGCCCGGCGCCACACCGCGTGGGCGGCATCGGCGAGCTCCACCGGCAGGCTGGGCTCGAAGACGGCATCGGCCTGCCACAGTGCGGCCAACTCACCGAGTGAGGACCACACGCCCTCGGCCAGGCCGGCGACGGTGGCGGCACCGAGGGCCGTCGACTCGAGCGACCGTGGACGCGCCACCGGCATGCGGCTCTGCTCGGCCTGGAGCGCAAGGAGGAGGTCCATGGCGGCGGCACCCCCGTCCGCCCGCAGCGCGGACAGTGGGCGGGGGGAGGCGGCGGCCATGACATCGGTCATGTCACGCACCTGGAACGCCATCGCCTCCACGCAGGCGCGGGCGATCTGGGCCCGGCCCGCGCCGCGGGTGAGACCGGTCACGATGCCGCGGGCCGCGGGGTCCCACTGCGGGCTGCCGAGGCCGGTCAGGGCGGGGACGAAGGTGACGCCGCCGCTGTCGGGGACCGACGCCGCCAGCGGGCCGACCTCGGCCGCCTCCGAGATGATGCCGAGCCCGTCGCGCAACCATTGGATCGCCGCGCCCGACACGAAGGCCGAGCCCTCGAGCGCGTAGGCGACCCGTCCGTCGGCCGGTGCGTGCGCGCCGAGGTCCCAGGCGCAGCTGACGGTCAGCCCGTCGGGCGCCGGCGGGCGCTCCGGTCCGGCGTTGGCGAGCACGAAGCTCCCGGTGCCGTAGGTGACCTTGACCATGCCGGGCTCGAAGCAGGCCTGTCCGAAGAGCGCGGCCTGCTGGTCGCCCAGCACGCCCGAGACCGGGACCCCGTCGAGCACGGCCGCCGCGGGACCGAGGTCGGCGAGCGCGGCGGTGCCGAAGCGGCCGGCGGACGGGCGCACCTCGGGCAGGCTGTGCACGGGGACCCCGAAGAGGTCGCACAGCTCGGGCGACCAGGCGAGGGTGGCCGTATCGAGCAGGAGGGTGCGGCTCGCGTTGGAGGAGTCGGTGGCGTAGGTGCCGCCGTCGGGGCCGCCGGTGAGGTTCCACAGCACCCAGCTGTCGACCGTGCAGAAGGAGAGGCGGGCGTCCCCGGGGCCGAGCGCGAGCTCGCCGGAGCGCAGCAGCCAGGCCGCCTTGGTCGCGCTGAAGTAGGGGTCGAGGACGAGCCCGGTCCGCTCCCGCACGAAGGGCAGGTGCCCCGCCTCGGCGAGCTCGGCGCAGATCGGCGCGGTGCGCCGGTCCTGCCAGACGATCGCCCGGTACAGGGGCCGCCCCGTCGAGCGGTCGAAGGCCACCAGGGTCTCTCGCTGGTTGGTGATGCCGAGGGCCGCCACCGCTTCCCCGGCCTCGGCGAGGCGCCCACCCACCTCGGCGAGGGTGGCCCGCACCGCGGCCCAGATCTCTGCGGGGTCGTGCTCGACCCAGCCCGGGCGGGGGAAGTGCTGGGTCAGCTCGCGGTAGGCGACGTCGGTGACCCGCCCGTGGGTGTCCATGGCGAGGGCGCGCACACCGGTCGTGCCCGCATCGATGGCGACGACCTTGGCCATGGTGGGCTGACGCTAACCGTTCGCGGGGAATCGGCGCCGTGGTGGGCGGGCCGCGACCCCTTTCCGCGCAAACAATCGCGAACGGCCCGTGACCTGCAGAGATGTTGCGGGCATTTGGTTGACAACGGCGTAACTACAGTGCTGTAATGACCACAGCATCTCGTGTCCCGGGGGAGGGTCAGCCACTATATGTTGTGGTGAGGCGACTCGTGCCCTCTCCGGTGCACCAGTCCGAGCACGTGCCGTGAGACACCCCCGCGATGGGATGAGGGGGGTGGGGTGACGGCGTCGACCGGCAGTACACAGCAGCACCGAGCACGAGCAGCACCGAGCCCCCAGAGAACCAGCCCCCGAGGAGGACCCCCCGCCATGGCCATCGCCCCCCAGCGATCCGAGATCGGCATCCGCCGGCACTTCACGACGGACGGCGTGCACCCCTACGACGAGGTCCGCTGGGAACGACGTGATGCCCGCATCACGAACTACCGGGACGGCTCCGTCGCGTTCGAGCAGCTGGGTGTCGAGGTGCCCGAGTCCTGGAGCGTGAACGCCACCAACATCCTGGCGCAGAAGTACTTCCGGGGGACCCTCGGCACCGACGAGCGCGAGTGGTCGCTGCGCCAGGTGGCCGACCGGGTGGCCGACACGCTGACAGCGTGGGGGATCAAGGACGGCTACTTCGTCGACGACGAGGAGGCCCAGGTCTTCAACCACGAGCTGAAGTACCTCATCATCCACCAGAGGGCGGCCTTCAACTCTCCGGTGTGGTTCAACATCGGGGTGCCGGGGGTGCCCGCGCAAGGTGCGGCGTGCTTCATCCTCTCCGTCGAGGACACCATGGACTCGATCCTCAACTGGTACACCGAGGAGGGGACCATCTTCAAGGGCGGCTCGGGTTCCGGGGTGAACTTGTCGCGCATCCGCTCGTCGCACGAATTGCTAAAGGGCGGCGGCACGGCGTCGGGCCCGGTGAGCTTCATGCGCGGTGCCGACGCGTCGGCCGGGACCATCAAGTCCGGTGGCAAGACGCGCCGCGCTGCCAAGATGGTCATCCTGGACGCCGACCACCCAGACGTGGAGGACTTCATCTGGTGCAAGGCGATCGAGGAGCGCAAAGCCCGCGTCCTGCGCGACGCCGGCTTCGACATGGACCTCGACGGTGCGGACAGCCACTCGACCCAGTACCAGAACGCCAACAACTCGGTGCGGGTCACCGACGAGTTCATGGAGGCCGTGCTCGACGGGCGCGATTGGGAGCTCACCGCGAGAACGGACGGCTCCGTCGTGCGCACGGTGCCGGCCCGCGACCTGTTCCGACAGATCGCCCACTCGGCCTGGGAGTGCGCAGACCCGGGCCTGCAGTACGACACCACGATCAACCGCTGGCACACGGTGCCCAACACCGGGCGGATCAACGGAAGCAACCCATGTTCCGAGTACCTTTCACTGGATAATTCAGCCTGCAATCTGGCTTCGATGAATTTGCTCACGTTCCTCGACGAGAACGACGAGTTCGACGTCGAGGGCTTCAAGGCGGGCGTGGCCGTGGTGTTCACCGGGATGGAGATAATCGTCGGCAACGCCGACTACCCGACGGAAAAGATCGGCGAGACGACGCGCGCGTTCCGTCAGCTCGGCATTGGCTACGCCAACCTCGGCGCGCTGCTCATGGCGCAGGGCCTGCCCTATGACTCCGACGCGGGGCGCGCCTGGGCGGCCTCCATCACGGCATTGCTGACGGGGCATGCGTACGCCACCTCGGCCCGGACCGCGGCGCGCATGGGCCCCTTCGCCGGCTACCACGAGAACCGGGAGCCCATGCTCAACGTGCTGCGGATGCACCAGGCCGAGACAGCCCGCATCGACGAGGACGTCGTGCCCCCCGACCTGCTTTCGTCGGCGCAGGAGTCGTGGGACCGAGCGGTCGACCTGGCCGAGGCCTACGGCGTGCGCAATTCGCAATCCGTAGTTCTGGCCCCGACGGGGACCATAGCCTTGCTCATGGATTGTGACACCACGGGAGTGGAGCCCGATCTCGGACTGGTCAAGACCAAGAAATTGGTAGGCGGCGGCACGATGTCCATCGTCAACCAGACAGTGCCGCGCGCCTTAGCCAAGCTGGGCTACGGCGTTGAGCAGGCCGAGGACATCGTGGCGTACATCAACGAGCACATGTCGATTGTCGGCGCCCCGCATCTGGCCCCCGAGCACCTGCCGGTCTTCGCCTGCTCCATGGGCGACAATCCGATCCACTACTCGGGGCACATCCGCATGATGGGAGCGGTGCAACCCTTCATCAGCGGCGCCATCTCAAAGACAGTCAACCTACCCGAGGACGTGAGCGTCGAGGACGTCGAGCAGCTGCACATCGACGCCTGGCGCCTGGGCATCAAGGCCGTGGCCATCTACCGCGACAACTGCAAGGTGGCCCAGCCGCTGTCGACGACGAAGAAGGAAGCCGCAGTCGTCGAGGGCGGCGACGACGCACCGGCGGGCTCGGAGGCGGAAGCCAAGGTGCGGGCCGCGGCGGCGCACATCGCCGAGCTCGAGGCGGCCTTGACCCACGAGCGGCAGCGGGCGGACTCACCGCTCGTCGTGGGTGCGGTGCGCGAGCGCCTGCCCCGTAAGCGCAACTCGAAGACGTTCTCGTTCCGGGTGGCCGACTGCGAGGGCTACGTGACGGTCGGCGAGTACGAGGACGGGCGGCCGGGCGAGGTGTTCATCAAGGTCTCCAAGCAGGGCTCGACCCTGGCGGGGATCATGGATGCCTTCTCCATCTCGCTGAGCCTCGGACTCCAGCACGGCGTGCCGCTGGCCACCTTCGTGCGCAAGTTCGCCAACATGAAGTTCGAGCCGGCGGGCATCACGGACGACCCCGAGTTGCGCATCGCCACAAGCCTGATCGACTACATCGCGCGCCGGCTGGCGCTCGACTACCTGTCCATGCAGGACCGCACCGAGCTCGGCATCCTGTCGACGCAGGAGCGCACACAGCCCACGCTGCCGGGCGTCGAGGAGATGGCCACACCCTCGGCAGGCCTGGTCGACGACGGCCTAAGCCGTGGCGTGGCCCAAGCGCCGGCCGAGCCGGCGGTGCGGCCGATGGCCCGGGCGGAGCAGCTCGACGCGCCGCTCTGTTACAACTGCGGCAACACCATGCAGCGGGCCGGGTCGTGCTACGTCTGCGGGAGCTGCGGGTCGACGAGCGGGTGCTCGTAGTGTCAGCGGTCATTCAATGCCCTGCGTGGTCGGTCAGGAATGTCCGAGATTCGGTCGTCAATGTCCGGCGATGGGCCACATGGACATTGAGGACGTGAGATAGCGACAGAACCAGCAAGGATGAAGTAGATGATGAACACTGGCTACCTCGCACACTACGAGGCGTACTTGGCCTCGGCACCCATCGAGGACCGGTTTCGTCCGTCGGTGAATGGCGGTGGCGGTCACCAGAACTGCTTCGGAGTGACCCTCGTCGGAGGAGTCACGTGCTACGTGAAGCCCGACAATGGGACCGAGCACAGCTACACGGCGGTCACCAACGAGGTCGCCGCCTGGGAGACGGTGAAGCTGCTGGGCTGGCCGAACCTCATCGCGCCCACGGTGTTGCGCAGCGACATCGTCTCGCCGATCACCAACACAGCGTCGATATCGTCGCTGCAGGTCTTCTGGATGTATGCGCAACCCGCGCCCGTGGTGACATCACTGAGCACGCTGGAGGTACAGCGGGCCGGTACCTTCGACTACCTGATCGCCCACAGCGATCGCCCCGACAACTCGAATTACCTCGGTGTCACGTCAGCTACATCGACAAGCGGCGGACAGGTTGGCCTGAAACTGATTGATCATGGATTCGCATTCGATTATCCCAACCGTGATCCGAACTCGGTCTTCGTCAACATGGTCCATGGGAGGGACCTCGATGGGGCAACGGTGGCTGCTGTCGAGAAGTTGATCGGCTCGGCTGCGTCGAGCCCGTTGCGTGGGCTCTTGTCGGCTGATGCCTACGCGAAGTTGATCGGCCGTGCTGAAAGACTTGTGTCACTCCGCCAGATCAAATAGTCAAAAGTGCTAAGTAATTCCCATGTGTGTGGTCACGCGCACGTGCTATACCACATGGATGGGGACCGGCTTAGTGCACGTTGATCTCGTCCAGAACGACTGGGGTTCTCGGCGCCAATTCCGCATCGCATGTGTCGAAGCTGATGGCCAGAGTGTTCGAGCCACTCATCTCTCTGATCGAGGTCAAGACCTGTTGCAGAGACTCGTTGATCCACGCGGCGGCGCCGCGACTGGCGTTACGGACCTGGAACCTGAGCGAGCGTTCTCACTGCTGAGATCAAGCTTTCATAACAGCTACTTCTTCACGACTGAACCGCATGATGACTCGAAGTGTGGATTCACTGCCAGCGATGAAATCACCATGCTCTCGGACGCGTAGCACTCAATGTTGGTGTCGTTGTTGGCGGGCGTACCGTACTCGAGGCTCTGAGTTACTGGGGTCGCTGAGGATTACTCATCGAGCCGTCATCTCGACCATTCCCCTTTAGGCAGCGCTGGCAAGGCTGGGCGACCAACGTCGGGCTGCTGGGCGCCCTTAGACGCCGGACCGTGAATCTTCCAGCCAGGGTCGTGCCTGCCCTACGGGGTGGGTGATTACCGGCTTGCGTTTGCCCCGACAATGCCCATGTGTCGGTTGGAATGGACATGTTCCACCGTCGACACGTTGAAGAGGACTGAACCAACCTAGGGCCGGATCTCGACGTACCCGTCCGTGCCATTGACGCGGATCCGCTGCCCGTCGCGGATCAGCCGGGTGGCCTGCTCCACGCCCACGACGGCCGGCAAGCCGTACTCCCGTGCGATCACTGCGCCATGAGTCATCAGGCCTCCCACCTCTGTCACCAGCCCCGCGATCGCCACGAACGCTGGCGTCCAGCTGGGGTCCGTGTAGGCGGTGACCAGGATGTCGCCCGCGTCGAGATCGGCTTCGGCCATGTCCAGGACGACGCGAGCCCGGCCCTCGACGGTCCCGGCGGATACGGGTAGGCCGACCAGCGCGCCGGCCGGGACGTCGACGCGGCGGTAGGTCCCGGCAACGACCTCGCCATCCGACGTGAACACCCGGGGCGGCGTCAGCGCCTGAGACGACCGGAAGGCGTCCTTGCGATGTCCGATGAGCTGGTCATCGACGTGGTTCGTGCGCACGACGTCGTGGAGCTCCGCGAAGTTGAGGTAGAAGATGTCTTCCTTCTCTCGAAGCACATGGGCTTGCACGAGGCGCTCGGCCTCTTCCATGAGAGCCTGCTTGTAGACGAAGTAGCGACTGACCATTCCATACTTCGGATACTCCCGGTACCCGATGAAGGCCCGGACCCGATCGATCCTCCATTTGGCTTCATCCGCCTTGGACTCCCCGTCCGGCAAGCCCCGCAGGCGCGCCAGCAGCTCCCGTTCTTTCTCCCAGGCCTCCTGGCGGCCTTGCTCGAAGCGCCGCTCTGCTGCTCCCGCCTCGAAGTTCTTGACGTTGTCGAGCAGCAGCGGCACGAGTGTGGTGGGACATTCGCTCCACCGTGGCCTCGTGATGTCGATCTCACCGGCGCAGCGCATGCCGTACTTCTCCAGGAAGGCCCCAATGGCGTCTCGGGCCTCGCTCCCACCCTCGAGCGCGGGTAGCTGGTCCAAGAAGCTCTCGTCCTCGACATGGCCCAGGAAGGCCACGACCTCGGAATGCGGGCGGATCACGTCCGCGACATCCAGGAGTGCCAGTCCCATCTCCGACGTGACGTTGTGGGGCGCGGACTTCGTGAGCGTGTCGGCCCCGTTCTTCTCGCCCAGCCACGCCTGCAGCTGCTCGTTCAGCCACCGCGTGGCCTCCATCGCCGAAAACCACACCTCATGGCTCCGCGGGTCGAACAGGATCCGCTTCAGTTCCTGGACGTCGGCGAGGATGAAGTCGAGCAGTGCCGATCCGGACTTCGTCGCGATGTCGCTCTTCAAGGCCGTGATGGAGGCCTCGCTGTGCTCGATGAGCTCGGCGACGATGGCGGGATCGGTCTCGATCGGGGCAGTGCCACCCCCAGCCGGCGGGCTGACCGGACCCGCGTCGGGAAGGATCGGAATGAAGTCGCCGCGTTCGAGGATCGTGCGCAGTGCGTCCCCTATCAGCGGATCAGATCTCTCAAAAGTCTTCAGATAGACGGCGCGACTCGTTGGCGAACCCAGCACCTGCGCGACGTCGACGAACAATCTGCCCCCGGCCACGGACATCGCCCGCGGCGTCGTCAGCAACCAGAAGGAGAGTCCAAGCGGCTTCATGGGGTCGGTCATCATCTGCTGATGGCCGACGGAGACGTAGACGTGGTTCTCTTGGTCGCTGGCCATGGGGACGGGGAAGAGCGTGGTGATCGGCCGGCTCTGGACGATCCGGAACTCATCGCCGAAGAGGCACCACTCGATGTCCTGGGGTTGGCCGAAGTGCTCCTCGATCCGCCGACCCAGCCGCACCAGCCTCACGACCTGCCCATCGGTCAACGCCGGCTGGACCTGGCGCGCGGGCTCGATCGCCACTTCCTGCGTCCCGCCCACCGGCGAGGGCTGAATGGCCAGTTGCTTGGTGGCGACCACCCTTGAGATGACCTCGCCGTCTCGCACCTTGTAGGCATCGGGGTTGACCAGACCCGAGACCAGGGCCTCGCCGAGGCCGAAGGTGGCTTCCACGGAAGCGACCTTCCGGTTGGACGTGACGGGGTCGGCCGTGAACAGGACGCCGGCCGCCTGCGGGAACACCATCTGCTGCACGACCACGGCCATGTGGACCCTCCGGTGGTCCAAGCCGTTGCGCTGGCGATACGTGACGGCCCGCTCGGTGTAGAGCGATGCCCAGCACCGGCTGATGTGGTCCAAGATCGCCGGCGACCCCACGACATTCAGGAACGTGTCCTGCTGGCCGGCGAAGGAGAAGGATGGCAGGTCTTCTGCTGTCGCACTCGATCGGACGGCGTAGGCAGCGTGCTCGCCGAGCCGGGCGAGCGAGCCGGTGATCGCCGTCGCCAGATCGTTGGGGATGGCGACCCCTTCGAGGCTCTGGCGGATCTCCGTGCTGAGCGTGCGGATCGCCTCACCGTCATCGGGGCTCAGGAGTGACAGCCGATCGAGGCGTTCGTCGATCGACGGCGCTTCAGCCACGATCCGCTCGAAGGCCTCCGTCGTCACGCAGAAGCCGGCCGGCACGCGGATGCCTTCGATCCGCGCGAGCTCCCCGAGGTGTGCGCCCTTGCCACCGACGACCGCGACGTGCGTGTGGTCAATCTCGTCGAGACCCAGCACATAGCTGCCCATTGGTGCACCATCTCCTTGGGACCGCTCGGGTCCCGCCCCATTCCTACTGTCGATCGTGCCAACCGTCTGTGGGCCGGCTCGTAGCGTGCATTGTCAACACGCCTTTGGTGCTTGCGGCAAGACCCCCACCCTGGTGTACCTTGGTAATGGCGGGGAGAAGGTCCGGCGTCTCTGGTGGTACAGGGGCCGGGTATGTCGCCGAACTGCCCTTAGCGAACGGGTTCATCCATTGACCCGAAGCGTGGCGCAAGGGTGCCAACACGACCCTGACCGAAGAGCTGTCCTCCTCGCCGAGACGCTTGCCTTCTGGTCAAATGAAGGCCATGGCATTTGCTGAGGGGCGGACATGTCGGCGTCCGTGGACCGCGATCGTCGCACTTCTCACGGCAGCGCACCATGGCTTCGAGCTGACGAGCGGAGTCGGGCTCGTGATGCAGCCTGAATTGGGGCTGGTCGGGGCGGGCGCGGTGTGGGGCGTTCAGATTCCGGTGTGGATCGCCCTGGCTGCGAAGGGGAACAAGCGGTGGGATCGGCTGTTGGCCGTCTTCTCGGGGGCCGCGCTGGCCGGCGTCGTCGTCCATTTCATCCTCTGGCCGTGGCGACGCAACAAGCTGGGCCTGCCCGTCCTCTCGGAGGCAGAGGGACTGAGTCCCTCCCTCCTTCCCGCCTACAGCGCTCTCTTGCACGTCTGGGGCGCCGCCAGTGTGTGCTCAATCGTTCTGGACGTGCGGCCGGGCCACCGTCGGTGGTCCCTGGTGGGGCTCGCGACACTGCCGTTGTTACGCAAATCGGCCAAGCACCATTTCGAATGGCTCGCACAGGAGGCACAGAAGAACCCGGCCTGGTGGAACAGAGGAGTAGCGGACGCACCAAGGTGCCCGCCGAATACGCACGTGGCCACCGCGAACCTCGAAGATGCATAGCGTCCCCTCTCAGGGGTAAGGGCTCTGGGGTGTCCCGGGTACGCCGGGCTTGGGCGTGACTTGCGGCGAGTGGAGGAGAACCCATGGCCACCGTGAGCGTCCGCTACATCGTGAACGACGTCGACGAGGCGATCTCCTTCTACTGCGACCTCCTCGACTTCGAGGAGGTCATGCATCCCGCACCCACCTTCGCCATGCTTTCGCGGGGAGATCTTCGCCTGGTCCTCAGTGCTGTAGGGGGCGGCGGCGGGGGCGGCCAGGCGATGCCCGATGGCACGATGCCGGAGCCGGGCGGGTGGAATCGGTTCACTCTCGAGGTCACTGACCTGGACGTCACAGTCGAGGAGCTCCGTGCGGCGGGCGCACGGTTCCGAAATGACATCGTCACGGGAGTGGGCGGGAAGCAGATACTGCTCGAAGACTCTTCGGGCAATCCGATCGAATTGTTGCAACCAATCCCCCCTGAGGCATCACTGCGCCTTCATAGGGTTCGGATCAAATGGTCCTGCGTCACACGTCCGTACGGAAGATCTCGTCGAAGTGGTGGTATTCCGGCTCGCCGTCGAGGAACTCGCGGATGCGCGCCGCGAACTCCTTGGTCTCGGGCCGGGCGTTGTTGCGGGCCGCTTCGTCCGCGGCCGACACGTTCGGGTCGACGACTCCGAAGTCCACGATGATCACGTACTGACCCAGCTTCTCGCGGTCGGCGAGGACCCGCGTGCCCATGTAGCCCATGATGTCGCTCGTTGCCTGGGCGAGGTCCCACTCGTTGAGCATCTCGAGAATCGGCGCCGGATCGGCGCACTGCACCGTGATGGTCTGGCTGAAGTTGCGGTTCACGTGGTGCCCCCCTGACGTTGCGCGACGACTCGCCGCTGTTTCTCGGACATGCCTTCCAGGTCGAACAGGCCGACAGAGCCCCCTTCGAGCGCAGCGGACGACTTCGGCGGCACGGACAACAATTCCCGAGCCTCGTCGACCGGACGCACCGCCAGCTCGTAATAGTCCACTTCGAACAGGTCGACGCCGTAGCGGTCGCACACCAACTTGCCGCGCCTGATCGCGTCGGCGACCCGCTGGTTCATGCCGGGCGCCCGGATGTTGCGCTCCCGCACGTCGCGGTTGAAGAACCCGGCGCTGGCGATGTAGCCGGTCTCGAACAGTCCGATGAGCGTCGCCAGCCACGCGAAGCCCTTGGGGTCGGGGTCGGCGCGACCGATGAACCCGAAGACCTCGAGCTCGCCCTTGAGGTTGGTGCCGTAGTCGGCGATCACGTGCACGAAGTCGTGTTGCGCGAGGTAGGCCGGAGCGCCGCCCTTGGTTCCGGGCAGGCCGAACCCACGGGCGTGGTACATCTCCCATACATTCCGACCGAGGGTGCCCTCGGGAAGGTCGGCGAAGGCCGCCCACCGCGCTGCGAGTTCGGGGTCTACCTGCGCGGCATCGAATGGAGCCGGCGCAGCTGCCTGCTGGGGCTGATCGTCGGAGTTGGCTTCGCGGACGTGGTCGACGAAGCCGTTGCGCTGGAGGTCCATCCAGGCCAGCCCATAGGCACCCTGCGCATACCGGCGGGCGACCCGCACGAAATCATCGGTCACCCCGAGTGCATCGGCGTAGGTCGCCACGCGGTGGGCCACGACAACCGGTATCGGCCGCAGCACCAGCTCTCCGAGCACCATGTGGTGGATGATCCGACGGCGGTATGCGAGATCGCGCCCGTCGAGGACGCCGGCGAGCTCCTGGGGTCCGAGCGGCTCGAGCGCCGGATAGTCGAGCGAGATGCCCGTCAACGCGCTCGTGATCGCCTCGAGCAGCTCCGCCTGCACGTCGGTCAGGCCGCTCTCAGGCGCCACCGCCGTCGCGATGCCCCGCGCCACGAGGGTGACCTCCTCGACGTCGTGGTCGTCGACTGCGGAGTCCGGGGTCGCAGCCATCCGACGATCCTCTCACGCCGTCAGCCGGGGTTGCAGTCTGGGTCACGAGGCGGTGCCGGGTGATCTCCGGACAAAACGACGAGTGCGCGGGCAATGCCGCGGCTCTTCCATTGACGGGCGATGGCCAACCTCGAGCTCGTGCCTCTCGGCTGCACAACTGACATGCGGTCGGCGACCGGAGCCCGACAGCCCCGTCGACGGCTCAGGCCTTGGGCGTGAACTGGTAGTTGAAGGGCGCCACTGGTGGCGTGAGCGTGACCGACCGGTGGTTGGAGGTCACCACGACCTTGGTCCCGCCGGCACCGATGTCCACCTGGGACGCCCCGAAGACGATCTGGTGCTGGGTGGCGCCCGGGGCGAGGATGCCCTGGAAGATCGGAGTGTGGCCGGGGGTGCCGATGCTGACCCAGGACCGACCGGTCGAGGTCACGACCGAGACCGAGTACACCGGCACGTCTATCGTGTAGGCCGCCGTTCCGGGGCCGGCCCCGGTCGCCGTGAGCAGCGAGGTCTTGGGCGAGGGTTGCGCAGGGTTGTGGATGCCTGGCGCCCCGTTGGCGGTAGATCCGTTGTTGTTCCCGATGACCCCCGCTTTGACCAGGCCGAGAGCGGCCCCGGCCGCGACGACGGCGAGCGCCACCAGGGCCACCGCCACCCGCAGGAAGCGACTGGAACGCCTCGGGCCAGATCGAGCTGCCTCGTAGCCCACCGAGGGGAGCTGGTCCGTGTCCCCGAAGGTGGGATAGGCCAGAGCATCGGGGAAGAGCTGGCCTTGTCCGGCCGCCGCCGATGGCCTCGACACGGGCGGGACAGGCGGGTCGACACCCAACTCCGTCTCGCCGGGCCGCACCTCCATCGCCATTTCCGTCGACCTCCCACGCCCCCGGTCTTGACCAGCCCAATTATGTGCTTTTCCTACCCCAATTATGAAACCATTCAACTCACGGTGCATTCCCGGCCGGGCAACGCCCCGTGGCGCCGCTCCAAGGATCCCACGCGGTGGGGTCAGATGGGGAGCATGACGTGGCCGAGGAGTTCGAGCCTGGCCCGGAACAATCGTCAGCTCAATCGCCACGAGGGCGCCCGACTGGCCGCCTGGGTCCGGACGGCAAATATCTCGGCCACCGCCGTCACATCGGCCCGCGCCGCGGGGTCATAGCGTCTGCGTCGCAAAACCCACGACGATCGGACAGGAGCGCACCATGAAGATGAACCCCGTCATCTATCCCGTCAATGACCTGGACTGATCGAAGGCACTGTTTCGTGCCCTCCTCGGCGCCGAGCCCTATGTGGACCAGCCGTACTACGTGGGCTTCCGGGTGGAGGAACAGGAATTCGGGCTCAACCCCCATGGCTTCGAACAGGGGATGACGGGGCCGGTCGGCTTCTTCGAGGTCCCCGACATCAGGTCGAGCCTGCAGTCGTTGCGGGACTTGGGCGCAGAGATCCAGCAGGACGTGCGCGACGTCGGAGGAGGCAAGCTGACGGCAATCGTCACCGACGCCAACGGGAACCCGATCGGTCCGACCCAGTCACCCTGACGGCTCGGCCTCAACGACCGATGCTGCCATCGAGGAGCTCGCGGGTGATGTCCATGTGCCCGACGTGGCGTGCGGTCTCCTCAAGGAGGTGCACCACGACCCAGCGCAACGTCGTCGGTCGGAGGTCGCCGGCGGAGGGGAGGTCGAAGGTCGACGCCTGGTCGAGCACGGCATCCGCCAGCGCGGTCTCGGCCCGGTAGAAGGCGACCACGTCGTCGACCGACCAACCCTCGGGCAGCTCGAACATGCGGGAGCGCCAGCCCATGTCCATGGGCTCGCCGGCGAAGATGGCGCGGAGCCAGAGTCGTTCGGCGTAGCCCAGGTGCACGACGATCACGCCCAGGGAGTTGGCGGTGGCCGCGGGCCGCCAGCGCAATTGCTCGTGCGTCAGCCCCTCGACCTTGAAGACGGCGCTGTCGCGGAGGTGCTGGAGCCAGGCCCGAGCCATCGCCATCTCGTCGAGGGGTGCCGCCTCGTCGGGCCGTGGCACGCTCAATTGCGGAGGCCTCTCGGGCATCGGGTCCGTCCTTGAGTGCGGATGTTCGTGCCGGCTCGCGGTGTCGCCGGTGTCCGGGATCCGCTGCCGTTTCGACGCTACCGCACCTCCGTGGGGTTGCCGCCGGGTGTCGTCGAGGCCCGCGCGGTCCGCTCGGTCCGGGGCGGAACGGGCCCACCCGGGTGCGGATATGGTGTGCCTGACGGGGTGTCAGAAACTGGGGGCGACGAGTTGGATGATCTGAACGGCAAGGTGGCCGTGGTCACCGGGGGAGCGGCCGGCATCGGCCGCGGCATCACCGAGGCGCTGCTCGCCGAGGGGGCGCGGGTGGTCATTGCCGACGTCGAGGCGCCCGTGCTGGAGGTTGCCGTCAAGGAGCTGTCCGACGCCGGCGAGGTGCGAGGGGTGGTGACCGACGTCTCGTCCCCGGAATCGGTCGAGGCGTTGGCGGCGGACGTGTTCTCACGCGAGGGCGCCTGCCACCTCCTCTTCAACAACGCAGGCGTCACGTCGGGCGGGGGCGGTCGGCCGTGGGAGCAGGAAGCAAACGACTGGACGTGGTGCTTCTCGGTCAACGTCTTCGGCGTGGCCAACGGCATGCTCTCGTTCGTGCCGCGCATGATCGAGTCCGGTCAGCCGGGCGTGGTGGTGAACACGTCGAGCATGGACGGGGGCATCGCGCCCGTTCCCTACGCGTCGGTGTACGCGTCGAGCAAGGCGGCCATCTCCTGCCTCACCGAGGCGCTCGCCCACCAGCTCATCGCGGCGGGCACCGAGGTCCGCGCCGCGGTCTTCTACCCATCGGGGGGACTGCTCGACACGGGGCTGTGGACCGCACAACGGAACCGGCCCGCGCCTCTCGCCCGCGTCAAGCCGAGGCCCCCGGCGCCGGGTACGAGCTTCGAGGAGTTCAAGGCGCAGCTCCAGGCGGCGGGACGCCCGGTCGAGGTCATGGACCTGTCCGAGCTCGGCCGCTTCTGCGTGCAGGGCGTCAAGAGGGGGGACTTCATCATCGGGCACGGGCTGGAGGAGAGCGCCGCCATGCTGCACCGACGGGCCGACGCCATCGGGGCGGGAAAGCTCCCGCCGGCGGCGCTGAGCTGATGACCACGACCGCCTCGGCAGCGCAGCGCTACACGGTGGTCTCGGCCGACGGGCACGCCGGAGGCGACATTCGGGATTACAAGCCGTACCTGGCCGGCCGCTGGCACGATGAGTTCGAGGCATGGGCGGCCGACTACGTGAACCCCTACGCCGACCTCATCGCACCCATCGCGTACCGCAGCTGGGACAGCGACCGGCGCCTGGCCGAGACCGAGTCCGATGGGATCGTGGCCGAGGTCCTCTTTCCCAACACCGTCCCGCCCTTCTTCGCGGAGGGCAACCTGGTCGCGTTGCCGCCGACGTCGGAGGACTACGAGCGGCGCTGGGCCGGCGTCCAGGCGCACAACCGCTGGCTGGCCGACTTCTGCGCCCGCACACCGGGCCGGCGCGCCGGCATCGTGCAGGTCTTCGCCAACGACATGGACGACGCCCTGGGGGAGGTGCGCTGGGCCGCCGAGACCTTCGACCCCTTCGGCGGGATCCTCCTACCCTCCATCCCGCCCAACTCCCATCTGGCCCCCCTGTGGGAGGACCACTACGAGCCTCTGTGGCGCCTGTGCGCCGAGCTCGACGTGCCCATCAACATCCACGGTGGCAGTGCGCTGCCCGACTACGGGGAGCACGAGGCGGCGCGGGCAATGATGCTGATTGAGATCCCCTGGTTCAGCCACCGCTCGGTGTGGCACCTCATCTTCTCCGGCGTGCTGGAGCGCTATCCCACCCTGCGTTTCGCGGTCACCGAGCAGGGCGTGGCCTGGCTGCCCCGGGGCCTGCAGACTCTCGACTGGTTCTACGGCCGCATGACGACGGCCAACGCTGCGGAGGCCAACTTCTTCGGGGCCGCAGCGGGCAAGCTGTCGATGACCCCGTCGGAGTACTTCGCGCGCAACTTCTGGATCGGCGCCAGCTTTCTCCGCCCCAGCGAGGCGCCGCTGTGCCGCGACCTCGGAATCCAGCACGTGATGTGGGGCGCCGACTACCCGCACTCCGAAGGCAGTTACCCCTACACCACCGAGGCGCTGCGGGTGGCGTTCGCCGAGTACCCCGAGGCCGACGTGCGCTCCATGGTGGAGTCGACCGCCGCGTCCTTCTACGGGTTCGACCTCGACCTTCTGCACCCGATCGGCGACCGCATCGGCCCCCTCGTGTCCGAGGTGGCCCAGCCGCTCGCCCCGCAGGACTGGCCGACCACGACGACCTGCAACGCGTTCGACCCCACGCAGATCCTGCGGGCGTGGTGACGCCGGACCAGATGGGAGGAGACATGCCGACAGTGAGGTACGGCGCCCGCGCCGTCCAGGTGAACCGGGAGATCGAGGCCAAGAAGGCCGACATCTGGTCAGAGGCGGTGACCGCCGTCTACGAGACCGACCCCGACATCGTGGCCGCGGTCCTGCCGCCGCCGCTGGTGCCGGGCCCGCAGCCTCTGGTGCGGATCACCATCACGCGGGTCGAGATGCCGGGGCTGCCCGTGTTCGGGGCGGGATGGATCGGCGTGCAGGCCCGCCACGAGGACAGGCTGGGCGAGTACCCCATCCTCATGCCGATGACGACCGAGCAGTCGCTCATCGGCGGCCGCGAGGTCAACGGCGAGCCCAAGAAGCTGGCCGAGGTCGAGGTCGTCCGTGACGGCGACAACGTGTCGGCCCGGATCGCCCGCATGGGTTCGGTCGTGTGCGAAATCACGGGTCGGGTGACCGAGACCCGGGAGAACTACGAGCTGGCCAAGACCGACTTCTGGTTCAAGATCTCGCCGTCGTGCGAGGCGGCCGGGGTCCTCGACCAGGACCCGCTGCTGGTCTACGGCGAGAAGACCGAGCGGACGCGCCTGCACGAGTCGATTGACGGCGAGCTCATCCTCAAGGAGGCGCCCCTCGACCCGGTGGCCGACCTGGTCGTCCGGCGCATGGTCGACCTGAACTGGACCGAGCGGGCCTCCACCCAGGTCGGCCGCATCATCGGCCCCGTGCCCCGTGAGGGCCTCCAGCCGTTCATCCATCAGCGCTACGACGACCTCTCGGTGCTCGGGGCGAAGCGATGAGCGACCGCTACACGATCATCTCGGCCGACGCGCACGCCGGGCTGCATTGCGAGGGATACCGGCCCTACCTCGACGCGAAATACCACCGGCAGTTCGATGAGTACCTGGCCGAGCGCCAGGCCAACCGGGACCAGCAGCTGCAGATGAATTACGACTACATCATGGGGTGGGAGACCGACAACGAAGAGGGCCTGCGCGGCGCCTGGGACATCGAGCAGCGTGACAAGGAGCTCGATGCGGACGGCGTCACCGCGGAGGTCATGTTCGCCGACGCAGACGCCATCACCGGCATGGCTTCACCACCTTTCGGTGCCGGTCTCTCGGCCGGGGCCATCGCCGACCCCGAGCTCGCCTTCGCCGGGGCACGGGCCCACAACCGCTTTCTCGCCGAGATGTGCGCCCGCAGCCCCGAGCGCCACGGCGGCATCGCCCTGGTCCCCATCACGCACGGGGTGGAGCGCTCGGTGGCGGAGATCGAGTGGCTGGCCGAACAACCGGGCATCCGCGGGATCATGGTCCCGACGATGTGGCACGACCTGGTGCCCTACAACCACCCCGACTACGACCCGGTGTGGGCCGCGTGCCAGGAGGCCCGGCTCCCGGTGCACACCCACTCGGGAGAGGCGCCCCAGGAGGAGTACAACGACAACATCGGGATCTACCTCGCCGAAGTGGTGTGGTGGGCCGCCCGGCCCATGTGGCACCTGCTCTTCTCCGGCGTGTTCGAGCGGTTCCCGAAGTTGAAGTACGTGGTGACCGAGGCGGCGGCCTACTGGGCGGCGGACATGATGTGGAAGTGGGACCAGTACATGGGGGGCGGCCACACCACCAAGAAGATGGCCGCGCTGTTGAAGGGCAAGATCTCCCGGCTCCCTTCGGACTACTTCGGCGAGAACATCTTCATCGGTGCCTCCACCATGTCGAAGGAGGAGATCCGGCGCCGGCACATCCTCGGCTGCGACGTGGTGATGTGGGGCACCGATTACCCGCATCCCGAGGGAACGTGGCCCCACACCCAGGAACGCCTGCGCGGCGACTTCGGCGGCATCCCGGTGGAGGACGCCCGCAAGCTGCTGGGCGAGACGGCGGCCGTCTGCTACGGCTTCGACCTCGACGCGTTGCGCCCCATCGCCGAGCGCATCGGGCCCACGCCGGCCGACCTCGGGCAGGACGCCTCGTTGCGCACCGACCCCGAAGAGGTGCGGGCCGCCCGCTGGTGGAAGGACGAGTACCAGGTGCAGGTGCCGGGCTGAGGAACCGTCCGGCGTGAACGAGCAACACCTGGTGTTCTGCGCCAGCGAGGACTGGCGCCGGATCGTGCACGACACGATCCTCCCGGTGGCGCTGCGCGGCGTCGAGCTGGGCGACGACGCCATCGAGATCGGCCCGGGCCCCGGCTTCACCACCGACGTCCTGCGCACCATGACGACCCGCCTCACCGCCGTCGAAGTGGACGAGGTGCTGGCGGCGTCCCTGTCCGAGCGCCTGGCGGGCGGCAACGTCGATGTCGTGCTCGGCGACGCGACCGCCCTGGAATACCCCGACGACCGCTTCACGGGGGCGGCCTCGTTCCACATGCTCCACCACATCGAGCCGGCGGCGCAGCAGGACCGCGTCTTCGCCGAGCTGGCCCGCGTGCTCGTGCCCGGTGGTCTCCTCGTGGCCGCGGACGCCGGCTACAAGGAGGCGACGGTCGCGTTCCACGAAGGCGACACGTACAACCCCATTGAGGCGGAGGACCTGGCCGGGAGGCTGGATGCCACGGGCTTCGGTGACGTCGACGTCCGCACCCACGAGCTGGGGTGGGTCTGCACCGCCCGGGCCCAGGCCGGCGGGGGGTAGCGGCACCGGTCCGGACGGTTCGGGCCACTGATGACCAATGGCACTACCCGGTTACGGGGGGTGCCGGGGACAATTGTCGCCGTGCCCGTCCTGTTCGCCCTGCTGGCGGCCTTTTCGAACGCTCTCAACGTGGTCATGCAGCACGTCGCGAGCATCAGCGACCCCGGGCACTCCAAGGGCTGGCGGTTCGTGCGCTACCTCGTGTCCAACCCGTTGTGGCTCCTCGGGTGGGTGGCGCTCGCCGGGGCGTTCCTCTTCCAGGCCCTCGCCCTGCACAACGGGCTGATGTCGGTGGTGCAGCCGCTCCTGGTCACCGAGCTGGTCTTCGCGCTGGTCCTCCGGTGGCTGTGGCTTCACCAGTCCATCCGCGCCGTCACCTGGTGGGCGGCGGTCATGACGTGTGTCACCTTGGCTCTGTTCCTCGCCATGGGCGAGCCCAGCGGCGGCAGCGCGCAGCCGACGAGCGGAGCCTGGGCGTCGGCCACGGCGGCGGTGGCCGGCGTGGCCACGCTGCTGGCGCTGCTCGGGCGGGGCGGGTCGCCGGGCCGGCGGGCGGCGTTGCTCGGGGCGTCGGCCTCCATGCTCTGGGCCCTCGTGGCGACGTTCATCAAGGCGACGACGAACACGTTGACGCAATACGGCGTGGCCGGCATGTTCACCCATTGGCCGGTCTACGCGCTGGCCGTGGCCGGGCTGGCGGCGGAGATCCTCAACCAGGCCGCCCTGCACGTCGGCCCGCTCAGCGTCTCCCAGCCGTTCATCGTGATCGTCGACCCGATCGTGAGCATCGCGTTGAGCGTCTGGATCTTCGGGGAGACGTTCACCCCCGACGTCGCCCGCCTGGCCGTCGGTTCGTTCGCGTTCGCCGCCATGTGCGGCGCGGTGATCGTGCTGGTGCGCAGCGCGCCCGCGACGATGGATCCGGGCCCGGCCCCGGCCCCGGCCGTGGCGGGGACCTAGAGCCGGGCCCTTTGTCGGTCTGCTCGAAGCATGCGCCCAGGGTCGAAGGTCCTGGCGAGCGGGATTGTTGCCAGGCCGCAGCCGGCTCCGGACCCGCTCGGGCTACATATCCTCGACGGGGAAGAAGTCGGGCCAGTTCGTCTGCATGGACGCCCCGTCGGCGATGATGGTGGCGCCGCAGACGTAGCGTGCCGCGGGGGAGCACAAGAAGAGCACCATGGCCGCCATCTCGTCGACAGTCCCCATGCGAACCGTCGTTCCCTCGGCCACGAGCTCCTCGGTGAATCCGGCCTCGGTGCGGCCGACCGTCGCCAGTTCGGACGCGACCATGCCCGGGGTGGAGAAGACGCCCGGGGCCAGAGCGTTGATGGTGACGCCGCGGCGCATGAGGTAGGGCGCCAGCGTCTTGACCATGTTGACCACACCGGCACGGGCGGCGCCGGAGTGGACGAACATCGGCGCACCGCGCTCGAAGGAGAACGTGTGCACCACGTTGACGATGGCGCCCGAGCCGGCCTCGGCCATCAGGCCCATGAAGCGGCTCGTCATGTTCCAGGTCCCGTTCAGGTTGAGGTCCACCACGGCCCGCCACCCGTTGTCCGAGATGGTGCTCGGCAGCGCCGGGAACTGGCCGCCTGCGTTGTTGACCAGGCAGTCGACGCGGCCGAAGCGCTCGTAGACGGCGTCGCGCAGCGCCTCGACCTCCGCGGGCTCCCGGATGTTGGTGGGCACTGCCAGGCAGCTGCCGCCGGCACCGTTGATGGACTCCGCCACCTCGAAGAGGCGCTGAGGCGTCCGACCGGCGACGACGCTTTGACCGCCCAGGCGGGCGAAGGCGTGGGCCACCTCACGACCGAGCCCGGTGCCACCGCCGGTGATCACCGCCACCGCTCCCTCGAACAGCCCATCGGCGAAGACGGACACCCCTGGGCCCGCCGCCCAGGTCACCGGGGCCTCACCCGGCGAAGTCCCAGCTGCCGCCCTTCTCGTAGTGGTGCAGGACGTTCTTGGCGATGAGGATGCGATGAACCTCGTCCGGCCCGTCGGCCAGGCGCAGCGTGCGTGCGCCGAGGTACATCTGGGCCAGGGGGAGGTCGTTGGTGACCCCGGCGGCGCCCCAGACCTGGATCGCCCTGTCGACGACGCGGCTGTACGCCGAGGGGACGAAGACCTTGATGGCGCTGATCTCGGTACGGGCCTGGGGATCGCCCTTGTCCACCTTTTCCGCGGCGTGGATGGTCATCAGGCGGGCGGCCTGCAGGTCCATGTAGCTGTCCGCGACGAAGCCCTGCATGAACTGCTTGTCCTTGAGGAGGCCGCCGTGCACCTCGCGGGTCAGCATGCGCTCGATCATGAGGTCGAAGGCGCGCCACATCTGGCCCACCGAATTCATGCAATGGAAGATGCGCCCGGCACCGAGGCGGTCCTGGGCGGCGCGGTGGCCGTCACCGACCTGGCCCAGCAGGTTCTCCTGCGGCACCCGGACCTGGTCGTAGCGCACCTCGCAGTGGTCCGACCTCGGGATGCCCCAGATCCCGATGCCGCGCTCAATGATGACACCCGGGTTCGATGTCGGCACGATGATCTGGACCATTCGCCCCGGCCCTTCGTCGTCCTTGGACTCCTTGGCGCGGCACATGACGATGAAGAAGTCGGCCGCCAGGCCGTTGGAGGTGAACCACTTGTGCCCGTTGATGACCCACTCGTCGCCCTCACGGATTGCGGTGGTCTGAATGGAGCGCGGGTCCGAGCCGGCGTTCTCGGGCTCGGTCATGGAGAACCCCGACTGCATCGTTCCCTCGACGAGGGGGAGGAGCCACTTCTTCTTCTGTTCCTCCGTCCCGTACTTGACCAGGATCGTCTGGTTGCCCGAGTTGGGCGCCACCACGCCGAACAGCGACGCCGCGCCCACCGCGTAGGCGAGGATCTCGTTCATGTAGGCGTGGGCCATGAAGTCGATGCCCATCCCGCCGTACTCGGGGGGGAGGTGGGGCGCCCAGAGGCCCTCGGACTTCACCTTCTCCTGAATCTGCTTGCGGAGCTCCTTGGCCTCCGCACGCTCGGCGTCCGTGACGTTGCTGGACCGCGCGTGCCAGAGCAGGGACTCGTTGGGCAGGATCTTCTCGTTGACGATGCGCGCCGTGCGAAGCCGAATGTCGTTGATGTCGTCACTCAGCCCGGAAATGGGTGTCACGTTGATGGGCATGGGTCGATCCCCCCGTTCGTATGGGTTCTGGGCCGAACCTTACGCAGATTCGGGCTCCTGCTCCGCACGGGCGACCCAACGGCCGGTCAGGGCCCGCTCGTAGCGTCCCCGGCCGACGAAGCTGACCGCCCAGCGGGTGAGCGCGCCGAACCGGTTCTTGAACCCGGTGAGGAAGGTGACGTGCACGACCAGCCAGAGCACCCATCCGACGAAGCCGCCCACCCGGAGCGGTCCGATCTTGGCCACGGCGCGGAAGCGAGAGATGACCGCAAGTGTCCCGAGGTCCCGGTAGTGGAACGGCTTCGGCGGCTTTCCCTCCAGCCGGCGCACGATGGTGTGGGCGGCGTGGACCCCCGACTGCATGGCGACCTCGGCCACGCCCGGCAGGTCGTCGAGGGCCATCAGGTCGCCCACGACGAACACCTCGGGATGCGCCGGGAGCGAGCAGTCGGGGCACACCAGCACGCGCCCCGCCTTGTCGACTTCCGCGCCGGCCGCCTCGGCCAGCTGCGCCCCCAGACCCGATGCCCGCGTCCCCGCCGCCCAGACCTTGGTGGCGGCCGGGATCCGCTCAATCCCACCGTCCCGGGTCGTGATCTCGACCCCGTCGTCGTCCATGTTCGTCACCATCGCGCCGAGCCGGATCTCGACTCCCATCCGGGTCAGGTCGCGGGCGGTGAGGCGCGACAGCCTCCGGCCCATGGTCCCGACGAGCCGATCCACCCCCTCCACGAGGACGACCCGGGTGTCCTGCGGGTTGATCCTCCTGTAGTTGTGCCGCAACGCGCGGCGGCTGAGCTCCTTGAGCTGGCCCGCCATCTCGACGCCGGTCGGGCCCCCACCGACCACGACGAAGGTCATGAGCCGACGCCGGGCCGCGTCGTCGGCCTCCGCCTCGGCCAGCTCGAATGCGCCGAAGATCTCGCCACGCAGGGCCAGCGCGTCGTCGAGGGACTTCATGCCAGAGGCCGCGGACTGGAACTCGTCGTGCCCGAAATAGGAGGTCACCGCTCCGCCCGCAACGATCAGGCTGTCGTAACCGATGGTGAGGCGCTTGTCGAACTCGTCGACGTGGACTTGGCGGGCGTCAACGTCGATGTGGACCACCTCGCCCAACACGACGCGTAGTGCGGGGTAGTTGCGGAACACGTCCCGGATCGCCGGGGCGATCTGGCCTTCCGACAGGATCCCGGTCGCCACCTGGTAGAGCAGCGGTTGGAAGAGGTGATGGTTCGTGCGGTCGATCAGCGTGATGCGGACGGGCTCCCGCTTGAGTGCCCGCGCCGCGAAGAGCCCGCCGAAGCCCGACCCGATGATCACGACATGGTGTCGTCGGTCGAGCTCGACGTCCGTCACAGCAGCCGTTCCACGACGTCCTGCACGTAGATCGCGAGGCGCATGTCCCGCATCTCGGACAGCGTGAACCACCCCACGGCATCGGTGGTGCCGTCGACCTCGGGCCGCAGCGTGCCCTCCCACGACTCCACGCGGTAGACGAGGCGCACCGTGTGCAGGCTGGTCCCGTCGGGGATCGTCCGTACGTCGGAGAGCACGTCGAGGAGGGGCCCGAGCTCCACCGTCAGGCCGGACTCCTCCGCGATCTCCCTGCGCAGCGAGTCCGGGGGGCTCTCGCCATGCTGGACACCGCCGCCGGGCAGGAACCAGCGCCCGCGCACCGTGAGCGCCGGCGAGGCCCGGGCCAGCAGCAGGCGGCCCTCCTCGTCGCGGATGACCCCGTAGGCGGCAATCCGCTGACGCTGCTGGTCGGTGGGCACCCCCGGAATGCTGGTCCCCAGCCCGTCTGCCCGCCAAGTCCGCCGGAAACTACCCTGGCCACGGCCATCGGCGGTCGCGCCGGCGGCGGAACGGAGAGGAGAGCGCACATGGACGCGCCGGCAGAGCTGGAGGCCATACGGCGCCTCAAGTACGCGTACTTCCGCACGCTCGACCTCAAGCAGTTCGACGACCTCGGTGCGCTGTTGACCGAGGATGCCACGGCGTCCTACGAGGACGGCAGGACCGTGCTCAAGGGCCGATCCGCCATCGTGTCGTGGCTGCAGGCCGTCCTGGGCGACGTCGGCATCGTCACCGAGCACCACGGTCACCACCCCGAGATCACCTTCACGTCGGAGTCGACGGCCGACGGCACCTGGTACCTGCAGGACCGCGTGATCATCGCAGCAGCCGACCTGGAGATTGACGGCACCGCCTTCTACGCCGACCGCTATGTGCTGGCGGGAGAGAGTTGGAAGATCGCACACACCGGGTATACCCGTGTCTTCGAGGAGCAGCGCACACACTCGACCTTCGAGGTGCGCTCGTTCACCTCGCGTTTCGACGCGTCGGTCTGACCGACTCGTTGCTCAGTCGGCGTCAGCCCGAGTGGGGGGGCTGAAGGTGAAGCCGGGGTCGAACAGCGTCGTCGGCGCCAGCGCCTTCTCAATGGCCTCGACGAAGTCGGGCTCGAGCACGACGTCGAGCGCCTTGACGTTCTCGGCGATCTGTTCGGGACGGCTGGCTCCGACGATGGCGCTGCTCACGTTCTGGTTCTCCAGCACCCACGCCAGCGCCACCGACGCCGGCGTGTGACCCGCTTCGCGGCACAGCGCCGCGTAGGCCTGGACTGGCTCGAGCACCTCGTCGCGCAGGAGCCAGCTCATCTCCCCGCCCTCGGGCCCCTTCGCCCGCGAGCCCTCGGGCGCCTGAGCGCCGGGGAGGTACTTCCCCGTCAGGACCCCCTGGGCCAGGGGCGACCACACGATCTGCCCCACGCCCTCCGCTTGGCACAGCGGCACCACCTCGGCCTCGATCACCCTCCAGATCAGTGAGTACTGGGGCTGGTTGGAGACGAGGCGGTCGAAGCCCATGTCGTCCGCGATGCGCAGCGCCTCGCCGATCTGGTCCGCCGTCCACTCCGAGACGCCCACATAGTGCACCTTGCCCTGGCGCACGAGGTCGTCGAAGGCCCGCATCGTCTCCTCGACCGGTGCCTCGAAGTCGAACCGATGCGCCTGCAGCAGGTCGACGTGATCGGTCTGCAGCCGCTCGAGCGATGCGTGGAGCGATTCCATGATGTGCTTGCGCGACAGGCCGCGGTTGTTGGGGTTGGGCCCGGTCGGCCAGTAGACCTTGGTGAAGATCTCGATGGAGTCACGCGCCACGCCCTTCAGCGCCCGGCCCAGCACGGTCTCGGCCTGGCCCATCGCGTAGACGTCGGCGGTGTCGAAGGTGGTGATCCCGGCGTCGAGCGCCGCCCTCACGCACGCCCTGGCCGCGTCCTCCTCAATCTGGCTGCCGTGCGTGATCCAGTTGCCGTACGAGAGAGCGGAAACGGTCATGCCTGAGTGACCAAGGTGGCGGTAGTCCATGGCCCCGGAGCGTACCGGGTCCTTCTACGCTCATCGTGTGGCTGCCGAAGAGACGCTGCACGTGCGCCGGGGACTGGACCTGCCGCTGTCGGAGATCTCCTGGCGTGCCACGACTGCCGGCGGTCCCGGCGGGCAGCACGCCAATCGCACCCTCAGCCGGGTGGAGGTGCTCTTCGACGTCGCGGCGTCGACGACGCTGGGCCCGCGCCAGCGCAGCCGCCTCCTCGAACGCCTCGGCCCCGTCGTGCGGGCGGGCGCTTCGGAGTCGCGTTCCCAGGCACGCAACCGCCAGCTCGCGCTGGAGCGGCTGGCCTCGAAGCTCAGTGAGGGGCTGCGGGTGCCGACGCCTCGGAGGCCCACGCGCCCCACGAAGGGCTCCCAGATGCGCCGGGTGGAGGCCAAGCGCCGCCGCGCTCAGACGAAGAGGGGACGCCGTCCGCCCCGAGAGGACGAGTGACATGCGGAGTGTCGAGCGGAGCGGAGGGGAGGCGGCCGTCCCGCGGAACTCTAAACAGGTATTTAGAGTGTGGAAGAAGTGCCGGCCCGGCGGCGCCGGCCCGGCGTTAGCCCGTGAAGTCGAAACCCGAGAGCGCCGGGCCCAGCTCGCCATCGAGCAAGGCCAGCAGCTCGGCGTCCTCCTCGGCCCGGGGGCCGCGGAGCGCGGTGAGGGCGGCGTAGCCCTGGGCGACGACGGCGGCATCCTCGGCCCCGGCATCGGCCAAGCCGAGGTCGCCCGAGTGGGGGAAGGGTGACCCCACGGTCAGGACGATGTGACCCTTCTCCTCGGGCTCGCCTTCCATCACCGCCCGCGCCGCCTCCATGGCGGCGGGACCCTCGATCTCCTCGCGGTTCGGGACCACCCATGACCCCGAGCCGCGGGCGGCCTTGATCAGCCCCGCCCCGCTCACCCGCGCCCACCGCACGCCGCGGATTTCAGCTGGCGGCAGGTGGGGCACGTTCAGGTTCAGGACCGTCCGCGCCGGCGCCGCCGCGAGCATGGGCAGGAGCGCAACGGCGAGGTCCGCCGCCGACTCCCACGGATCGGGGTCCGCCCCGACGCGCAGGGACACCGCCAGCGCGCTGATCCCCAGCTGGCTGGCAGTCGAGCGCGGCACCCACCGTCCCCGAGTGGAGCACCGAGCGCCCGACGTTCACGCCGTGGTTGATCCCCGAGAGAACGAGGTCGGGCTTGGGCCCGACTGCGCCGAGCGCACCGGCGATCACCGAGAGCGCGGGGGAGGCGTCGAGCCCGTAGGCCTCCACCTCCTCGGCCCCTTCGACGATGGCTCGCTGGTAGGTGATCGTCGTCCGGTCCGAGACGGAGCCGACCGCGGCGCTGGCGCCGCTGTAGTTCGAGCTCGGCGCGACGACGATGATCTCGTGCTGGGGGCCGGGCCCGTCGGTGCCGCTCGCCTCGGCCCAGGCGACCAGGGCCCTCGTCAGTGCAGCCAGCCCGGGTGCTTCCACCCCGTCGTCGTTGGTGACGAGAATCCTCACGTGGGCCCACCCTAGCGGTCGCCGTCCGGGAGCCACGGTGCCCGTCACCGGGAGTTCGGGCCCTGGACACCGGGCCTTCACCGGCCCCCGGACTGGCCCTCACCCATGTCGAGCCCTTGGTCTGCTTCAATTCACTCGCAATGCCGGCCCGAACGCCCAGGATCTCCGTCGCCTCGCCCACGGGCCAGCAGTGGCGCATCGGGCATGGCCGCCAGGAGGTCATCGTGTGTGAGGTGGGCGCCACGCTGCGCACCTACACCGTCGCGGAGAGCCCAGTCATCGACGGATTCGGACCCGACGAGTGGTCCCATTCGGGCCGGGGCCAGGTGCTCGCCCCCTGGCCCAACCGCCTGGCCGACGGCCGCTACGAGTTCAACGGGGTGCGCGCCCAGGCCGCCCTCGACGAGCCGGAGCGCCGCAACGCCATCCACGGGCTCGTGCGCTGGCAGCCCTGGACACTCCAGACGCGGCACCAGAATCAGCTCTCGCTCCGCCTGCAGCTCCACCCCTCTCCCGGCTACCCGTTCTCCCTCCTGTTGGAGCTCGAGTACCACGTGGGCCGGGACGGGCTCACGGTCACGACGAGGGCCCAGTCGCTCGACGAGGGCCCGATTCCCTTCGGCCTGGGTTTTCATCCGTACCTCACCGCGGGGCCCGAGACCGTCGACGGTGCGATCCTGCACCTCCCGGCGCGCCACACCCTCGACCTCGACGACCGGGGGCTGCCCACCGGGGCGCTGACCCCCGTCGAGGGAACCGACCGCGACTTCAGCACGTCACGCTTCGTGGGCCCCGCCGTGCTCGACACGGCCTTCACAACCTTGGCGAGGGACGCCGACGGCAGGGCCCGGGCCAGTCTCGATGCGCCAGGAGGGGCGACGGGGGCCACGCTGTGGGTGGACGGCGGCTTCCCCTACCTGATGGTGTACACGGGGGACACACTGGCAGAGGTGCAGCGCCGCCGCCGCGCCGTCGCCATAGAGCCGATGACCTGCCCGCCCAACGCCCTGCGCACCGGCAAGGACGTCGTCGACCTCCAACCCGGCCAGGAGTGGACGGCCCGCTGGGGGATCACCCCCCGGTGACCGCACCCCGATGAGCGACGCGCCCCTCGACGGCCAGGTCGTCGCCGTCACCGGCTCCTCGAGCGGGATCGGTGCGGCCACGGCCAGCGCGTTCGCTGCCGCCGGGGCCGCGGTGCTGGTCAACTCGTCGCGCTCGGTCACCGAGGGCGAGGCGGTTGCCGCCGAGCTGCCCGACGCGCTCTACGTGCAGGGTGACATCACAGAGGACGGGGTTCCGGAGCGCCTGGTGAGTGCCGCCCTGGAACGCTGGGGGCGCCTCGACACGCTGGTGAACAACGCGGGGACCACCGCCGTGATCCCGCACCACGACCTCCAGGCGGCCTCAGTCGACGTCTGGCGGCGCATCTTCGAGGTCAACGTCTTCGGGACCTGGGCCATGTCCGTGGCCGCGCTCCCAGCACTTCGCGAGTCGCACGGCTCGGTGGTCAACGTTGCCTCGATCGCCGGCCTGCGGCCCACTGGCTCCTCCATCCCCTACGCGGCGAGCAAAGCGGCACTGAACCACATGACCGTGCTCCTGGCCAAGGTGGTAGGGCCCGAGGTGCGGGTCAACGCCGTGGCACCCGGGCTCGTCGACACGCCCTGGACGGCGGACTGGGACGTCGTGCGCGAGGTCGTCCGGCAGGTCGCGCCGCTGCGGCGTTCGGGACGGCCCGAGGACGTGGCCGAGGTGATCCTCTCGTTGGCCCGCGCCGCGTACGTCACGGGACAGGTGGTCGCGGTGGACGGCGGACTGACCATCGCGATGTGAGGGTCGCTCAGCGGGGCGGGGTCACCACCCAGCGCACCGCGGCGGAGAGCCCTCGGGTGAGGGGGGCCACTGCAGCGGTGTCGATGAGCAGGTCGAGCGGACCGGCGAGCGACAGCCCGAGCTTGCGGCGGGCCCAGCCGGGCAGGGTGCCGATGCCGGCGCCCAACACCAAGGTGTAGACGGCCCGCTCGGCGGGCCGCCGGGCCACTCCGCGCACCAGCCAGTCGCGCGCCGCCCGAGCCTGCGGACCCGCGTGGAGCTCGGGTCGGACCCGCAGCAGGTAGCTCTCCACCTCGTCGACCGAACGCGGAGCCCACTCCGCGCCGAGGGCCAGCGCCACCGGGGCGACCTCGTCGTAGTAGCGGTCACACTCCGCGGGCCGGAGCGGGCGGGGACCGTAGCGCTGAGACGAGGCCAGGAGGCTCGACACCTCGGCCACGTGGATGAACGTCACCAGCTCGGGGTCTGCCGCCGAGTAGGGCCGGCCGTCGGGGGCCGTCCCCTTCACTCGGCGGTGCACCCGGTCCACCTGGGCGATGGCCGCTTCCGCCTGTTCGGTGGTCCCGAACGTGGTGGCGGCGACGAAGGCCGCCGTCCTACTGAGACGACCGAGTGGATCCTCCGCGTAATTGGAGTGCTCCGCGACGCCGGCCATGGCCAGTGGGTGCAGCATCTGGAGGAGCAGGGCGCTGACCCCTCCGATGAGCATGGACGGGAGGTCGGCGTGGACGAGCCGGGCCATGCCGTCCGGCGGCAGGTAGGACTCCTGGGGGTCGGTGGAGATGCTGGGCGGCTGCTCCCTGATCCCGATCGCCCGCCGCACGGAGCGTGCCATGTCCCCCCGGGCCGGTGCGGCCAGTCCGCCGACCAGGCGCAAGGGGACGCCGGCGACGGCGCTGCCCAGGCCGGCGGCGCGCTCGACCGGATTCGAGGAAGCCACGGAGAGAGCTTGGCACGTGGCAGAGTGCTGCTCATGCGCTTCGTCGTCGTCGGGGCCGGCGCCATCGGGGGTGCCGTCGGCGCCCGCCTTTTCCAGAAGGGCTTCGACGTCACCCTGGTCGCCCGTGGTGAACACGGCCGGGCTCTACGGGCGGGCCTCGTCCTTGAGTCGCCCGACCAGACGGTGACGCTGCCCATACCCGCGGTGGCCGACCCCTCCGAGGTGGCGTGGGATGCCGAGGCCGACACGATCGTGCTCCTCGCCGTGAAAGGACAGCACACCGACGATGCGCTCTCGCAGCTGAGCGTGGCGCCGCCGTCCACCCCCGTGGTCTGCATGCAGAACGGGGTGGAGAACGAGCGCCGCGTCCTGCGCCACTTCCCGAACACCTACGCGATGTGCGTCATGTGTCCGGCGTCCCAGCTCCGCCCGGGCGTCGTCCAGGTGCACTCCGCGCCGGTGTCGGGCCTGCTCGACCTGGGCCGCTTCCCGTCGGGCATCGACGATGCGGGGCTGGCCCTCGCGGAGGCGATCGCCACCACGACGTTCGAGTCAGTGGGCCGGGACGACATCATGCGCTGGAAGTACCGCAAGCTGCTGATGAACCTGGCCAACGCGGTCGAAGCCCTCTGTGGCCCCGAAGGCAGGTTCAGCCCGTTGGCGAAGGAGGCGCAACGCGAGGGCGCCGCGGCGCTGGCTGCGGCGGGCATCGACGTTGCGAGCTCGCAGGAGGACCACGAGCGGCGGGGCGACGCGCTGCAGCTGTCGCCGACGGCGTCGGGGGAATGGCAGGGGGGATCGAGCTGGCAGAGTCTCGCCCGCGGGGCCGGATCCATCGAGGCAGAGTTCCTCAACGGCGAGATCGTGCTGGTCGGCGGTCTCTTCGGTGTGCCGACCCCGGTGAACGCGTTGCTCCAGCGGCTCGCGCTCCGCGCCGCACTGGAAGGCGCACCGCCGGGATCCTGGCGGATCGAAGACCTCAGTGCACGGGCGGGGGTGGCACATGGCGAGTGAGCGCGCCGCCGCGCTGGCGGACGATTTCGCCGCCGCCAACGCCACTGCGCTGCGGTTCGCCCGCTCCTGCTCGGAGGACGAATGGGCGCTGACCGTGCCCGGAGAGGGCTGGACGGTCGGCGTGGTGCTCCACCACATCGCTGAGGGCCATGCGCACGGCGCGCGCTGGGTGCGGGGGATGGCCACGGGTGAGGGCGTCACCGAGACGGCGGCCGATATCGACCGCGCCAACGCCGCTCACGCGGTGCGGGAGGAGGCCGTCGGGCGGGCCGAGACGGTCACCCTGCTGGAGCTCAACGGCGGCCGCCTCGAGGCAGTGCTGCGTGCGCTGAGCGACCAAGAGCTCGACCGCACGGCGCCGTTCGGCCCGGCGGGCGGAGCGGCGCTGCCGGCAGCGGACCTGGCGGCGGTTGCGGCCCGCCACACCCGCGAGCACCTCGCGCATGTGGCGAAGGCGGTGGGTCGGGAGCCCTGAGCGGCGGCCCCGGCGGCCCGTCTAGTCCGCGTGGAGGGCGCCCCCCACCTCGGCCGCCAACGTCCCCGGCAGCGACCCCGGTGCGTCGACCCGCAGTTCGTGTACCGTCCCCGTGTAGGGGGCGGGTGGCGTGTAGCGGGCGGACACCGGGAAGCCGGTGTCGTGTCCGAGCCGCAGGCCGGCGCCGCCGTGTTGCACCGCCATGGGCAGCGTGCCCTCGACGCTCGTCCGGTCGACCGCGGACCCGTCGATCTGCAGGAGTATCCGGCCCGGTCCACCGTCGCCGCCCACCTCGTAGAAGACGCTGATCTCGTGGCGCCCCGGGGGCAGGGCCGAGGGTGCCGCGAGCTCGAGCGCGTCCGCGGCGCGGGCGAAAGTGAAATGCGGCACGCCTCCCACGACGTAGAGGGCGAAACCCCCGAACCAGTCTCCGAGGGCGAAGATCACGCCCTCGTCGGCCCCGGGACCCGAGTCGATCGCCGCGATCATGTGAAAGCCGCCCCACAGCAGCGGCACGGACTCGTCGGCGACCGGTCCGCCGCCGGGCCGGAAGACGCGGGAGGAGCCTGCCGGCCAGGCCGGCGGGATGAAGCCGGCGAAGCGGTCCACGAGGCCGTCGGAGATGGGCAGGACGTTGTTGCGGACCGCCTCGGCGTCCCACAGGCCGGCCATCTGGCTCAGGCGCTCGGGCTCGTCGCTGGCGCGATCGTTTGCCTCGGAGAAGTCCGCCGAGAGGTCGAAGAGCTCCCAGCGGTCCTCGGCGAAGTCGCGGCTCCCGACCGCGAGCTCCTCCTCGTCGAGGATCCCCGTGCTGATGTGGTCGGTCGTGGCCTTCCATCCCTCGTGGTAGATGGAGCGCGACCCCATCATCTCGAAGTACTGGGTGAGGTGTTGTTCTGGAGCTTCGGGGTCCTCCAGTGCGGAGAGCAGACTGACCCCGTCGAGGTCCTGCTGAGCGACACCGTCCACCTCGTCGGGCACGTCGAGCCCGGCGGCGGCCATGATCGTGGGCATCAGGTCGACGGCGTGCGCGAACTGCGTCCGCACGTCACCCGGGCGTGCGATACGCCCACTCCAGTGCACAATCAGCGGCGTGCGCGTCCCACCCAGCCAGGTGTAGCGCTTCCAGAGCTTGTGCGGCGTGTTGCCCGCCCACGCCCAGGCCCACGAGTAGTGGTTGTAGGTGCTGAACCCGCCCCAGTCGTCGTAGTGGGTGAGCAACTCCTCCGGCGACTCGCGCAGGTGCGCAGTGAACCGGTGCTCGTTCGCGCTGCCGTACTTACCGCCCTCGGCGCTGGCTCCGTTGTCCGAGAAGACCATGACGATCGTGTTCTCCATGACGCCGAGGCTCTCGAGTGAGGAGAGCACCCGCCCGATCTGGGCGTCGGTGTGCGTGAGGAACCCGGCGAAGACCTCCTGCTGCCGGGCGAGCAGCCGCCGCTCGTCGGCCGACAGCTCGTTCCAGGCCTGCACCCACTCCGGACGGGCCGTGAGCACCGTCCCCTCCGGCACGACGCCCGAGGACACCTGGCGGGCGAACACCTCCTCCCGCCAGGTGTCCCACCCCTTGTCGAACAGGCCGCGATAGGGGTCCACCCACTCCGCGGCGACATGGTGCGGAGAGTGCATCGCCCCGAGCGCGAAGTACAGGAAGAAGGGTTTGCCCGGAGCGCCCTGCTGCTGGTCCTGGACCATGCGCACGGCCTGGTCCGCCAGGTCCTCGCTCAGGTGGTAGCCCTCCTCGGGCCGGCTCGGCGCGTCAATGTAATGGTTGTCGCACACGAGGTTCGGCGCCCAGTGGTTCGTGTCGCCTTGGAGGAAGCCGTAGTAGCGCTCGAAGCCCAGGCCGAGCGGCCAGGAGTCGAAGGGGCCGGCGGCCGAGCGCTGCCAGCGCGGCGTGAGGTGCCACTTTCCGACGGCCAGCGTCGAGTACCCCGCATCGCGCAGCAGTCGGGGCAGGGGAGAAACGGTCCGGGGGAGGCGCGCGTGATAGCCGGGGAAGGCGAGGGGGATGTCGGCCAGGAACCCCATGCCGACGGCGTGGTGGTTGCGGCCGGTGAAGAAAGACGCCCTGGTCGGGGAGCACAAGGACGTCACGTGGAAGCGGTTGAAGGGCGCACCGCCCGCTGCAAGCGAGTCCATGTGCGGCGTCCCGATGTCGGAGCCGAACGCGCCGAGGTGGCCGAAGCCGGTGTCGTCGAGCACCACCACCACGACGTTCGGCGCGCCGGCCGGGGGCTTGGGTTCGTGGGGGAATCGGGGTGTCGAATCGGCGGCGGTGAAGCCGATCCTTTGGGGCTCGTCCATGACCAGAGGGTAGACGTTGGGCCCGCCCGGGCGCCGTTGTGCAGGACTAACGTTGCAGGCGATGCAGGGCCATCTTCCTGGACCGCCGCAGCCTCATTTCCCCGAGGGCCTGGCGCCGTTCATCGGCTACATGGCCACCCGCGAGCCGCGCCCGCTGGACGATCGCCCCCCAGCCGAGCCGGCGTGGGCGGAAGGTGACGACGGCGAGCTCGACCAGTTCGCCGACGTGGGTGATTGGGAACCGATGCATCGGCCGCTGATCAAGGTGACGGCCGTTATCCTCTCCATCTCCCTGGTCCTCGCCGGCGTCGGCACCGTGCTCGAGGTACTCCTCAGCGCTCACTGACCGTCAGCACGGCGGCGGCGGCGCAGCAGCAACCAGGTCAGCCCGGCGGCGGCGACGAGACCGCCGCCGACGGCGGCTGCGATCACCCAGCCGCTCGTGTCGGCGCCGGACGCGGGAGCCGAAGTCGTGGTGCCGGGCGCGGTGGTCGTCGGGCGAAGTGCGGTCGTGGTCGTGGACGAGGCCGGCGCCGCGACGGGTGACGGTGCAGCGAAGGCCACCACTTGCTCGGCGGTCGTCGCCAGCATCAGCCCGGCCCCGACCGAGGGAGTGGGGAAGTGGTTGGCCGGCGTGCCGAGGGTGACGTGCTGCCGGACGGCGCCGGTGGACGGGTCGAGGCCGTAGAGCCTCCCGTCCTGGCCAATGGTCCACACCAGCCCGGCGGCAACGATCGGTGGGCCGCCGCCCACGGGCGCCCTCCAGAGGAGTCGCAGCGCCGGGGGCGACGCCGACGCCCGCACGGCGATGGTGCCGCTCAGGCAGGGCAGGTAGACGGCGGAGCCCACGACGGCGACCCCGCCGTCGATGTCGTCGGGACAGGCGCCCGCGAGCGACGCCTCCTGGCCGCCTATGCCGCCCAGGGTGGCACCGTTGAGCAGGTAGGCGAGGCCGGACTTGCCGGCAGCCACCACCTGGCCGTTGGTGAGGAGTGCGGGTGCGCTGGACAGGTCGAGGTCGTGGGCGTTGTTGGCGGCCCACGAGGACGGCGCGAAGTACTGCAGCAGGGTCAACGAAGGTGAGAGCTCGAGCACCGAGTCGCTGTTGTCGTAGGGGTGGCTGCTCGACGTGACCGAGCCGTTGCCGGCGGTGACCCAGACGTTGCCGCTCGTGTCCACCACGGGAGCCGCGCCTCCCATCCAGACGGCGCCCTGGCTCTCCCCGGGTCCCGAGTCGACCGCGAACTCGGTCTGGTGGCCACCCGCCTCGGGCACCCCGATCACCCAGCCGCGGTAGGCCCCGCAGTCGCCGTAGTTGCCGCCGTAGCCGAAGACGACCCGGCCGGCGTCGAGCGTCAGGCCGGTGCGCTGCAGGAGAGCGGCGGGATCGGCGCCGGAGGGGTCGACGCTCTGGCTCAACTCGGTCCTCCCCGTCGCCGCGTCGAGCCCGAACAGCTTGTGCGCCGGCTTCCCGTTGGCCAGCTGCTCGGCCACGACGAAGAGCTCAGCGCGTGCCTCGTCGATCACGGGCGTGCCGGTGATGCCGACGCTCGGGGAGATGTTCCCGCAGGGGAGCGACCCGGCGGGAACAGGCGTCCCGACGTGGCTCGTCCACTCCACCGCTCCGGTCGCGGCCGAGAGGGCGTAGACGGTGTCGTCCTCGGTGGCGACGAAGACGCGCCGGCCCGAGACGAGCGGCTGTCCGTAGAGCTGCCCGTCCAGGGCGGGGGAGGTCCATGCCCTGGAGGAGAGATGGACCGCGCTCACCGATGCGGCGACGCCCGACCCCTGAGGGTCGCCGTGGTACACCGTCCAGGACGGGGCCGGGGCGGACGGAGACGGAACCGTCGTCGTCGGCGCGGTCGTCGTTGTCGAGGCCTCCAGCGAAGGAGCGCGCCCCACCAGAACGATCAGGGCGAGCGCAGCCGCGATGGCGAGCCGAGTCGTCCCGGTCCGCCTCGAGCCGGTGCCCCCCGCGTCTGGCGCCGCGGCGTCAGCCCCCGCGCCCGGGCGGCCACGGCGCCGGAGTGTGGCGTCGACGGCCACCGCGACGAGGAGGACGACGGATCCAATGACACCGGCTACGGCTTGATACCCGCCGCTGCGCAGTCGCTGGTGTACGAACCGGTGCAGAGCTGCGCGGCCGGGACCCAGTTGTCCTTGACCACCGTGGCGTTCATGTTCTTCGTATTCACCCACGTGGGCTTCAGGAGGACCGAGGGAACGCTCACGCCTTCGATCGTGTCCTGGGTCTTGCCGTTAACCAGCGCCTTCGGGGGAGTGACCCCGGCACGCAGGTACAGGGCCAGCGCCGATGCGGCCTGTGCTTCCAGGTAGGCCTTCTCGTACACCGTGCCGCACTGGTAGCCCGCCAGCACGTTCTGCAGCCCGGTTAGGGTCGCGTCCCGCCCGGTGGTCGGAAAGGTCTTCGGCGTGATGTGAAGCGACTGCAGGTACGTGATGATCGGAGCGCCCGTCGTGTCGTTGGGAATCAACGCCGCGTTGAGGTTGGAGTGGGCCGTGTAGACGGCCTGGAACTCGGTTTCTTGCGTCGGCGGGTCCCACGTCCCGGCCGTGTCGGCCACCGCGACCCACTTGCCGCTCTTGAAGTACGGGTTGATCACCGAGTCGTAGCCCCGTGCAAGCAGGGTGGAGTCGGGGTCCGTCACCGCGCCGTGCATGACCACGACCTGCGGCTTGGAGACGTGCCACGCCTTGACGCAACTCACGAGACCCGCACCCATGAGCTTGCCGACGGTCACTTTGTTGAAGCTGACGTAGTAGGCACGGTTCCCGCCCAAAGTGAGGCGGTCGTAGTCGATGACCTTGACGCCACGAGACTTGGCAAAGCTCTCGATCTGCGCGCCGACGCCGGAACTGACGGGGTCGACCAGCAGAACAGTAGCGCCGTTTGCGATGTCGCTCTGGGCGTCGGTCAGCTGGGTGGCGTCGCTGCCGAGGGCGTTCTGCACCACGTACTGTGACGAACTCAGGCCGGCCAGCTTCATGGCCTTGACGAGGTCGGGCTGGTCGAACTCCACGTAGCGGGTCGAGCTCACCGTGTCGGGCATGATGGCCGCGATCTTGCCGTGGCCGGACGCCGCTAGCGGCTTGAAAGCCTTCATGATGGCAAAGGTGTGAGTGAACGAAGTAGCCGAGACGTTGGACGGCCCACTGTCGCGCGGCGACGCAGAGACCTCGCCAAACGTCGCACCGACAAGCAGCGCCGACAGGGCGAGGGAGATCCCTCCGAGCGTGCCTGCCCTACTGAAATGCACATTGTCTCCTTTGTCTCCGGCCCGCCCGGGTCGAGCGGGGCCTGTGGTGTGTTGTCACAACCCAATGGGGGTGCATCTCTTGCAGTCCTGTTTCGGTTTCGAGAACCTTGGGTGTTCGCTGAGATACTTGTCCCCCGGGTGAAGCGGTTGAGCAGGGTTCCCCTACGTCCCATCCCCAGAAGAAATTGGATTCTCCGTCCCACGCGAAACAGGTAGACGCAAAATCAATGTCAGGCTAGGGCATTCGCGGTGAAGCGGCGGGTCAGCCTCTTTGGGCGAACTGAATCGCCACGGGTTTCGGGCTATCGGGCAATCGCCCCTAGGGGCCGATGAGCCCCATCCAACTGGGCCCCGCTCGTTCTCCACGGTTTCAGATGTATTTTGCAATCACCCCGGCCCGGTCGTGGCAGAGCATCGTTCCTCGTCAAGAATGAGAAGACGACATGGAATACGACATGGAGGACTTGCGATGCATACCGGGCGACCCCCCTCCCGTCCGAGACTCGTGAACATCGTTGCGTTCGACGGAGTTCCTGGTGCCGACTTCTCTGATCGCCGTTTCGGGCGTCGACGTTCCGGAAACAAGGCGGCCGCTGCGAAGAGCCGGACCGACTCAACATGACACCGCTCCAATGGTCGGCGCTTGTCCCGGACGAGTCCCACCAGAGGGCCTGTCCGAGATGATGGCCACGTCCGACCGCTGCGAGTGCGGTGCGACCCACAGCGTCCCAATTGACGTGATCGTTATCGGCGACGACGCCATGGAGCAGCTCGGCGCGTACGCGCGAAGGCGCCGGTGGTCGAAGCCGCTCGTCGTCATGGACGCAAACACCGAGGAGGCCGCCGGATTACGCGTGGTCAACGAACTGTCGAGAGCGAAGATGCGTGTCGCCACATGTCACTTTCCCGAGCGGAGCGGCCTCCTTGCCGACGAATCAGCGGTGTCGCACCTCCAGGCGAGGGTGGACGAGGTGGAACCCGACGCATTGTTCGCAGTTGGCTCCGGGGTGATCACCGACCTGACCCGGTACGTTACCCACCGCACAGGTCGCGAATTCGTGAGCGTGCCCACTGCAGCTTCAATGGACGGGTACGCCTCGAGCGTCGCCGCGATGGAGTTCCGGGGCATGAAGACGACGTTCGCTGCCGTACCCCCGGTGGCGATCTTCGCCGAGCCCATTGCGGTTGCCGCAGCACCGCCGGACATGACGCGAGCCGGAGTCGGGGATCTGCTGGGCAAGGCGTCAGCGCGGGTTGATTGGTTGATTTCCCACGGGCTGTACGGCGAACCGTACTGTCCAGTGGTCGAGCGACGCGTGACTGAGTCCTTCGTCGAAGCTGCAACCCATGTCGACGACATCCTCGAGCAGTCTCGGCAGGCCATTTCGCGGTTGCTGCGCGGGCTTATCGAGTCCGGTATCGCCATGGCCATGGTGGGTTCATCTCGACCAGCAAGTGGTTGCGAGCACCACGCATCGCACTTCTGGGACCTCCTGGCCTCGAGAGGCTGGCGGCGCCATGCGCCCCACGGCCTACAGGTGGGCTATGCGACGCACTTCGCAATGCGCCTCCAACGGTTCGCGTTCGGGGGCGGCGTACCCGTGCTCAGGCCTCCACGCCGCGTCGCTTCCGATGGCGACGAGGAGCGCTCGTGGTTGGAGGGCCATGCCGTTGAGGTGGGGGCGGTCATGGAGGAGAAGCGCCGCTACCAACGCGAGCACAGTTCGGAATGGCCGACAACCGCCATACGGTGGGAGGCGCTCCAGGCCCGAGTGGTGGAGGCGATGCGTGTGTTTCCCATGGTCAGCGAGGCCCTCTTGACTGTGGGGATACCGCCAGATCCGGGCTTCCTCGACCTTGACGCAGCGACGCTCAAGAGGACCTTCCGGCTCGCAAACCGTCTCCGGCCTCGCTACACGACGCTCGATTTCTTGGAAGGGCAAGACAAGCTCAATGCGGCGATCGACACCGTCGTCTCTTGACCTCCATGGCATGGTGACGCCGTCCTCAGGTAGATTGGCACATTCGGTCCGGCAATCATGGTCGTGATCAAAGGGCTGATCAGCCAAATGGCAACCATGACGAGCGAAGACGTAGGCGATCCCAATGACGTGTCCCTCGGCATGCCGTCGCCGAGAAACGGCTCTCTTCCTGACTATGTGATCGGAGTGGATTTCGGCACGCTCTCGGCGCGCGCCGTGGTCGTCCGAGTCGACGACGGCACCGAGATCGGAGAGTCCGAGTGCCACTACCGACACAGTGTGATGGACCAGGAGCTGGCGAGCACCGGTACGCCGCTGCCGCCCGATTGGGCATTGCAAGATGCTCAGGACTACGTCGCTGCGTTGGGGACGGCCGTACCTCAGGCCCTGGCGTCCAGCGGCGTGGACCCCTCGAGGGTTGTCGCGATCGCGACCGATTTCACGGCCTGTACCGTTCTCCCCGCCCTTTCTGACGGAACCCCCCTTTCTGCCCTGCCCGAGCTTGGCCATCGGCCGCACGCCTACGCAAAGCTGTGGCGACACCATGCGGCACAGGATCAAGCAGACCGGATCAACGCACTTGCCGAGCAGGAGTCGGAGCCCTGGCTGTCCCGCTACGGCGGACGCATTTCCTCGGAGTGGGAGTTCGCGAAAGGCCTGCAGCTCCTCGAGGAGGACCCCGAGCTGTATCACCGCGCGGAGAGATGGGTGGAGGCTGCCGACTGGATCGTCTGGCAGCTCTGCGGACGCGAGACACGGAATACCTGTACGGCTGGTTACAAGGGCATATTTCAAGACGGTTCCTATCCATCACCGCGATTCCTCGGGCTTCTCCATCCCGAGTTCGCCGACTTCCCCGCAGAGAAGCTCGGGCAGCAGATGTCGGCGCTCGGCAGCCGGGTCGGCGGGCTGACGGAGCACGCGGCGTCCGTGACGGGGCTCCCCGTCGGGATCGCGGTCGCGGCGGGGAATGTCGACGCGCATGTCACGGCCGCAGCAGCGCAAACCATCAGTCCCGGGCATCTGTTGTGCGTGATGGGCACATCGAACTGCCACGTGATGAACGGCGATCATCTCGCGGCCGTCCCGGGAATGTGCGGAGTCGTGGACGGAGGCATCGCCGAGGGGCACTGGGGCTACGAGCTCGGCCAAAGTGGCGTCGGGGACATCTTCGCCTGGTTCCTGCGCTCGTCTCTCCCCGCCCGTTACGAGGAGATGGCTCGCGAGCGGGGGGTGGACGGTCACACCCTGCTGAGCGACCTGGCGGCCACTCAGCAGGTCGGTGAGCACGGGCTCATCGCGCTTGACTGGCACAGTGGGAATCGCTCCATCCTCGTTGACCACCAATTGTCGGGTCTCATGGTGGGGGCCACACTGGCGACCAAACCCGAGGACGAGTACCGAGCCCTCGTGGAGGCGACCGCCTTCGGAACGCGGCGCATCATCGAGGCGCTCGACTCAGCAGGGGTCGCTGTCGAAGAATTCGTCGCGGCGGGAGGTCTGATCAAGAATGCTTTCGTCATGCAGGTCTACGCGGACGTGATGCATCGCCCCATCAGCGTCATCGCTTCCGACCAGGGTCCCGCATTGGGCTCGGCCATCCATGCGGCGGTCGCTGCCGGCTGCTATCCGAGCGTCGCTGAGGCTTCCAGGGCGATGGGGCGAATTCATCGAAACGCGTTCCTTCCAAATGAGGAGCGGGCTCGGGTCTATGACCTCTTGTACGCCGAGTATCTGACGCTTCATGACTACTTCGGGCGTGGCCACAACGACGTGATGCACCGGCTGCGCCGTATTCGAAACAAGGCGGCTGGCTCGTGACGGGTGCCGCCTCGAGGGAAGCCCTCGATCGTGAACGTGTGATCGTGGCCGAGCTGCACGCAGAACTGGTCCGGTGGGGCCTCGTGGTGTGGACCAGCGGCAATGTGTCGAGCCGAGTTCCGGGCCACGAGTTCTTCGTCATCAAACCGAGCGGCCTGGCGTACGACGATCTCACCCCGTCCTCCATGGTCGTGTGCGACGTGAACGGCGACGTGGTCGAGGGGACCCTCGCGCCGTCGAGCGACACCGCATCGCACGCGTACATCTATCGCAACATGGCACAGGTCAATGGAATTGTGCACACCCACTCGACCTACGCGACGGCGTGGGCAGCGAGATGCGAACCCATTCCCTGCGTCCTCACGGCAATGGCAGACGAGTTCGGCGGCGAGATTCCCCTCGGTCCATTCGCCCTGATCGGGGGTGAGGCGATAGGGCGAGGGGTCGTCGAGACCCTGCGCGGGCATCGGTCGAGCGCCGTCTTGATGGCGCAACACGGCGTCTTTACGGTTGGAGAGACGGCTCGCGACGCGGTGAAGGCCGCCGTCATGTGCGAGGACGTCGCCCGTACCGTCCACATCGCGCGACAGCTTGGCACTCCCGGCCCGCTCCCCGATGAGGCGATTGATCAGCTTTTCGACCGCTATCAGCACATCTACGGTCAACGATAAGGGGTCGTCCCGCATGGACTCTTCACCGGCACCAGAGATCTGGTTCCTCACCGGCAGCCAACTCCTCTACGGAGAGGAGACGTTGCGCCAGGTCGCCGAGCAGTCACGAGAGATCGTCTCCCTCCTCAATACGGGCTCTGCGCTCCCGCTGCCCATCATGTGGAAACCGGTTCTGACCGGGGCCACGGAGATCCGGCGCGCCTGCCTCAATGCGACGTCTGACGACATCTGCGTGGGTGTCATGGCCTGGATGCACACCTTCTCCCCGGCCAAGGCGTGGATCGCCGGCCTGGATGTGCTCGGGAAGCCCCTGATGCACTTCCATACCCAGGCAAACGTCTCGCTGCCATGGGCCGAGATCGACATGGACTTCATGAACTTGAACCAGGCTGCGCACGGAGATCGGGAGTTCGGCTATATCGAGACGCGCATGGGGCTGCGCCGCAAGACCGTCGTCGGGCACGCGAGCGATCCGGATGTTCGTGACCGGATCAGCTCATGGTCCTCCGCCGCCATCGGCCTGCATGCGGCGCGCACGCTCCGACTGGCTCGCTTCGGCGACAACATGCGCGACGTCGCCGTGACGGAAGGTGACAAGGTGGAGGCTCAACTTCGCCTCGGCACCTCGGTCAACACCTACTCCGTCAACGACCTCGTCGCGGCCGTCGACGCGGTATCCCCGTCGTCAGTGGACGAAATCGTGTCGGAGTACGAGGAGCTCTACACCGTTGCGCCGGAACTGGCAACGGGTGGGCCTCGTCACGAGTCACTCCGCTATGCGGCGAGTCAGGAGGCGGCTCTTCGCGGGTTCTTGGTCGACGGAGACTTTGGCGCGTTCACGACCAACTTCGAGGATCTCGGCGGTCTGCGGCAACTTCCCGGGATCGCCGTCCAACGATTGATGGCCGAGGGATACGGCTTCGGCGCCGAGGGGGACTGGAAGACCGCGACGCTGGTGCGCATCCTGAAATCCATGTCCGGAAACCACGGCGGGACCTCCTTCATGGAGGACTACACGTACCATTTCGGACCGGGCGAGCCGAAGGTACTCGGGGCCCACATGCTCGAGGTGTGCCCGAGCATTTCGGCCGGTGTACCGAGTTGTGAGATCCATCCGCTGTCCATCGGCAACCGAGAAGACCCGGTGCGACTCGTCTTCGACGCCCTGCCCGGCCCAGGTTTCGTAGTCGGCCTGCTCGATCTCGGAGACCGCCTTCGGTTGGTGGCCAACGAGATCGAGATCGTCCCGCCTGATGCACCGCTACCCAGACTCCCCGTGGCTCGGGCCGTCTGGAAGCCGTGCCCCAGGCTGTCGACGGCGGCAGAAGCGTGGCTCATGTCCGGCGGACCCCATCACACCGCACTGACGACGGCCGTTTCGATCGACTCCCTCCAGGACTTCTCGGTGATGACGGGAATCGAGCTTCTCCGTATCGACGCGAGCACGGTCATTTCCGAATATGCCCGTGAACTTCGGTGGAACCAGGCCTACTACAGACTGGCCCAGCCTCTCGGCCCTTGACTCGAACGGTGATTGCAAGGTGTTCGGGCGCACCGTCCGACGAGCCGCGTCGTTTTGGCGTCCAGCGCGTGCTCACCTTCGCCTTCGTGCCACTCAGTGCACCAGCCGAACTGGGGGAGGTGTGAACTCGAGTCGCGAGTCTGGAGCCGCACACACGCCCGCGCGGAGGTCCCGAGATCAGAGTACGTCTGGGATTGCTCCGGGGACGCTCGCCGTCAACTCGGATACTTCGGCGTAGCGAACTCGGACGAAATCGAGGGGATCTGCCCGATAGGTGACGCTCGTCCCTGCGGGCCACTCGGGAGGCCCGGAATCACCACTGAGCAGCCATGCCGCCTGTCGTGCGGCGCCTATGGCCACATGCTGCGCTACCCCAGGCACAATGACCGGACGACCAAGTATCCCCGGGGCGATCCGGCGCACCGCCTCAGAGCGGCTGCCCCCTCCGATGAGGATGACCCGCTCGGCCCGCACGTCCTGCGCGAGCAGGGCGTCCAGTCCCGCGGCGAGGCCGCACAGCATGCCCTCGACGACGGCACGAGCGAGATGTGCGGGCGTCGATGTACTGAGGCGGAGACCATGGATCGCACCGGTTGCGTACGGTCTGTTCGGTGTCCGCTCTCCCTCCAGGTACGGGACGACAACGAGGCCATCGGCACCGGCGGGGGCCTGGAGGGCCAGGGAGGACAACTGGTCTTGGTCGACTCCGAGCAACCGCGCCGCCGCTTCGAGCACCCGAGCAGCATTGAGCGTGCACACAAGTGGGAGAAAGCGGCCCGTCGCGTCGGCAAACCCCGCGATCACGCCCGACGGGTCCGCCGAAGGGTGGTCGCAGACCGCGAACACGGTGCCCGAGGTCCCGATCGACACGACGACGTCCCCCGGCAGCGCGAGAACACCGAGCGCAGCGGCTGCGTTGTCCCCCGTGCCGCATCCCAACGCCTGGCCCTCCGCGGTGTGGCCGGCACCCTGGGCGGGCTTGAGCACCCCGGGGACCTCCGCCCTTCGTCCGAAGGCGCGATCAAGGAGATCGAGGCGGTACTCACCGGTCGCAGGCGAGAAGTAGCCGGTGCCGCTGGCGTCACCTCGGTCTGTGGCGAGGGCATTCGCTCCGAGCTCTCGCCCCAAGAGAGCACCGCCGAGCTGCCAGGTGAGCCAGTCGTGCGGAAGGCATACCGACACGGTCCTTCCCGCGTTCTCCGGTTCGTGCTCGGCAAGCCACCGCAACTTCGTGATCGTGAATGACGGGACGGGGACGCTTCCGACCGCCTCAGCCCACGCCCGTCCACCCTCAATCGGACCACCGAGCTCTTCGACGAGCTCGGTGGCTGCTGCAGCCGAACGGGTGTCGTTCCAGAGCATCGCCGGCCGAACGACCATTCCATGTTCGTCCAGGCAGACCATCCCGTGTTGCTGCGCGGCGACGGCGATCGCGGCGACGTCGTGGAGCCCCCCCGCCTCATGAAGGGCCTTGCGCAAGGCCGCCAGCCAGAAGGCTGGGTCGATCTCGGTTCCCTCGGGATGCGGCGCGGACCCCGATCGGACGACCGCTCCCGTGTCGGCCTCGCACACGACGACCTTGCAGGACTGCGTCGACGAATCAATTCCCGCGACCAGCGTCATCTCTCAGCTCGTCACGCGACAGAACCCCGTGTTGCGCGTCGCACCCGAGAGTGTCGTCAGCGCTCGCCGAGGATGTGCTCAATCGCAAGCTGGTCGAGACGGGCGAAGCCACAACCTCGTGCGCCGGCTGCGTCGACGTCGAAGCGCTCGTACGTCTCGGGGTCGGCGCGCAGTCTCGCAGCCGTCTCGCCGTCAGCGAGGGTCGGGACCGAGAGATCGGGGATCTGGCTCACCGCAAGCGCCTCGCGTACTTCCGGGTCGTCACGGAATGCTCGCGTCCGATCCCGGAGGAGGAGGTACGTGCGCATGTTGGATGCGGCGGCGTCCCACACGCCTGCGGCGTCCTCCGTCCGGAGAGGCTTGAAGTCGAAATGACGGGGGCCCTCGTACGAAGGCGCGCCACCCACTCCACCGTTCTCGAGGAGATCGACGAGGAAGAATGCGCTCACCAGATCCCCGTGGCCGAAGACGAGATCCTGGTCGTACTTGACCCCTCTTTGGCCGTTGAGGTCGATGTGGAACAGCTTGCCGTGCCAGAGGGCTTGAGAGATGCTGTGAACGAAGTTCAGGCCTGCCATTTGCTCGTGACCAACCTCGGGATTCACACCGATCATTTCACGGTGTTCGAGGGTGGAGATGAAGGCGAGCGCGCTTCCGACCGTCGGGAGGATGATGTCGCCTCGCGGCTCGTTCGGCTTCGGCTCGATCGCGAAGCGAATCGAATAGCCCTGGTCGATGACGTACTGGGCGAGAAAGTCGAGTCCCTCCCGGTACCGGTCGAACGCCGCTCGCACGTCCTTGGCGGCGTCGGTCTCCGAGCCCTCACGTCCTCCCCAGAACACGTACGTCTCCGCACCGAGCTCAGCAGCAAGATCGAGGTTTCGCATCACCTTGCGGAGGGCGTATCGGCGGACGCCCCGGTCGTTCGCCGTGAACGCGCCCTCCTTGAACATCGGATGCGTGAACAGGTTTGTGGTCATCATCGGGACGGCGAGGCCGCCCTCGTCGACCGCCCGGCGGAAGCGCTTGACCAGTCGTTCACGCTCGACGTCGTTGGTTCCGAACGGGATCAGATCCTCGTCGTGGAACGACACGCCGTACGCTCCGAGCTCAGCGAGATGTGAGACGGAATCGACGGGATCGAGCGGCGCGCGTGTGGCGTCCCCGAAGGTGTCACGAGCTTGCCAGCCGACCGTCCACAGGCCGAACGAGAACTTGTCTTGCCTGGTTGGCTCAGTCATCAGCCCTCCTCCTCACGAGTGCCCCGATCACCGACCGACCCGGTTGCATTCTGGCGGGTTCGGCAAGGCGGAACGCTGCTCAATTGGTTCCTCTCATTGTGACCTTCGTCCCGCACTGGCGTTCAATGGTACGGCGCCAAGAGCGCCTCGTCCGCAGGGCTGAGCCGTTCCGGGGCGGTCTTCGCCTGGTGCCAGTAGGGATAGATCAGACGTGGTGCGCTGGCCTTGTCCAGCGTGGCGCGCTCGTCTTCGGTGAGCGTCCACTCGGCCGAGCCGAGATTGTCGGTGAGCTGTTCCTCGGTCCGCGCCCCGATGATCACCGAAGTGACCGCCGGGCGCCCGAGCAGGTACGCCAGCGCGGTCTGGGCGGGTGACTTTCCGCGAGCGGCCGCCACCTCGACGAGGGTCTCGACGATGTCGTACATCCGATCCTCGTCGTAGACAGGTGGTTCGCCCCAGGTGGTCGTTTGCCGCGTACCCTCGGGGCGGTCCCTGTTCCGCCGGTACTTTCCGGAGAGCAGGCCACCGGCAAGCGGGCTCCAGATCAGGATCCCCATCTGCTGGTCGATCGCGAGCGGGATGAGCTCGTACTCGGCGTCCCGGTCGAGCAGCGAGTAGTAGATCTGCTGGGTCACGTAGCGCTGCAAGCCGAGGCGCTCGGAGATGCCGAGCGCCTTCATGACGTGCCACGCCGAATGGTTCGAGCATCCGACGTAGCGGACCTTCCCTTGGTGGACGAGGGTGTCGAGGGCGTCGAGGGTCTCGTCCATTGGGGTGACGCCGTCCCGTTCGTGCACCTGGTAGAGGTCGATGTAGTCGGTTTGCAGGCGCCGGAGACTCGCCTCGCAGGCGCGCAGGAGGTATCGGCGCGACAGCCCAGCGTCGTTCTGGCCGTCACCCATCGCATAGCGCGCCTTAGTGGCGAGGACAATCTGGTCACGGTATCCCTTGATGACCTCTCCGACGATTTCCTCGGACCGGCCATCCGAGTAGACGTCCGCCGTGTCGATGAAGTTGACGCCGGCATCGATGGACTGCTCGACCATGCGCCGGGCGACGTCGACGTCGACGTCGCCGACCAACGCGAAGTTCCCGCGACCGCCGAATGTCATGGTGCCGAGGGCGAGCGCCGAGACACGCACTCCTGTGTAGCCGAGCTGGCGGTACTCCATGTCTGTGGCTCCTTAACTCTGCGGAACTGTCCTTTCGAGCCATGGTCTCCGAACGCCACGACGGACACCGGGCCGGATGATGCACACGGTCTCGGTCAATGCTCGAGCTCCACCATCCCGGCAGTGACACGGCGACGGTAATCCGCCACCATGAGCTCGGTCAGCTGCTCAATCGACGTCTCCTCCACCCTCTGATCGTAAGTGATGCGTCCCTCCTGCAAGACGTTCAACCGGTCGCAGAGCTCGAAGAGGTGCGTGTAGTTGTGGTCGATCACGATCATTGAGACATGGTGATTGTGTGACAGGTCCTTGACGAGCTCTATGACGAGCGCAGATTCCTTTGCTCCCATGGCCGCGAGCGGTTCGTCGAGGAGGAGGACCTTCGCCTCCTGGCGTGTGGCTCGCGCCAACGCGACAGCCTGTCGCTGGCCGCCGGAGAGCGTCTCGACGAGCGCGTCGACGCTGGGAATGTCGACCTTGATGTCGCTGAGGTACTGGCGGGCCAGCCGGCGCATCTCACGGTTCCTCAGCCACTTGATCCTCCCGAAGCGGGTCAGCTCACGGTTCAGGAAGAGGTTCTGGTACACCGTGAGCGCAGGAACCAGCGCCAAGTCCTGATAAACGGTCTCGATGCCCTGGGCTCGTGCCTCCTTGACCGTGCGGAGGGTCATCTCTTTGCCCTCGACGAAGATCCGCCCGGCGTCGGGGCGCTGGAACCCGCAGAGGATCTTCACCAGCGTGCTCTTGCCACTTCCGTTGTCGCCGACGAGTCCGAGCACCTCGCCGCGCCTGAGGTGGATGTCGATGCCCCGCAGGACGATGAGGGGGCCGAAGCTCTTCGTGATCCCTTCCGTCCGAAGGATGACGTCGTTCTCGTCCTCGTCCGGTTCGCCCTCGTCGACCCTCAGGCCGGCACCACCCGCCGGCACGTCGTGCGTTTCGCCATTGCTCGCCTCGATCGTGTCGGTTCGCCGCGTCTCGTTCATCCCCTCACTGTCCTCACCGTCCACCTTCCCATCTGGACGTTCACCGCCATCGCAACGAGGATGACGGCTCCTTCGACCAGGATGAACCAGTTCGCGCTGATACCGATCAGATTGAACCCATCTTCGAGTACGCCGAGCACAATCGCTCCGATCAGGGTCCCGAGCACCGTGGCCTTGCCACCGGTGAGGGCTGTTCCCCCTATGACTGCGGCCGACACCCCGCTCAGCATCACGTTCAACCCGGGTGCCGCAGGATCGAGGCTCCCAATCCGGATCGCGTCAATGATGCCGATCATGCCGGCCAGGATGGCCATGATGATGAAACACCAGACCTTCACGTGCCGCACGGGGACTCCGGCCTCGGCGGACGCGAGTTCGTTGCCGCCCGTCGCCGTCGTGTGAAGCCCGAATCGAGTCCCCTTGAGCAAGGCCCACACGAACAGGACCATCGCCAATCCCCACAGCCCCTCTGCCCAATCGCTTATCCCGAAGAGCCGGCCGAAAGTCCCGGTCGTGCCGACCATGTCGGTTTGGATTTGGTTCGACGCGACCAGGACGAATCCGGCGAGGACGAAGTTCGTGCCGAGCGTCGCTACGAAGGAGGGGACGCGAAGCCCGACGACGACCGTCCCGTTGAAGAGGCCGATGCCGACACAGAGCAGCAATGAAATGGCGATCCCCCACCCGAGCTGGACGCCGTGTTGCGCGAGGAGCACGACGAGCCACGGCGCGGTGAGATAGACCTGCCCCGCGGAGAGGTCGATCTCAGCGAGGTCGAGCAGCAGCACTTCGCCGGCGCCGATCACCGCGATCGGCGCGGTGTACTGCGCCATTGTGACGACGTTCGTATACGAGTAGAAGGCTGAGTTTCTGATTGAGAAGTAGACGATGAGCGCAACGGCGACGATGAAGATCGTCATCTCCGGCCGTTGGAATACCACGTCCGACACCGACCGGAGCCGTCCCCGCTCCGCATAGCGCGGAGCGGGGGCCAGCCCCTCGTCAGGTGTCGTGTCGAGCACCGATCAGGTCGTGATGGTCGACGGCGGCTTGTAGGCCGTCGGCTTCGAGGTACTTCCTTCGAACCGGGTCTTGTTCTTGAGGTACGGAGCGACGTTCGAGCTCGTCACGAAGCCGAGGCCGGTGTCCGTGTTGGATGGCTTCATCAGACCGGCCGAGATGTTGTACAGGAACAACTGGACCGTCGGTATGAAGCCCTGCAGGTAGGCCTGCTGGTCGATCGTGAAGGCGAGCTGACCCTTCGACACCCCCTGGAGCACCTGGGTGCCCACGTCCCATCCGGAGCCGAGGGTCTTGCCCGCCAAGTTGTTGTTCGCGATGCACTGAGCGACGGCAATGGAGTCACCGGAGTCGACCGCGTACATGAACTTGACGTCCTTGTGGCCTTCCCACCACGCCTGGACGGCCGTGGTCTCCGCTGCTTGGAGCGCGCCACCGGCAACGGTAGCCGTCTGCATCCCTGCCGCTTGAAAGACCGGCAGGGCCCCGTCGATCCGCGGCTGGATGTTGCCCGTCCCTGGAGTGGCGATGACCATTCCGATGAGGCTTCCCTTCGGAATGAGCTTCACGATCTTCGCCGCGGCCGCAGCGCCAGCAGTGGTGTTGCTCTGCCCGATGTAGGCCATGCGGTTGTTCCCAGGCTCGTCGGCGTTGTAGGCGACCACGGGTATGCCGATGTGCAACGCCTTGTCGACCGGGGCATTGAACGCCGTCGGGGCGATGAGCGTCGTCGCGATGCCGTTCACCTTGCCGGCGATGGCGACGTTGATGGCGTTGACCATGTCCGAGGTCGTCGACGTCGACGAACCAGTCCACTGGGGCTTCGGAATGCCGAGGATCGACGCGGCGTCCTGCAGCCCGTACTGGGTGGCGGTGAAGAAGGTGTTGGTGGTCACGTGGTTGACGAACGTGAACTTGTAGGCGGGGTGCGAGGCGAACATCTCCATCGACTCGTCTCTGAAGGTTTGCGCCGCCGCCCCACGCTCGGTCAGCACTTCCACTAATCCTCCGAGGAGGGGGATGGATGCTGCGGCTGCGCCCACTTGCAAGAATCGACGCCTGGAGACCTCGTACTGTTTTGGGTCTACCTCGAAAGGCTCAAACTTGCCCATGTTTCCATCCCCTTTCCGGGAGTTAACAGATACGTAATCAATGCTTAACCGAATTCAGGCCGGAAGTGAAGGAAGCAGATAGGGGAATTGGTCCCAATTCATCTGCCTGGCACGATTTCGCGAGCGGATGGCTCGAATCGTCGGTCAAGGTGATTGACGAGATACAAATCCTTCATGATGCCCATTGCTCACGTCGGGCCCAAAGCGGCACCTCCACCCCACGCAATCAATCCAGGCCGATGCGGCCCTGTCGATTGCCATTTCGGACTGTAGCGATGTTCGATGCACCCGGCAACCACTTCGACAGAACGATGCATGGCGCAGGAGCAATGGTCCTTCGTGGCTCCTCGGCCCGGAGGTCCTTGTCGATGGGATCGAGCCCCACGCTCGGCCCCTGTCGATCTCTTGCCCGCGGAGGACCATTACCGGCCTTGAGCGTGGGCAGGTGCACCGTGGTGAGCATCATGGGTACAGACCGAGAGAGCGTCTCGCTGAGGAGGTGCGCACGCGCAACTGCCGGCTCTCGGGCCGGCGGTTGAGGTCCCGGGGCGACGGCGAGAAACCTCCTCGCTCGCCACATCCAACAAAGGCTGGCTCTTCTCCACAGTTTCCGGTGTTTCTTCACGAACATCCTCGGAACGACAAGGTCCCTCTCCTGGGCCGAGCCTCCGAGCTTGGGCCGCTGGGTCCGACGTCGTGCCTGTGGTCAGGCTCGCCCGGTGGCCGCCGCCCAGGCCGCCGCTCCCGCCAGCCCCGCGTCGTCACCGAGAGCCGAAGGCACGATCGACAGATCGGCCGGGTGGTGTTCGGGCCGGCTCAGCACGAGCTCGCGGACGGGTTCGAAGAACGAGGCGCGCCGGCCGAGCCCGCCGCCGATGACCACGGTGCTCGGGTAGAAGGACATCACGAGGTTGGACACCCCGGCAGCGCAGGCCGCGATGGCGCCCCGCCAGATGGCGATTGCCCTGGGCTCCCCGTTCGCCGCCACCGACTCGACGTCGCGGGCGTCCAGGTCACCGAGCCCGGCCTCGCGGGCGAGACGGGCGATCCCGCTACCCGAGCCCAGCTGCTCCAGCGTGCTCGGGAGCCCTTCCTGCCAGGCGCGCCAGTCGATGACCGTATGTCCGACCTCGGCCAGTGATCGCCGTCCCCGCACCAGGCGGCCGCTGTGGACGACGCCGGCCCCGATTCCGGTCGAGATCGTGAGGTAGGCGACGTCGGTGACGTCCGCGCCGGCGCCGAAGGCGGCCTCGCCCACTGCAGCGAGGTCGGCGTCGTTGGCGATGTGGGCCGGCATGCCGAGCTGAGTCGACAGCTCATCTCGCGAGAGGAGGTGGGGCCAGCCCTCGGGCAGGTGGGGCGCCCACAGGAGCCGTCCCGCCTCGTAGTCCACGGCGCCCGGCAGGCCGACGACCGCGTGGGAGGGCCTCCCGTGGCCGCGCTCCGCGGCCACCGAGCGGATGAGGTCGATCAGCGCCGCGGGCACGTCGCTGTGGGCGGGCGTAGGGGCGGTCGCCCGCAGGAGCACGTTCCCGCCTGGGTCGACCATTGCCGCGCGCATCTGTGTGCCGCCGACGTCCGCCGCCAGCACGGGCTGGGTCGTCACCGAGGATCCCTCACTCCGGCAGTCTTTCGCGGGAACGGCCCCGACCACCACGGCTGTGGAGGAGGTCACCAGGTGGTGACGGTGTACGTCTCCGGCGCGCCCTTGAGATAGGTCAGCAGATCGTTCTCACCCAGCAGGCCGGTCTGGGACCCGACCTCCTGCACGACGCTCATTGCGTTCACGGGTGCCCAGGCCAGCGCAGTCTGGAGTGAGTGTCCCTTGATCAGCGCGGCGACGAGCGCCGAGGAGAATGCATCCCCCGCTCCGGTCCGTTCCTTGGGTGGGGAAGGATCCGGGTAGGAGGGGACTCGATAGCGCCGCGCGCCGTCGGACGCGTAGGCGCCCTCGGGCCCGTCTGTCACGACGACGGTGTGCGGCCCAAGACGGTGCAGGGACGCGAGGAGATCGGACAGCTGGCCGTGGTTCCCGCCCCCGATCTCGACGGCCTCTTCGCGGTTGCAGATCAGCACGTCGGCCCGCCGGTACAGGCCGCGCATGGCTGCGACCCCCTGGGCGATCTGGAACGTCCCGGGTTGGAACACGAAGCTCACGCCTGGCTCGGCGTCGAGCCAGGCGACGAGCTGGTCGTAGTACTCCGCGGCGTCCGAGCCGACGGAGCTGAGGTAGACCCAGCGGGGAATCTCCCGCGGGCTCAGGTAGGCCCAGTGGTAGTCGTAGAGCTCGTGGCGCACCAGGATTGTGCGGTCCTGGCCGAACCACAGGACGAAGTTCCGATTGCTCGGTTGTGTGGGATCGAAGCGCACGAGATGCGTGTCCACCCCCTCCTGCTCGAGCGCCACCTGCATGGTGCGACCGATGTCGTCGCTCCCCACGTGGGCCGCGATGGCGGTCGTCAGCCCGAGGCGGGAGAACCCGACTGCGGCATTGGCCGCGTTCCCGCCCGCCTCGACCGTCAGTGCGTACTCGAATGGGACCTTGCCCCCGAATGGGAGGTCCATCCAATGTCCATGGTCGTCCCCCCAGATTCGTATGTGCGCATCGGACAAGCGGATGAACACATCGGTCGCGGTGTCGCCCACGCTGAGGACGTCATAGTGCGCCATGGGCATATATCAACCCCGATCGAGCTTGCCCAACAGGGCATTTGGTCACGATGCGACCTCCGGAGAGGGGCGTGGGGACCAAATGCCCTACGCCGGGACCTCCTCGGGCCCGTACCCGACCTTCTTGAGAAGCCGCCGTAGGTTGGCGAGCTGTTCGGTGTCGATGTCCTTGTGGCGCGGCTCGAAGGTCTCCGTCTCGCCGTCGACCGTGACCACCAGGTGGCCCTTGTTGGTCTCCTGCACCGCGCCCACGGCATTGAGTAGAGAGAGGATCGAATGCCACTCAATGTTGTGACTCGTGGGATGCCGGAAGACCTGAGCCAGCGTGTCCCGCTGATGCCCGTTCAGTTGCTCGGGGCTTCCCACGTCCGTTCCTCCCGCTTCCTGTGGTGCTGAGAACACCATCCTGACACTGCAAAGAGTGTGGGCGACCGGCGACGACATCGGAAGTGCCGAAGGACCTTTCTGCGGGCCAGGCCGCATGGGTCCCCCCCGATCCCGGCCACCGGACCTTCGGCCCTAGCCATCGCGCGGACGAGGAACGCATATTTGGGTGAGGCGTTGCCCTTGACGAGGCGACGACGACAGAGGAGGTCTCCCATGAGCAGCGGCGACGAGTGGTCACCGGACGAGGCCCTGGGGACGGAGACGTTCCGCCAAGGCGACGTGGCCGAGGACGAGGGAGAGCGCATCAACCCGTCCTTCCTCGAGGAACTCGAACAGGATCCGTCGCTTGACCCGGCATTGGTCGCCGACGAGTTGGAGCTCCAGGAGCTCGGCGCGCAGCTCGATGACCCCGAGCTCCTTGTGACCCTCGAAGGCGGCATGGACGACCCCGACGGGATCGACCAGCCGCGCCTCCCACTCCACCGCGACGACGACGAGGGCTGGAGCCTGAACGCGCCGCTCGTGGCCGACCAGGACGACGACGCCGGCGACGACGGTGCGGGCGAGGAGGCGCCGGGTTAGCCGAAGTCCTCGTTCAACCCGAGGTGCACGGCGGCTGCGGCGAGGTCGGCTCGGGCACGCGGGTCCGCCACCTGGTTGATGAGCAGCTGCGCCTGCGCGTGCTGCGACCGTCCGAAGAGCTCGGCGCAGCCGTGCTCGCTGACCACGGCCGAGTGCTGGAACGACGTCACCGGGTTGGTCAGCACCGGCACAACTGTCGACGAGTCCGTCTTGTCGTGCCAAGCATGGAGGGCGACGATCGCGTGCCCACCCTGTGAGTGGAGCGCACCGGAGACGAAGTCCGGCTGCCCGCCGAAGCCCGAGTGGATCCGCTCGTCCACGAAGCTCGCATTGGCCTGTGCGAACAGGTCGACCTGCATGGCTGCGTTGACCGAGAGCATGCAGGGATGTGCGGCGATGCGCGCCGGGTCGTTGACCGTCTCGGTCCTCAGCATGCACAGCCGCTGGTTGCCGTCCGCCCACTCGTAGAGCTCCGGGGAGCCGATGAGGAAGGAGGTGTAGACCGGCGCCTGGGCATCGAGCGCGCCGGCTCGGTCGAGGTCCATGACCCCGTCGCTGATCATCTCCGACCACACGCGCAGTCCCCGGCGACCCGACATCTTTCGGGCCGCCAAGGAGGGGATCAGCCCGATGCCGAGCTGCAGCGTCGTGCCGTCGGACGCGAACCCGGCCACGCGCTCGGCGATCGCTGTGGCCGCCTCGTCCGAGCCGTGCCCGGTGGGGGAAGTCAGCGGCTCGTCGACCTCCAGGAGGCCATCGATCGATTCCAGGGGGATCTCGCCCGCGCCGAACGTGTAGGGCATGTGCGGGTTCACCTGGGCCAGGACGAGTCCGCCCCGGGCCCGAGCCTGCTCAATGGCTGCGGGGAGCACGTTGACCTCGATCCCGAGCGAGACCTTGCCGTCGCGCGGGAGCGATGTATGCAGAAGGACGGCGTCCGGCCGGCGCACGGTGTCGAAGAGGCGCGGTACCAGCGAGAGCCGCATGGGCAGGTAGTCGAGCTGGGGGTCGTGGCGCATCCCCGGTCCGACGAACGGCGTCTCGCAGATGAAATGGGGGTGGCTGGCAAAGTCGTACTGCGCGTTCAGCTGGAAGACCCGGCAGGACTCGACCGCCTCGGTGAGCGCCCGGATCAGTGTGAACGGTGTGGCCGAGTTGCCAGAGATCACGAAACGCCGTTCCGGTCCGTCGAGAGCACGAAGGCGCGCCACGACCTTCTCGAAGCTGAGCGTCTGCATGGAGCCAGTGTCACAGAGGCGGGCCGGGGCAAACAGGGACATTGGACCCTATCGGCACGGCCTGTGATCAGGGACGATCGACTCACGGGGGATCGCCCCGATCGTGGTCGCGGAAGGATGGGTCATGAAGGAAATCCGGTGGTTCGAAGAGATCCGGTTGACGGACACGGGTTCGGTCGGCGGCAAGGGTGCCAACCTCGGCGAGCTCACGGCGGGCGGCCTTCCGGTGCCCCCTGGGTTCGTCGTCACGGGTGAGGCGTACCTCGACGCGATCGGCCGGGCGGGCATCCGTGACCGCCTCGTGGCGATCCTCGCCGAAGCGCGGACGGCGGCGCAGGATGACCTCGATGTGCTGGCGGGTGAGGCTCGCGACCTCGTCCACGCGGTGCCGATCCCCAAGGACCTGGCCTCGGGCATCGTGAAGGCCTACCGGCGGCTCGGCAAGGACATCCGGGTGGCCGTTCGCTCCTCGGGCATCGGCGAGGACGCCGAGGGAACCTCCTTCGCCGGCATGAACGAGACATTCACCAACGTCGCCGGCGAGGAGCAGCTCCTGGCACGCATCGTCGACTGCTGGGCCTCCCTGTGGAAGGCCCGCTCCATCTTCTACCGCGGCGACAAGGACCTGACCGCTGAGCCGGCCATCGCAGTAGTGGTGCAGGAGATGGTCCCCTCGGTGCGCTCGGGAGTCATGTTCACCATCGACCCCTCGACCGGCGAGACGGATCACATCGTGATCGAGGCCGCCTTCGGCCAGGGCGAGGTGGTTGTGAGCGGACAAGTGGAGCCGGACACTTACGTCGTCTCGAAGGACGGGCCGCGGCTCTTGCACGCCCGGGTGGGCACGCAGTCCTTCGAGATCGTGCGCGGGCCCGACGGCGAGGACCAACGCATCGAGCTGGACAGCGCCGAGGGTGGTCGCCGGGTGCTCTCCGACCAGGAGGTCATCGAGGTGGCACGCCTCGGCCTCGCCACCGAGGCCCACTACGGCTCACCCCAGGACACGGAGTGGGCCATGGCGGGCGGACGCACCTACCTGGTGCAGTCGCGGCCCGTCACAGCGGTCGGCGGCGCCGGCGAGCCCGTCACGCAGGCCGAGAAGGGAACGCTGCTCGTGCAGGGCCTCGCCGCCTCGGCGGGCCGTGCCTCGGGCGTCGTGCGCGTGCTGCAGTCCCCCGACCAGGGGGATCGCCTGCAGGCGGGTGAGGTCCTGGTCGCGCCGATGACGAGCCCCGATTGGGTGCCCACCATGCGCCGCGCCGCCGCGATCGTGACCGACGGTGGCGGCATGACGTGCCATGCTGCGATCGTCTCGCGCGAGCTGGGCGTCCCGGCCGTGGTCGGCGCCCGCACCGCGACGACGGTCCTGCGGGACGGTGAGCTCGTCACCGTCGACGGCGCCCAGGGCACCGTGACCGAGGGAGCGTTGGCCCCTGCGGTGGCCGCGTCCGCTCCCGCAGTGGTACCGGTGGAATCCGGTGCCGGCGGCACCGGGGCGTTGGCCACGAGGATCTATGTCAACCTGGCGTTCGCCGAGCACGCAGAGGAGGTGGCCGCGCTGCCCGTGGACGGCGTCGGTCTGCTGCGGGCGGAATTCATGGTGACCGACGCCCTGCAGGGGGTGCACCCGCGCAAGCTCCTGGAGCGGGGGGACGAGGCGACCTTCGTCGACAACATGGCCAAGTCACTCCTGCACATCACGAGAGCATTCGAGCCGCGGCCGGTGGTCTATCGCAGCATCGACTTCCGCTCGAACGAGTTCTCCAACCTGGAGGGCGGCGAGCAATTCGAGCCGCACGAGGAGAATCCGATGATCGGGTACCGGGGCTGCTACCGCTACGTGCGCGAGCCCGACCTCTTCCAGCTGGAGCTCAGCGTGCTGGACCGTGTGCTGCAAGAGACACCGAACATCGTGCTGATGATCCCGTTCGTGCGCACGGCCTGGGAGCTCGAGGCCTGCCTCGAGGTGGTCGACGCCAGCCCGGTTGCCGGCTCCCTCCCCGTGTGGGTGATGGCCGAGGTGCCCTCGGTCGCCTACTACATCCCGACCTACGCCGGCATGGGGATCGACGGCGTGTCGATCGGCAGCAACGACCTGACCCAGCTGGTGCTCGGGGTGGACCGGGACTCCCAGATCTGCGCCGACGTCTTCGACGAGGCGGACCCGGCCGTCCTCGACACGATCGGGAACATCATCGCGGGCTGCCAGTCCTCGGGCATCACGTCATCGTTGTGCGGCCAGGCGCCGTCCAACCGGCCGGCCTTCGCCGAGCACCTCGTCCGCCTCGGGATCACGTCCATCTCGGTCAACCCCGACGCGGTGACGGCGGTGCGCAAGACCGTGGCGGCCGCCGAATGGCGGATGCTGCTGGAAGCCGCGGTCCCCGGGCGGCCCGAGATGTCCGCCGGCGTGGCGCCCAACCACAGGGTGGGCCGCCGCAGGTAGCCGGGACGGCACGGCCCGACGGGGACGGCCCGTCAGATCTGCTCAGGCACCATCTCGATCGCGCCGCAGGGGCACTCCTGGACGCAGAGCCCACAGCCCTTGCAGAAGTCGTAGTCGAAGCGGTAGCCGTGGGCCTCGTCGACCTTCATGACCGCGTTGTCCGGGCACACGCCGAAGCAGTTGTCGCATTGGAAGCAGTTCCCGCACGACATGCAGCGGCGTGCCTCGAAGAGCGCAGTGGACTCGTCGAGCCCGCCGACGACCTCGTCGAAGGTGGAGGCGCGTCGGGCGGCCTCGAGCCGGGGACGAACCGCATGTGGCGCGTCGGCGTAGTACCACGTGTTGAGCCATTCGGGCGTTGCCAGCTCATGTCGGGCCGGCCGCTCGAGACGCCCCCCCGCCAGCCAGGCGTCAATGGCCCGGGCCGCACGCTTGCCGTGCCCGACTGCCTCGGTCAGGGTCCGGGCGCCCTCCACGATGTCGCCGCCGGCGAAGACGCCGGGCCGCGCCGTCATCATGTCGGCCCCGACCGCGATGACCCCGCTGGTGACCATGACCTCCGGGATGTCGTCCAGGAGCGAGAGGTCGGCCTCCTGCCCGAGCGCCAGCACGACCGAGTCCGCGCGGAGCTCCTCGATCTCACCCGTCGGCTGCGGGAAGCCGTCGGCGTCGAGCTCCATCCGCTCAATCCTGAGGACGTTCTCCTCGGCACCGACGATGGTCGAGAGCCACTTGAGCTGCACGCCTTCGTCGACGGCGTCCTGCACTTCCTCGACGTTGGCCGGCATGCGGTCTCGGGTGCGCCGGTAGACCACGACGGCATCCTCGGCGCCGAGCCGGCGTGCCGTTCGGGCGGCGTCCATCGCCGTGTCCCCGCCGCCGTAGATCACGACACGGCGCCCGAGAGCGGGGGGCTCGTGGTCCTCCGTCTCGTGCAGCAGCGTCACTGCGTCGAGGATGCGGGCCGAGTCGCCGGCGGGGATGTCCGCGTGCTTCCCGCGCTGGGCCCCGACAGCCAGGAAGGCGGCGTCGAAGCCCCCGTCCTTCATCTCGCCCTCGAGGTCGCCGACCGTGTGCCCGCACACGATCTCGACGCCCATCGACTCGATCCGTGCGATCTCTCCGGCCACGACGTCCCGGGGCAGCCTGTACGAGGGGATGCCGTAGCGCATCATCCCCCCGGGCAGAGGCGACGACTCGTACAGGACGACCTCGTGCCCGAGGAGTCGGAGGTGGTAGGCGGCGGCGAGGCCGCCCGGGCCCGAGCCGATGACGAGGACCCGCTTGCCTGTCGCCGGGCCGGCGGCGTCGGGCAACCAGCCCTCCAGCAGGGCGCGGTCACCCAGGAAGCGCTCGATGGCGTTGATCCCCACTGCCTCGTCGACGACCGCCCGGTTGCAGGCCGTCTGGCACGGGTGGAAGCAGGCTCGCCCCATGACCGCGGGTAGAGGGTTGTCGCGCATGATCTGACGCCAGGCCGCCTCGTAGGAGCCGTCCTCGGCCAGGTACAGCCACTGCTGGATGTTCTCGCCGGCCGGGCACGCGTTGTTGCATGGGGGGAGCCGGTCGACGTACACCGGCCGCTCCACCCGCCACGAGCCGGTCTTGTTGGCCAGGCTGGAGCCGACCTCGAGCGTGATGGCGAAGGGCTTCTCCGTCACGGGGACGGCTCCTCAGGCTCGAGCAGCCCGTAGCGCGCGATGTTGCGGTCGGCCATCTGCTGGAGGGCGGCGATGATGTCCGGCCGCGCCGGGTTCCCCTCGCTGTCGAAGAGATGCGCATAGCGGCCCTGGAGGCGCAGGTACTCCTCGACCGGCGCCGGTCGCCTGATGGGCGACGCCCGCACGAGCTCGCCGTGCTCAGCCTCGAACACCGGGAAGAGACCCGTCTGCGTGGCCAGCCGGGCGACCTTCACCGTGTCGCCCGGTGCGGACCCCCAGCCCAGCGGGCAGGTCACCAGGATGTGGATGTAGCGGGCGCCGTGGATCTCCATCGCCCGGGTCACCTTGTCCTCCAGGTCGTGCAGGTCCGCCACCGTCGCGGTGGCCACGTAGGGGATGCGGTGCGCCATCGCCAGCTCCGGCATGTTCTTGCCCTGCCCGAAGGCATTCCCCGGATGGGGGCCGACCGCCTCGGTCGTCGCCGTGCGCGCTGCCGGCGGGGTCGCCCCGGACCGCTGCACGCCCGTGTTCATGTAGGCCTCGTTGTCGTAACAGATGAAGAGGACGTCGTCGTTGCGCTCGAACATCCCCGAGAGGCAGCCGAAACCGATGTCGACCGTGCCGCCGTCGCCGGCCTGCCCGATCACCCGCGTCGCACCCCGGCCCTTCACGCGCAGGGCGGCCGCAACCCCGGTCGCCACCGCCGGCGCGTTGCCGAACAGGGAGTGGAACCAGGCGATCTGCCACGAGGTCTCGGGATAGGGCGTGGAGAACACCTCCAGGCAGCCGGTCGCGTTGACGGCCACCAGCTGCCCGCCCGTGGCCCGCATGGCGGCGTCGAGGGCGTAGCGGGCGCCCAGGGCCTCTCCGCAACCCTGGCAGGCCCGATGGCCCGAGGTCAGCGAGTTCGTGCGCTCGGCGTCGGACTGCACGGTGCGGTCGGAGCGGCTGACCAGCCGGTTGCCGACGGCGAAGCTCCCCACCTGGTAGAAACGGACGGGGGTGCTCACCCGATCCTCGATCCGCCGACGCCCAGGTCCCGCAGCATGTTCTCGGCCGTGGGCCCGGAGCGGCGCTGGGTGGCCATGCGCTGCAATTCGCGCTCCACGAGGCCCGTGTTGAGGTCGAGGAACATCAGTTGCTCCAACTCGCCTCGCACCGCCGCCTCGAAGACGCCCCGCAACGAGGTCTTGGTGATCGGGCGGCCACCGAGACCCGCCACCACCGTGGCCACCGACACGGGGAGGCCGCTCAGTGCCATTGCGACGTCCGTCGAGAGCACGCCGCCGAAGCCCACGCTGAGGGCCTTCTCGACCACGACGACCTGCTGCGCACCCCCCAGCGCGCGTCGCAGGGCCTCAATCGGGAACGGCCGGAACGAGGTGATGCCGAGAGCGCCGATCCGGAGGCCCGCCTCTCGCTGCTCGTCGATCACGTCCTTGATCGTCCCCAGCACCGAACCCATGGCGACGACCACGACATCCGCGTCGGCGCTCCGGTAGGGGTGCGCCAGCCCGCCCGAGTCGCGCCCGAAGGCCTCGGCGAATTCTGCGCCCAGCTCCCCGATGCGTCCGAGCGCGGTCAGTTGTCGGGCATGGGCCAGGTAGCGAACCTCCTCGAACGCCTCGGGCCCGACCATGGCGCCGATCGAATAGGGCTGGGCGGGGTCGAGCACCTGCCGCGGCTCGTACGCCGGCAGGAACGCGTCCACCAGCTCCTGGCGGGGCAGGTCGACCCGCTCGGTGGCGTGGGTGAGGATGAACCCGTCCATGCACACCATCACCGGCACGGAGAGTTCTTCGGACAGGCGGAAGGCCTGGATGTGCAGGTCAGCGGCCTCCTGGATCGTCTCGGCGAAGAGCTGGACCCATCCGGCGTCGCGTGCGGCCATGGCGTCACTGTGGTCGTTCCAGATGTTGATGGGCGCGCCGACCGCCCTGTTGGCCAACGTCATGACGATGGGCAGCCCCAGCCCGCCCGCGTTGTAGACGGCCTCCATCATGAACAGGAGCCCCTGGCTGGCCGTGGCGGTGAAGGCGCGTGCTCCGGCAGCCGAGGCGCCGATGGCCACCGACATCGCGGCGAACTCCGACTCGACGTTGATGAACTCACATGGCGAGAGCTCACCTGTCTTCACCATCTCGCCCAGTGCCTCAATGATGTGTGTCTGCGGTGAGATCGGATAGGCGCACACGACCTCGGGCCGGCACAGCGCGACCGTACGGGCGACAGCCTTCGAGCCCTCAATCTGCCGGAGCACTGAGCATCGCCTTCCCGCTTGACGCCATGAGCTGTCGGGCGTACTGGAACACCTCGGCGACGGCGGCGACGTTGCGCTCCGCCACAGATGCGCTGGTGCTGAACCGCTCCCGGATGGCCAAGCTGACGGCGGGGATCGTGATCTCCGCCGTCAAGGCGGCGAAGCCTCCCAGCAGCGCGGCGTTGGGAAGCGGTTTGCCGATCTGGCGCAGTGCGATCTCGGTCGCGGGCACCGTGAGAAGGCGCTCGGGCCGCAACCGCTCCGCGTGGGTGCCGAGGTCGAGTTCGCCGAGGTCCCGCGAGGAGTTCACCAGCAGGTAGCCGTCCGGCCCGAGACCGGCGAAGAGGTCGACCTGATGGACCAGGGTGGGGTCGATCACGATGACGCAATCCGGCGCGACCACCGGCTCCCGGGTCCGGATCTCCCTCTCACCGAGCCGGCAGTAGGCAACGACCGGGGCACCCATCCGCTCCGAGCCGAAGTTGGGGAACGACTGCGCGAACCGGCCCTCCTCGAACGCTGCCAGCGCGAGGAGGTCGGCTGCGGTTACGGCCCCCTGTCCGCCCCGCCCATGAAAGCGCACTTCGAACACCGCTCCCAGGGTGCCCCCCGGCGTATGGGGGGAGTAGAGCCAAAGGTCATCGGAACCCGAGCCCTCGTGGTGACAAAGGTCCCTGGCGCAACCGGGGGGCGGCGTCGTCAAATGGCCGTGACAGAGGGCCCCGGGCCCGGAGAGTCGGAAGGAGAAGCGGACCATGCAGATGGAACTCACCGAGGAACAGGCTTCGGACCTTGCTGACCTCCTGCGGGGTGCGCTGGGCGACCTCAGCTCGGAGATCGCGGCGACAGACAACCCGGCTTATCGCGACGGCCTCCGGTCACGGCGCTCGTCGTTCGAGGCGGCGCTCGCGCAACTCGACTCCGGCGGCCATTCCTAAGCGGCCTGATCGGGGACCTTTGGCACTACTGCGCCCCCGAGACCGGTGGGACCATCGGAACGAGGGGCCGTCAGGCGCCCTGCTCGACGGAAAGGTCCGACGATGGCTGTGAGAGTCGCAATTAACGGGTTCGGGCGGACAGGGCGAGCGTTCCTGCGCGCCGCGGCCAAGTCGCCTCACGGCATCGAGGTGGCCGCGGTGAACGACCTGGGCGCCCCCGACGCGCTGGCCCGGTTGCTGGCCAAGGATTCCGTGCACGGGCCCTTCCCGGTGCCCGTCTCGGTCGAGCACGACACGATGATCGTGGGTTCGGCTTTGGTCAGGATGCTCATGGAGCCACATCCCGAGGAGCTGCCCTGGCGGGAGCTGGGGATCGACGTGGTGATCGAGAGCACGGGCCGGTTGACGAGTCGGGACAAGGCGGCCGCCCACATCGACGCGGGGGCCCGGCGGGTGATCATCTCGGCCCCGGCCAAGGATGTCGACGCCACCTTCGTCGTCGGCGTCAACGAGGACTCCTTCGATCCCGCACGCGACTTCGTCGTCTCCAACGCGTCATGCACGACGAACTGCCTGGCCGTCCTGGCCAAGGTGCTCAATGACGCCTTCGGCATGGAGCAGGGCTTCATGACGACGGTGCACGCGTACACCGACGACCAACACCTCGTCGACGCCCTCCACAAGGATCCGCGACGCTCGCGAGGGGCGGCAATCAACATCGTGCCGACCACCACGGGCGCCGCCCGGGCGACCGGACTGGTGTTGCCCGAGGTCGCCGGGCGCCTCGACGGGCTCTCGCTCAGGGTCCCGGTGCCGGACGGCTCAGTGACCGACCTGGTTGCCACCCTGCGCGCCAGCCCCGCGGTCGGGGACATCTGCGACGCCTACCGGGCTGCGGCCGAGGAGGGGAGGCTGGCGGGTCTCCTCGAGTACTCCGAGGACGATCTCGTGTCCACCGACATCATCGGTTCCTCCGCCTCGTGCATCTTCGACTCGAAGCTCACCATGGCGAACGGAAACATGGTGAAGGTGCTCGGCTGGTACGACAACGAGACCGGCTACTCCAGCCGCCTGGTCGACCTCGCCGCGGTGGTCGGTGAGGGGGAGCGCTGAGGAGCTCCGGGCCCACGACCTGCGTGACTGGCAGCGGGTCGCGCTCCGGTGTCGACGCGGCGTAGGTTGGTCCGAGTGCACTCGGGCGATGATGCGATCATCGATGTGGCGGGGCTGGATCGCCTGATCTCGTCCCTCACGGAGCGTGGATACCGGACGATCGGGCCCGTCGCCCGCGACGGCGCGATCGTGCACGACGAGGTCGCCGGAGCGGGCGATCTGCCGGCAGGCTGGCACGACCTTCAATCCCCCGGGCGGTACCGCCTGGAGCAGCGGGGCGACGCCGAACTCTTCGGCTGGGCGGTCGGCCCGTCATCCCCGAAGTCGGAATTCTTCAAGCCCCAGGAGACCGTGTGGCGGGCCACCGTGAGCGAGGGAGCCGTCACGATGCAGCTCCCCCCACCGCCCGATCGGCCGGTGGCCATCATCGGCGCCCGCGCCTGCGAACTGTCCGCGCTGGACGTTCTCGACCGGGTCCTCGCCCGTGGCGAGGTCCGCGACGACCGGTACACGGCGCCGGCGCGCCGGTGCGATGATCGTCGTGGTCGAGTGCGGCACGCCCTCGTCAACCTGTTTCTGCACCTCAATGGGCACAGGCCCCGACGCCGGAGCGGGATACGACCTCGCGCTCACCGAGTTGTTGCAGGGGACCCACCGATTCTACGTCAGAGTCGGGAGCGAGGCCGGGGCGGAGCTCCTGGACCAGGTCGGTTGCACCGACGCGACAGAGGCCGACCGCACGGCGCGCCTCGCCGTCCTGGACCGCGCCCGCACGGGTATGGGCCGCTCCATGCGGACAGACGGTCTGGCTGCGTTGCTCGCCCGCAACCTGGAGCATCCGAGGTGGGACGAGGTCGCCGAACGCTGCCTCTCTTGCGGCAACTGCACGCTGGTCTGCCCCACCTGCTTCTGCGCAGACGTGAAGGACGTCAGTGAGGTCGACGGCACGATCGAGCGTCAGCGCACATGGGCATCCTGCTTCGACGTCGACCACTCCTACATGCACGGTGGCGCCATCCGGCCCACCACGTCCTCTCGCTACCGACAATGGCTCACCCACAAGCTGTCGACCTGGTGGGACCAGTTCGACACCTCCGGCTGCGTCGGCTGCGGGCGCTGCATCGCTTGGTGCCCCGTCGGCATCGACATCACGGAGGAGGCGGCCGCCATCTGGGCATCCGACGGCGCGGTCGACGAGAGGGAGGTGCAGTGAGCGAGGCCGTGCGCGATCTCCTCACCGGCCACGCCTTCCTTGCCGGCTTCCCCTCCGAGGTGGTCGACCTCGTGGCCCAGAGCGCGGAGTCGGTGACGTTCCGTCGCGGTGTCCTGCTCTTCCGTGAGGGCGCCCCGGCGGAGGTCGCGTACATGATCACAGGAGGCCACGTGGCCATTGAGGTCCATGCGCCCAGCCGCGGCCCGATGGTCGTCGAGACAATCGGGGCGGGCCACGTCGTCGGGCTGTCGTGGGCTGCCCCGCCGTTCCGATATCAGTTCGACGCTCGGGCGATCGACGACGTCGAAGCCGTTGCCATCGACGCGGCCCGGCTGCGAATGGCGTTGGCCCAGAATCCGGCGCTCGGCTTCCTCTTCTTGGACCGGCTGACAGGGGTGATCCTCGAGCGATTGCAAGCCACCCGCATCCGGCTGCTCGACATCTACGGCAAGAACGATGCTGGCTGAGGCAGCCGTCCCCACCGGGCCACCCGCCCTCGTCCCGACGCCCTTCGAGGTGGTGGACCGGCGTGAGGAGGCAGCCGACGTGGTCACGCTGTCGCTCCGGCCAACCGAGGGGGTAGCTCCGGCATTTCGGCACGGACAGTTCAACATGATCACCTCCTTCGGCCGGGGGGAGATCGCCGTGTCGATGTCGAGCGCCCCCGACGCCCCCGGCCCGGTCGAGCATTCCATCCGCGCCGTCGGCGCGGTCAGTGCCGCGCTCTGCGCGGCGCCGGTGGGATCGTTGGTCGGGATCCGCGGGCCCTTCGGGTCATCGTGGGGCATCGACGGGGTCGATGACGGCGCCGACGTGGTGGTAATGGCCGGGGGCATCGGGCTCGCCCCCCTGCGCGGAGCGATCCGTGATTTGGTGGCGCGCCAGCAGGCCGGTCGGGGCCGGGTCTTCGTTATGGCGGGTGCCCGCTCGCCCGACCAGGTCCTGTTCCACCACGACCTGGGGGAGTGGGAGGAGGCAGGGGTCCACGTGGGGATCTCCGTCGACGTCGGGGCCCCGGGATGGACGGGGTTCGTCGGCGTCGTCACCGGGCTGCTCCCAACAGCGCCCTTCGAGGCGTCCGGCTCGTTGGCATTGCTCTGCGGGCCCGAGATCATGATGCGCTTCGGCGGCCGGGCCCTGGTGGACCGAGGGGTCGACGCCAGCCGGATCCGGGTCTCGTTGGAGCGCAACATGCAATGCGGCATCGGCCTGTGCGGCCACTGCCAGCTCGGACCCCTGCTGCTTTGTCGCGACGGGCCGATCGTCCGCTACGGGGGACTGGCCGACGCGCTGTTCATGGAGAGGAACCGGTGACTCCCGACGCAGTCCCCACCTTGGCCGTGTGGAAGTTCGCCTCGTGCGACGGGTGTCAGCTGAGCCTGCTGGATTGCGAGGACGAATTGCTGGCCCTCGCCGGTGCCGTGCGGATCGCCCACTTCACGGAGTTGACACGTACGCACGTGGACGGACCCTACGACGTGTCGCTGGTCGAGGGCTCCATCACGACGCCCGAAGACGCACAACGGATCGTGGCCATTCGTGCCGCGTCCGAGCGGCTCATCACCATCGGCGCCTGTGCCACGTCCGGTGGGGTGCAGGCACTGCGCAACTTCGCCCGGGAGGGGGAGTTCGTCGGTGTCGTCTACGCCCACCCCGAGTACGTGTCGTCTCTCGAGACGTCGACGCCGATCTCGGCCCACGTGCCGGTCGACTTCGAGCTCAACGGCTGCCCGATCGATCGTCGCCAGCTGCTCGAGGTCATCACCGCGTCGCTGGTCGCCCGGCGCCCGGTCATCCCCAACCACACCGTGTGCCAGCAGTGCAAGGGTCGAGGCACCGTGTGCGTGCTCGTGGCGAACGGGACCCCCTGTCTGGGCCCCGTGACCCGGGCGGGCTGCGGTGCGCTGTGTCCCTCCGTGGGTCGCGGCTGCTACGGGTGCTTCGGGCCCGTCGACGGTGCGAACACCGCCGCGCTGTCCGAGCATCTGCTCAGAGACGGGTTGGCGCCTCTCGATGCGTCACGTCTTTTCTCTACCTTCTACACGGGCAGCGAGGTGTTCGGGCGCCAGTCCGTCACCCTGCGCGCCCGCGCCGACAGAGGTAGTCCCCCGGAGGTGCCGTGACGCCCGAGAACGAGCGGGGACGCACGATTTCCGTCGAGGGGTTGGCGCGCGTCGAGGGTGAGGGCTCCCTGCGTGTCGAGGTGCGCGACGGCCGCGTCGAGGACGTCGAGCTGCAGATCTTCGAGCCGCCGCGGTTCTTCGAGGCCTTCCTGCGCGGTCGCCGTGCCATCGAGGCGCCCGATCTCACGGCTCGCATCTGCGGCATCTGCCCGGTCGCCTACCAGATGAGTGCCTGCGCCGCGGTGGAAGATGCCCTGGGAGTGGTGGTCGGGCCCGGCATCGCCGACCTGCGCCGACTGCTCTACTGCGGCGAATGGATGCAGAGCCACTCCCTGCACGTCCACATGCTCCATGCTCCCGACTTTCTCGGTTGCGCCGATGCCGTAGAGATGGCCCAGCGTGAGCGGCCCGCCTTCGAACGAGGTCTGGCCCTCAAGAAGATGGGGAACCGCATCATGGAGACGATTGGTGGGCGGGCCATCCATCCGGTGAACGTGAAGGTCGGCGGGTTCTACCGCGCGCCGGGTCGCGCCGAGGTGGCTGCGCTGGCCGGCCCGCTCAATGATGCGCTCGACCATGCCCTGGCCACAGTGGAATGGGTCGCCGCATTCGAGTTTCCCGATGTCCACGCCGACTACCGATTTGTGGCCCTGCGCGAGCCGGGTCGCTACCCACTCGAGTCGGGCCGCGTGGCCTCCTCCGACGGGTTGGACACCACCGCGGCCGAATTTGCCGACCTTGTCGTCGAGGAGCATGTGGCCCGTTCCACTGCGCTGCACGCCCGCCTCGACGGGCTCGAGTACCTCACGGGACCGATGGCCCGCTACGCCCTCAACTCGGGCGAGCTGCCCGCGGCGGCCGCGGGTGCGGCCGCTCGGGCCGGCCTCGGGCCCACGTGCACCAACCCGTTCCAGAGCATCATCGTGCGGGCCGTCGAAATCGTCGTCGCTTGCCACGAAGCGCTCGCCCTCGTCGAGCGCTACGAACCCCCCGACCCAGCGTCCACCGGTGTTCCGCCGGGCGGTGGTGTCGGCACCGGCGCCACTGAGGCACCGCGCGGTCTCCTGTTCCACCGGTATCGGATCGACCCCGACGGTGCCATCGTCGAGGCGCGGATCGTCCCCCCCACCTCCCAGAACCAGCTCACGATCGAGTCAGATATCAGGCGGACCGTCCAGGCCGCGTTGGACCTCACTGACGAGGAGCTGACCTGGCGTAGCGAACAGGCGGTGCGCAACCACGACCCGTGCATCTCGTGCGCCACGCACTTCCTCGACGTCACCGTCAACCGGAGATGAACGCCGAGGCTGTCGCCCGCGTCGTCGTGGCGGCGGTTGGCTCCGAGTTCCGGCGGGACGACGGTGCAGGTCCTGCGGTGTTGGCCCGGGTGAGGGGCGTGCTCGGCGACGCCGAGGTGCTCGGCCCGCTGACGTCTCCGCTCCAGCTCCTCGGGGCGTGGGACCGTGCCGGGCTCGCCGTCATCATCGATGCGATACGCGACGACGGGGGGGAGCCCGGTGCAGTGCGTGTCGTCGAGCTGGCGGCGGTCTCCCCCTCGGGCGAGCCCGGTTCACCTGTGCGGAGGTCGAGCAGCCACGGGATGGGCGTGGTGGACGCGTTCCGTCTCTCGTGCGCCCTGGGAACGGCTCCGGCGCGGGTCGTCCTGGTCGGCGTCACCGGGGAGTGCTTCGACGACGGGATCGGGCTGAGCCCCTCGTCGTCGAGCGCCGTTGCGCGGGCCGCCCGGCTGGTCGTCGGGCTCGTGGCCGCGGAGTCGGCCACCCGCTAAGGCCCAAACTCGAGCGCGGTCACCGGCGGCTCCGATTGGGACGATCGGCCCTGCACGGGACCGCGGTGAAGGGGGAGACTGCAGGGGGCGCCCGAGGAGGTGATCACGATGTTCCTCGATCGCAGTGATGCCGGTCGTCGGCTGGCCCAGGCCGTCGAGGGCGCAGGCATCCGGGGGCGCGAGGTCGTCGTCCTCGGACTGCCCAGAGGTGGCGTGCCGGTCGCCTTTGAGGTCGCGCACGCCCTCGGTGTCCCTCTCGACGTCATCGTGGTCAGGAAGCTCGGTGTCCCCTTCCAGCCTGAGCTCGCCATGGGTGCCATCGGCGAGGGCGGGGTGCGAGTCTTGAACGCTGACGTCATCGGCCCGGCTGTCGACGCCGTCGACATCGACGCAATCGAACGGCGCGAGCGCGCCGAGCTGGACCGGCGCGCTCGGCTATACCGGGGTGACCGCCCACGGCTCGACCTCCACGGTCGGTGTGCCGTCATCGTCGACGACGGCGTCGCGACCGGCTCCACGGCTCGCGCCGCCTGCCTGGTGGCTCACGCACTCGGGGCGGCGCGCGTCGTGCTTGCGGTTCCCGTCGCTTCGCGTTCGGCAGTCGCCGCCCTCCGCGACGCCTGCGACGAGATGCTCTGTGTCGAGGCCCCCGAGTCCTTCTACGCGGTCGGGGAGTGGTACCGGGACTTCTCCCAGACAACGGACGCGCAGGTGGTCGAGTTGCTCCGTCGCGCCGCCGAAGCTGAGCGGGACGGGAAGGTGTCGGGGCAGTTCGACTATCGGGTGCGGGACGAAGAGGTCCAGGTCCCCTCGGGTGACGTGATCCTGGCGGGGACGTTGACAGTCCCGGACATCTCCATGGGAACGGTGGTCTTCGCCCACGGGAGCGGGAGCAGCCGCCACAGTCCACGCAACCGCTACGTGGCGAGGGTGTTGAGCCAGGCCGGCTTGGCCACCCTCCTCATGGACCTGCTGACGGTGGGCGAAGAAGGGGACCGCTCGCGCGTGTTCGACGTGCCCATGTTGGCCGACCGCCTGGGCGACGCTGTCCGGTGGACGTGGGCGCAACCGGTAGTGGGGTCTACGACGGTGGGACTGTTCGGGGCAAGCACCGGTGCGGCCGCCGCTCTCCGGGCTGCGGCCCAGCCCGACTGCGCGATTTCGGCCGTCGTCTGCCGTGGTGGGCGCCCCGACCTTGCTGCCCCGCTGCTCCCCGCCGTGTCGGCTCCCACGTTGCTCATCGTGGGCGGCTGCGACGACGCGGTGCTGGCGCTGAACCGCCGTGCGCAAGCGGACCTGCAGTGCGAGAACCGCCTCGCCGTCGTCCCCGGAGCCACCCACCTCTTCGAAGAGGCAGGTGCGCTCGAGTCCGTGGCCCGATTGGCACGGGACTGGTTCGTGGAGAAGCTGGGATCACCGAGTGCTGGCGGGGATTCGCTCAGCGGTAGGTGAAGGTCATGGCATTTGACGTGCCGCTGGCGGTGGTGATCGTCACCTGGGCCGACTGGGATCCAGAGGATGGCGGCACTGTGACGGTGCAGGTGTTCTGAGCTGGGCAGCCGGTTGCCGCAGTCTGGCCGTTGAACGTGGCCACGATCCGGCCGTCGGAGCTGAGGAAGTTCGCGCCTCCGATCGCGATCGTCTGTCCCGCGGTCCCGCTCGCCGGGTCGATGGACGAGATCACGGGCGGGCCCCCGGGCGAGGGCGGCACCGTCGCCGAGGTCGACGGCGATGCGGCCTCGGTCGGCGTCGGGCGACCGTTTCGGCCGCTCGGTGTCGGCCGGGCCGCGCGGCCATGCACAGCCCGATCACCGTCGTCGGCGGCACTGCGGTCCGGGAGGTGGTGCCAGGGGAGAGGGCAAGAGCGATGCCGGCTGCCACGACGAGCGCAGCCACGACGGCCACCGCAACGACGAGCCAGCGGTCGATCCGCCGCAGGGTACGCCTGTCCGGCGTCTTGTCCGGCGCCCTCTCCGGCACACGGTACGCCGGCGTCGGGGCGTCGTGCCCGCGGCGCGGCGGCAACAGTGCCGCGGCTCCTGAGGCCTCACGGGCGCGCCGAGCTGCGTTTTCCATTGCGCCCAGGGCGCGTCGACCCGGTGATCTCTGCGGTGGCTCTGCCGCCTGCCCATCCGTCATTGGAAGCCTCCGGCACATTGATTCCCCGATCCCCTTCTTCCATGCCACTAATGGAAGGGATCCAGAATTTGATGGGGAAGGGATCCAGAGTTGCAGCCCGAGTCGGCGGGCCATCAGGAAGCTGACTCCCATAGGATCGGGGTGCTGACCAGGAGGGCGGCGATGCGAACCGATCTCATGTCCAGGCCACACCCGTCGGAGGACGAAACCAGGAGGCGCACGCGCAACGGTGCGGGGGGTCGCCGAACCGACGGCGCCGCTGCGGTGGTGGAGCCGCTCCTCGACCGCTTCTTCGCCGGTTCCCCGCCGATCCGGTTCACCTTCTGGGACGGCAGCGAACTTGGGCCCGCAGGCCAGGGCACGGTGGAGGTGCGGTCGCCCGATGCGGTGCGGAGGATCCTGTGGGCGCCGAGGGAACTGGGCCTGGCTCGGGCCTTCGTCGTGGGCGACATCGAGTTCGACGGCGACATCTTCGACATGCTGGCGCTGCTGCATGCCGCGGCACCATCGGACCTTCGGCGGAGCTGGCGGCTGCCGTGGCAGGCCCTACGCGTGGCGTTCCGGCTGGGGGCCGTGGGCCGACCGCTCCGGCCACCGCCCGAAGAGGCCCCGCCACGGGGTCGGCTGCACTCGAAAGGCCGCGACGCCCAAGCGGTGCGCCACCACTACGACGTCAGCAACGACTTCTATGCAATGGTGCTCGGCCCGAGCATGACGTACTCCTGTGCACGGTGGTCTCCGGGTGCCCACACCCTCGAGGCAGCGCAGGAATCCAAGCACGACCTCGTCGCCCGCAAGCTGGGCCTGTCGGATCGTCCCGGGGCGAGGGTCCTCGACGTCGGGTGCGGATGGGGGGGCTTCGCTCTGCACGCGGCGCGTCGCTACGGCGCCCGGGTGTTCGGGGTCACATTGAGTCCAGCCCAGGCACGCTGCGCCCGCGATCGGGTCGAGGCCTGCGGACTGGAACGGCAGATCGAAATCCGTGTGCAGGACTACCGGGACGTGCGCGACGGCCCCTTTGATGCCATCGCGTCGGTAGGTATGTTCGAGCACGTCGGTTCTTCCAAGCGCGCCGAGTACTTCGGGGCCATGCGCAAGCTCCTCGAGCCCAGGGGGCGACTGCTCAACCACGCCATCTCGAGCGTGGGCGGGTCGCACATCGGATCGAGATCGTTCATGGGGCGGTACGTCTTCCCCGATGGTGAGCTCGTCGACATGGGTCAGGTCGTGGTGGCCATGGAAGAGGCCGGCTTCGAGGTGCGCGACGTCGAGTCACTCCGCGAGCATTACTCCAAGACGCTGCACGCATGGGTCGGGAACCTGGAGCGGAATTGGGACGCGGCCGTGGCCGAGGTCGGCGTGCGGCGTGCCCGGGTCTGGCAGCTCTACATGGCCGCGTCCGCCAACGGATTCGACGACGGCGGGATCTCGGTGCACCAGGTTCTGGGCGTCGTGCCCGGGTCCGACGGGGAAAGCGGCATGCCCGGGACCCGCGCCCACTGGGGCTGAACGCTTCGCGCCGGCATGATCGGCTGCCGCACGGAGAGGCAGCGGCTGGCAGAAACCTCCAATTCGTGCGACCCTGAACCGTGCCCCACGGCCGCCAGATCGTCGTGTGCGAGGGCGATGAGACCGGCCAGGAGTTGCTCCAGGAGGCTCTGCGGGTCCTCGCCCCAGAGGTGCTCGGCTTCGACCTGGAACTCGTGCGCTTCGACCTGTCGCTCGAGAATCGCCGTGCCACTGCGAATGGGGTGGTGCGAGATGCTGCAGCGGCGATGCGTGAGACGGGGTTGGGGCTCAAGGCGGCCACGATCACCCCGGAGAAGACGGGGGACGTCGGAAGCCCCAATCGCATCCTGCCGCGAGGGTGTCGGTGGGTCCGTCATCGTGAGAACAGGGCGACGGATCCCTGGTGTGGCTCCGCCGGCACCGGTCGTGCATCCCATCGTGATCGTCCGCATGGCCGTCGGGGATGCATACGGAGCAGAAGAGCATCGGACGGGTGATCCGGGCAGTACCGGAGAGCAGGCATGGCGGACCGAGCGCATCGACCGCTCGGTGTGCCGCTCCGTGGCCGAGTACGCATTCCGCACTGCATCGCCACTCCATGCGTGTGTCTATGGCGGCCCAAAATGGACCGTCTCGACCGTGTACGAGGGCATGTTGAAGGAAGAGATGGACGGCGCCGCGGCACGGTATCCCGAGGTCGTCTACCGGCCCACGCTGATTGACGCCGCCTACGCCGGACTCATCACCGAGTCCAGCGCAAGCCCCTTGGTGGTCCCGGCGCTCAACCGCGACGGTGACTGCCTCTCTGACCTCGTGCTGGCTCTGTTCGGATCCATCGCGGGAGCCGAGTCGGTGCTGCTCGCCTTGGACGCGGACATGGGCTCCCTGGTGGCCATGGCCGAGGCCCCGCACGGCACGGCGCCTTCGCTGATGGGGAAGAACGTGGCCAACCCGATGGCGATGCTGCTGGCCTGCGCGGCGGTGCTCGACCACGCTGGGCAGGACGACCCGGCCGTCGCCGGCGCCGCCGCTGCGATCCGTCGGGCCACGCTGGGAGCGGCAGCCGACGGGATCCGCACGTTCGATCTCGGAGGAGAGGCGTCCACCTCAGGGGTGGTCGACGAGGTCCTGGTGCGCATCCGCGCCGAGCCCCGAGCGGCCTCCGATGCGGGTTTATGACCCCCACCGTTGGGGCATCTGATTTGGTCGTAAGCGCCCAACCTGGCCAGGAGGAAGGCGCCGTGGGAGCCCGCTCCTAGGGGGGCGCAGTGTTTCCCGTGGCCGAGCGCGGTTCTCCGCCGCGCGCGGCCGTTATTTCTCACCCCACTCCCCAACAGCCCTCAAAACGCGGACGCTGCGTCGATCAGCGGCCGACTGCCCGCTCCAGTTGAGCCTTGTTCATTCTGGAGCGCCCTTCTATGCCCTTCCGGCGGGCCTCCTCGTAGAGCTGGCTCCTGGTGCGACCACCGGACCCGCCGTGGGAGCGAAGGCCGCCACGACGACTGGATGAGATGTCCTTCGTGGACGTCGAACTGGAGCGTCTGGCCTCGCCCGCTCTGGCGCGCTCCTTGTTGACGGTCCGTGCTGCGATCTCCTTGGCGAGCTCTTCTGTATCCCCACGCTTCTTGAGTCCTTCCTTGATGTGCTCGTACTGACGTTCGCGCTTCTGACTCCATACCTCTTGCCGCATTGCACCTCCCATCCGTCCCGCCATTTACCCCTGGCGGAGTGCCCAAAACACGGGAAGCGCCTGCCTGGAGTTCCGCTCACTCGGCGCCAAGTCACGCAAGAGCAAGCGGAGCAAACAAGTCACCCTGCGTGCTCACTCTGTTGAGCACCTCATCAGTTGTGAACCTGAGGAGCGCCGGATCGCCTTCCTTGGCGCACGTGTTCACCTCGGCCATCGAGACTGGCGTCGAGACGGTCGGAGTCGGCATAGCCCGGACGGAGTACACCCCGATTGTGGTCTTCGCGGGGTGGTTCTGGCTCCAGTCGATGAGGACCCGCTTGTGACGCAAAGACTTGCGCATGTTGGAGACGACGAGATCCCGATGCTCCGATTCGATCGTTCGAGCAATCGCATGCGCACGGTCGCGCAAGGCGTCCCACGTCGTCCTGGCCTTCATGGGGGCATAGACCTGAAGGCCCTTGGAGCCACTCGTCTTTGCGTACCCCTCCACACCGTTCTTGGAAAGCTCGTCGGTCACGTAGCCGGCGACGATGCAGCATTCGACGATGGAGGCACCCTCCCCCGGATCCAGGTCGAACACCATGAAGTTGGGACTCGATGGGAGCTTCCGGTGCCGCCCGACGTGCCAGAGGGGCACGTGAAACTCAATCGTGCCCAGGTTCGCCGCCCAGGCCAGGGTCGGGAGGTCGTTGACCATTGCGTACCTGATGTCCTCATGCCCGTCGGTCGATGGAACGGTGACCGAGTCGACCCACTGTGGTGCGTGTGAGGGGATGTGTTTCTCGAAGAAGGATTTCCCCTCGACGCCGTCGGGAAATCGCTTCATGGTGAGGGGTCGCTCCCTGATGTGCGGCAGCATGACCTCGGCGATCCGGAGGTAATAGTCGATGAGCTGACCTTTCGTGAATCCGCAAGCAGGGAACAGCACCTTCTCCAAGTTGGTGACGGTCAGCTCGCGCCCGCCGATGGTGGTCCGAGTCGAGGACCGGGAGGCGCTCATCGCATCGGCGACGGGGACGGGGTCATGCGATGAGTCTTCCTCAGAGAGCTCCACCACGACGTCGTGCGGTGCCTTGTCAGGGCGCAGGCCGCGCCAGGTCGGGTGGCGCAGCCGCCCGGCCGGTGTCCATTCGCCGAACCCGACCTCACCGACCAGCTCCGGTTGGACGAAATGTGCCGTGGCCGCCTCGCTCGCCGGGGGCTCAGGTCGGAACGGGCTCGTCTGCGTCGCCAGCGGTCGGAGGTCCTTCAGCAGGTCGCGGCGGGCACTGGCGCTGAACCCGGTTCCCACCTTGCCCACGTAGCGCAACCCGTCTTCGCCTGGTATGCCGAGGAGCAACGCGCCCAGGCTCTCCTCCCGTTCGCCCCGGCCGTCCGTCCAACCGCCAATGACGGCCTCCTGGGTCCGGATCGACCTGACCTTGACCCAGTCCCTGGAGCGTCGCCCGGAGCGGTACGGCGCGTCGCGTCGCTTCGCCACCACGCCTTCGAGGCCGTTCTGCACGGTGGCGGCCATGACGTCTGCACCAGAGACATCACGGAAGGACTCCGTGGTGATGAAGCTCGGACCCGACAGGTGCAGTGACTCGAGCATGGCCCGCCGCTCGTCGTAGCTCGCGGACAGCGTCGAGTGGCCGTGCAGGTAGAGGACGTCGAATGCCACGAAGGTGACGGGATCGGACGTGGCGCGTCGACGCGCTTCACGCTGATTCGAGACATGCATGCGATGCTGCAGCCTCGCAAAGCTGGGCCGACCGTCCTCGCCGAGAGCGACGATCTCGCCGTCCAGGACACAGGTGGTCATCCCGAGGAACGCCCCGACCTCCGCCAGCTCGGGGAAGGCGGTCGTGATGTCGAGGTCATTGCGGCTCTGTGCCCGTACCCGCCCGCCCTCCACGAAGAGGATCGTCCGGATCCCGTCCCACTTGATCTCATAGGCCCATCGGTCCCGCTCAGGCAGCGCGCCGGCCGTCGCCAGCATCGGGCTGATCGAAGTCGGCATCGGATCGGCACGCGTTGATGCACCGTGTCGATGGATCATCCAATTGCGGTCCTTCGTCTGGAACAGCACGAATCCGCCCGATGCTCGCGAACCGTGCAAGACGAACTTCACCTCGGTATCGGACCACTTCTCAATCTCGTAGTGGCCCTTGTCCCAGATGGTCATCTGGCCGCCGCCGTACTCACCCCTCGGGATCTCGCCTTCGAAGGTGGCGTACTCAAGGGGGTGGTCCTCCGTGTGGACCGCGAGGTGGTTCTGTTCCGGGGTTTCGGGGAGACCCTTGGGAAGCGCCCAGGAGACAAGAACACCGTCGCGCTCGAGCCGGAGGTCCCAGTGCAGGCTCCGCGCATGGTGCTCCTGTATCACGAAGACCTGAGCATCCTGGCGCAAGGGCTGACGGCGTCCCATGGGCTCGGGCGTCCGTCCCGAATCGCGTTTGCTGCGGTAGGTCCCCAGCGCATCTGCCGGTGCATCGGGTTCCTGCACCGCGCCGGTTGCATCGCCTTTGGGTGTCACCGGGCTCCACCGTACCCAGCGTTCCGGGTTGGCCCTTGCGGAAGCGGGTATAGGCGCAAACGGAGAATTACCGCAGTGCCGCTGGACGACCTTGGGAGGTCAGCGTTATGGCTACAAGCACCGTTGCAGGAAACGAACGTCTTGAGCATCGCAATGTCGATCGCCGGGAAGCCCTGGCCCGCGTGCCCGTGAGCCGTTTCGGCATCGGTACGGCCGGGGTTGTCGCCGTGCTGGTGTCGGCGTGGGGCGGCATCGTCCCCTACGTGGGCCCGGCGTTCAATTACAGCGGGGACGACTCTGGGTCGTGGCATTGGAACATGGCCCACTCGGTTCTCTCTCTCGTTCCGGGTGTGGCAGGGATCCTGCTCGGCCTCTTCGTCCTCGCAGAGTCGCGTGGCGTCGTCGTTGGACGGGGTCGCTTGAGCCTCGCAACGGCCGGCACGCTCCTGATGGTGTGTGGCGCTTGGTTCGCAGTGGGACCACTTGCCTGGCCCGTCCTGTCGAACGGCAGCAACTACTTCGTGGCCTCGACCCACCTGCGGGTCCTGACCTACGAGGTCGGCTACAGCATCGGGGTCGGTCTGATCCTCGTGGTGTGTGGTGCGTTCGTCGACGGCTGGGCCTCACGACACCAGCCGCGGGCGTCGGCGATGACCGAGGTCCCGGGTTCGGCCGAACCGGTCTCCGGGCCCATCGAGTCGGGCATCTGACGGGGGTAGGCGGGGCGCCTCCTCGGTATGTGCGCCCGTCGGAGTGCGCCCCTCGGGATTCGAACCCGAAACCTGCGGAGAAAATGGGGAGAACGAAGGGTGACGACGAGCAGGAGAGTTAGCCAAAAGCCCTGTACATAAGCGGTAGTTATGTCGGTCGCTCTCCCGGCCTGGGTCAATAACCGGCGCACTTCGCGTCCGGACGCGTCCGCAAGGCACCGATTTGGGACAGCGGGAACGTACTGTCGGCAAACTGAACGGCCCAGATATGTACCGGAGGGCGCCGGCGCCCGACTGCCAAATCCGAAGTGCGAATCGGGGGTGGCGTGCGTCGCCACCCCCGCTCGCTCTTGTCGGCCGCCTTAGCCGTACGTGGAGTGCGTCGTTGTAAAGGTGGGGTTATTACCGAAGCCGAGGTAGTTGGTTGGGGCGACCGAGACGCCTGGCAGGGTGTCCGGGATTGGGGTGCCCTGGTCGGAGTTGTTGGAAAAGGCGCTGTTCGCGACCGTCGTTGCTCCGTCCCACACGAGCATTCCACCACCCGTGGCGAGCGCGGAGTTACCCGTCACGATGCTGTTGTTGATGTTCATCGGACCCCCCCCGGCAAAGATGCCTCCGCCAACGAATACCGAATTGTTGGCTCGGATGATTGAGTTGTTGATTGTCGTCGTGCCCGTGTTGGACAGCCCGTTGGATAACCCCCCGCCGCCGCACAAGCATCCCGACCCACCAATTGAAGAGTTGTTCGAGAGGATGGACTCGTAGATCGTCGCCGTGCCGTTGTTATTGATCCCGCCGCCGGCACCGCCAACGTTACCCGACACACTCGAAAAATTGAGTGTCGCCGTGCCCTGATTCTCGATCCCGCCGCCGTTGCCGCTGCTGCCAGTGCTGTTACCCGACACACTCGAGAAATTGAGCGTCACGACCGCTTGTGGGTCGTTCCAGATGCCACCGCCATCACCACCGGACCCCGCGACGTTGTTCGACACGATGGAACTGTTGAGGGTCAGGCTGCCGGGAGCACCCGTACAGAGACCGTAGGCCTGGAAGCTAGGGTTGGCGCCGCAATTGAAGATGCCGCCGCCCTGATTCGTGGAAGTGTTGTGCGACACCTTCGAATGGTTCAGAGTCAACTGACCCATGTTGAACACGCCACCGATGGCAAACGCGGTGTTGTGCGTCACAGTCGAGTTGTTCAGGGTCAACTGACCACTGTTCCAGAGGCCACCGCCAAGGCTGTCGATACCAACGCCGTCCTGGATAATCACGTTGTTCAAGACCACGGTTCCAGCAATGACGTTGAGCGTCGCCCCGAACGTCGTCGGAACGCCGCCGCCGTCAAGTATCGCGGGGCCGGACAACGTCAGGTCATTGACGATGTAGAAGTTCCCGGTGCAGGTTCCCTTCACCAGGAGCGTCGAGCCGGCGGGCGCGGAATTGATCGCATCCTGCAAGCTGTCGGCCGGGCAGTTCACCGTGATCCCGGCGGGGCTCGCGCCCGCAGGGGCTACACCCGAAACTGCCAGAGAACCGCCTGCCATCAAACCCGCTAGGGCCGCGACGAAGAGAGCACATGAACCAAAGAAGCGCATGACCAGGTTGCCCGCCCGCTTCTGCGACAACGGATCGCCGACGCTGCCTCGCGTTCGAACACCCCTGAGTCGCCTGATTGTCATAACATTCCTCCGTCTCGCTCGCGAGGGGGATCCCCGCTTCCTCATGCCCCAGAGCGATCGCGCCGAGGGGTCCGCCGTTCCGTTCCCCGACGGTTGCAACCGAAGTGTCCCAATGGTAGGGGACCCTGTCAACCCGTGTGGTCAACTGGCTCACTCAACTGAACCCCAGACTTGGCACCTACGGTTGCGGATGATGGCCGCGCGTGTGCTTGTGGGCGTCACGGAGATCGCCGAGATGCTGGGTGTGTCCAAGCAGCGGGCGTCGGTATTGTGCGCGCGCAAGGGCTTTCCCGATCCGGTCGAGCGCGTCGCGCCCATCGACGCGATGACGGTCGAGATCATGCGTGACCTGTTCTCGGACCACGGGACCGTCTCCTTCGAAGAAGCGGTGGAGGCACTGCAATCCCATGCCTACCGTCTCGGACCTGGCAAGAAGTTGTGGCGGCTTGCCGCGGTCGCCCAGTGGGCAGAACGGGAGGGACGGACCCTCCGGATCAACGACGCGTAGGGCTCCGTCTCTGCCCCAGCCTCCATACAGGGAGTGAGCTGTTAGGGCTTGGGCGGTTCTCACGTTCGGCAGCCACCTGTCGACGACGCTCTGCCTCCTCTACGTTTTGCCGTCGGGTCAATGCAGCGACCTCCTGGAGCTTGAGGCTGAGGGCTTCTGCCTGGTCGGGTTCAAACCATCACGAGTGTTCGTCGCGCTCCCCAGCGTCGATACAAACGTAGAAGTCAAGCTTGGGCAGCATCAGCGAGTGAGTCAACCAGTGGTACAGATCCAGATGCCGTTCTTCGAGTGCCGTCATCAGCCTTTCAGCGCCGAAGCGCTCAGCGACACCTCGCAGCATCGGCAGATCAGCAGACCGGCCGTTGTAGGTCACGACCGCCAACCCGGGGTGGGCCTCGATAAGGTCGCTGATCGCGGTCAGCGCCTGGGCATTGCCCTCTCGGTCGCTCCAACACGAGAAGCTGACGTCACCATTTTCAGGATCGACGACGCGGGCACCGATGAGCCACACGTCCTTGGTCTCAGGCGTGTACTCCAAATCCAAAGCGATGTAGCGTACCGCCGCCGCTCCATCGAGTTCATCGAAGCACGGAACCACCGGATCAAACAGCTCGACGTCTGAACCCTGTTCTCGGGCCACGCCGCCGATGCCAAGCGCGTGTCTCCGAAGTGCACGAGCGGGTGTGGACGGGGGGTGCCGGGCCGTTTCGTTAGGACCTGCGCCCTCCAGAGCGTTGCCATAGTGCAATTTCGGAGTGGCATCAAATCTCCCCTCCGTCAGCAGCCAGGTTGACAACGCTCAAACCCAATAGAACCACGTGACTCCCGCGACGTAAAGTCTGAACGATGGCACCGCTGCTGTGGACGCAACGACAAGACATCGGTCCGGCGGCCCGTTTTGGCCATGCGATGGCGTTCGACACAGCACGCGGACGCACTGTTCTATTTGGAGGCGTCGCCGGCGGTTCCAATCTGAACGACACCTGGGAGTGGGACGGTGCGGACTGGACACAAATCCAAGACATCGGACCGCCTCCCCGTTCCCTGACGGCCCTGGCTTTTGACAGCAAGCGCGCGCGAACCGTGCTCTTTGGGGGTGAGGGGAATGCGGGCTCACTCCTGGGCGACACCTGGGAGTGGGACGGCGATGAATGGACGCAAGTCCAAGACGTCGGACCCTCGGCCCGGAGCGGGCATGCGATGGCGTTCGATTCGAACCAACAACGCACGCTGCTCTTCGGTGGACGATCCAGCGGCGGATTGACCGGCGACACCTGGCAGTGGGACGGGGCCGCTTGGACCCAAGTCGAGGACACGGGACCAGCGGTCCGAGAGCTGCACGCGATGGTGTACGTGGCCGACAGGGACCGTACGGTGCTGTTCGGCGGGGACGGCGGGAGCGGGAACGCGCTCGGTGACACCTGGGAGTGGGACGCCACGCACTGGACACACGTGCAGGACGTCGGGCCCGCCCGAGAGGGCTCGGCCATGGCGTTCACCGGGGGTAGCACGGCCTTGTTCGGTGGGTCGAGCGGCACTCAGGCCAATCCGGCGGCATTGTTTGGCGATACTTGGGAGTGGGACGGTCAGCAATGGGTAGAGCGCCAGGACATGGGTCCTCAGGAGCGCTGGCTGCATGCCATGGCCTTCGACTCAGTGCGAGGCCGGCTGGTGCTGTTCGGCGGTACACCGGCTTTGTCGCGCGACAGTTCGTTGGGGGACACCTGGGAGGCCGTTGGACCGGTAACCGATTCGGGGGTAGTGGTGTTGGCCCAGCTGGTTGTCGAAAAGGGTATTGGTGGGGCTGCGATTTTAGGAAAAGTGACTCTTTCGGGACCGGCGCCTTCCGGCGGTGTCATGGTTCAGTTGTCGTTCAATCCAGCAGGCGGGGGTCCGCTGTCGGCAGATGGGACACCACTTGCTGGACCTCCCTGGCTCCTCCCAATATCCGGTGGAGCCTCTGTTGGGAGTTTCGCTGAGCTATTTCCCACGTCGGGAACATTGACCGTCACAGCCAAGTTGGGCGACGTGACGAAGACAGTATCCTTGAATACGAGCGGGTGACATTGCTCGTCACTCGGATCGGCCACTCGCGCGGCACTCCGAGCTGTTCGTGTCTCCAGCGCCTGCATGAGGGCTCTGGCACCGGTGGCGGTAACGGGTCCTAGGGTGACCGCCCCGTCTCATCGTGACGAGGAGGTCGGCGACCGCTTGACGTGTGGATGTGACGCCGTCGAAGATCACGAATGGCGTCCACGGCAAGGTCTTCCAGCGGCCGAGCGATCTGCCGTAGGGATCATTCTCAAAATCTCGTATTTGGTAGTGGGCGTCCTCGCCCCGCAGCAGCGGTTGCAGAACTTGATCATCGAACCGTGGCCACCAACCCGCGAAGTCACTCCACGAAACGAAGTCGTCGATCTCAACGACCGATGCAGCGGTCCGCTCGGCGAGCCGACGCGTGAGGGTGCTCTTCCCCGAGCCAGCCGGGCCATCGACGCCCACGATCCGTATTCCCCTGACCGGTCGAGCGGAGAACGCCGCGATGACTTCGTCAAGCGAGACTCGGCTCATGAAGCAATCTTGGCTTACTGGAGCTGGGCTGCCCCGCTCTGGGGTGTCCCACCTTCCCGATTGGCGTACTGGGGCACTTTCCCCCCGCTCCGTATGGAATCGGGCTCTGCCTGGGCCCAGCAGGCGGCCCGGCGCCGGGTCCAGCCGATCCCGTGACGCGATCAGGACTCTTCGGGTCCTCAGGTGGTCTACGGCGTCGTTGTTGCGAGGATCGTGTTGGGCACGATCTCGACCCACGTCCGACCCGGTCGCAACGGGATCCGATTGCCCGAGCGGTCGATGAACTGGGTGGGAGAGCCGAAGGTGGAGCGGTGCCAGGTGCCCGGCACCGCGACACCGTCTCGGTACACGACGGCATTACCGCTCGCGTCGGGGTACAGGTCCGCTTGCACTTCCAAAGCGCCCTGGCTGTTCTCGACCCAAGGCCCGTACGTGATCTTGACGTACTGGACCACGACATTGACGGCGGTGTTCTGGGCACCGTTCTCGAGCCGGTCCGGCGTCGTGCCATTGTAGAAACGCTGAAAGGCGTGGATGGAAGGGCTGTACCTCCAGGTCACGTTCGACGTGCTCGAGTAGTTGATGTTCACGGTCGACACCACGCTGCCGGTAGGCGCGCTCCTGGAGTACGTGAACAGAGGTTGGGGGGACGTGGTCCTGTTGGGATACATGCCGTAGACGAGCGCCGTCGATGTGTAGGTGGCGTAGGGCGGCACCCTACCGGCATGATGGATCACCAGCGATCTCCTCTGCCCGAGGTCCACGTTGACGATTGGCGAGGCGACGATGTCGCGGATAACGGGGTCGATACCGCCCACGTGCGCCAAGAGCGGATGCGCCAGCTGACCAAGGATTCCGATGTCGATGCTCCGGGCCGAGCGCACTGGTCCAATCAGGGACGCGTCCTCGCACTGGAAGACGGCTACATAGCGCGTGATGCCGCCCTCGACGGGCTGCTCAAACACAATGTCCGCCTTGTCTAGGCCCGACTGCGGTCGCGCCGTGGGGTAGTTGTCAACCTTGACGGCCATCGCTGGGCGATTCGGGACACCTCCAGTCGGAGCCGGCAGCCCGCTGAGCGGACAGGTGGCCTCCCCCGTGGCTGTCTTGTGCTTCGGCCCGGAAGGCGCAGACGAGTTCGAGCATGCGCTCAGCACCAGCCCAGCGAACCCGACGCCGATGAAACCGACCCAGACAAGCCGTCGGCGCCATGGGCGGTCGACGTCGGGAAGAGTCATGATCGTGCACAAGCGTAGAGGACTGGCGGCGCTGCCTTTGGTCTGACACCCACGAATGACACGTCTGCCATGAGACTCGTGCAGGTGCTCGGTCACCGCACTCACACCGCGGCGTCCCCCTTCCCTTTCGCCCCAAGCCGGCGATAGGGGGCGGTTCGGCCCCGATAGGACGATCTCAGTACTCTTCGGCGGCGGCACGTTGCCGCAGAGGGATGGTGCAGGTCATGGCTGGATCGAATCGGCAGGAAATCACGATCGTCGGCAGAACCATCGTTGAAGAGCTGGATTACCGGAACGAGGTCGAATGGCAGTTGAACGCCACGCCCGAACTCGAGTGGGCAGAGATCTTTCAACTCGCGGGTCCGTCCGAACGTAGGGGTTCGATTCAGTGGATCAAAGGCAGCGGACCTGACGTAATCGGCGGCGTCATACGTTGGTTTGTTCCAAAGGACGAAATTGAGGAAGCCGATGCGGAAGTGAGACACCGCTTGTCAGTGGCCAACCAGAGGATCGGGTCGAGGACATCTAGGAATCCCTGACTCACCGGTAGCAGCTCCGCTTCTGCTCTCGAGGTTGAAGTCGTTGGAGCATGGCCCCCACCTGATGCGATAGGGGGCAGGGGGTGGGTTTGATCTCCTTGGGACTCTCAGGACTGAGCGCCCGTCGCAAAGGTCGTCAACAATCAAGACCCGCTTCTCACGTCGACTTCTGGCAGTCCGCCCGCATCGAACACTCGTGATCTGATGATGAAGTGGTGATCTGGGCCAGCAGGGAGTGAGAAGCCTTCAGGGTCACCCTCTCCGACGTCCAGAATCAGCTGGGTGTGCTTCCACGCCTCGTATTGGCGATGATCGATGTAGAACGGGCAACCACCCACATGGCCCAGGAGCACGTCATGATCGCCGATGACGAACTCACCGTCTGCGAAACACATCGGCATGCTGCCGTCGCAACATCCCCCTGACTGGAAGAACATGACCGGACCGTGCTCAGTGACCAGGTTGGCGATGGCACTTAGCGCGGCCGGGCTGGCGAGCACCGCCGATGTGTCCGAGGGACCCACTGGGCGGCTCAGAAGAACCCGAGGGGCTTGGTGCTGTAGCTCACCAGGAGGTTCTTCGTCTGGGAGTAGTGCTCCAACATCATCTGGTGGTTCTCACGGCCAACTCCAGAGATTTTGTAGCCGCCGAAGGCTGCTCCTGCGGGGTAGAGGTGGTAGCAGTTGGTCCACACCCGCCCGGCCTTGATGGCGCGGCCCATGCGATAGGCGAGGTTTCCATTGCGCGTCCACACCCCGGCTCCAAGGCCGTAGAGGGTGTCGTTGGCGATGCGGACTGCGTCGGCTTCGTCGCTGAATGTGGTCACCGCGAGCACCGGACCGAAAATCTCCTCTTGGAAGATCCGCATCTCGTTATGGCCCCTGAGCACAGTCGGCTGAAAGTAGTACCCATCCTTGAGGTCTCCGCCCAGGTGAGATCGCTCGCCACCGATCAGGCACTCCGCCCCTTCTTGGCGACCGATATCGACGTAGGAGGCGATCTTCTCGATCTGCTGGACCGAGACTTGGGGCCCGATCATGGTGGCCGGGTCGAGTGGGTTGCCCTGGCGGATCAACTTGATCCGTTCGAGACAGCGCTCCATGAAGCGGTCGTAGATCGATTCGTGAATGAGTGCCCGGGACGGGCACGTGCAGACCTCGCCCTTGTTGAAGGCGTACAGCACGAGGCCCTCGATGGCCTTGTCCAAGTACTCGTCGTCCTCGTCCATCACGTCGGCGAAGAAGATGTTGGGCGACTTCCCGCCGAGTTCGACGGTCGAGGGAATCAGGTTCTGAGCGGCGTACTGCATGATCAGCCGACCGGTGGTCGTCTCCCCCGTGAATCCGATCTTGGCGATCCGCGGGCTCGAGGCCAAGGCCTTGCCGATCTCTCCGCCCGGACCGGTGACGATGTTGATCACGCCAGGCGGCACGACGTCGGCGATCACTTCGGCCAGCTTGAGGATGGACCACGGAGTCGGTGACGCCGGCTTGACCACGGTGCAGTTGCCGGCAGCGAGGGCGGGTGCGATCTTCCAGGCTGCCATCAGCAGCGGGAAGTTGAAGGGGATGATCTGCCCGACCACGCCGAGGGGCTCGTGGAAGTGGTAGGCGATAGTGTCCTTGTCGATCTCGGTAGAACGACCCTCGAGCGATCGGGTTGCCCCGGCGAAGTAGCGGAAGTGGTCAACCGCCAAAGGGATGTCGGCGGCGAGGGTCTCGCGCACCGGCTTTCCGTTCTCGAAGGTCTCCGCCACCGCTAGCATCTCGAGGTTGGCTTCGATGGCGTCCGCGATGGCGTTGAGTACCGCCGCCCGCTCGGTCAGAGAGGTCTCGCCCCAGGCGTCCTTGGCGGCGTGCGCGGCGTCAAGTGCGAGCTCGACATCCTCAGCGGTTGACCGGGCCACCTCGCAGAATGGCTTGCCATCGACGGGACTGACATTGGTCATATAACCGCCCTTGACGGGTGGCACCCACTTACCCCCGATGAAGTTGGCGTACCGGGGCTTGAGCTCGACAATGCTGCCCGCTTGGCCCGGGGCGACGAAAGCCGAAACCCGCACTGACTCCGTCTCGGAAACTGTTGGATCTGCGGTCAGGGTCATTGTTACCTCCACTTTGCCTCGACTCTTGCGAGAGTGACGTGCGCGGGCGGTCGCGAGGCGACTCGTATCAACGGGATCATCCCTCACGACCTACCGTACGATTGCGGTTGCTGCGCGGGTAGGGCCGAAGGTCCCCGAACCAGTTCTCCGTCGACGCCGGATCGAGAATGAGGAATTACGCCGACCTCGGGGACATATGTCGATCAATCCAGAACTGCCACGAGGCCGGTGCGTGCGTACAGGGGCAGTGATTAGTCCACTGGACAGCGATGCGGCCGGCGCTCCGGGGGAAGAGGGAGAGGCGCCGGCCGCTCCGCTGCAACGACGAGCCTAAGAACCCCTCTTAAGACCCGGCTATGAAGCTCGTTGCGAACTCATGGAGTTTGTCGCGCGATCGACCGTGACAGAGAAACACACAGGTCGCTCTCGCTGTGCCATGTCCTAGGGCCGTACGGGGGCACCTGTCCGGGTCCTGAGCGAGCCCGTCCCACGATAGGTGGAATACGGTTCAGAAATGACATACGTCGATATTCTCGGGCACCCCACATGGATATCAGTCGGGATCGAGAACGATGAGACGGTGTTGCTGCTGCATGGCGGCATTGTGGACAGCCGTTCTCTTCTAGATTCGATTGGTCCGGCGCTGAGTGATGGCTACTGCGTTGCGGCATTCGATCGTCGTGGCCACGGGCGCACAGCCGATACGGCAGAGGCGCTTCACTACGACGCGATGGCTGATGAGACCATCGGTGTACTTGAGCATCTAGATCGTCCCGCGCACCTGGTCGGCCATAGCGACGGAGGCGATGTGGGGCTCTTGGTCGCGATGCGGCGACCCGATCTGGTCCTGCGGCTCGTCATGATTGGTTCGAACTTCCACCACGCAGGCTTGCTGCCGATCGGCGAGCTAATAACCCCGGATGTCTATGAGATGTTCGCAACAATGTACGGCGAGTATTCACCCGACGGACGGGAGCACTTCGATGAGTTTCTCGCCAAGACCTATGCCATGTGGGCTTCGGAGCCCTCGCTGACTCCGGCGGACCTTGCCACGGTCCGAGTACCAGTCTTGGTCCTAGTAGCTGACGACGACGCGATCGTGCTGTCTCATACCTGTCTGCTGTACGAGTCGGTCCCTGGGGCGCAGCTCGCGGTCGTCCCAGGTGCATCACATTTGCTACCTATCGAGCAGCCCGAAGAGACAGTACGTATCATCCGCAAGTTCCTTGAATCGAGCGTGCCGCCCGCGACCTTGATGCCGATCCGCCGGACCTGAGCCTTGGTTCGAGCGCATCGGGTGAATCCCTGGTGGCTCGTTCCCGTGGAGTTTTCAGTCTCGATGAGGGGTATCTCCGTTGCAGTTCAGCCACGCCCATAGGAGCACCGAACTGGGGCACCCTCTTGCCACTAAGGGATCACAGCGACCGCCAGTGCAATGCCTGCACCCGCAGACTCAGGAATCCCCCCGAGATCGGAGGGAGAGGATTCGGGGGCGGACAGGGAACCGTTTTAGACAGATTCCGTTGGAATGTCTGGCACGTGGCTATTGCTGAATAATGTCCTCAACCACAAGCGGCGGCTCCATAAGATGCACTCCGATTAGCTCCCAGTCGCCTCGATCCCCAAACTGTTCCTCTGATTCAAACGGGAGCCGGTCGATCGCGTCCAACACTGCCGCTCGTTCCAGTGGAGTTAGAGACTCGACTTTGTCAAGAAGTGCGTAGAGCCAAGGGCTTGGCGTCTCGCCACACTGCTCCAGTGACGACACTTCGTCCTTCACCAAACGCAACAAGAAGTCACTTGGGTTGTGCTGTTCCGGAAGGAACGGGTCTATGCGTGTCGACTCGCGCGCATACAGCTGAAAGTGAAGCCGAGCAAGCATCCGTCCCTCGTAGGTCGTTAATTGGATGTTAGAAAGCGCTTCTCCGAGCAAGAGGTAGAAACGACCAAGATCCCTCTTCGCAATTTGCCCTTCTTTAATCGAGCCGCGCTCTCGCTGGCGGAGGGCGGCGCGCAGCTTGCCGGGCCGGAAAGAAACGGGAGATTCGCGATTCGCAGGCGTGAGTTCTGGATTTGTCCTCTTGGCATAGGTCCACCGGGGTGGCATGGAGTGAGGTTGACCGTTGGTAGACCATGTGTCAACCGTGTGGATTATCCCTGGTCACGCCGGGTCAGGCTCACCACGGTGGACGAGCGCATAAGTGCGCTGGATCGGGCCTGAGGTCGGCATCGACAGGCGTTGCGGTCCCGATGTACTGGGCTACCCACGACCAATCCGTTGTGCAAACCTTGCCGGACGTGAGTCTGGGGTTGTTCAGCGATGGGGGATGATTCGCTGCCGCCATGACCGACATTCGAACATCGCGCCTCCAGCTGCATGCGATCGATATCGCAGAGGCCGAACGTATCTTCGCTCGGAGTGCGGGACCGGCCGATGCGTGGGCGGACGATTTCCCTTTCGAGGGCGACGTTGGCGCAGTGGGGGGCTTCGTTCGCGCGACCGCCTCGCACGGAGAGCAGCGGCCGTTCGGCTACTACCGGATCACCCGCCTGTCCGACGGGCGGGCAGTCGGGGGGGTCGGCTTCAAGGGCCAGCCAGATGGCGGCTGCGTCGAGATCGGCTACGGCTTGGCTCCCTCGGGCCGCGGCCTTGGCTACGCCGCCGAGGCGGTCATCGCCCTGCTGACCGTGGCCGCCGACCACAGACTATCTAGGGTGATCGCCTACACGCCTCTGGACAACATCGCTTCGCAACGGACCCTCATCCGGGCCGGATTCCGCCTTGTGAGCACCGACGCTGGGCTCCACCGCTACGAGGTTCTCCTCACAAGGGGCACCGCCACGTAGTCGGCGAAGTGGGGCACGCGGTATCGGTACATTGCGCTCTATGGACAACGCCCCGTGATCTTGTACTACCGCCGGGGCCGTGGGTCGTCTGGCAGGAGCGACCACGATACGAGGTCCGGGCGACGGCCTTTGATGGGTTCGTAGGAACGCAGTATCCCTTCCCTGGTGAATCCCAGTTTCGACGCCACCCTATTTGATGCTCCGTTCTCGGGATAGATCACTAGAAAGATTCGTTCGATCCCTTTGGAGAATCCCCAGTCGATGACCAGGCTGAGTGCCTTTGATGCAACTCCTCGTCCACGCTCCGTAGGTGCCACCCAGTAGTACGCCTCAGCACTCAAATGTCGAGGATTGAAGTTCAGGCCCACCTGTCCGAGTAGACGGTCATCGTCCGCGCCGACGACTGCGAACCGGGGATGGCCGTTGGACCACCGCTCGTTGCCGGTGACTATCCACTCTGCGGCTTCTGCTTCCGTCAGGCCATCTTTCATGAATGTGAAGCGGAGAATGTCGGCGTCCCGGCAGGCATCGGCAACGGCAGGGGCATCGCTCGCCACAAACGGGCGGAGCGCTAGGTCATCCGCCTTTAGTTGAGGCTCAGGAGGCGTCCATTCCATGTCGTTGAGTCTGCCGCTGACCTGACCGGTAGTGCCGGATACCGGTTGGCCCTCCACCATGAAACCGCCTGCCCCCATGGTGCCTGCTGGGGCAGGGTGATGTCGGCCTTGAAATGGTTTCGGGCCGGGGGCCCCGACCGCCGGCCGAGGCGGCGGCGCAGCCGCCGACGACGGCGAAGGCGGCTTGAAGTAGCGCACCGTCAACGGTGCTAGTGACGGCAGAGCAGGCGGCGGTATCTCTCTCGATTTGTCGCACCAAGGTCTATGAGCTGCTGCGTAACGGCGAACTCGAGTCAATCCGCATCGGCGGGAGCCGGCGGATCCCGGCTGCTGCGCTTGCCGAGTATGTCGAGCGACTCCGGGTTGAATCCCGATCTTCCGCTGACATTCCGGCCGAATGCTCGACCGTTCTTCGGCGCCTGCAGGGTCGCTGAGCGAGAATCGCGGGGAGAGGAGCCATGGCCGGAGGAGGACGCCGAGGAAAAGGTGAGGGGTCCATCTACCGACGACGGGACGGTCAATGGGCGGGCTCGCTCGACATGGGTCCGGAGGGCGGCATCCGAAAGCGCATCGTCCTCTACGGCAAGACGCAGAGCGAGGTCCGGGAGAAGCTGCGCGAGGCGCAACGGGCTTACGAGAACGGAGTCCTGCACTCCGGCCGGCTGACGATCGGCCAGTGGCTCACCTATTGGCTGGAGGTGATGCTCCCGGGCACCGTCGCCGAGGGCACTCTCGACGTCTATCGAAACATCGTGCGGCTCCACCTCGTGCCGAGCATTGGGGCCGTCCGGCTGACCAGGCTCACGCCGGCCGATGTATCGCGTCTCCTCTCGGCGCTCGAGCGAAAGGGCTACGCGGCCGAGACCCGCAGGGCGATCCGGGCCGTTCTTCGGCGAGCGCTGCGGATGGCCGAGCAGCAGGGGTTGCTTTCCCGCAACGTGGCCGCCATTGCCGACGGGCCGAAGATCCCCCGACGGGAGGGGCGCACGCTCACGCCAGAGCAGGCCCGGCAGTTCCTGCGGGCCGTCGAGGGCCACCGCCTCGAGGCCGCCTATGTCACGACCTTGAGTCTCGGGCTGCGCCGTGGCGAGGTCCTGGGGCTGTTCTGGGGGGATCTGGATCTCGACAGTGAACCGCCCGTCGTTCAGATCCGCCGCCAGCTCATCCGCCGACACCTGGGACTGACCCTCAGCGACCTGAAGACCACGGGCAGCCGGCGGATGCTCTTCCTGTCTGCCCCGCTCGTCCAGTTGCTACGGGAGCACCGGGCTCGCCAGGTTGTGGAGCAGGAGAAGGCCGGCGAGCTCTGGCGCGACGACGGCGACCTCGTGTTTCGCAACCCACTTGGCAGGCCCCTCGACGTCGATGCCTTCGGCCAGAGCGTGCCAAGGATCTGCAAGGCGGCCGGCCTCGGTCACTGGAGCATCCACGAGCTGCGGCATTCGTGCGCGTCGCTGATGCTGGCGATGGAGGTGCCGCTCGAGGTCGTCTCCGACACCCTCGGCCACTCGTCCATTCGTGTCACCAAGGACGTTTACGGCCACCTGCTGGCGGCGTCGAAGATGAAGGCCGCCGAAGCGATGCGTAAGACGCTGTGGCTCGAGGAGCTGCCCGATTTCCAGCCATTGGCTACAGGATTGGCTACAGGGTCCGACGACGCGGAGACCGACAACGCTTCGACCAGGCCCCAAGTGCGCCCCTCGGGATTCGAACCCGAAACCTGCGGATTAAGAGTCCGTTGCTCTGCCGTTGAGCTAGAGGCGCATCGGAGAGTGTAGGCGAGCAACCTCGGGGTCACGAAGGGGTGCACCGGTGTGCAGCCCCCGAAATCGCCGGCCCGGGCTTGCGCTCCGGACCGGCGACCCCCCCGGGGTGCACCTCTCGACGTTGCTTCCCAGAAAACGGTGCGCCGTGAAGGTAGCACGCAAAGCGCCACCGGGGCCTGACATGGGCGTCAGGTACACTCGCCCCCCATCCGCCGGTGATGGACAGGCGCGGAGCCGGGACCGAAAAGGAACCCGACTGACCGGGAAAGGAGGCTGGTGGAGCTCGAATTCACGACCGAGCAAGAGGATCTCCGTGCCTCGGTCCGCTCCTTCCTGGAAAAGGAGTGCTCCCTCGACGTGGTCCGCGCCACGGTCGAGTCGGGCCAGGCTCCCGAAGCGCTCTGGGGCTCCATGGTGGCTCTCGACTGGCCCGCCCTGGCCATCCCCGAGGAGAACGGAGGTCTCGGGCTGTCGTTCGTCGAGACCGCCGTCGTCGTCGAGGAGCTCGGCCGCGCCGTCGCCCCCGGCCCTTTGCTGCCCACCGTCACCCAGTTCGCTCCGTTGGTCCGCGAGGTGGGTTCGACCGAGCAGCGCCAACGCTTCCTGTCACAGGTCGCCTCCGGTGCCGTCACCGGGACCGTGGCACTCGCCGACCACCCCAGCGGCTGGGCGATGGGCGACATCACCATGACGGCCGAGCGCGCCGAGGGCGGCTGGGTGCTCCATGGCACCAAGTTCGGGATTCTCGCGGCCGACGGCACGGGGGAGATCGCGGTCGTCGCGCGCGCTGGCGCTGGCATGGGCGTCTTCGTCGTGCCGGGAGCCGAGGCGGGCCTGACCACCGTGCGCTCGCTCGATGCCAGCCGGCCGCTCTCCACCGCCAGGCTCAGTCGGGTGCTGGTCCCCGACGACAGGGCGCTCGGAGAGCCCGGGAGCCCAGCTTCCACGCTCGGTGTCACCCGTGCCGTGCAGGAGGCAACCGTCGCGCTCGCCCTCGAGACCGTCGGCACCTGTGACGCCCTCTTCCAGATGGTGCTGTCCTATGTGAAGGATCGCAAGCAGTTCGGTGCGCCGATCGGCTCCTTCCAGGCGGTCAAGCACAAGATGGCCAACATGTTCCTGGCCCTCGAGCGCGCCCGCTCGTTGAGCTACTTCGCCGTCGCCGCCATCGACGAGGACACACCCGACCGGGCCACCGCGACCTCCATGGCCAAGGCCGCCAGCGACGACTGCCAGAGACTGGTGTGCCGAGACTCGCTCCAGTCCTTCGGCGGTATCGGGTACACGTGGGAGCACGACGCCCACCTCCTGATCAAGCGGGCGGAATCGTGCGGGGCCCTCTTCGGCGGTGCCGCGGACCACTCCCTGGCGGTCGCCCGAGCACTCCGGGCCGAGTCCGTCTGACCGGACCGCCGATCAGACGGCAGACTGACGGGGTGCGTCCGGGCGAATGGCTGATCGCCTCCCTCGGCCTCGCACCACATCCCGAGGGCGGTTGGTACCGACGTACCTGGACGGCTCCCGCGCCCGAGGGCCAGCGGCCGATCGGCAGCGCGATCTACTACCTCCTGCTCGAAGGTGAGGTCTCGGCTCCGCACCGCATCGACGCCGTCGAGCTGTGGCACTTCTATGCCGGGGATCCACTCGAGCTCGGCCTCGAGCGGCCCGACGGGAATCGGGAGACGGTGATCGTCGGCGCCGACCTGGCCGCCGGCCACACGCCCCAGGTCGTCGTCGATGCCGGTGTCTGGCAGACGGCGAGACCCTTGGGGCGCTACTCACTCGTCGGCGCGACCGTGACACCGGCGTTCAGCTTCGACGGGTTCGAACTGCGCGGGTGATCCTGCGCGTGGCCGTCTCGTCGTCGGTTCTGCTAGGCAAGGCGTGCTCGTCGGACGCGTACCAGGAGGCCACATGAGCGAGAGCCACGAGCAGGGATTGTCGGCCCTGCTGCACGAGACCAGGAGCTTCCCGCCTCCCGAGGGTCTGGCCAAGGAGGCCAACGCGCAGCCGGGCATCTACGCCGATGCGCAGGCTGACCCGCTTGCCTTCTGGGAGTCCCACGCGAAGCGTCTGACCTGGGCAGAGCCATGGTCACAGGTCCTCGACTGGGACCCGCCGTTCTCCAGGTGGTTCGTCGGGGGCAGGCTCAACGTCGCGGTGAACTGCGTCGACCGTCACGTCGAGGCCGGCCTGGGCGAGCGGGTCGCCTTCCACTGGGAGGGAGAACCGGGCGACACTCGGACCATCACCTACGCGGACCTGCTGGCCTCGGTGTGCCAGGCCGCCAATGCCCTGACGGAGCTGGGCGTCCGTGCGGGCGACAAGGTGGCGATCTATCTGCCGATGATCCCCGAGGCGGTCGTCTCCATGCTGGCCTGCGCGCGCCTGGGGGCGCCTCACACGGTGGTCTTCGGCGGCTTCTCCTCCGACGCCCTCCGAAGCCGCATCCTCGACTGCGACGCCCACTTCGTGATCACGGCAGACGGCGGCTACCGGCGCGGCGCCGCCAGCGCCCTCAAGCCGGCCGTCGACGAGGCGGTACTGGAGTGCCCCGACGTCGAGCGGGTGCTCGTCGTTCGGCGCACCGGCCAGGTCGTCGCCTGGGACGAGGGCCGCGACGCGTGGTGGCACGACGTGGTGGAGAAGCAGCCGACGGAGCATGCGGCGCAGTCCTTCGACGCGGAGCACCCGCTGTACATCATGTACACCAGCGGCACGACGGCAAAGCCGAAGGGCATCCTGCACACGAGCGGCGGCTATCTGACCCATGTGTCGGCGACCCACCGCCTCATCTTCGACCTCAAACCCGAGACGGATGTCTTCTGGACGGCCGCCGACATCGGCTGGGTGACCGGTCACAGCTACATCGTCTACGGGCCGCTGGCCAACGCGACCACGTCGGTCATGTACGAGGGCACGCCCGACACGCCTTCGCGCGACCGATGGTGGCAGATCGTCGAGCGCTACAGGGTCAACATCCTCTACACGGCCCCCACCACGATCCGCACCTTCATGAAGTGGGGCGAGGACCTACCTGCCGGGCACGACCTGACCAGCCTCCGCCTTCTCGGATCGGTGGGCGAGCCGATCAACCCGGAGGCCTGGATGTGGTATCGCACCCACATCGGCGGCGAACGCTGCCCCATCGTCGACACCTGGTGGCAGACCGAGACCGGGGGCATCCTCATCACGCCGCTCCCCGGCATCACCGCCACCAAGCCGGGCGCAGCCATGACGCCGTTCCCCGGCGTCTCGGCCGACGTGATCGACAACGACGGTCGCTCGGTCGGCAACGGCGAGGGCGGCTACCTCGTGATCACCGAGCCATGGCCGGGCATGCTGCGCGGCATCTACGGGGACGACGCGAGGTACCAGGAGACCTATTGGTCGCGGTTCCCGGGCCGTTACTTCGCCGGCGACGGCGCCAAGCGCGACGAGGACGGTGACCTCTGGCTGCTGGGGCGCGTGGACGATGTCATGAACATCTCCGGCCACCGGATCTCGACGACCGAGGTCGAGCACGCGCTGGTAGGGCACCCCGCCGTCGCCGAGGCCGCTGTGGTGGGCGCCAGCGATCCCACCACGGGCCAGGCCATCGTGGCGTTCGTGACCGTCAAGGGCGCCAACGACGCCGAGGGCGAGGCGGGAGAGCTCCTGGTGCGGGAGCTGCGCGATCACGTGGCACGAGAGATCGGTCCGATCGCCAAGCCGCGCCAGATCATGTTGACGCCGGAGCTCCCCAAGACGCGCAGCGGCAAGATCATGCGCCGCCTCCTGCGCGACGTGGCCGACGACCGCCCGCTCGGGGACGTCACCACGCTCCTCGACCCGACGGTCGTGAACTCCATCAAGGACCACATTGCCGAAGGCGGGGACGAGAAGGAATAGCCGCGAGGAGAGCCAGTCGCTGCCTGCTCGTTGTCACGGGCGGCGCGCGGCGCCCCGGTTCCACGCCACTACTGCGGCGGGTGCACCTCCACCACGGTGGCCGACCCCATGCCGCCACCGGCGCAGAGTGTCCCCACGCCGATGCCACCGCCGCGCCGGCGCAGCTCGTGGATGAGCGTGACCAGGATCCGCGCTCCCGACGCGCCGACCGGGTGACCTATCCCGACCGCTCCACCGTTCACGTTGACGATGTCGTGAGGAAAGCCGAGCTTGCGGGCGCACGCCACCGACATGGTGGCGAAGGCCTCGTTGATCTCGACCAGGTCCACGTCGGACTCGCTGAGGCCGGCCCTGTTCAAGGCCCTCGGGACGCAGATGGTCGGCGCCAGCCCCGTCCGAGCGGGCTCAATCCCGCAGGAGTTCCACGACCGCACCGTCGCCAACGGCTCCATCCGGTGGGCCTCGGCATACGAGCGGGCGACGACGACCAGGGCGGCGCCCCCGTCGGCGATGCCCGACGAGTTCCCGGCCGTGATCTGCCCGTCCGGTCCGGTCAGCGAGGGCAGCGCCGCCAGTTTCTCGAGCGACGTGTCCCGGCGCGGGTGCTCGTCCACGCTGACGGTCACCGTCTCGCCCCGGCCTGCGGGCACGGTCACCGGCACGATCTCTTCCGCGAAGCGCCCGTCGTCGGTCGCCGCGACGGCCCGGATGTTCGAGTGGTACGACCAGTGGTCCGACTCCTCGCGGGTGATGCCGCACTCGCGGGCGGTGTTCTCTCCCACCGTGATGAGCATGTTCATGTTGGGCGCGTCGGGCGTGTTGGGGTGGCTGGGCGGCAGGAAGCGCTCCACGCCGCCGAAGGGGAGCGGCGACTTCGCGAACAGGAGCGGGGAGCGCGTCATCGATTCCACGCCGCCGGCGATGACCGCCTCGGCCATGCCGGAGCGGATGTTGGCGGCCGCCTCCTGGACCGCCATCATCCCCGTGGCGCACTGGCGCTGCACGGTGCCGCCCGGGGTGTCAGGGGGGAGACCCAGCGCGTTGGCCACGTAGCGCGCTGTACAGCCGCCTCCCTGGAGCACCTCGCCCAGGATCAGGTCGTCGATGTCGCCCGCCTCCAGCCCGGCGGCCGCGATGACGCCCGCCACGGTCTGCATCCCTATGTCCTGGATGCTGAGCCCGGCCAGCCCGCGGCCGGAGCGGCCGATCGCGGTGCGGACGGCGGCGACAATGACTGCGTCGGTGGCGTCGGCCATGGTGCTCTCCTCAGGCCCGTACGAAGACGGGGATCGTGAACTCGTCGGATATGGGTTGGAAGGTGACCCGAAGCGGCATGCCCACGCGCAGCTCGTCGAAGGGGCAGTCGACCACGTTGGTCATCATGCGCGGCCCCTCGGCGAGGTCGACGATGGCGGCCACGTACGGCACTCGGTCCCGGAACGGAGGCTGGTCGTTGTTGTAGATGACCGACCAGGTGTAGAGCGTTGCGTCGCCGCTGGCCTGGTGCCACTCCACTCGCTCGCTCCAGCACTTCGGGCAGAAGGGGCGGGGGTAGTAGGAGTAGGCCTCGCAGTCGAGGCAGTGCTTGATGAGCAGCCGATCCTCCTTGGCCGCCTCCCAGAACTCGATGGTGTCGCCCTCCGGTGTGGGGAGGTCGAAACGGACCGTGGTCATGGACCCTCTTCCCTGGTCGTGCCCCCGGGGTGGACCGCAGGCCCGGGGAAGCAAACTCGGTGGTCACCACCGGGATTGACCCCGGTGACGCAGCGGCCATGCTGCAACGAACCTGACACCGGCGTCAACTTTCGCCGCACCGACCAGCCTCTCGGGGGTCCCGAAACCGTGTTGCTGGCTGTCAAGTTGGTAATCCCACGCTGACCTTGGGTCGCAGTAGGCCCGCCGGGAGGCTGATCGACCGCCTCGGGCTCATCCCGGTTCTGCGGCTAGGCCAGTCGCACGGGGTGAGTTCCTAACGGCAGTCAAGCCCCTCAGGCCACATTTTCGGTAGCTTCTTCTCCCGGCGGGTCGGTGGCCGGAGCGACCTTCTGGGCCGACTCCTTTCTGCCTCGACCCGCCACCCTGTTCTTGAGAACTTTGGCCGGCGTGTTCCGGCGACGGGCGGCCCGGACCTTGGGATCGATCTTGAAGCGGTCGGTGCAGACAGCCTTGCCTTCGGCCTCGGTGATCGCTTCGCCGTCTTCATCTCGGAGTTGATAGAGCTCTCCCTTGCGCCAACAGGCGGCGATCCGAGTGATGAGGACGGCCGAGACTGAGCACAGCGCTGAGTTGTGGTGCTTGCCCTCGACCATGACGAGTCGGTAGTAGCGCTGGGCCAGTGTCGGGTCGATGTGCCGGGCGTGATCGGCTGCCATGTAGAGGGCCTGGCGCAGGCCGGCATCGCCTGCCTTGGTGATGCCCTTGTGTCCCGCCACCAGTCCGGACTGGTCGATCTTCGGAACGAGGCCTGTGAAGGAGCGCACGCCGGCGAGGTTGGCGAAGCGGTTGAAGTCGCCCGCATTGCCCAAGATGGCCGCCGAGAGGACAGGCCCGAGACCTGGGGCCGAACGGACGATGCCCTTGGGGTCGGCCTCGTCATAGAGCACAGCGATCCGCTTGTCGGCCGCCGCGATCTCGTCGTCGAGCTGGCGCAGCACTCGGACTTCTGAGCCGATGTCGTGGGCCAACTCGGTGAAGTCGATACCCCCACCCGACCACAGGGCCAGGGTCTCGTCCGCCATGGCCAAGAGCTCGTCGGCCTTGTCCTCACGCCACAGTCCCATACTCGAGCGGATCAACAGAGCGGCGAGGCGGCTGCGCCCGAGACGCTTGAGAGCCCGTGGATCGGCATATTTCTCCAAGACGACCAGGGCGGTCTTCGATGCAGTGGCCGATCCGAGGGAATCGGCCCACCCCGGTCCCAACAACTCGACCAGTGCGTCGAGACGAAGACTGGCGGAGCTGCGACGCTTGACCAGGCTGGCCCGGTGACGGACAGCACGGCGCAGTGACTGCGCAGGACCGAGGTTGTCGATGCCGCGGAGGCCTTCGGGGTGTAGCAGCGGCAAACGGGCCAGCACCCGAGAATCCAACCGGTCGGTCTTGGTGTGCTTGTTGTAGTAGTCCCGCAGGTCGGCTGACTGCTCGGGTGGCACCAAGATCACCGTCGCGCCGCGTGCTTGGAGCCAGGCCGACAGCGGCACCCAGGCGTTGCGGGTGGGCTCGAGAATGACGGTCACCGAGGACCCGTCGGGGATCTTCGCCCACAGGCGCTCGAGATCGGTGGTCGTGGTGCGGAACTTCCACGACGACCAGATGAACTCTCCTCGCTCGTCGGCCAGGCTGGCCCGGTGGTCGGCCCGACAGGCGACGTCGATGCCCAACCTCACTTCCTTCATGTCATGGTCCTTTCTCTCTGCGGCGCTGATCAGTCGGCTGTTCGTCGTCGACGGGTGCACGTTCCGCAGGGGTGTGACCATCCAGACATTCGAGAAGCAGGGGTCCGACTCCATGGTCGGCCGCCGAGTTCCAGAACAGGGATGCACGTGCGTCGGGAGGCTCGTCTGGGCGACGATCACCGTTATGGAGTCGAGCTCGCGCTCGCTCCGATCCCAAATCAGTCAAGCCAGAAGAACCGACCCGACGCACCCTACGAAGGGCTTCCCCCAAATCGGTGGATGCCCGGAACCAACACTAAATATCCCAAAGCGGTGTGTTCTGGGACACCCGGACCAGTGCGTAACCCGGTTTCTATCGGATGCGAGTGGTCGGATCCTCTACCAATCGAAGCAGGAGCTCGGAGCGAGCCTCCGCTTCGGTGTCATAGGAGACTTGATCGGTTCGGCTCCTGCGGCTCAATACCTGGAGATCCATCCCCTGGGATTGTGCCATGACAACACCTGGCATCAGGTGATCGTCGATTTGGAGCTGGTCGTGCCAAGGGCGGATTAGTGGTGGTGGCCGCCGCTACCGCCGAAGAAGCCGAACGGTGGCGTCAGACCGGTGTAGTCGCCGACGACCTTGGCATCATAGGGAGCGTTGAGTTGATTGAACCCGGCGCCATCGACTTGAATCGCTCCTTGGGTGAAGACGATCTGAGCCGAAGGGTTGATCTCGATCACTTGATCATTGAACTGGTCGCTGATCAACGTGTCGCCGTTGCGGAGCCGGACCGCGCGAGTCGGAAGCGGCATTGAAATGCTTCCAGGCCTCGAAGTCGTCACATATGTGAACACCACGGTCTTGTTCATCGTCACCTCCACCACTCGGTTGTTGTTCGAGTCGGTGATCAGTGTGTGACCATTGGGGAGACGGCTGGCGAACGCGGCGCCGTTCAAGATGCTCGTGTTCGCAGGATCTCCGTACTGCCACACAATTTGGTGGTTGCGGTTGACCTCGATCACCCGGTTGTTGTTCTCGTCTGCGATGAGAACGTTGCCGTTGGCCAGGAGCTCCGCGCTGTTTGGATTGTTGAGCTGGTCGAACCCGTCACCGGTCACACCGGTCATCCCGTACTGCCAGACGATGTCATGGTGAAGGTCGACCTCGATGACGCGTTCGTTGGCCTGATCAGTGATCAGCACGTGGAAGCTGGGAAGGAACGTGGCCTGCACCGGGGTGTTGAGCTGATCGGGCCCCGATCCGGCCACACCGGTCTGACCGTACTGCCAGATGATCCTTCCGTCGGGAGAAACGAAAAAGACCCGATTGTCGAGGCATCCGTTGGAATTGGTGCACGACGGGTCGGCACCGGGTGGGGTGCCGGTGCCCGAGATCAGAGTGAAGGGACCGACCCGTTCGGCGTCGTTGGTGCCCACCACCGAGTGCGGACCTGCCACCGCAGATCCGTTGCCGAACTGCCACACGACCTGATGATTCCGGTTGACCTCAACGACCCGGTTGTTGAACTGGTCGGCGATAAGAATGTTGCCCGGGGTGTTGAACCCGCCGCCCCCGCCGCCTTGATCTGCGCCGGCGGCCGCCGGTCCCACCACAATGACCAGGGCGCAGGCTCCGGCCAATGTGGTGACGAAACTCAACAGTTGTTGGATGCGTGTTTGGCGTGACACGGTCCCCTCCTCTTCCCCCTCCCGATGGGCGGATGAATCATTGGTGTTACGGTCGTCGGCCGGTTCGGGATTGCATTCTCGAAGAATTTCAGAGTGGGATGGCCCGCCTCGGATGCGGCAGGGGGTCTCTTCTCGGCTCCGCTCGTGCCGGTCGATGAGCCTCTGACCCGCGGTTGCCCTGACGGGCCGTAGACAGTTTCGCCCTCATGCTCTGCGATAAGGCGCCGGCCGGGCGAACTGGGGCAGGGCGAGCCGCACGCTCGGCGCTTACGCTCTGGAACGGTTGACCCACCTGTCGCCTGGAACCGCAATCCGCAGCGACACCTCGAACGTACACCTGAAAATGCGAATGAGAATGCGAAGAATGCTTACTGTTGGAAGCGCCCTCGTTGCCCTGAGTGTCTTGCTGTGGGCTTCTCCAGCACCAGCGACGCCGACCTTCTCGGTCGTGCCTAGTCCTAACGTGACCCCCTCGGACTACAACGAATTGGATGCCACCGCCGCGAGCGGACCCGCCGACGCGTGGGCTGTCGGTTTCAGCCGCGTCAAGTTCCCCTCTCCGTTCAGGACGAACATCGAGCACTTCAATGGCACCACTTGGCTGATCGTCCCGTCCGCCCCGCGGCCGGCCAACCTGGACACCCGACTGCACGGAGTTGCGGTCCTTAGCGCATCCAATGCCTGGGCCGTCGGCAGCCAGGCCAACTACACCACGAACCAACTCGGAACCTTGATCGAGCAGTGGAACGGCACCACCTGGACGGCGATCCCCAGCCCGGCCAATGAGCCACCGAGTAGCGAGCTGCTTGCCGTTACCGCCATCTCTGCTCAGAACATCTGGGCTGTCGGCGACACAGCGGGCGTCCCGCTGATCGAGCACTTCGACGGTCATGCCTGGTCGGTGGCTTCCGTTGCTGCCGTTCCCCGCGGGAGTGGCCGCCTGCTCAGCGTTGCCGCATCCTCGGCGACCGATGTGTGGGCGGTTGGCGCTCAGGGCCAGCGGCATTCCACGCCCGTCATCGAACATTTCGACGGGCAGGCGTGGAGCGTGGTCACTCAGCCCGCTGGCGGCTATGACAGCGTACTGAGGGCTGTGACTGTCATCGGCCCTCGCGACGCATGGGCTGTAGGCGAACAGAACCTAGCTGCCACGGTGACAGAGCATTGGGACGGCACCAGTTGGACGCTTGTCAACAGCCCGTTCCCCACGGCGAACAATGCCCAGAACACTCTGGCTGCAGTGGCCGCTTTCGGCTCGAAAGACGTTTGGGCGATGGGCACCACTTTGACCAACTTCAGCTCCAACCAGACTCTCGCCCTGCACTGGGACGGAACGAGCTGGAGCATCGTTCCCAGCCCGAACCCGAGTCCTGGGTTCAGCTCCTTGGCAGGGGTGGGAGGCGCCGGAGCGGGAAAGCCCCTCTGGGCCGTAGGCAGCCAGATTCCGTCCAGCATCTATCGCACCCTCATCCTGACCTCGACTGCCTAAGCAGTCGTATCAGCGCTCCCCATGGGATGCCGGTCGGCGCGGTCCTGGGGATGACCCAGCCCAAGGTGGAGCCCCCTGCCCCCATGGTGCGATTCGATAGGGGACAGGGCATCCCAGACCACGATGAAGCCGAAGTGCTCGTTGTAGGGTCGCCCGCCATGAGCTCCGAGCCAGCCAACAACGGGGCGACGCGCATGATGTCGAACCCGAGTTCGGCCTTTAGGCCATGCGGGCGACGATGTTGATGGCTGTCAAGTTGGTAACCCCGCGCTGACGTTGGACCGCTGTAGGCCCGCCAGGCGGCTGATACCGCCTCGGCCTCATCCTCCAATTGGGTCTGGCGCAGGCGACCCTGTGCCGGCCCGTGGTCTCGGGCAGCGCGAAGGCCTCGGGGAGCGACGCGGAGACGCAGCGCGGTGCGCGTGAGCGGATTCAAGGGATAGGTCTCGAGCCGGCACGGGACGCGCGCCGAGCCTTGGCCCACACGCCGCCGGAGCGTTGCTGTGCCATGGCGCGGGAACCCGCCCTCGCGATGGGACAGACGACCCGGGTGGCTTTGACGGTCTACGGCTGTCGTGCAACCCGAGCGTCACTTGACCGTAAGCATTCAGCAGATGCATGACATCGCAACGGCAGTTGGGTAAGGTCGACCGTCATCGGGATCTGAGCCGGGGGAGGACCACTCATGCGTAGATCCATCAAGGACAGTCATGCGTCTCGCAGGGTGCGCACGCTGCTTGCCGCAGGAGGGGTATGGGCAGTCTCTGCCGGCGCGGCCGTCGCGATCGCGCCGAGCACGCCTACCGGCGCCGCGGTACCGAAGGTCGTGAACTTCTCAACGCCCGGGACATATTCGTGGACCGTGCCCGCCGATGTGTGCGAAGCGACCTTCACCGTGGCGGGGGCCAACGGTGGCGCTGGTGGCAACTTCGACGAGATTGGGGGACCGGGGGGCCTCGGTGGCCAGGTGGTGGCGACCGTCAACGTCTCGAAGAGCCCGTCAGTGCAGATCAACGTCGGTGGGGTGGGACAGGTCGGGACCAACGCCGCCGCCCCGGGGAACGGCGGGGTGAGGGACGGAGGAGCAGGTGGCAGCGGTGAGGGCGCCGGCGGCGGCGGTGGTGGCGGAGCGTCCGACGTGCGCATCGGCGGCACGGGTCTGGCCAATCGGGCCCTTGTCGGCTCCGGCGGCGGCGGTGGCGGCGCCGGCGGTCCCCAGGCCGGCGGTGGCAATGGAGGCTCTGGGGCGTTGCCCGGCTCGGACGGCTCCTCGACGCAGGCTGGGGGGAGTCCGGGACTCGGCGGTCAGCCGGGTACCGCGAATGCACCGGGCGCCGGCGGCGCAGCTGTCAACGCGGGGGCAAACGGCAATGTAGACGTCGGCGGCGCCGGCGGGAGTGGCGGCGGCGGTGGCGGCGGCGGCGGCGGCGGCTACTTCGGAGGGGGCGGCGGTGGTGCCTCGGGCTATGAAAGTGGCGGCGGAGGCGGTGGTGGTGGCTACAGTTTCGGCCCCGCCAACGCGGAATTCTCGGAGACCGGAAACTCCGAGGCCGCCAACGGCGGCAACGGCGTGGTGAGCGTTTCCTACACCGTCTCCACGACGACGCCGTGCGGTTACTTCTTGGCCGCGTCCGACGGCGGCATCTTCAACTTCGGCGACGCCGGCTTCTACAAGTCGATGGGCGGTACGCACCTCAACGACCCGATCGTGGGAATGGCATCCACGCCCGACGGATTGGGCTACTGGTTGGTGGCCTCCGACGGCGGCATCTTCAACTTCGGCGATGCCGGCTTCTACAAGTCGATGGGCGGTACGCACCTCAACGACCCGATCGTGGGAATGGCATCCACGCCCGACGGATTGGGCTACTGGTTGGTGGCCTCCGACGGCGGCATCTTCAACTTCGGCGACGCCGGCTTCTACAAGTCGATGGGCGGTACGCACCTCAACGACCCGATCGTGGGAATGGCATCCACCCCCGACGGATTGGGCTACTGGTTGGTGGCCTCCGACGGCGGCATCTTCAACTTCGGCGACGCCGGCTTCTACAAGTCGATGGGCGGTACGCACCTCAACGACCCGATCGTGGGAATGGCATCCACGCCCGACGGATTGGGCTACTGGTTGGTGGCCTCCGACGGCGGCATCTTCAACTTCGGCGATGCCGGCTTCTACAAGTCGATGGGCGGTACGCACCTCAACGCACCCATCGTGGGCATGACGGCCTCGTCGGACGGCCTCGGCTATTTGTTGGTCGCCTCCGATGGAGGGATCTTCAACTTCGGAAGCGCGGGATTCTTCGGCTCCATGGGAGGCACGCACCTGAACTCCCCGATCGTGGGGATCGCAGCGAGTTAGCGAGAAGAGCCGGTCGCGGCTCGCTCAGGCGACGGCCTGGTGGACGAGCGTGACGAAGACCGGGTGGATGCCGGCAGGTCGAAGCCCGCCACACGCGGAGCGCGGACCCCGTCAGCGCCCGACGAGCCCGAAGGTGTCGATGTGGGACAGGACACGCCAGACCACGATCAAGCCGAAGTGCTCGGTGTATGGTCGCCCGCGATGAGCTCCGAACCAGCCGACAACGGGGTGGGGTGGATGACGTCGACCCCCAGTTCGGCCATCAGGCCACGAGGGCGACGATGTTGATGGACGAACACCTGGCCCGCATGGCCACCGAATTCGGCGACCGCACGGCCTTCGAGGTCGTCGACGTCGGGTCCATGACCTTCGCCGAGTGGGACGGGACCGCCAACGCCTTGGCGCGCCGCCTCTGCGAGGCCGGGCTGGAGCCCGGCGGCCGGGTGGGGATCCACCTTCGCCCCGAGCTCGCCCTTCGGTGGCTCGTGTCGTACTCGGCGGCCCACCGGGCCGGCGGGGTGGCCGTGCCGATGAACCCGCGCCTGGCGCCGGCCGAGGTGGCACACGTGCTCGCACACTCGGGCGCCAGCGCCGTGGTCGCCGACGGCGACCTCGTCACGAGCGACCTCGAGGCGGCCGGAGAACGTCTCGTCGCCCTGGTCGACGCGGGAGCACAGGGCGGTGACCAAGGCGCCCCCGAGGCGACCGCGGTCCTCGGCTGGGCCGAGGCGACCGCAGGCGACCGCTCGCCCTTCCAGGTCCCGCGCGACTCCGACGACCTGGCCGACATCCTCTACACCTCGGGCACGACGGGCCGGCCCAAGGGCGTGGCTGTGCGCCACTCCAACGGGTCCATGATCGGCGCGGTCGAGCCGAACTGGACCGGCCAAGGCTGGCTGCACGCGAGCCCCTTGTTCACCTTCGCCGGCATCGCGCTCGTCTACACGCCCATGAAGCTCGGCCTCCAGGTGATCTACCAGCCCCGCTTCGACGCCGACCGATGGCTGCGCGTCGTGGAGGAGGAGCGCCCGACCGCCGTCTTCCTCGTCCCCGCCATGGCCCATCTGCTGATCGACCACCCCCGCTTCGCGGACGCCGACCTGTCGTCGGTGCAGATGTGCTCGGTGGGCAGCGCGCCCCTGGCCCCCTACGTCGTCGAGGTGTTGCAGGACAAGATGCCCGACGCGCTGGTGTCGAACAACTACGGCATGACCGAGGCCGGATCGGCGTACTGCATCATGCCCAAGGGGGAGGCGGTGAAGCGGCCCGGTTCGGTCGGGCAGATCGCGCCGCCGGCCGTCGTCCAGATCGTCGGGGAGGACGACACACCCCTGCCACCCGACGAGGTGGGGGAGGTGCGCCTCCAGATGCCCGGACGCCAGCGCGAGTACTACGCCGACCCGGCGGCGACGGCCGAGATCTGGCGTGACGGCTGGCTTGTCACCGGCGACCTCGGCAAGCTGGATGCGGACGGCTACCTCTACATCGTCGGCCGATCCAAGGACGTGATCATCCGCGGCGGCAACAACGTGCACGCCACCGACGTGGAGCACGTGCTCGTCCAGCACCATTCCGTGAAGGAGATCGCGGTCGTGGGCGCGCCGCACCCGGTGCTCGGCGAGGACGTCGTGGCCTTCGTCGTGCTCCAGCCCGGCACCGAGCCCGACGGGGACGCGCTGCGCGCCTTCGGTCTGGAGCACCTGGCCGACTACAAGGTGCCGCGCCAGTTCATCTTCGTCGACGCGCTGCCCCGGAACCCGACCGGAAAGGTCATCAAGCCGGAGCTGCGGGCTCGACTCGACGACTCGGCGTCCTGACAGCGGCCTTCTGCTGCCGGGTATCCGATCCGTGGCGGCGACCGCACCCCGGTGGCACCTCAGAAGGCGATGGCGTCCACCACCGACTTGAGGGCGGCCATCTGCTCGCAGTAGTGCGCCGGGGAACGGTGCTCGAAGCGCACGCTGAACCCCGTGGCGCCGATGGCGACGTAGGACGCCAGGAACTCCGCCGTGCGGTCCGGTTCGCCGAGGGGGTCGATGGGCGGCTCGGGGGCGAGGATCAGTTTGAGCGGTCCGCCGCGCTCCTCGGCCCGACGGGACAGCTCGTCGCGCACCGGGTCTGCGGTCAACAGCTGGGTCAGCTCGTCGAGCTTGAACCCGAAGGGCATCCAGGCGTCACCAAGCTCGAGGGCGCGGCGCAGCGAGCGGCGGGTGCGGCCACCGACCCAGACCTCAACCGGCCTCGGCAATCCCGAGGGCTCGACGATGAAGCCCTCGAAGTCGTAGTGCGTCCCGTGGTATTCGGGGACCCGATGTCCCCAGGCGGCGCGGATGGCTCGGATGGCGTCGTCCGATCGCTCGCCCCGGCCGTCGAATTGGTGCCCGAGGACCTCGAACTCCGGCTGGAGCGACCCCACGCCGATCCCGGCGATCACGCGCCCGGCGCTCAGGACGTCGAGGGTGCCCAGGCGCTTCACCAGCTCGAGGGGGTGGTGATAGGGCAGGACTGCCATGTGGGTCAACAGGCCGACTCGAGACGTCTTGGCGGCGAGGAAGCCCAGGGTCGAGAAGGGGTCGAAGTAGCGGCCGCCGCGGACGGTGGATGCAGCCGAGGGAATGGCGATGTGCTCGGAGCAGGCTACCCAGTCGTACCCGAGTCGCTCCGCCTCCTGCACCACCGACACGACGTCGTCGACGCTCCCCATGACCTCCCACTCTGGGGGGTCGAAGCGGGGATTCATGTGCAGCACCGGCGTCACGATGCCGAGCGGGAGCGACATGCCCGCAACGTATCGGGCGCGGACCCCCTGTGCTCATGGATCCAGCGAGCCCGCTGGGCTTCTGCGTGATCACGTCGGGCGACGGCACATGCGGCGGCATGTGACCCGGCATGTGACGCGGGGATGAACTCTGCGCGCGATGTGTCCCGACGCGTCCTAGGGCCACAGGGGCCTCGTATACTGGCCTGACCATGACGCAGCAGCAGGCGATGAACGGCTGGCTTGTCCAGTGCCAGGAGCAGGGGAACTCCCTAGGAGCGTGGCGCGTCGCGATCTCCGAGGTACAGATCTGCGGGATCCCCAAGCCGCTGATGACGGAGGTGGCCCCGACGCCGTAAGAAGGACTCTCACCCAGTCCGGTCGTCGAGGAGCCGCTTCCCACAGGGGAGCGGCTCTTTGCGTTCGGGCCATCGCAGGCTTCGCCTGGGCTTCCCTGCCCGGTGCCCTGGTCGTTCAGCGCGGTTTGGGCGGCAGCAGCTGGAAACCGGGGCCGGGTGTAACCCTGCTGCGGATTACCGGGACGTCGCAGCACCGAGACGTACCGAATGGACACGACCATCACGAAATCGACACTTCGAAAGCGAGGGACACCATGACGACGAAGCTGTGCCGCCGCTGCGGTTTCCACCCGGCCTCTCCCCGCATCGCGGGGTATTGCTCGTGGGACTGCCACGACGCGGACGACGAGGAGGATGGCGACGCGGAGGGTGAGAAGGCGGCTTGACGGGCGCCGGGCCCGCCGGAGCGGTCAGCCGGTCTCGTCGGGGAAGCGCAGCCGGGCCAGCTGCGTGGCGTGGGCGACCACCTGGCCGCGGGCGTCCCACAGCACGCAGGTCTCGTCGGCCATGCCGTCGGCGACCACGTTGGCCGTCATGCGGATGCCGAGCCAGCCGGGCGCGGGGCGGGCGCGCACGTAGGCCGACATCTGTAGGGTGGGCACCCATCCGGTCGAGCCGATCATGAGGGTGGCCGGCGGTATCGCGTCGACAGAGAAGAGCAGGGAGAGCGGGTCTGGTGCACGCCCGTCGGCGAACCGCGTCCAGCCCCGGAGCTCGGCCGGCGTCCCCGGCGGGCGGGCCGAGTCGGCAAAGGGGAGCGTCGTAGGGTCGAGCCGGAGTTCGACCGCCTCCAGCATCCCGACGTGGACCCCGCCGGCGCCCCGGGGGGAGATGCGGACGCAGTCGTCGGGGTCGGGTGCACGCAGCGATGCCACGGAGTCGTAGCGGGTGTTCGGGTCGGCGGCGAGCGCTCCCAGCACGAACACGGCATCCACCAGGTCGGTGTCCCCCTGGACGAGCACGGCCCGCACGTGTGCCGCCGAGCGCCCTCGGCGGAGCAGCGTCGCATGCACGCTCGCCGGTCCGAGGGCGGGCGGCCGCAGGTAGGTGATCGACGCGGACACGACCTCCCAATGCGTGTCGTCGCGGCCGGTGGCGAGCGCCGCCCGGCCCAGGAGCGCCAGCAGGTATCCCCCGTTCGGCTTGTCGCCCACCGTCCACAGCTCGTGGACCGTGGCCTCGAACACGGCTGGGTCGTCCGTCGGCACCACCGCAGTCGCTGCGTCGAATGAGAGGTCCTGGGGCTCCAGCACGCACGGGGACCCTACCGGCGGCGAAGATGGCGCATGACGTTCGACATGGAGGCCACCTTCAGCGACGACTACCCGTACTTCTACGCGGAGTCGATCGACGACCAGCACTCGGACGCCGACGCCGCCGAGATCCTCGGATTGCTCGACCTGCCACCGGGGTCCCGGATCCTCGACGCGCCCTGCGGGCACGGTCGGATCGCCCGCCGCCTCGCCGCGGCGGGCATGCGGGTGACGGGCGTCGATCTCACGCCCGGCTACATCGAGCAGGCCCGCGCCGAGGCGCCGCCGGGCGGCACGGTCGATTACCTGGTGGGGGACGTCCGCAGGCTCCCGGCCGAGGGTCCCTACGACGCCGTCGTGTGCTGGCTGAACTCGTTCGGCTACTACGACGACGGCGACTGCCACCGGGTCCTGGAGGAGTTCCACCGTGTCCTGCGGCCCGGCGGCAAGGTGGCCATCGACACCATGCACCACGACGGCGGCGTCCGGCACTTCACGCCGGCACCGGACGCGGTGATCGTCCAGCTCGGCGACGACACGATGTTCGAGGTCTCGACGTTCGACCCGGTGCGCGGGCGCATGGTCATCGAGCGCACCGTCCACCGCGGCGGAGCGGTCCGGCGTGCCTCGTACTTCGTGCGCCTCCCCACCCCGCCCGAGTGGGTCGTGTGGCTGGAGGACGCCGGCTTCAGGGACGTGACCTTCCAAGCGGGCGGAGGCGGGCCCCTCGAGCTCGACAGTTGGGAGATGGTGGTGGTCGCCGTCGCGTGACGGGACCGCAGGGTCCTGGGCCGGAGGAGGAGTTGGGCGGGGACGGCCCGGCCGCCGGAAGGGCCGGGCTCGGAGCGGGGCGGCGGGCCCTCCTCGGGGCATGCCGCGGAGCCTCGAACGGCCGGCCTGAGCGCCGCGGGCGCGGGACGGACAGCGACCCCGGCGTAGGCTCGGGCGTCGGCACAGGCATCAATTCGGGAGGATCGGTCCAATGGACGGAGGCATCGCAGCCTGGGGCACCTACTTGCCCTACTGGCGGCTGCAGCGCTCGGCCATCGCCGGCGTCCTGGGCAGCGGCGGCGGCAGGGGCACCCGCGCGGTCGCCTCCCATGACGAGGACACCACGACCCTCGGGGTCGAGGCCGGACGCCGCGCGCTAGCCGTCGGACCGGGGGCCGCGGGCATTGCGGACCTGCTCTTCTCGACGCCGGACCCGGCGTACCTCGACAAGACCAGCGCGACGACGGTGCACGCCGCGCTCGGCCTGGGTCGGGGCTGCGGGGCCTATGACTTCGCGGGATCGTCGCGTTCGGCGGTCGCCACGCTCCTGCAGGCGCTGACCGGCACCGGCCCGGGAGCGACCGGGCGGGGACGCACGACCCTGGCCGTGCTCTCCGACCTGCGGACGGGCCTGGCGGGCTCGACCGAGGAGCGGGACTGCGGCGACGGCGCGGCGGCGTTCGTCTGCGCGTCCGAGGACGCGGTCGCCGTGCTGGCCGGCCGCGGCACGGCGAGCGACGAGTTCCTGGACCGCTGGCGCGTGCCCGGCCAGGCCGACTCGCATGTCTGGGAGGAGCGCTTCGGCGAGGAGCTCTACGTGCCCTTGGCCCGTGAGGCCTTCGCGGCGGCGCTCAAGGACGCCGGGCTGGCCGAGGGCGACCTCGACCACGCCATCGTCACCGGCCTGCACGCGCGGGCGGTCAAGGCCGTCGCGTCGGGGCTCGGCGTGCGCGAGGGCGTCCTGGCGCCGGACCTGACGGCGTCGGTCGGGAACCTCGGGGCGGCACACGCCGGCGTCGTCCTGTGCGACGTCCTGGAGCGGGCCGAGCCAGGACAGGTGATCGCCGTGCTGTCGCTGGCCGACGGCGCCGACGCCTTCATCCTGCGCACCACCGACGCGTTGGTCGCCGCACAGCGCGCCCGGGCCGCCGCCGGCGTGCCGTCGGTAGCCGAGCAGGTGGCGGCGGGACGCGACGACCTCTCCTATGCGACCTTCCTGACCTGGCGCGGCCAGCTCCACCGCGAGCCGCCACGCCGTCCCGACCCCGAGCGCCCCGGTGCCCCGACCGTGCACCGTTCCGAGCGGTGGAAGTACGCCTTCACGGCCAGCCGCTGCCTCGTGTGCGGGTTCCGCCACATGCCGCCGACCCGAGCCTGCCTTTCGTGCCACGCCATCGACCAGATGCAGGAAGAACGGTTGGCCGACGTGCCGGGCACCGTCGCCACCTTCACGGTCGACCACCTGGCCTACAGCCTGTCGCCGCCGGTCGTCGGCGTGATCGTGGACTTCGATGGAGGGGGGCGCTACCGCTGCGAGATCACCGACACGCGACCGTCCGATCTGGCCATGGGCGACCGCGTCGCCATGACCTTCCGGCGAGTGTGGACGGCGCAGGGAGTGCACAATTACTTCTGGAAGGCACGCCCCGTCCCCGGCGTCGCGGCGTCTCCGCCCAAGGACGGGGAGCGAGGAGAGTAGCTATGACGAGCAGAGGCATCCGCGACCAGGTGGCCATCATCGGCATGGGCTGCACCCGTTTCGGGGAACTGTGGGACAAGGGCGTCGACGACCTCCTCACCGACGCGGCCACCGAGGCCGCGACGTCCGCCGGGCTGTCGATCCATGACATTGACGCCTTCTGGCTCGGCACCATGATGTCGGGCGTGTGCGGCGTCACCCTGTCCCGGCCGCTCAAGCTCGACTACAAGCCCGTGACCCGGGTGGAGAACTACTGCGCCACGGGCTCCGAGGCCTTCCGCAACGCCTGCTACGCCGTGGCGTCGGGCGCCTACGACACCGCGATGGCCATCGGGGTGGAGAAGCTGAAGGACACCGGCTACTCGGGGCTCACCGGGATCCGTGCGGTCGGGGACGGCACCGACCCCGGACTCTCCTCGCCGGCCGCCTTCTCCTTCCTGGCCCCCTCCTACGCCCACAAGTACGGCGTCGACCCCGACCAGCTGAAGGAGGTCATGAGCCGGATCGCCTTCAAGAACCACCAGAACGGGGCGCGCAACCCGCGGGCCCAGTTCCAGAAGGAGGTCTCCATGGAGACCATCGCCAAGGCGCCGCTGGTCGCGGGCGATCTCGGGGTCTTCGACTGCAGCGGGGTCAGCGACGGGTCGGCGGCCGCGATCATCTGCCGGGCCGAGGACGCGCACCTCTACTGCGAGAACCCGCTGTACGTGAAGGCGCTCGCCTTCGTCGCGGGTCCCGCGGCCGGCCCGATCGACCCCGGCTACGACTACACGACCTTCGAGGAGGTCGTGCGCTCGGCGGCCGACGCCTACGTCCAGGCCGGCATCACCGAGCCGCGGACAGAGCTGGCCATGGCGGAGGTGCACGACTGCTTTACGCCGACCGAGCTGGTGCTCATGGAGGACCTCGGCTTCGCCGAGCGGGGGACGGCGTGGAAGGAGGTGCTCGAGGGCACCTTCGACCGCGACGGCGATCTGCCCGTCAACCCCGACGGCGGTCTGAAGTCGTTCGGGCACCCCATCGGCGCCTCGGGCCTGCGCATGCTCTTCGAGTGCTGGCTCCAGCTGCGAGGTGAGGCTCCCCCCGAGCGCCAGATCAACACGGTCGGCCCTGGCCGGACCCTGGGGCTCACGCACAATCTGGGCGGCGCCCCTGGTGAGGGTGTCAGCTTCGTCGGCATCGTCGGCACCGAACTCGGCTGATGAGCGAACCGGGAGCGGGGGAAGGCGTCGACCTGCTGGCGGAGAGCGAGGACCAGTCGGCCCTGCGCCAGCTGGCACGCGACGTGGCCAGCCGCGAGGTCGCGCCGCGGGCCCACCAGGCCGACGAGGAGGGCGTGGTGCCCGCCGAGGTGCGCAAGGCGCTCGCCGCCGCCGACCTGCACCGCATCACGGTGGGGGAGCGCTGGGGTGGCATGGGGCTGGGCGACGTGGAGGCCTCGATCGTGCTGGAGGAGATCGCGCGGGCCGACGTCTCGTCCGCCATCTGCTGCCAGTTGACGTTCAACGGCCCGCCGCGGGGGATCGAGCATCTCGGACCCGACGCCATGAAGGACCGCTGGCTTCCCGCAGTGGCGGACGGCGACGCCCTGATCAGCATCGGGATCACCGAGCCGGACGCCGGCTCGGCCGTGCAGAACATGCGGGCGTCGCTGGTGGACGACGGACCCGGGCGCTGGCGGCTCAACGCCTACAAGAACTACTCGACGATGGGCGACGTGGCCGAGGGCGTGCTCGTCTGGTGCCGCTGGCCCGGGGGCGAGGGGGCCAAGGGCATCGGGGCGGTGATCGTGCCGACCGACCGCGAGGGCGTGTCCGTGACCGGCCGACACCAGGGCATGGGGATCCACGCCGCCACCGAGGCCGAGCTGGCGTTCGACGGGGTCGAGATCACGGCCGACGACGTGCTGCTCGCGGGTGACCCCTCCAGCACGGCCGCGTTCAAGGTCCTGCTCTCCCATCTCAACCACGAGCGGTGCGGCAACGCATCCATGTGCATCGGCGCCGCCCAGGGGGCGCTCGAGCACGCGGTGCGCTACATGAACGAGAGGGTGATCGGCGGTCGCCCGCTGGCCGAGCTGCAAGGGCTGCAGTGGAAGCTGGCCGACATGGCGGTCCAGCTGGAGGGTGCCCGGCTCCTGTTGGCCCGGGCCGTGCGTCTGGCCGGGCCGCACGGGACGCCGCCGCCCCTCGAGACGGCCTTGGCCAAGACGGCGGCGAACCTGGCAGCCAAGTTCGTGTGCGACGAGGCGATGCAGATCCACGGCGGCTACGGCTACTCGCGCGAGTACCCGCTCGAGCGGGCGTACCGCGACATCCGCGGACTGTGCTTCGGCGCCGGGACGGTGGAGGCGCAGCGGAACTTCATCGGGCTGCGGGTGTCGGCCGGAGGCCGCACGGCGTCGCCGGGCTGGAAGGACCCGCTGGCCCAGTGACCTGAGCAAGGAAGCGGCGTTCAGGAGAAGCATGAACCTCCCGGCTCTCTCGGCCGGGTAGCTCGATCTGCCTCAAGCAGGCTCGACCCAGGAGACGCAGCACGTGAGTAGGCAGAACTACTTCTCCTACGGATCCAACATGAATCCCACCCAGATGGCGGAACGGTGCCCCACCGCCATTGCGCTCGGTGTGGTCACCCTGCAAGGTTGGGACATTGCCATCAACGAGCGGGGAGTGGCCACAATCCTCCCCGTCGACAACAGCGATCCCTTGTTTGCCATGGAGGGCGTCTTGTGGTCGGTCACCGACGGTTGCCTGGAGACTCTCGACGACTACGAGAGCGTGCGTACGGGTCTCTACCGACGAGAGCAGGTCCGTATCGTCATCGCCGAGCAGGAAGTCGAGGCCATCGCCTACGTCGCCTCGTCAACCGGCCACGGTGAACCTCGACCTGGTTATCTCGAGACCATTCTCGAGGGGGCCGACCACTTCAAGATCTCACCGGCATACCGCATCCGGCTGGAGCGACTCACGAAGATGTAAGGGGGCCCCTGCAACGCCCAGCGCAGCGCGGCCGTTCCGCTTAGTATGACGGCGGCGTCAGGGTTCGGCTCGGGGGAACGCATGCGGCATGGCAAGGGGTGGAGCTTCACGGTGGTTGCCGTGCTCGTGGTGGTGGTCGCGCTACCCACCCTCGCCTCGGGCACCGTGGCGTCCGCCGCCACGTCCCGGACGGCCCAGGCGTCCGCCGCTGCCGGCGTCCGGGGGCAGCCCGGGTACCTGGTCTACTGGGACCAGAACGAGGAGGTCGACTTCCTGTCGATGCCCAAGGGCGTCCAGGGCCAGCTCCTTCCGGCCTGGGACCTCAACGGGCAGATGTGCGTCCTGCCGGGTGGCCGCTTCGTCGGTGGCTACGACCCGACCCTGCCCGGTCAGCACAACCTGGGCGGGAAGAAGCCGTACAAGCAGCCGGCGGACGGCGAGGAGCTCGACCAGCCCAACGGCTCGTTCAGCGGGCAGACCCTGTACGTCCCCGGCCGCTACAAGATGCCGGGCCAGGGCATCGGCGGCGATTCCCCACCCAGCGCCAACGGCGTCTTCAACAACAATCAGACGTACACCGGGTGCGCCGTCGACAGCCACCACAACGTCTTCGGCGCGGACATCGCCACCGCGCAGGGCTCGTATCCGCCCCCGAGCAGCGGTCGACTGGTGGAGTGGTTCGCGCCGAGCTACAAGTCGTACTGCATCGTCTACGGACCCACGAGCGGCGGCGTCGGCCCCCACCACGTCGACGGCACGGGTGGGCTGGCCCAGCCCGGGACCATGGCAGTCGCCGCCAACGACGACCTGCTGATCCCGAACGTCGGCACTTCGAGCGTGCTCCGCTTCGCCCACTCGTCGTTCCCCATGAGCGCGGCGCAGTGCCCGGGTGGGGTCTACCCGCGCAGCCGGGTGCAGCTGTCGACGTTCTTCAAGGTCAGCTTCCCTTCCGGCATCGCGAAGGATCCCACCTGCGGCTGCTTTGCGGTGAGCAGCTACATCGGCGATCCCTCCATCGTCTGGGTCAGTGCGAGTGGTCAACCCGTGCCCGGGCGCGGCTCGGTGCCCGGCACGACGGTGTCGAACCTGGGCAAGAACCCCGATCAGTACAACCCGTTCGGCATGGCGTTTGCGCCGGACGGGACGATGTACTTCGTCGACATCCACATCACCTGCGCCAGCACCCTCACCGGCTGTGGGCCCGCCGACTACGGGGGCCGCGTCATGAGGGTCACGTTCGTGAACGGCCAGCCATCGACGCCGGTGACGGTGGCCGGCGGGTTCGACTTCCCGACCAGCGTGACGGTGTGCGTCCCGGCGACGACGCGCTGCCCCTATCCGTCGGGGAAGATCGTGGCCCCGTTGTCGGGACCGTCGGAGAACCCAGTGTCGGGCGGACCGGCCTCGAACAAGCCCGCCACCGCCGGCTTCGGCTGACGTTGGCCCGCACGCACCGGTGGGCGCGGGCCGCCGCCGTCGCAGGGGTGGTCCTGGTCGGATGCGGCGCCTCCCCGTCGACCGCCAGCATTCGCTCCGCAGCGTCGCCCGCGGTGCCGGCCAAGGTCGGGGCCTGGGACTGGCCGACCTACGGCCACGACGCCCAGCACACGTTCCACGGCCGGACGACCCTCACCGAGACCTCGGTGCAGACCTTGCGCCAGGCTTGGTTCTTCCCAACGGCGGACGCCGTGACAGCGACGCCGACAGTGGTCGGCGGGACCGTGTACGCAGGATCCTGGGATGACTCCTTCTACGCGCTGGACCTCGAAACGGGGTCGCTGCGCTGGAAGGTCCGGCTCGCTTCCCAGAACGCCATCACCCCGTATCCGGGACAGCAGCCCCGCGACGCCACGTCCGACGGCGGGCTCGTCACGTCGTCAGCGTCGTTCGTGCCGGCATCGGGCAAGAGGCCGGCGCTGGTCATCTTCTCGGGGGGCTACACGCTGTATGCACTGAGGGCCGCCACTGGAGCGGTGTTCTGGAAGCACGACTACCCGGGGGTGCCCGGCCCACTCGACCCGAACGCCGACAGCACGCGGATCTTCTCGTCGCCGGTGGTGGCCGACGGACGGGTCCTCTTCGGCGTCGACGAGGACGGGCAGCAGGCCTCCGCCGGCTACGTGGCAGCGGCCAGTCTCGACACCGGGGATCCCGTCTGGGAGTTCGAGACCGACGTGGGCGCTCCCGGGAGCACGCGGGTGCTCGACGACAGTTGCGGCAGCGTCTGGTCCTCTGGCACCGTCTTGCCTGACCTGGGGCTGGTCGTCTTCGGGACAGCCGACTGCAAGTTCGGTAGTTCGGCGCCCTACGCGGACTCGGTGATTGCGCTCCGCATCGCCAACGGCAGGCTGGCGTGGAAGTTCCACCCGCTTGGCCACGCGCCAAAATGTGACGACGACTTCGGGTCCAGCGCCAACGCAGGGATTTCCGGAGGCGGGAGGACGACATTCCTTGGGGAGGCGAGCAAGAACGGCACCTACTACTCGCTGAACCCGCGCACCGGCCGGGAACGCTGGTCGACGAACGTCGTCTTTGGTGGGTCGTCCGGGGGCTTCATCGGGACCACCGCCTACGAGGGCAACCTCGTCCTGGGGGCGACGGCGCTCGGCGATTTCCTACCGACCTCACACGGGACCTTGCCCGTCTGCGACCCCTCCGATCCTCGCGACGTTGCGCAGCAGAACCCGACCGACCACGCCTTCGACGCCGCAACGGGAGCGGTGCTTTGGCAGGCCAACAACGCGGCATCGTTTTCGGCCACCACGGCGGCCCGCGGGATGATGTTCAGCGGCCTTGCGCTGGCGGCCAAGGCGATTCAGGTACGCGCCGTGTCGAGCGGGCGCCTGCTGGCGCAGGTGAGCCTGCCCCAGTTCACCTGGTCCGGCATCGCTACGGTGGGCAACGCTCTCGTCTTCGGTGTGGGCACGACAGCGTCCGCCAGCCCGTCGGGGATTGAGGTGCTCACACCGGGCGGGGTGCCGCCCGTGGTCCCATCGGCCGCCTGACTCGGGAACGGGGACGCCCCGGCGGGCGCGACAATGCGTGAGCTGCCAAGCCGGTCCCCGGCTGGCCGGCAGCCTTCGGCCGGGTGAGCGGAGGGACGGACGGGCGTGGGTAACCGACGACGGCACAAGGGCGTAGGGGAGACGTTGGCGCTCTGCGTGCTCGCTCTTGCAGCTGCGGCCACCGCGGCGGCACCGGTGACTGCGGCATCCAGACCCCACCGGCACGCTGCTGGGACGCACCGGGCATCGACGAGAACGACCACGACGGTTCCGGCACCGCCCGCCCTGTCGGGCCTGGGACCCCCCTACACGGTGCGGCCCGAGGCGATCACGCTGTCGGACCCGAGCCGGGTGACGCCCGCGCGCGGGTCCGTCCCGGCTGCGCCGGGGCGCCTCCTCGTGACGGACCTCCTGTTGCCTTCCGGTGCGGCGGGCCCCCTGCCTCTCGTCGTCTTCGCCCACGGGTGGAACAGCGACCCGGCGGTGTACGAGCCGCTGCTCGAGCAGTGGGCCCGCGCCGGGTTCCTCGTCGCGGCACCCGTCTTCCCCGATTCGACCGACCTGTACGCCGGATCGCCGGTCAGCGACTACGCCGACCAGGCGCTGGACATCTCCTTCGTCATCACGGCACTGCTCCACGGCGGCGCGGGGGTGGCCGTCGACCAGCGGCGGATCGCTGTGGCAGGACACTCCGACGGGGGCACCGACGTGGCGCTCCTGGCGCTCGACCCTGCCTATGCGGACGCCAGGGTGCGCGCCTTCGTCTGCATGTCCGGGGAGCTGCCGTCGGGTGTGGCGCCCTACACGGTAGGGGCCTCGTCCGCCGCACTCCTGGTGGCAGTGGGGTCGAACGACGAGTACGGCCTCAACACGTTGACGCCCATCGTGTTCCAGGACGCCCAGACGTCGTCGAAGGCGATGATCGTTGAGCAGGGTGGCGACCACCTCGGCTCCTTTGTGTCGGACACCCCGGCCGCCGGTGCCATGCGCGAGGAGACGACGCGCTTCTTGGAGCTGGCGCTGGAGCCACGGTCGCCGACGTCGTCCGCCGTGCTCGGGGCGTTGGAGACGCCGGGTTCACCGGCGCTGACCATCGTCCCGCCCTCCTGAGGGGCGGTACCGGGCCGCGGTCAGCAGGTCCGAGAGGGTGCTGAGGAGCCCGCCCCGATTGCCGGCTCGTCGACCATGCCGCCCCCTGACCCGCGCAGGATCGCGCCGAGGTGGACGACGTACCAGGTACCCCGCCACGAGATCAGCGAGGCGATCCCGAAAGACCGCGTCTGTCCGGCGAGCTGGTAGACGACGCGCGCATTGGCCACCTCGAAGTAGCCGACGCCGTTGTCGCACACGCCGGGCGGGATCCAGTGGCCGTACTGCTGCGGCACCGACACGCTGACCAGGGTCGCCTGCGTGGGGTCGGGGCCGAGCAGCGCATGGGCGGCCCCGATGTCGAGGGCGAAGTCGGCCACGAGCCGGTTCTGCCAGTCACCGGAGGGATTGGCGATCCCGGTTTTGAGCTGTACGTAGGCCGTCCGTGGGAAGAAGGCGGCCAGTGCCGGGTCGACCGAGCCCTCGACCACGCCCTGCCAGAGCGCGTTCATCTCGGCCGTGAACTGCGGCGTGCCCGACGAAGGGAACTCCATCGTCTGGGGCAGCGTCCCCGGATCGGTCGTCGTGGTGGTCGTGGTCGGGGGGAGTGTGGTGGTGCTCGTCGTAGGTGGCAGCGTGGTGGTGTCGTGCGCCGAGCGCGCCGCGATGGGTGGGGGGACGGCTGCGTGGCGTACACGATGGCTGCCACTGCGGCGCATGCGACCAGGAGGATGACGGTCGGGCGCAGAAAGCGGGCCCGGCGCCGCAGCGGTTCGGCGCTCCTCAGCCGATGCGCGTGATGTAGGCGCCGACGAGCGATGCTGTCTGCTGGTCCACACCGCCCTGCCGGCGGTCGGCGTGGCCGTCTTGGAAGTGCCCGAAGGCCTCGGTTGACGCGATGGGATTGACGTCGTCGCCGTGGTCGTGGAACGAGACGTGGACGAAGGAGTCGTCGGCCAGCCGGAGGACCAAGTAGCTGACGTTGTCGGGCTTGTCCCGCTCGAGCTCCGCGAACACCGCCTCCACCCGACGCTGGTTCTCGTCCGCGTCCTCGGTCGATCGCATGGCGTAGCGGGTCACCAGCCGTTTTTCCACGTCAACTCCTCTCGGCCCGACCCACTGCGAGATCGGGTCGACGACGACGTCGTCTCAGCGCTGCATCGACTTGGTCTCGATGTACTCCTCGAGCCCGTACTTGCCGCGCTCGCGGCCATTGCCCGACTGCTTGTAGCCGCCGAAGGGCGCGCCCGGGTTGAAGGCACCACCGTTGATGTCGACTTGACCGGTCCGCATCTGTCGCGCCACCTTCTCGGCCCGGGCCGGGTCGCTGCTCCACACGCCGCCGGACAATCCGTAGGGGGTGTCGTTGGCGATCTCGATCGCCTCTTCCTCGGTGTCGTAGGGGATGATGGAGAGAACCGGACCAAAGATCTCCTCCCGGGCGATGGTCATGTCCGGGGTGACGTCGGAGAAGACCGTGGGCTGGACGAAGAAGCCCTTCTCCAATCCCTCGGGTGCGGCCGCCCCGCCGATGACCAGCTTGGCTCCCTCTTCAATTCCCTTGTTGATGTAGCCCCGGACCCGCTCCCGTTGTACCGAGGACACGAGCGGCCCGAGGAGCTTGCCGGGCTCGAAGGGGTCACCGGGGGCGAAGCCGGCCGCGGCGCCCGCCGCCAGCTCCTCCACCTCCGCCAGCTTGTCCCGGGGGACGAGCATGCGCGTCAGGGCCGAGCAGGTCTGGCCCGAATTCATGTAGCAGGCGAACACCCCAGCGGGCACGGCCGCCGCCAGGTCGGCGTCGTCGAGCAGGATGTTGGCCGACTTGCCGCCCAGCTCGAGCGAGACCCGCTTGATGCCCTCTGCGGCCAGCTCCATGACCCGCCGTCCGGCCCGGGTGGAGCCGGTGAAGGAGACCATGTCGACCTTGGGGTGCGCAGCGATGGCCTCGCCCACCACCGGCCCGACGCCGCTCACGAGGTTGAAGACGCCGGCCGGCAGGCCGACCTCGTCGATGATCTCGGCCAGGATGAAGGCGTTGATCGGCGCCACCTCGCTGGGCTTGAGGACGACGGTGCAGCCGGCGGCCAGCGCCGGGGCCACCTTGAGCACGACCTGGTACAGGGGGAAGTTCCACGGCGTGATTGCTCCGACGACCCCGATGGGTTCGTGCACGATGAGCGAGTTGCCGAGCTCCTCTTCCCACTGGAAGGCCTCGGCCGCGTTCGCGGCGTCAGCGAAGGCCATGGCGGGCAGGCCGACCTGGACGGAACCGGACAGGGTCATCGGCATGCCAACCTCTTGCGAGATGATGGTGGCGACCTCGTCGGTGCGGGCCGCGAGCGCCTCGCCAATACGGGTGAGCAGCTTGCCCCGCTCCTCGCGGGAGGTGGTCGACCAGCCGGGGAAGGCCGCAGCCGCCGCCTGCACTGCCTTGTCGACGTCCTCGGCCGTTCCCTCGGGGATGGTGGCCATGACCTCTTCGGTAGCCGAGTTGATGACCTCGAGCGTGCCCTTGCCGGTGGAGGGGACCCAGGCCCCGTTGATGTAGATCTTGTCGCGGACGTCCATCGTGTCCTCCCTGTCTGCCTTTTGGTGTGCTGGGGCTGTTCCACCACCCTACCGATAGCGATGATGTCTGTCTGCCGGGATGTCTGTCTGCCGGCGGCAGTCCGAGCCGGAGTCACCCCGGTGGTGCGTTTTCAAACTATAAGTGTGCACGTTTACAGTTTTGAAAGAGGCGGCGGGCGGCCGGTACCGGATCTCCGAGGGACGAGGCGCGCTCAGCCCTTCTTGCCGAGGAGCGGGTGCTCACCCATACCGACGGGCTGGAGGTGCTGGCCGAGCACCTCGTGGAAGTGATCGGCGACCTCCTGAGGCGTCCAGCCTCCGTCGCTCCACATGGTGGCGATCTGTCGTGGCGTCTGGAACAGGGTGTAGGCGAAGCCGGTGCGCCCCAGCACCTGCCCGTTCACGTAGGAGGCCCCCTCGGAAGCGAGGAACGCGATCAGCGGCGCGTTGAGCGCGGGGTCCTGGTCGGGCGGCGGCTGCGCCCCCGCGTACAGACCCTCGGTCATGCGCGTGAAGCCTGCCGGCGCCACTGCGTTCACCGTGATGCCGTACTTGCCGAGCTCGAGGGCCCAGACGAACGTCATGCCCATGATGGCGGCCTTGGCGGCCCCGTAATTGGTCTGGCCGAAGTTGCCGCGCAGCCCGGCCGAGGATGTGATATTCACGATGCGGCCGTACCCGGCGTCCTTCATGAGTGGAGCGGCGTGGCGCACCGTGTTGAAGGTGCCCTTCTGGTGCACCGCGATCACCGCGTCGTAGTCGCTCTCGTCCATCTTCACGATGGTCCGGTCGCGCACGATGCCGGCGTTGTTCACCAGGATGTCGATGCCGCCGAAGCTGTCCACCGCCGCGGAGATGATACGGCCCGCCCCGGTGAAGTCGCTCACCGAGTCGTGGTTGGGCACGGCGTTGCCGCCGGCCGCCTCGATCTCCTTGCACACCTGGGCTGCGGGGTCCTCTTCGGTGCCCTCACCGCCGAGCGAGACGCCCACGTCGTTGACCACGACCCGGGCACCCTCCGCCGCGAGGCACAAGGCGATCTCCCGCCCGATGCCACGCCCCGCTCCCGTCACCACTGCCGACCGGCCATCGAGAAGTCCCATGGCCGAGACAGTACCCCGCCCGGTCAGTTCCCTGACAGCCGTGTCAGGCATTGCGTCGGCGCTGTACGATCGGTGGGACCACGGGAGACGACGGTCGCCCACGAACGCTGAGGAGCACCTGGCTATGGCCACCTTCATTGAGAACGCACCCGAGCAGATCGTCGCCGCCGCCCAGGAGCTCCTGCAAAAAGGACTCGTCGAGGGGACCTCGGGCAACATCTCGGCGCGCATGGAGGACGGCAACATCGCAGTGACCCCGTCCTCGCTCGACTACCGGGTCATGACCGCCGACGACATCGTGATCGTGAACCCTGCCGGCGACGTCGTCTCGGGCGAGCGCGGCCCGACCTCGGAGAAGTACCTCCACCTGGCAGTCCACGCGGCCTACGAGGACATCGGCGTGTGCATCCACTCCCACGCGGTGCACGCCACCATGTTCGCGGTCGCCCAGCAGGACATCCCGAGCTGCATCGACGAGTTCACCGTGTACCTGGGAGGGGACATCCGCTGCACCGAGTACGCACCGAGCGGATCGCCCGACCTGGCCGAGCAGGTCGTGAAGGCCCTCGAGGATCGAGGCGCCGCACTGATCGCCAACCATGGCATGGTTGCCATCGGCACGACCATGGAGAGGACGATGCACAACACCGCACTGGTCGAGCGATCGGCTCGGATCATCTGGGGGGCCAAGCAGCTCGGTGCCATCTACCCGTTGCCTGAGAAGGTCAACCAGAACTTCGCCAACGTCTATCCGTACATGCGCTAGGCGCTGGTGAGCGACGGGATCATCCGGGCCCGGCTGGTCGAGCTGGGGCTGACACTGCACGGGCCGCACCCGCCGCACGACCCGCTGGACGCGGTGGTGGTGCACGGCGACACGGCGCGCACCTCGGGGCAGCTGCCCCGCATCGAGGGCCAGCTGACCTGCCTCGGCCGGCTGGGCGACACGGTGAGCGTGGAGGAGGGCAGGGAGGCGGCCGCCGTGTGCGCGTTGAACGCCTTGGCGGTGCTGGAGGACGCGCTGGGCTCGCTCGACCGCGTCGTACGGGTGCTGACGGTGACCGGCTACGTGGCGTCGGCCCCCGACTTCCACGAGCAGCCGGCCGTGGTCGACGGCGCCAGCCGGGTCCTGGCCGACGTCTTCGGGGACGCGGGTCGCCACACGCGCTCGGCCATCGGGGTGGCGGCGCTGCCCCGGAACGGCGCCGTCGAGATTGAGGTGACGGTGGCGATCAGCGGCTGAAGGCGTCGGTGATCGCGGGCCGCGCCACAGCGGCGAGGTCCCAGTAGCCACAGGTGCCGGCGTCCCGGAGCTCCGTGACCGCATTGATCGCGGCGCCGTAGGCGGCCACGGCGATGGCTCCGCCGACCGAGATCCGGCTGACGCCGAGTTCCGCCAGCACGCCGACGGTCGGTGCACCGGGCACCACCAGGACGCTGACCGGCAGGTCGACGGCGGAGAGCAGCTGCCGCAGCTCGTCCGGGTCCACCACCCGGGGGGCGAAGAGCACGTCCGCGCCCGCCTCCTGATAGGCCTGCAGCCGCTGAATCGTGTCGCCCAGGTCCACCCGGCCATGCAGGTAGTTCTCGGCCCGAGCCGTCAGCACGAAATCGCGCGGGCCGCCGTGCGCGGCCTCGGCGGCCGCCCGCACCCGCTCCGCCGCATGGGCCAACTCGTAGATCGGCTCGTCGGCGTCGCCCGTGAAGTCCTCGACGGACCCGCCGGCGAGCCCCAGCTCCATGGTGACGGCGACGGTCGCGGCCACACCGTCGGGCTCGTGGGCGAAGCAGTTCTCCAGGTCCGCGGACACCGGGACGTCCACCGCCCCGGCGAGCTCGCCGCTGTGGGCCAGCACTTCGTCCCGCGTCATGGCCCCGTCGAGGCGGCCCCGGGTGGCGGCGAAGCCGCCGCTGGTCGTGGCGAGCGCTTCGAAGCCGAGGGAGGCGAAGAGGACGGCGGACCCGATGTCCCACGCGTTGGGCATCAGGAGCGGGGTTCCCGGGACGTGCAGCGAACGGAACCGCGCTGCTCGCTGATCTGCGGACGTGGAAGGGCTCATGCAGGCACCGTACCGGCGACGGGCGACGGGGGAAGCGCCCGCCGGGCGTGATCAGCCGGCCGATGACAGCGCCGGCTCGGGGAACTCCCAGAACTGGAACTCGATCGTCATGGGCAGGATGTAGCTCACATACAGGGAGTGGATCTTGACCACCTTCTGGTCGTCGACGTGCAGGTCGATGAGCTCCATCCGGTCGTCGAGCTTGCGAAACGCCTCGGCGCGCTCCTGGATGCCGCGAAGCTCGTCGAGGGAGCCGACGGAGAAGCCGTAATGGTCCATGCGCGGACAGCGCATCGGGTCGTCCTCGGCGATGAGGAAGATGAACTGGTCCCAGTGCACGCAGCTGAGGATGAGACGGCGGCGGTCCTCCGTCATGACCTCCATCTCCTCGAAGCCGAGCACCTCGTGGAAGAAGCGGCAGATGTCGGCCCGGCTCTCGGCACCGAGCAGGTCGGACGGCAGGGACATGGCCACGTGGTTGAAGTGAGGGTTGCCCGAGGGGTAGTACGGGTGCGCCATCAGGCCCGCACCTCGGGGACGACCATCACCTTCCCGGCGATGCGGCCGAGCGCCAGTCCCTCCAGGGCGTCGGTGATCCCGTCGAGCGTGACGTCCTCGGGGTCGATCAGCCGGTCGGCCGGGAATCCGTCTGAGGCGAGAAGCTCCAGGGCACGCTCGAAGCCGCCCAAGTCGTAGACGAAGGAACCCGTGACGGTCAGCTCGTTCAGGATCATCCGGTTGATGTCGAACGTCGGGTGGTCGATCCCGGCGCCGACCATTACGAGGATGCCCCCCGAGCCACCTGATGGAAGCCAGCCTCGATCGCGGCGCGGTGCCCCGAGCACTCCAGCACGACGTGGACCGCACGCGAGGACATCCGCTCGGGTTCCCAGGACGGGAAGACCTCGAGGTCGGCCGGGTCGACCACCGCCGTTGCGCCGAGATCGGTCGCCAGCCGGCGCCGGCCCTCATGAGGCTCGACGACCGTGATCTCGTCGATGCCCATCGACCGGAGGGCGGCGATGCTCAGCGCGCCGATGGGGCCGGCCCCGAAGACCATCACCGTGTCGCCTGGTGCGACGCCCGACCTGGTGATGCCGTGGAGGGCCACCGACAGGGGCTCGGCCAGCGCGGCGTGGCGGGGCGCCAGGCCGTCGGGAAGGCGCAGGACCCCGGCCGACCGTGCGACGACGTACTCCGCAAAGGCGCCATCGATATGGTCGGTGGTCATGCTGTTGCGGTTCTCGCACTGCGACGGCTTTCCCTCCCGGCAACGCCGGCAGGTGCCACAGCGCGGCGAAGCGCCACCGACGACCTGCTCGCCGGTCGACCAGTCCGTGACCTGGTCGCCCACCGCCACGATGGTGCCGCTCCATTCGTGGCCGGCGACGGCTCCGGGTTTGAAGCCCCAGCCGTCGCGGAGCTGGTGGATGTCGGAGCCGCAGATGCCGCACGCGTGGACGCGCACGACGACCTGGTCCGGACCTGGGCGCGGGACGGGTCGCTCCTCCACTGCGATGACCCCCGGCGAACGGTAGACCGCGGCCGCCATGACATCGGGGAGCGTGGCCCCCGTCGATCCCCCTTGTGAGCCTGACATGGGCGTCAGGCTAGGCGCTGGCCAGCAGCCAGGCGAGGCCTCCTGCCAGATGCCGGAGGAAGGCCGGCGTCTCCCAGGCACCGGGGAAGTGGCCCAGGGCGCTGTAGAAGGTGCGGGCGGGGCCATCCTCGAGACACCAGGCCAGCGGGAACCCGCAGTCGGGCACCCGCCCACCCGGGACTGACAGGTCCACCTGGTCCTCGGCCAGGCGGAGGAGGACGCGGGCATCGGGCCGAAGGTCGCGGAAGAGGTAGACCTCGTCCCGCCACAGCCAGCGGTCCCCGAGGTGGGCCGTGGACGGATGCCCGGGGTCGACCACGTCGATGGCGAACTCCTGGGTCCACGGGTGACCGTCGAAGCGGGCCCCGAGCACCGAGCCGTACTCGGGCCAGGAGTGACAGGCGTCGGTGGCGGAGTGCACGCCGAGCACGCGCAGCTGCCCGCTGCGCCAGGCCGCGTGGGACTGGGTCCTCTGCTCCTCTGACCACGGCGTCTCCCCGATGGTGAACAGGGCCAGCACACGGGCGGAGGCGAGCTGGCGCGGCGAGACATCGCGCACGTCGCTCACGACGAGGGGGGACAGGCCGGCCAGGCCGGCCAGCTCGACGAGGCCCGTGGATGCCTGCGTCAGGACGCCGTGCACACCCGCCGGCCCGTCCACGTAAGGGGCAACCTGCGTGACGATCAGCATGTCGTCGGCCACGCGGGGAGTGTAGGGCTGGTGCGGCGCGCCCGCCGGTGGTCGAATGACGCATCCGGGGACGGCCCAGGGAACCCTGAAGGCCGCCGAGGCGAGGAGGCACGACATGAGCGGTGCGGGCAGCGGCACGGACATGGCGGGGGTCCTGGCCGAGCTGGGCTCGGCGACGCTGGGCGAGTCGGGGGGGAGTGCGGCCGACCGCAGGCTCCGACCGGCCTGGCCCGGCGCCGCGGTGGCCGCGCCGGCCTACCCCGTGGGCTGCACCCCGGGCGACAACCTGGCCGTCCACGTCGCCGTGACCAGGGCGCCCCGGGGCAGCGTCCTCGTCGTCGACGTCGGTCAGGTGGCGGACCGGGGCTACTGGGGCGAGGTGCTCACCACGGCGGCCGAGGCGGCCGGCCTGGCGGGTCTCGTCCTCGACGGGGGGGTGCGCGACGTGGCGGCCCTCGAGGCCCACGGCTTCCCCGTGTTCTCGGCCACCATCGCGTTGACCGGCGCCACCAAGGACAAGCCGGGGACGGTCGGGGTCCCCGTGCGGGTCGGCGGCGTGCTGGTCGACGCGGGCGACTGGGTGGTGGCCGACGTCGACGGCGTGACCTTCGTCGCGGCCGGCACGCTCGACGAGGTCGTGCGCGCGGGCCGGGCCCGCGAGGCGAAGGAGGCCGGCTTCTTCGAGGCGTTGCGCTCGGGGTCAACGACGGTGGAGCTGCTCGGTCTCGACACGTCGCTGGTCACGGGCGCCGACGCCGCATCGGTGTAGGCCCCGGCTCGCCGGGACGGTTCCGGTGGAAGAATGCGGTCATGACCAAAGAGTCCACCACCGAGGATTCCACGAAACCCGAGCGGATCGAGGTGCAGCGGACGATCCCGGCCGAGCCGGCGCGCATCTTCTCCGTGCTCCGGGATCCGCAGGGCCATGTCACCATCGACAGCTCCGGGATGTTGATGGACGCGACGGGCGATCCCGCGACGAAGGTGGGCGACACGTTCGTCGTGCACATGGACCGGGAGGCGCTCAACGACTACCCGATGGGCCGCTACGACGTCACTGTGACCATCACCACCTTCGAGGCCGACCGCGAGATCGCCTGGACGATCCTGGGTCAGATCAAGCCGCAGATCGGCCACGTCTACGGCTACCGGCTCGAGCCCGCCGAGGGTGGAACGCTGGTCACCTCGTACTACGACTGGTCGAACATCGACCCCGAGTGGAAGAAGGCGGACATCTTTCCCATCATCTCCGAGACGGCGCTCCGGGCGACGCTCGGCATCTTGGAGCGCACGCTCGCGCGCTCCACGACGTGGTGACCAACGTGGCCTTCACGCCCGGCACGCGCCCTTCCTGAAGGGAGGGGGTGCCAACGGGTTCGGCTCAGCAGATGCGGGGGAGCGGGTCGCCCACGAGCATGTCGACGATCCGGGTGCCGCCCATGGCGGTGCGCAGGACCACGATCCCCGGCGGCTGGGCGCGGATCTCACCGATGCGCACGGCGGCGGACCCCTGCGGGTGGGCGCGCATGGCGGCGAGGGCGGCCGCCTCCTCCTCGGGCGCCACGACCGCCACCAGCTTCCCCTCGTTGGCGACGTAGAGGGGGTCGATCCCCAACAGCTCGCACGCCGCCGCCACCTCGGGGCGGACGGGGAGGGCTGGCTCGTCCAGGACGACGGTGAGGTTGCTGTCCCGCGCCAGCTCGTTGCACACCGTGCCCACGCCGCCGCGCGTGGAGTCGCGGAGCCACTTCGTCCGCGGCGCGGCGGCGAGGAGCGACTCCATCACGCCGTGCAGCGGAGCGGTGTCCGAGCTGATGTCGGCCTCCAGGGCGAGGTCGCCCCGGGCGAGCATCACCGCGGTGCCGTGATCGCCCATGGTGCCCGACGCCAACACGACGTCTCCCTCCGCAACCTTCGACGCCGACAGGTCGCGGCCGGCGGGGATGATCCCGATCCCGGCGGTCGAGATGTAGAGGCCGTCGGCGGCGCCGCGATCGACGACCTTGGTGTCGCCCGTGACGATCGCCACGCCGGCCGCGGCGGCTGCCTCGGCCATGTCGGCCACGATCTCGCGCAGCTCGTCGACGGGGAATCCCTCCTCGAGGACGAAGGCGGCGGACAGGGCCATCGGGCGGGCTCCCATCATGGCGAGGTCGTTGACCGTCCCGTGCACGGCCAGGTGCCCGGACGAGCCGCCCGGGAAGTGCAGGGGCTTGACCACGTAGGAGTCGGTGCTGAAGGCGAGCCGCTCGCCCGAAGGCAGGGTGAGCACGGCCGCATCGGTCTGCACGGCGCTCGGCTCCGCGGCGAACGCGGGGAGGAAGACCGCGTCGAGCAGGGCGGCCGACGCCTTCCCCCCGGCACCGTGGGCGAGGGTGACCACGTCATCGAGGAGGCGCGGCCGGCGGCGGCGGAACGCCTCGATCCGCTCGAAGACGACCGCCTCGCGTGCGGACGGTCCGGCATCCTTCGCCGTGTCGGTCACGATGTGCCGGGCCCGGCGAGGTGGCGTTGGACGGCCGACCACAGCTCCAGCATCAGCGCGTCCTGCGTCTCTTGGATCCGGTGCACGCTCTCCGAGCGGACCACCAGGCAGTGGTGGACGGCGTCGCTGACCGCCATCGCCGCGCCCTCGTAGCCGCACAGGCCAACGGTCAGGAGCCCCCTCTGCGACGCCTCCTCGAAGGCCCGGAGCATGTTGACCGAGTCACCGCTGGTCGAGAATCCCACGGCGATGTCATCAGGCTGTCCGTGGGCGATGATCTGGCGCGAGAAGACGAGCTCGAACCCCACGTCGTTGGCCAGCGCCGTCAGCACGGCTTGGTCGTCGACCAGGGACAGCGCCGGCAGGGGCCGACCGCGGGGAGGTCGGCGGAAGAGGTCCACGGTCCCGGCGGCATCGGTTGCGCTGCCGCCGTTCCCGAACGCGAGCACCCGTCCGCCTTGGGCGAAGCACGAGGCCATGGCGCCGCCGGCGGCCTCGATCGCATCACGGCAGCGCTCGAGCGTTGCCGTGCGGAGCGCCCGGCTCTCGGCCATCTTCGACTGCGCCGAGCGCGTCAGGTCCGCGACCAGCGCCGAGCCGTCACGTTCGTCCGCCTCAAGGAAGGGGTAGAGGAACCCGGTGGGCTCGGCGCTCACGAGCGGGCCCCACCCAGCGACGCGATGGCGACACCGGCGTGCACCAACAGGAGGTCACCGGGCCCGACGGGGTCCACCAGGCTCACGTCGATCGTCTCACGGCGGCCCTCTGTGATCACCTCGACGCGTCGGTCGGCGCGCACTGCGCTGACCTCGGCCACGCGGCCCTCGTCGGAGCACGTCACGCACACATCCTCGGAGGATCGGGGATCGACCTCCAAGTGCCCTGGGTGCTCGAAGACCACGTGCGTCAGCTCCCACAGCAGGTGGTACAAGAGCACCAGGTCACCCGACCGCGACGACAGGGCCGGGTCCGTCTCTTCGAGCCACACCACGTGATCGGCGGGGCCGGCGCCGGGGCGGGGGCCCGCACCGATCCACAGGCTGGTCAGTCCCCACGCGCCTGCACGGGCCAATAGGTCGACCGCGCAGGGGTCGTCGGCCGTGCTCAGAACGAGCAGGACGTCTCCGGGGCGGGCGGCCAGTCGAACGACAGCCGCCGCGTCGTCCCCCGCCACGCTCACGGCGGGCAGCGCCCGTTTGCCGACGATGACCGGGTGGACGAATTCCACCGCGACGTGCCGCCCGTGGGACGGCCACTGCGGCGCCACGCACCACATGGTGGCCCCGGCGGCGAATCGCAGGGCCAGCGAGAGCGATGCCACGGCCAGGTTCCCAACCGTCCCCTCATCCGGGCTGGGCGTCACCGAGGACTCCATCATGTCCATCATGGCCCGCCCGGCTCCACTGGGCGGTAGCCGGCAACGGCCGCCTGCCCCAGTGCCAACCCGCCATCGTTGGGGGGCACGAACCGGTGCGTGAGGACCTGGAAACCCATTTCAGTGAGCGCGCGGCGAGTCCGGTCGACGAGGAGCATGTTCTGGAAGACGCCCCCGGTCAACGCCACCCGGCCGATGCCCGTCTCGAGACGCTGGCGCTGGGCGGCGTCGGCGATGAGTCCGGCGACGGCGGCGTGGAAGCCGGCTGCGATCGCGCCGACGGCGACGCCGGAGCGCAGGTCGCGTACGAGGCCGTGCAGCACCGGGGCAGCGTCGAACTCCCCGTCGGTGAGTGGGAACCGGTACACCGGCGCTGCGCCGCGGTACGCCGACGCACACCATTCGAGCTCGACTGCGGCCTGGGCCTCGTAGGTGGCCTCGTGGCGGATCCCGAGCAGTGAGCTGACGGCGTCGAAGAGCCGCCCCATGCTCGACGTCGGCACGCAGCTGACGCCGCGCTCGAGTTGCCGTCGCAGAACGGCGCGCTCGTCCTCCGCCGCGGCGCCGACGGCGGGGATGGCACTGTCCCATTCGATGCCGGCGGACCACAGGTGGGCCAGCGCAGCCCGGTAGGGCTTGCGGACGGCGGCGTCGCCACCGGGCAGCGGCACCTGGCGCAGATGGAAGGTGCGGGCAAAGGTGTCGTAGCCGGCGACGAGGATCTCGCCGCCCCAGATCGTCCCGTCGAGCCCGTAGCCGGTGCCGTCGAAGGCGATGCCGATCACCCGCTCTCCGGCCGGGATGCCGTGCTCGACCATGACGGCGGCAACGTGCGCGTGGTGGTGGTGCACGAGCCGGACCGGCCGCCCCGAGACGTCGTCGGCCCAGCGGCGGGTCGTGTAGTCCGGGTGGGCGTCGGCGGCCACCTGCACCGGGTCAATCCGGTAGAAGCCTGCGAACTGGCGGGTGGAGCGTTCGAACGCCGTCCGTGTCTCCAGGCTGCCCATGTCGCCGATGTGCTGGCTCATGAAGGCGTCGTGGCCCGAGGCCAGGCAGAACGCGTTCTTCAGCTCCCCGCCCACGGCCAGCGTCGGAACGGCGGGAAAGGGAAGCCGAATCGGGAGCGGGGCGTAACCCCGGGACCGGCGGATGGGCACTTCGCCCCCCGACTCGACCTGGACCACCGAGTCGTCACAGGGGACGTGGATGGGCCGGTCGTGCGACAGCCAGCAATCGGCGATGGGAGCCAGGCGCCGCCTCGCCTCCTCGTCGTCGAAGCAGATCGGCTCGTCGGTCAGGTTGCCACTGGTCATCACCAATGTGCGCCGGGGCGCCGCGGCAGCCCCGGCGACCGGTCGGAAGAGGAGGTGGTGCAGCGGCGTGTAGGGCAGGAGCACGCCGATCCGGGGGTTGCCCGGTGCGACCGCGCCGGAGAGGGCCGACCCGGGGCGCTCCTGGAGCAGCACGATGGGGCGTTGCGGGCTCGTGAGCAGCCGCGCCTCTTCGAGGTCCACCTCGGCCACCAACTGGGCCTGTGCGAGGTCGGGCACCATGACGGCGAGCGGCTTGTCCCGCCGGTGCTTGCGCAGGCGCAGTCGCTCGACGGCCGTGTCCGAGCCGGCGTCGCACGCCAGGTGATACCCGCCGAGGCCCTTGATGGCGACGACGGCGCCCTGTGCGAGCGCGTTCTGAGCGGCGCCGAGAGAGGCGTCGGTTCCGTCGACGACGCGACCCTCCTCCTCGAACCAGATGCGGGGACCGCACTCGGCACACGCGATCGGTTGGGCATGGAAGCGGCGGTCGGACGGGTCGTGATACTCCGCCGCGCAGGCGTCGCACATGGTGAACCCGCGCATGGTCGTGTTCGGGCGGTCATAAGGCAAGCACACGGTGATGGTGAAACGGGGCCCGCAGTTCGTGCAGTTGATGAATGGATAGCGCGCCCGGCGGTTGGCCGGGTCGGACATCTCGGCCAGGCAGTCGTCGCACACGGCGATGTCGGGAGAGACGAAGGTCCGCGCCGCGCCCTCGGTGGGGCTCTCGACGATGCGGAAGCCGCGCTCGTGGGCGGGCGGGCGCTGCACCGCGTCGACGGCGAATATCTTCGCCAAGGGCGGGGCCTCGGCGACCAGCCGCGACGTAAAGCTCTCGACGGCGGCGGCGGGCCCCTCCACCTCCATGAACACCCCTTCGGTGTCGTTTCCCACGTGGCCGGCGAGCCCGAGCTCCGAGGCGAGGCGGTGCACGAAGGGCCGGAATCCGACCCCCTGGACGACGCCGACCACTCGGATCCGGCTGCGCAGCGGGGATCCGGGTGTGGTCACGGTGGTCATGCCGGGAGCTGGCTCCGCCGACCCAGAGTGACCGCAGCCTCACGGTGCATCCGTCCGTAGTTGTAGTAGGCGGCGCATGCTCCCTCCGAGGAGACCATGCACGTGCCGATCGGCGTCTCGGGCGTACATGCCGTGCCGAACACCTTGCACTCCCAGGGCTTGATCACGCCCTTGAGCACCTCACCGCATTGGCAGGCCTTGGGGTCGGCCACCCGCACTCCGGGGATCTCGTACTTCAGCTCGGCGTCGAACTCTGCAAATTCCGGCCGCAGCTTGAGCCCGCTCTGCGAGATGAATCCCAAGCCACGCCACTCGAAGTGCGGGCGCAGTTCGAAGACCTCAGCAAGGATGGCCAGTGCACGAGGGTTCCCCTCCTCCCGGACGACCCGCGAGTACTGGTTCTCGACCTCGCACCGACCCTCGCGGATCTGGGACAGCAACATGGCGATGGCCTGCAGGATGTCGAGCGGCTCGAAGCCCGCGGTGACCAGTGGCAGGCCGTAGTCCGAGGGCACGAATCGGTAGGGACGCTGCCCCACGACCGTCGAGACGTGCCCGGGACCCAGGAAGCCGTGCAGCCTGAGGTCGGGAGACTCGAGGATGGCGCGCAGCGGCGGGACGATCGTGACGTGGTTGGAGAACACGGAGAAGTTCGGGACCCGCTTCGCCCTCGCCTGCAACAACGTCAGCGCGGTGGAGGGGGCGGTGGTCTCGAAGCCGACGGCGAAGAAGACCACCGGCCGGTCGGGATTCTCCGTGGCGATCTTCAAGGCATCGAGGGGGGAGTACACGAAGCGGACGTCGGCCCCCTGCGCCTTGGCGGTGAGGAGATTCCCCTTGCTTCCCGGCACGCGCATCATGTCGCCGAACGAGGTGAAGATGACGCCGGGCTGTCGTGCCACCGAAATGGCGTCGTCCACCCTCCCCATCGGGATTACGCACACGGGACAACCGGGCCCGTGGACCAGCTCCACACTGGACGGCAGCACGTGCTCAATCCCGTGTCGATAGATCGTGTGCGTGTGGCCCCCGCACACTTCCATGAATTTGAACTGATCCTCGCCCGAGAGAGCGGTGATCTGGTCCACGAGGGCCGCGGCCGCCGTCGGGTCCCTGTACTCGTCGACGAACCGCATCTTTAGGCCGCCCGCTCCAGTTTGGCCCGCTCCTCCGATACCCCGAGGATCTCCGCGATGACTTCGGCCGGTCGGGCGATCACGTCGCGGGCGATGGAGAGCCCGCCGGCTATGGAGTCCCGCACTTCCTCGGAGGTACAGATGGTGTGCCACACCTCCTCGATCTCGGACAAGCCGTCCGAGCCGGCGCGGCTGCCCAACGCGTATCCGACGATGACGCCAATGACGACACCCATCTCAACCGCCTCCTGATTCACTTGCAATCTTGGATGTCCGGAAGGCTCCGAGCTCGTCCTCGTAGGCCTGGCCCATCAATTGCAATGACGCCAGGGCCAGAGCCGCCTCTTCCTCGTCGATCTTCGCCATTGCGAACCCGACGTGGATCAGCACCCAGTCGCCCGGCTGCAGCTGTTCGTCCTCAAGCAGGCCGATGTTGACGATCCTCGTCACGCCCGACACGTCGACCCGTGCCAGGTGCTCGTGGACATCGGAGACCTCCTTGAGCTGTCCGGGGATGCCGAGGCACATTTCGCTTCCTCCTACGCTTCCTTGACCGCGACGATCTCGACCCCGACGTCCACTTCGGGCTCGACCTTCAGCATGAACACCTTCGGCGGTTGCATCCCGAATTCCCCGATGTCGAAGCGGGACGCACCCTCGAGGCTGATGGTCTGGTCGTCGACGGGAGAATGATCATCCCGTTCTCGTGAGGACGGGACACTCCGTCACCCGTATCGCCCATCGTGGAGCCCCCGGCTGGTCACTTTGCAAGCGGGTTACCACGCATCCTAGGTGTTCTGTGGTGGAACAGCTCTGGCCGACCGGTTGACCTCGGGAGGATCTAGGTGCAGTCGGCGCATCGGCCCAACATGGCGAAGTGATGGGGGTCGATGGTGAACCCGAATCGGACCCGAGCGTCCTTGGCCAGGCCGTCGAACAGCTTTTCGGGCACCTCAATGAGCTTCCCGCACTCCTCGCACACGAAGTGACCGTGTACGGATGTGGCCAGGTGGTACGTGGCGGGGCCATGCCCGAAGTGGGAGTGGACCACGACACCCAGGCGCTCCAGCTCATCGAGGTTGCGATAGATGGTCGAGAGATGGATGTCCGGGGCCTCGGCCTGCACCTCGGCGGCAAGCTCCTCGACGGATTGGTGACCCTTCGAGGCGAAGAGGGCGCGCAGGAGAAACCGTCGAGACGACGTCACCCGACCGCCGTGCTGGCGCACGAGCTCGAGCGCGTCCTCCAGCGTCGGAGCTTCCGCCGCTTCCGCGGGTTCGCTGGGGGAGCGTCTGCTCACCCGGCGAATCGTATCGGGGCACTCGCTTGCCCCCTGTGTTGATTTCGAACCCTCACTTCTGCACCGAGTTCCCTATTGCGATGTACTTGCAATAACTTTACAGTGCAAGTGATGTTCGGCGCGGCAGGGTGCAACCGGATGGCCGTGACGCCGGGCGACGGGGCGACCGCCCGGAACCCGCTGTCTCGTCGGGAGTGGTCACGGGTCGCCGGCATGGCGACGGTGGTCATCCTCCTCAACGTCGTGGGTTGGGCGCTGCTGGCTTCGGCGGTTGGACATCACTTCCACATCTCGCAGACCAAGCTGTTCGGGCTCGGCACGGGCGTGTTGGCCTACACCCTCGGCATGCGCCATGCCTTCGACGCCGACCACATCGCCGCCATCGACAATACGACGCGCAAGCTGGTCAGCGAAGGTGAGCGCCCCCTCGGTGCGGGATTCTTCTTCTCGCTGGGCCACTCGAGCGTGGTGCTGCTGCTTGCGATCGCGCTGAGCTTCGGGATCCGGGCCCTCAACCTTCAGGTGAGCCACCAAGCATCCGGCCTCCATTCGGCTACCAACATCGTGGGGACGTCCGTCTCGGGGACCTTCCTCTATCTGATCGCCCTCGTGAACCTGTGTGTGCTGGTCTCGATTGTCCGCCTGTACCGGCAGATGCGGTCCGGGCGGTACGACCCGGTCGAGTTGGAGCGGCAGCTCAACAAGCGGGGTCTGATGAACCGTCTGCTGGGGGGCTATGCCCGGCACATCGACACCTCCTGGAAGCTGTACCCGGTCGGCGTCCTGTTCGGCATGGGGTTCGACACGGCCACTGAGGTGGCGCTTCTCGTGGTGGCGGGCTCCGCGGTCGTCGGCGGGCTGCCCTTCTATGCCGTCCTGTCGTTGCCGATCCTGTTCGCGGCTGGGATGTGCACGTTCGACACCCTCGACGGATACTTCATGATCTTCGCCTACGACTGGGCCTTCGCCAACCCGGTTCGCAAGGTCTTCTACAACCTTACGATCACCGGATTGTCCGTTGCCGTGGCCTTCTTCGTCGGCACGATCGAGATCCTGGGCCTGATCGGTCAGCAAGCCAACCTCAGCTCACCCTTCTGGGAGTTCGTCCGCGACTTCAATCTCAATGAGGCCGGATTCGCGATCGTCGGCGTCTTCGTCGTGACCTGGGCGGTCGCCCTCCTGTATTGGCGTCTGGCTCGGGTCGAGGAGAAATTGAGTGCCGCGCTGGTCCAGGAAGCAGCCGAAGAGGTCTTGTCCTCCTGACGGAGGCCTCTCGGCGCGTGTGGTCGATAAGCTCGATCCGAGGTGCAGGCGATGCATGAACTGTCCATCTGCAACGCGATCGTGACCACGGCGGCGAAGCACGCGGAAGGACGGCCCGTGGCGCAGGTGACGGTGCAGGTCGGCCATTTGCGACAGGTGGTTCCCGACGCCCTCCAGTTCAGTTGGGAGGTCGTGTCCAGCTCCACCGAGTTCAAGGATGCGGCTCTGGTCATCGAACAGGTGCCTGCGGTGGTCGAGTGTGCAGACTGTGGTGCACGGACAACGCTGGACCTGCCGATCCTGGCCTGCGGGACATGCGAGGGGTTCGACGTCAAGCTTCTCAGCGGCGAGGAGCTGCTCGTCGTGTCGATTGAACTGGCTGGGGTGTAGCAGTGGGACGGTTTCACATCCACCCCGACGGCAGCAGTCACGTTCATGAGCACGATCTCGACGACGCCCACGCCCACGCCACCGGCGCCATCGACGCCGGGGATCATTCCGGGTACGCCGAGACTGGACAGACGAGGGTCACGATCCTTGAGAACTTGCTGTCGGAAAACGACCGTGTCGCCCACGAGAACGAGCGACGGTTCATCGCATCGGGAGTCTGCGCGGTGAACCTCATGTCCTCACCCGGCGCCGGCAAGACGACTTTGCTGCGCAAGACCTTGCAGTCGCTCGGCGACTCGGTGCGGATCGGGGTCCTGGAGGGGGACATCGCCACGAGTCTGGATGCGGACCAGCTCGAGGGAGCTGGAGCGACCGCCATCTCCCTCGTCAACACGAGTGCGGGCTTCGGCGGGGAATGTCACCTCGATGCGGTGATGGTGCGGTCCGGCATGGAGCGGCTGCCCCTACCCGAACTCGACCTCTTGATCATCGAGAACGTCGGCAACCTCGTGTGCCCTGCCGAATTCAGAGTCGGCGAACACGCCCGGGCCATGGTGTATGCGGTCACGGAGGGCGAAGAGAAGCCCTTGAAGTACCCGGTCATGTTCCGGGCCGCCGACGTCGTGGTGGTGAACAAGGTCGATCTGCTTCCGCATCTCGACTTTCAGCTCGATGCCTTCCTGGACAATCTCACCGCGGTCAACCGCGAGGCCAGGGTCATTCTGGCCAGCGCCCGCACGGGCGAGGGTGTGGACGAGTGGTGCGACTGGCTGGCGCGACAGGCGCCAATCTTCCCGGCGGATGAGGGAGCCTGAACCCGACGCTACGGAGCGATGAGCGGGCGGGCCCACGCCGATGTGGTGGACCCCGCGTCGTTGGTGAACACGGCTCGATATCGGTCGTAGCGCTGGCTCGGTTCCACGGGGCTCACAGTAAGCATCGTCGTGTTCGCGCCCTCGATGTCAGTGAAGGGCCCGCCGTCGTGTGACACCTGCCATTGCACGTTTGGAGTCGGGTCACCGATCGCGAGAACGTTGAATTCCGCGGTCCCGCCCGGCCCGACATTCTGATCGAGCGGCTGTCCGACGATCTCGGGGAGCGGATCCGCTGTATCCGGTCCGGCCGTCTCTGAGGCGGACGAGCTGCTCATAGACGCCGTCTTGTCCAACGGGGGGCTGAAGGTCGGTTTGGTCGCGCCGACGATGAGTGCGGCCGAGGCCGACGTGTCGGAGGCTCCCGGGTTGGTGAGCACGGCTCGGTAGCGGTACCACTGCTGGCTCGGCCTCACCGAGGTAACTCGCATCGTCGGCGAGGAAGCGCCCGGCATGTTGCTGAACGTCGCGCCACCGTCCGTCGACTCCTGCCATTGCACGCTCGGAGTCGGATCACCTGCGGCTGCGATGGAAAAGGTCGCCGTCCCTCCGGGCTCGACCGTTTGGTCGAGGGGCTGTTGGGTGATCTGGGGCACCGTGGTCTGAAGCGCTGGAATGTCCATGGGCGTTGATCCGCCGGCAAGTGACTGAATCGCCGCCATTCCCACAATCGGTCGGTTCAGGATCAAGCCGCCCGTCGATCCATAGAACCCGGCATCTCCGTAGTTGAAGATCCCGCCGTCTCGCCCCACCATCCAATAACCCTGGCCGTCCGCCGTCCGATCCATTGCAACGATCGGCGCGGTCAGGGGCATCCCGCCCGTCGACCCGAAGTAGTTGACGTCACCAAAACTGAAGATGCCCCCGTCCGATGCGACCAACCAGTACCCACTTCCATCTGGTGCCGGGGTCACGGAGACGATTGGCTTTTCGAGCGGCAAGCCACCGGTGGAACCCTGGAAGCCGGCGTCCCCGAAGGCAAAGATCCCTCCGTCAGAGGCGACGAGCCAGTAGCCGAGGCCGTCGATGGTCGATGCCATTCCGACGATCGGCTGGTCGAGCGCCATGGAGCCCGTCGAACCCTGGAAGGTGGCGTCCCCGAACGAGAAGACTCCGCCATCCGAGGCGACGAGCCAATAGCCGGCACCATCCGGAGTGGGAGCCATTGCGACGATTGGCGCATTGAGGTGGATGCCACCGGTCGACCCGAAGAAGATCGCGTCACCAAACGAGAAGATCCCTCCGTCCGATGCCAACAGCCAGTAGCCCGCGTCATCGGGTGTCGCGGCCATGGCCACAATCGGCGCATTCAGGTGCAACCCGCCGGTTGAGCCGTAGAACTGAGCGCCGCCGTAGCTGAAGATGCCACCGTCGCTGGCAACCTCCCAATAGCCAGGGGACGCAATGGGCCTGATTGAGATCACGAGCATGGCGCTGCCCGACAAGAGGTTCGAGTCGGTGACCGAGAAGGTGACGGTGTACTCACCTGAGATGGTCGGAATGCCGGTGAGGGTCCCGTCGGATGCGAGATGGATCCCTGGTGGCAGAGCACCTCCGGTCACCGCCCACGAGTAAGGAGCCAGCCCTCCGCTCGCATGGAGGGAGCTCGTATAGGGCACGCCGATTGTCCCGACGCTGAGATCGGTTGTCGTGACCGTTGGTGGGGCCGACAACGTCTCGATCGTGCCGCCGAAGTCCGTCCCGGCACCCACGGACTCGCAGTTCGCAGGACTGGCGCAGGACACACCTGCGAGGGAGCCGACCCCTGCCGGCGCCGCCTGACTCGTCCAGCTTCCACCGGTGTCAGTGGTGTTGACGATGCTGCGGCCTCCGACGGCGGTGCAGCTGGTCGTGCTGATGCAACTGATGGCGTCCAATGGCGTCGTGCCGGCCGGGTCTCCGTGGTCCGTCCACGTCGAACCACCATCGGAAGTGCTCACCACATGGGATCCCGTGGCCAGGCATGTGGTGTCGCTTGAGCAGGAGATGCCGTCGAGGCTGGTCGTCGAGACAGGAACGGTTTGCGGGGTCCACTTGCCCCCACCGTTCGTCGTGTTCAGGATGGCTGCCCCCGGACCCCCGGACGACGAGCCCACGGCCGTGCAGGTGAGCGCATCGGAACAAGAGATACCGGTGAAGTTGGTCACGGTGGACGGGAATGTCTGGGCGGACCACGACGCTCCACCGTTGCTGGTCTTGATGACGCTTGGTGAACCGCTTCCGCTACTGAAGTCGCCGACCGCGAGACACGTCGAGCTGCTGACGCACGAGACCGACGTCAGGGGGCCAATGCCAGGCGGAATGGTCTCGGGGTCCCAGGTGGTGCCCGAATCGGTCGTGCCGATGACAACGGCGTTGCCAAATATGCCGAACCCGACTGCGGTGCAGTCAGCGATGGTCGGGCACGAAATCGCGTTGAGGCCACTGACTACGGGAGGAATTGGGAGCGTGCTCCAGGAGTAGCCGGCGTTCCGGGACCTCAGCACTGCGTTCACCCCGCTGGCGAAGCAGTCGGCAGTGCTGGGGCATGAGACTGCGTTCAGGCTGCCAATGCCGGACGGAGGACTCTGTGCAGCCCACGACAATCCGTTCGTCGTCGTCCCCATGATGGTCGACCCCGCATCGTTGTTTCCGGAGTCCCCGACGGCGATGCAGTCCTCGGCGTCCGAGCAGGAGATGCCCGTGAGATCAACGGCGTTGGATGGCGGGCTCTGGAGCGACCACGTGGAGCCGTTGTTCGAGGTGTAGATGACATACGGAGTGGAGTTGAGGTTTGTACCCACGGCAATGCATGTCGTCTCGATGGGGCAGCTGATCGCATGACAACTGAGCTCCGATGGGGACAGAGGAAGTGGACAGTCCAGGTCCGTGAGATTCGTTGGTACGAGGGTTGTTGCACGACCCCCATTGCGATACCGACAGCGACGCAAGTAGTCGGCGTCGCAGCAGGAAACGCCTGTGAGCGAGGTTGACCAGCGGCTGATCGAGCAGTCGTCCAGGAGGTTCCGTTCTGCGTTCCCACGATTGACGGGCGGTGCAATCGACCACGCCAACTGCCACGCAGGTGACGGCGTCGGCACAGGAGACACTTGCTAGGCGAGTTCAGTCCTGCGGGTGGACGTCTGCGGAACCCAAGAATTGCCATCAATGGTCTTTTCAATTCCCAGTCCTCCGACGGCTGTGCACTCGTCGACCGTGAAGCAGGAGATCGATTGAGCTGGAAACGTCGAGTCCTGAACCGCCCAGGTCGATCCCCCGTTCGAGGACTTCATGATCCCCGAGCCACCGCCGGCGTAACAGACGGCGGCGCTGGGGCATGACACCGTGGAGAGGGTCGTCACGCCGGAGGGCGGAGCCGAATCGGTCCAGCTGGATCCGCCGTTGTTCGTAACGATCACCGAGGCGACATGGCCGCCGCCGTCGTCACCCACTGCCACGCACGTGGTCGAGCTCGCTGATGAGCTGGGAGCGCAGGACACGGCCCGAACGTTGGCCAATGGGGCGTAGCTGGCGGTGGTCTGCCACTGCTGCGTCGATGCGGCAGCGGGCAAGCTCGCGATCTCCAAGCTGGCCACTCCGGTGAGGGCGAGGACGGTCACCGTCGAGAGTGCTGCGACGGTGAGTCCTCGGACCGTGGGCACGGCCACCTCCTCCACCCCATGGGGTTGATCAAGAGATGATTTGATCGTATCCCTTCGACCCCTCGGAATTCACCGGGGTGGGATTGATCGGGGAAGGAACGGTTGCCGTCAGGTCGTCGGCGGTGCCGGAACCACGATGTTGCGCGGGATCCGCCCGGCCAATACGTCGCAAACGCCCTGACAGGCGAGCCGGGCCATGCGCGTCCGGGTCTCAATGGTGGCGCTTCCGATGTGGGGGAGCAGTGTCGCCCGCGGGGCGCTGAGCAACCGGGGATTCACAGTCGGCTCGCCGTCGAAGACGTCCAGACCCGCGCTGAAGATGGACCCCGACTCCAGCGCGTCGACCAGTGCCTCCTCGTCGACCACCGGCCCCCGGGCCGTATTGATGAGGACCGCGGTCGGCTTCATGACGGCCAGTTCCGCCGCACCGATCAGGTGTCGGGTGGACTCGCTCAGCGGCACATGCAGGCTCACGATGTCGGAACGCCGGAGCAGGTCGTGCAGCGCCGGGACGTACCCCTTCTGCCCGGTGTCATGGCGGGCCGTGTGGAGGACTTCCATGCCGAAGCCCGCCGCCCGCCGCGCCACGGCCTGCGCGATGCGGCCGTAGCCCACCAACCCGAGCGACGCTCCGTGCACGTCGCGGGCCAGGTGGGTGCCGAATCCCCAACCCTTCCAGCGGCCCTCCCGCAGGTCCCGCTCGGCATCGGACGCCAGTCGTGTTGCGGCGAGGATCAAGAGGAAGGTGAGATCGGCCGTCGTGTCATCGAGCACGCCCGGGGTGTTGCACACCGTCACGCCCAGGGAGCTGGCGGTGGCGACGTCGATGTTGTCGTAACCGACGGCCGCGTTGGCCACGACGCGCAGCCGCCCGGCGCGACCCGGTTGCAGGACGGACGCATCCATGCGATCGGTGAGGTGGCAGACGATCCCGTCGCACTCCGGCGCCAGACGCGCCAGCGCGTCTGGCGTGAGCGGGACGCCCTCCTCCGGCTCCACGATCTCGTGGCCGGCCTCGGTCAAGGGGTCGGTGCCGCCCTCCGTCAGCGGGCGGGTGACCAGGACGCGCGACACCTAGTGCGTCGTGTAGTTGATGGCGCCGGCACCCTTCACGCCGATGGCGAAGCAGAAGCAGTGGATGGGGGCGTGGTCGCTGACCGGGCGCAGCGAATGCACCTTGTCGGGCGGTATGTAGACGAGGTCGCCCTGGGAGATGGAGCGGTCCTCGCCGTCGATCGTCATGATCCCCTTGCCGTTCATGACGTAATAGAACTCGTGCGTGGGGTGGGAGTGCGGGTCGACCAGGCCTCCTCCCGGCACCTCGAACTCGTTCACGAGCTCCAGATACCCCCCGTCCGTGATGTCCTTGAACTCGCGAGACTCGATCATCCACCAGACCGGGACGGTGCCGTTGTGCTCGACCACCGGCGCCTTCGCCTCAATGCTTCGCACGTCCATCCTGGGGCCTCCAAAGTTTTCGTAGACTGACTCCGATGTCAGATTAGGCCGGGGGACGCGGACTGCGCACCGTCGTTTCTCAGTGCCGACGCGGACGAGAGTGAGCGATGTCCACAGACGGGTCGACAGCACCAGCGAGAAGCGTGGTCCCCGAGCGGTTGACTGAGGCCGCCTGGTCGCCGTTCGGCTGGCTCCCGGTCGCGGACACGGATCCACGCGACGGCGAGCACCGGATGGCCTTCGAGTGGGAGGACGCCCACGTGAACCTGATCGGGCATTCCCGATCCGAAGTGCCTCGGACAGCCCGCGGCCTGCGCTGCGACATGCTCTATCGCCACGACACCCACACGCAGTCCCTGCTGGCGATCAACGTGCCCGCGGTGATCGCCGTGGCGCCCGCAGGGGTCGAGTTCAGCTCCGAACGGGACGTCGAATCGATCCGTGTCTTCCTGATTGAGCCACTGGAGCCGCTGGTACTGCACCGGGGCACCTGGCACTGGGGACCCTTCCCGGTCGATGCGCCCGAGGTCCGGCTGTTCAACGTGCAGGGGCTGCGCTACGCAGAGGACAACCGGTGCATGGACCTCGCCGCCGTAGGCTGCTCCGTCGACGTGGACCTCAGTTGAGGCCGGGCTCGGAGGCGGTAACCGACGATGGAGCTTGACCAAGCCGAAGAAGCGGAGGTCGTCACCGCGTCGGTGGCCGACCTCCTGGGGGCGATCCGGGCGCAGGCGGCGGAGCGGGCTGAAGAGTCAGCCGCCGAGGCGCCGTGGACTTTCACCACGACGAGCCCCGACTGGTGGGTCGGAGGTCGGACGTTCGGAGGGATGGTGGTGGCGCAGGCCCTGAGCGCGGCGCAGCAGACGGTGCCGTCCGGGCTCCATGTGCACTCCCTGCACGGATACTTCCTGCGTCCCACGAGTCCGGGGGCACGCACCACCCACGTCGTGGACCGGGTCCGCGACGGCCGCTCGTTCAGCAGCCGCCAGGTGACGAGCGCTGGTGGAGGGCAAGGAGACCTTCCGCATGACCTGCTCGTTCCACGCCCCCGAGGAGGGGGACGAGTACCAGCTACCGGTAGCGCCCGGGATCGCGCCACCGGGGGAGATCGCCGGCGTCGAGGCCCCGTTCCCCTTCGACATCCGGGAGCTCGGCGCCACCGAGCGGAGGCAGGACGGCACGTACCTGTCGACGCGACGCTGCTGGTTCCGCACCCGCGAACCCCTGCCCGACGACCCGGCGGTGCACGCCTGCCTTCTCGCCTACTTCTCCGACATGACCGGCGCCGCCTTTCGCCCCCTCAGTCTCGGGCAATGGGGCACCCACACCGACGCCAGCCTGGACCACGCGGTCTGGTTCCACCGGCCCTGGCGGGCCGATGCCTGGAGCCTCTTCGACCTGCAGGCGCTCGTCAACGCGGGCGGCCGCGCCACCATCCGCGGCACCATGCACGGCGAGGACGGTTCGCTGCACCTCAGCATCGCCCAGGAGCTGCTGATCAGGAAGCTCGACGAGCCGATGGTCTTCGAGCGACCCGCGTGGCTGGAACGTGCCCGTGAGGCAGGAGCGGGCGATGGGCCTGCTTGACGGGCAGGTCGCCGTGGTGACGGGCGGCGGGTCGGGCATCGGGAGGGCCACATGCCGCCGCATGGCAGCCGAGGGGGCCCGGGTGGCCGTCCTGGACCTGGACGGGGAGTCGGCCGACACGGTGGCACGCGAGGTCGGCGGGCCGGCCTACGCCGTCGACGTCGGCGATCCCGACGCGCTGCGCGGTGCGGTCGACGCAGCCGCGTCCGAGCTCGGCGGGCTCTCGATCATCTACAACAACGCCGGCACCTCCACCTTCAACCGGATGCACGAGATGGACCCTGGAGAATGGGACCGGGTCCTGCGGGTGAACCTCACGGGCGTCTGGGCCGGGATCCGCGCCGCCGCCCCGCACCTCATTGCGGGTGGTGGCGGCTCCATCGTGAGCACCGCGTCAATCAGCGGGACGCGCCCCGCAGCGGGGGAAGGGCCCTACGCCGCCAGCAAGGCGGCCGTGGCTGCCCTCACGGCATCGGCCGCGCTGGAGTACGCCCCGACAATCAGGGTGAACGCGGTGTCACCGGGGATGATCCGCACGACCATGACGGCGCCGTGGTTCGAGTTCATGCCCGACCAGGTGGAACGCTTCGAGACGGGGACGCCCGCCGGGCGGATCGGAGAGCCCGAGGACATCGCCGACGTCGTGGTCTTCTTGTGCTCGGACCTGGCCCGCTTCGTCACCGGGCAGAACATCGTCGTGGACGGCGGGCTCACGCTGCACGGCTCGGGCGTCGACGGGATCTTCGACCGGGTGTTCCCCCCGGAGCGGCGCTGACCTGAGGCCGGCACCCTCGGCCGGGTCCGGCGGAAGGGCGGGGCGGTGACCCAGATGCGTCCTCAGGCGTTGGGTTCGAAAAGCGCGCGGTAGACCATGGTCGTGATCGTCTCGAGGGCGACGTCGTCAATGGGCTGTCCGACGAATTCGCGCAGGTAGTGGAAGCGATCGAGCATGGCCAGGGTCGCCATGCCGGCCGCATCGGGGTCGATGATGTGACCCGACGAGTCCGGCCCGATCTGCTTGGCGAGTGCCGCCGACATGACGGTGAACGTCTGCCGGATCGCGTCGATCAGCTCGGGATCGATCGTGGCGAGATCCGTCCAGGACCGGAAGAGGGGGGCGTAGCGGGTCCAGAGCTCGGAGTAGGCCCGGACCCAGCCGTTCACGTCCTCCCATTGCGGGCTGCTTCCCTCCGCGGGCAGCGTGCTGAGCGCGTCGTAGAGCTTCTGCGCCTCGGTGGCGGCCTCCGTGATCAGCGCCCGCAGGAGGTCCTCCTTGTTGGAGAAGTACAGGTAGAAGGTGCCGTGCGAGGTCTTGGCGATCTCCACCACGTCGTTCACCCGGGTGGCGTGGTAGCCGCGCTTGTCGAAGGCGATCATTGCTGCATCGAGGAGCTTGCGCATGGTCCGCCGGCCCTGGCTGCGCAGCACGCGCTTGGACGCCGGGGCGCCCCCGGCGTCGCCGTCGACGACGGGTAGGCCGTTGGGGCCGTCGGCAGAATTCGATGTCACCGGCCTCATGGAGGCGGTGGCGGCAGAGCGTTTCGGAGCCGGGGTCTTCTGGGCCGCGGTGGGCCGGGCGGACGGCTTGGGGTCCGGTGCCGGGTCACGTTGGACTCTCGGCGATCCCATGCCCGGAGCATGGTAGTGCCGGGCATGGTCGAAATGGCTAGCCTGACACGGTGGTCAGGTTCATGGGGGGCGAGAAATGAGTCGGGACCAGGTATTTCGCGTTCTGCCGTCTCAGACGACGCTGATTCTGTGACGCCCGCCGCGCCCGCACCGGCCGGTCCGGTGGTCACCTCGCTGGCCGAGGCCGTGTCGCAGAACGTCGAGCCCGGGGACACCGTCCTGGTGATGATGGGACACAGCCGCTGGACGGCCGCGGCCCGGGAGCTGGCCCGTCACTTCTGGGGCAGCGACCCCGGCTTCACCCTGGTCATGACCAGCCTCGGCGCGCTGGGCGCGCTCTTCTTCCGGGGCGGGCTCGTCCGCAAGGTCGTGACCGCCTACTCGGGCAACAGCTTCCCGACCTATACGCCCAACCCGGTCTTCCGCCAGGCCTACGAATCGGGGGCGGTCGAGGTCGAGCACTGGTCCATCCTGACGCTGTCGCAGCGCCTGGAGGCTGCCGCACGCGGACTGCCGGCGGCGGTGACCGGGTCGCTGGTCGGGTCGTCCATGGCCGAGAACGCGGGGTTCAGCGTCGTGGACTCCCCGTTCGGCCCGCTCGGACTGCTGGAGCCTCTCGCCCCCGACGTGGCCCTGGTGCACGCGGCCGCGGCGGATCGGGCCGGCAACCTCGTGTTCTCCGAGCCCCTGCTCGACGGCCTGTGGGGAGCGTGGGCGGCGCGGCGCGGCGTCGTGGCGACGGTGGAGCGTGTCGTCGACGACCTCGAGGGCCTCGGGCACCGCGTCCGGGTCCCCGGGCACCGGGTCCTCGCTGTGGTGGAGGCCCCCTACGGCGCACACCCGGGGGGCTGCTACGCGCCGGCGCTGCCCGTGCGCAGCTACGGAGAGGACATCGCGCACTGGAGCGCGGTGGCCGGCGCCGCGGCGAGGAATGAGTTCGACGACTACGCGGAGCAATGGGTGCTCGGCCCGGTCACCCATGAGGACTACCTGTCACTGGTCGGCTCCGAGCAGCTCCTGTGGTTGGAGGGGCGGTCCGATCCCATGTCGTGGAAGGCAGACGCCGACGCCAACCCCCCAGCGGAGGACCCGACCTTCACTCCGTGGGAGCAGGCAGCATCCCTCGGGGCCAGGGAGGTCGAGCGGGTCGTCGCCGAGGTGGACGCGGACGCGGTCCTGGCCGGCGCGGGAGTGGCCAACCTTTCCGCATGGGTCGCGGTGGCACGGGCCAGGGCGGGCGGGAGCAAGGTGCTGCTGACGGCCGAGCTCGGCCTGTGGGGCTACGAGCCGACGCCGGCGGACCCCTACATCTTCAACCAGCGCGTCTTCCCCGCCACCCCGTACCTCTCCGACGCGTCCGCCGTGCTCGGCATGGTGATCGGCGGGCCCGGCACGACCACGGTCGGGTGCCTCGGCGCGGCAGAGGTCGACGCGGACGGGTGCCTGAACTCGACCGAGCTGGCCAACGGGCGGTTCCTGGTCGGCTCTGGGGGTGCCAACGACGTTGCCACCAGGGCCACGGCCTGCGTCGTGGTCACCCTGGCTCGGCCGGAACGCCTGCCCCGCAGCGCCGCCTACGTCACGTCGCCGGGAAAGAGGGTGGCGAGCGTGGTCACCGACAAGGGCGTCCTGCGCCGGGAGGACGGGGTGCTCCGCCTCTCCGCCGTGCCGGCGGGGGAGGGGTCGGTGGAGGACAGGGTGCGAGCGTTCGCGTCGTCGTGCGGGTACGAGCCCGAGGTGGCGCGTCAGGTGGAGGAGCTGCCGGCGGTGACCTCCCAAGAGGTGCGGGCACTCCGGGAGTACGACCGACAGAGATTGTTCCTGGCGTGAGGCGAGATGGTTCAGCTGTAGAAGCGAGATGGTTCAGGGGTGAACGGTGGCCGAAAGGCCCTACAAGTACAGTGACCGCCTGCGGTCGAGGATGAGCGGCGAGAGCCGGAACGGGGGTTCGAGATGACTGGTTGGGGCCATGGGGAGGCAATGAGAACGAGGGGCAAGGGCGCTGTGGCACGGGTTGCCACCGGCGCCTGCGCGTTCTTGATCGTGGCCGCGGGAGCGGTCCTGGTCGGCCCAGCGTCGAGCGCGACGGCGGCGGTGCGCCCGCTGGCCGCCACGAGCAGCGCGTGCGCGGCAGCGAACAAGTCGCCCGGCGTCACGGCGTCCACGATCAGCACCGGGGCCATGTCGACCCTGACCGGGCCGATCGCGTCGAACTTCGAGTCGCTGGTGCCGGGGATCCAGGGGTACTACGACTACGTGAACGCCCACGGCGGTGTGGACGGGCGCAAGATTCAGCTGAACTACAACACCGACGACACGGGGAACCCGAGCCAGGACACGGCGCTGGAGCACACCCTGGTCGACCAGGACCATGTCTTCGCCGTGGCGGGAGTGGCCACCGCCTTCTTCACGCCGACCTACTTCGTGCAGACCTGCACACCGACGTTCGGCTACAACGTGACCGCGAACTGGAACGGGCCAGCGAACCTCTTCGCCGCCGGGGGGTCGATCCAGGACGTCGCCGCAGGTGACCCGGCCTGGATCTGGATGGCCAAGCAGGTCCAGAAGACCCCGTCGGTCGGCGTTCTGGCCTACAACATCGCCTCGTCCAACGCGTCGTGCAACCAGGCGGTGGCCGCCTTCAAGAATGCCGGCATCAAGGTGAGCTACGTGGACACGAGCATCGGCTACGGAGCCAGCGTCATCCCCGACGCAGAGCGCATGAAGGCAGCGGGGACCAACTTCATCCTCAGCTGCATGGACGTCACCGGCAACATCAGCCTGGCCCGCGGCGTCAAGCAGTACGGGATCCAGGCCAAGCAGCTGTGGCTGAACGGCAACGACCAGAGCACGCTGGACCAGTACAAGGACCTCATGCAGGGCGTGTACTTCAACATCCAGCACGTGCCCTTCGATGCGTCGCAGAAGGACTACCCGGGGCTGGCGGCCTACATCACCGCCATGAAGAAGTACGAGCCGAAGTGGGTCTACGACGAGGTCGCGATCCAGGGCTGGCAGTCTGCGGCCCTGCTGGTGGCCGGCCTGAAGGCCGCCGGTCCGAACCCGACGCAGCTCGGCGTCATCAACGCGATCAACAAGATGACGGCCTACAGCTCCAACGGACTCACGACACCGGTCAATTGGAGTCCCGGGGGCGGCGGACACACCTATCCCATCACCAACAGCACCTGCAGCGCATTCATTCAGGTGCAGGGAGACAAGTACGTCACGGTCCTCGCCAAGAAGCCGCAGGTCTTCGACTGCTTCCGGCTGTCCGGGTCGATCCTGAACGGTTCGGGCAGCAACCCGGGCAACAGCTACTCGCACGCCGTGCTGATCAAGCCGCCCGCCGGCACACCGGTCGGTTGAGCGGCACAGCGAGGGCGTAGCGAGACGGCCGCGGGGATCGGGGGACGACGGGAATGGAGCAGTTCTTAGGCTTTGCCATTCCCGGCGTTCCCTACGGCTGCACCTACGCCATCGTCGCGGTGGCCCTGGTCCTCACCTATAGGGCCACCGGCGTCTTCAACTTCGCGTTCGCCGCGCAGGCTTATGTGGCGTCGCTGTTGTTCACCGCGCTGATCCAGAGCAGGCACTTCCCCGTGTGGCTGGCCTTCGTCATCGCGGTGGTGGTGGTCTCGCCGCTCCTCGGGTTGGGGTTCGACCGGCTCCTCTTCAGCCGTATCCCGAACTCCAACAACATGGCCAAGCTGGTCACCAGCATCAGCCTGCTCGTCGGCATCCCCGCTTTGTTGCAAACGTTCATCCCGCAGAACTACTACGCGCCGCCCAGCATCGTGTTCGACCCCAACACCGTCTATTTCACCCTGGCGGGTGCACCCTTCAACGGACTCGACATGAGTGCGGTGGTCTTCACCTCGGTGGTGCTTCTGGCGATGGGCATCATGATGCGGTTCACCCCTCTCGGGCTGCAGATGCGCGGCGCCGTCGAGAGCCGCCGGCTGGTGCAGCTCGACGGGGTCAACGCAGGCGGGGTCGTGGCAGTGGCCTGGCTGATCTCGAGCTTCCTGGCCGGCCTGGCCGGCGTCCTGTTGGCGCCGAACTTCAGTCAGGTGCAGGCCCAACCGTTCCTCACGCTCATGGTGGCGGCCATCGCCGCCGCCGCCTGCGCCGCCTTCCGCTCCATGACCATCGCCGCGCTCGCGGCAGTGGCGATCGGCATCGCCACCTTCACGCTGCAGGGGTACCTCCCGACGCAGAGCTTCCTCTTCACCTCGATCCTGCCCAGCCTGCCGTTCCTCGTGCTGGTGGGGGCGCTGCTCTTCCATCCCGGGATGCGGAACCTCGAAAAGGGCACGGATCCGTTGGCCACCGTGGACCCGCCGTTGCCGCCACTGGCGGCGGCCGTCCGGACACCGGCCATGGGCCGCGTCATCAGGGTGCTGTGGTACGTCCTGCTGGCGTTCTTCATCTTCTCCATGCTCACCTGGATGCCCCGGGACTGGGAGAGCGTCCTCAACCAGGGCCTCGCCTTCTCGACGCTGTTCCTCTCCATCACCTTGATCACCGGCATGGGCGGCCAGCTCTCCCTCGCCCAGGCCGGCCTGGCCGGGGTGGGTGCCTTCACGGCGGCCCAGCTGGCCAACCACCTCGGCCTCTCGATGATGGCCGGGATGCTGGTCGGCGCGGCGTTCGCGGCCGCGGTGGCGATCGTCCTCGCCGCGCTCTCCCTGCGCCTGCGGGGACTCGGCCTGGCCCTCATGACACTCGGTGCGGCCCTGGTGTTCGACAACGTCATCCAGAGCTCGCAGACGCTGGGTGGCGGCTCGGGCGGCCTCGGCCCACTGAACAACGTGGACTGGGGCGCTCCGTTCGGCCTTCTCAACCCCAACGGCCATGCCCTGTTCCTGGCCACCTTCGCCGTCCTGGTGGTGGTGGTCCTGGCCATCCTGATGATCCGCCGCGGCACCGTCGGCCGCTTCCTGGGGGCCATGCGGGGGAGCGACACGGCCGCGGCCGGCATCGGGATCAACCTGACCTGGCAGCGCATCTTGATCTTCGCCCTGTCCGGCGCGGTGGCGGGCATCGGGGGCACCCTGCTGGTGGTGCAGCAGGGTGTCGCCAACCCCCAGCAGTTCAACTACGTCTTCAGCCTCGCGTTCGTCGTCATCGTCGTGACGACTGGGGTCACGACCGTCGAGGGGGCGATCCAGGGCGCGTTCGGCTACGTCATCATCCAGAAGCTCCTCGGGTACGCGCCGCCCCAGTTCGCCAACCTGACCTTCGTGCTCTTCGCCTTCGGCGCACTGACCTACGCCAAGCACCCCGAGGGCATCTTGGAGTTCCAGAAGCGGCGCTCCATGCAGCGCTTCGAGCCCCTGTTCGCGCGCTGGTTCCCGCGACCGGAGACCGACCCGGGCCGAGCGGGCAACGCCCTGCTGGCGGGCGGCCTGGGCGAGGAGGCGGTCCATGGCTGAGATGCAGCCGCTCTTGGCGCTGCGCGACGTCTCGAAGTCCTTCGGTGGCGTCAACGCGGTACAGGGCATCACCTTCGACGTCGGAGCCGGGGAGAGCGTGGGCCTCGTCGGGCCCAACGGCGCCGGCAAGACGACGCTGTTCAATTGCGTCTGCGGGCAGCTGAAGAACGACGGCGGGAGCATCGAGTACGAGGGCCGCTCGCTCCGGGGCCTCCCCACGTACAAGCGGGCTCGTCTGGGCATCGGGCGCACCTATCAGCGGGCCGAGGTCTTCGCCGACATGACCGTCCGGGACCATCTCATGGTCGCCGAACGCGCCCGGACCCGCACCGGACGGCTCTGGAAGGACCTCTGCGGGATGAGCAACCCGACGGAGGAGGAGTGCGAGAAGGTCGAGAGCACCATGCAGCTCGTCGGGCTCACCGAGCTGGCGGACACCCCCGTCTCGGCCCTGGGACTGGGCAATTGCCGCCTCGTCGAACTGGCCCGGGCGCTGGCCGGCGAGCCGAGGCTCTTGCTGGCCGACGAGCCATCGTCGGGTCTCGACGAGCACGAGACGGCCGACCTGGCTGCGGTGCTCCGCATCATCCAGCGGGACCGGGGGACCGCCGTCCTCTTGGTGGAGCACGACCTGGGCATCGTGGCCGACGTGGTCGACCGGGCGGTCGTGATGGACGTCGGCGTCAAGATCGCCGAGGGGACCTTCGACGAGGTGATGGACAACCCGCTGGTCCGCCATGCCTACCTCGGGCAGGCGGTGTGACCGGCGCCGGAGCGGACCTCGCCCCGGGACCGATGGGCGCGGCGACGCTCGAGGGCGACATCTTGGAGGTGGCGCACGTCTCGGCTTCCTACGGCCCGTACCGGGCGCTCTTCGACGTGTCCTTCACCATCCCCGCCGGCAGCGTGGTGGCACTGATCGGATCGAACGGCGCGGGCAAGTCAACGGTGGCCCGGACCATCACTGGCCTGGTGACCGCCACCGATGGCTCCGTCCGCTTCGCGGGGGCCGACGTGACCCGGACGTCCGCCTGGAGGATCGCCCGACACGGCATGGCCCACGTGGTGGAGGGCAGGGGCATCTTCTCCACCCTCACCGTCGAGGAGAACCTGGTGCTGGTCTTTCGCCAGCGCGCCGGCCGCAGCACCGTGGCGGAGAACCTGGCGCGGGCCTACGAGGCCTTTCCCATTCTGGGCGAGCGCCGCAAGCAGGCCGCCGGGACGCTCTCGGGTGGCCAGCAGCGCCTGCTCTCGCTGGCCAAGGTGCTGGTGGTGCCCCCGAAGCTGCTGGTCGCCGACGAGCTCTCGCTGGGCCTGGCGCCCGTCGTCGTCGATGCGGTCTACGAGGGTCTCGAGGCGATCAACCGCAACGGCACGGCGATGCTGGTGGTGGAGCAGCAGGTCGACCGGGTGCTGAAGCTGGCCAGCAAGGCGCTCGTGCTGGACAGGGGGCGGGTGGCCTACGACGGAAGCCCGGCGGGAGCCGCCTCGGCCATCGACCAACTGCTGACGCGGCGCGAGCAGGCGGGCTCACGGGCGGCCGCGCTCGTCGAGGAGGGCGAGCGCGTGCCACCGAGTGGGGGCCGGGTGGCCGACGTCGTGGTCGGAGACGAGGACAGAGAGGAGCGTCCATGAGCGGACCACGAGAGCCGGTCATCGTCGATGTCGTGCGCACGGCGTTCGGCAAGCGGGGCGGCGCGCTGGCGAACTGGCATCCGGCCGATCTCCTGGCGTACGCCCTTACGTCGTTGATGGAACGAACCGGCGTCGACCCCGAGCGGGTCGACGACGTCATCGGCGGGTGCGTGAGCCAGGTGGGCGAGCAGAGCACGAACATCGCCCGGAACGGATGGGTGTCTGCGGGCCTCCCCCAGGGCGTGCCGGCGACCACCGTCGACCGCCAGTGCGGGTCGTCCCAGCAGGCCGTGCACTTCGGGGCAGCAGGGGTGGCGGCCGGCCACTACGACCTGGTGGTCGCCTGCGGCGTCGAAGTCATGAGCCGGGTCCCGCTCGCCTCCAACGCGCGCGGCGGCACCGGTCCGTTCCCGCCGTCGTTCATGGACGCCGTCGACGGGCGCCTGTGGACCCAGTTCAGGGTGAGCCAGGTCCTGGCCGACCGCTACGGGATCTCGCGGGAGGAGATGGACGCCTACGCCCTGGAGTCGCACCGTCGGGCCGCGCGAGAGCTGGGACAGCGGGCACTTCGAGCGCGAGGCGCTCGCCGTGCCGATCCGGGCCGAGGACGGCAGCCTGACCGGGGAGTTCTTGCGCGTCGACGAAGGGATCCGCCGCAACTCCACCATCGAGGCGCTCGCCGCGCTCCCGCCGGCTCAGCACTGGGAGCCCGACACCGCCCCTGCCATCACGGCGGGCAACTCCTCTCAGACCACCGACGGCGCGGCGGCCATGCTGATTGCCGACCGGTCCGTCGCCGAGGCGCTCGGCCTGCCGATCCGCGCCCGCTTCGCGCATTTCGCCGTTGCGGCCGATGACGCGGCGATCGTGCTGTCGGCGCCCGTGCCGGTGACCCACAAGCTGCTCGGGCGATCCGGGATGAAGGTCGACGAGTTCGACGCGGTGGAGTGCAACGAGGCCTTCGCGGCCATCGCGCTCATGTGGCAGAAGGAGTTCTCCTACGACATGGACCGCTTCAACCCCCGGGGCGGGGCGATCGCCATCGGCCATCCGCTCGGGGCGAGCGGGGTGCGCCTGATGGGGACCCTGTTGAACCACCTGGAGGAGACGGGCGGCCGCTACGGGTACCAGACGATGTGCGAGGGCGGTGGCCAGGCCAACGGCACCGTCATCGAGCGGCTGGACTGACCCCCTCTTCCGCCGCCTGGGCGGCCAGCAGCGGCTGGATCTTGCGGGTCACCATGTACCACTCCACCACGAAGGTCAGCCCCGGCACGATTCCGGCAAGGGCGATGAGCAGGATCCAGGCGATGTGCAGCCGTGCTTTGAGCAAGAGGAGCCCGGCGGTGATCAGGTACACGATGAAGAGGTAGCCGTGTGTCACGCCGAAGATGCCGACTTCGGCCTTGTATCCGCCGAAACCAGCGCGGAGACCGGCGAAGACGAAGAGCGGAATGATGAGCACACCCACGATGTTGGCCATCAGCTGGTAGCGGAACAGGGCCCCCTTCAGGCCGCGCTCGGTGAGCCTCATTGCGCCCGCCGGGCCGTGATGGACCCGCTGTTGCGCCACGTGTTGGGGCCCTTGGCCGCCAGCTCGGCCAACCGCGCGTTGTATGCGGCCAGCTCGGGATCCTCCTCGCTGCCGGGCACGAGCGGGGACCGCGGTTCGAACGGGGCGGTGCTCGCCGCCGTGTCGGCGGGTTGCAGCTCGGCCTGCTCGGCCTGCTCGGCCTGCTCGGCCTGCTCGGCCCGCTCGGCCTGCCGCCGCATGCCGCGCAGGCCGACGGAGTCGAAGTCGGTGTGGATCAGCATCCACCAGAAGCACACGCCGAGGATCGCGAAGGCGGGCCACATGACCGAGTAGAGATAGCTGAGCTGGTTGCCGGACTGGGCCCTGCTGACCTGCCACCATGCCGCGAGGGCGCAGCCGGGAACGAAGACGAGCACGGCCGCGTGCAGCGAGACGGCTCTCGCGGAAAGCCACCGTTCACGCACGACCGCCATGCTACCGGCACCGGATTGGCCGTTGATTTCGCCGCTAGCCTGGTCCGGTGCTTCCCGCGGTGACCCGGCCGGATCCCCCGTCGACCGGCGACGAGCGGCCGATGTTGACGGTCTGGCTCGAGTACCAACGCTCGACACTCCTGTGGAAGTGCGAGGGGCTCCACGGCGCGGCGTTGGTGTGCCGGGGGGTACCGCCGTCCTCGCTCACGCTGCTGGGCCTGGTGCGGCACATGGCGATCGTGGAGTGGTGGTGGTTCGACCACATCTTCACGGGCAGCTCGTCGCCGGAGCCGATCTCGACGGCCGACGACCGCGACGCGGACTTCAACGACCTCGACCCGGGCCGCGCGAAGGACGACCTCGCGCTCTTCGAGCGCCAGTGCGACGTGTCACACGCCATCGCGAGCGCCGCTGCCAGCCTCGACGCCACCTCGGCCTCGACCGAGAAGCCGACGGTCTCACTGCGCTGGATCATGATCCACATGATTGAGGAGTACGCCCGCCACAACGGGCACGCCGACCTGCTGCGTGAGCAGATCGACGGAGCCGTGGGGGAGTGAGGGCGGACCCAGCGGCGACGACGGCCCCCGGGGAAGCGGTCGTGACACACCTGCCGTGAAATTCTCCTTCCGTCAGATCCTCGCCTCCGTGGCAGGCGCGGTGATCGCCGCCGTCATCGCGTCGACCTTCGGGGTCAAGGGCACCATCATCGGCGTGGCCATCGGATCGGCCGCCGCGACCATCGGCACGGCGCTCGTCGCGCAGTCCATCGAGCGCGGCCAGGAGGCCGTCAAGCAGGTGGTGGTCCGGGCCCCCGAGTCGTCCTCCCTCCTGCGCAAGCTGGGGGGCACCGACGCCAGCGGCGGCGCGGCATCGTCGGTCGACGCCCCGACCGAGGTCGTGGCGACCCGAGGCGCCGGTGACGAGACGGTGGAGATGCAGTCGGCGGCGGCGCCCCTCGAGCAGACCGGGCGACTCGAGATCTCTGCGGAGGCCGATGCTCCGGCGACCGAGCACCTTCGGGCCACGACGACGCGGGCGTTGCCTGCGGTGCCCAGAACCCGGACGGGGGCCCGGCGATCGTTCTCCTGGCCGGTCATCGCGGGGACGGCCGCCGTCGTGTTCGTGCTCGCCCTCCTGCTCATCATCGCCATAGAGCTGATCTCCGGCAAGCCGTTGGGGTCGATCTTCGGCAACTCGGGCAACGGGAACATCTTCACCCCGTCGCAGACCACCACCACGTCCGCGAGCACGACCACCACGACGTCGACGGCGCCGCCGAACACGACCACGACCAACGCCTCCACCAGCACGACGACGAGCACCACCGCGCCGGCCGGGAGCTCGACGACCACCACCTCCCCGGGCGCCTCGTCGACCACCACGACCGGAGTGGGCGCACGTCGACGACCACCACGACCGGAGTGGGCGCGTCGACGACGATCCCCGGGGCTACCAGCCCTTGAACTCGGCGGGCCGGCGCTCCACGAAGCTGGCGATGCCCTCCTTGGAGTCGAGGGTGTGGGTCACGAGCTCCTGCCCCATGGCCTCGTCGTGCAGCGAGGTGGCCCGATCGACGTCGAGGGCACGGTTGGTCAGCCACTTGGCGATCCAGATCGCCTTCGTCGGTGCCACGGCCAGGCGGCCGGCCAGCTCCTGGAGCGTTCCCTGCAGCTCGGCGCGCGGCACCAGGCGGTTGACCAGCCCGATCCGATAGGCCTCGGCGGCCGGGACGTCATCGCCGAAGAAGAACAGCTCCTTCGCCTTCTGGATCCCCACGAGGCGCGTGAGGATCCAGGCCCCGCCCGCGTCGGGGGCGATGCCGCGCCGGATGAAGACCTCCACGAACTTGGCCTCCTCGGCCATGACCACCAGGTCACAGGCCAGTGCAAGGTGCATCCCGCCGCCCGCGGCGGTGCCGTTGACCCCCGCGATCACCGGCTTCTCGCAGTCCAGGATGGAGCTGACGAGGCGTTGCCAACCGTCCCTGATCATCCGTGAGCCCTCGCCGACCACGCTGTCGGGCGCGTCATCGGGCTTCGGCCGCGGCGCCTTGCGTCCGCCCCGCAGGTCGGCCCCGGTACAGAAGGCTTTCTCCCCGGCAGCCGTGATGACCACCACGCGCACGAAGAGGTCGCCCGATGCCTCCTGTACCCACTCCGCGATCTGGTCGCGCATGAACTGGGTCATCGCGTTCCCTGCGTCGGGCCGGTTCAGGATGATCCAACAGATGCCGTCCTCGACCCGGCGAATCAGGTCGCCGCCCACCGGGTTGTCGGTTGTGTCGCTCATCGGTCTCCTTGCGTGTGATCGTGCCGGCCGCTCAGGCCAGCACGACGAGGGCGTCGGCCGCAACCGCGCCGTCCGGTCCGGCGATGAGGGGGTTGATGTCCACCTCGGCCACGTCACCGGAGAGGTCCACCGCCAGGCGCTGCATCTTCATGAGGACGTCGACGAGGGCGGCGCGGTCGGCGGCCGGCTGCCCGCGCACGCCGCGCAGGAGAGCGGACCCCCGCAGCTCGTCCAACATGGCGGTGGCGTCCCGTGTCGTGAAGGGCGGGACGCGGAACGTCACGTCATGCAACACCTCGACGAAGACGCCCCCGAGGCCGAACATGACCACGGGGCCGAACAGGTCGTCGCGCGCGATACCGACCACGGTCTCGACGCCCTGCACCATCTGGGCCACGAGGACTCCGTCGACGGCTGCCTTCGGTGCCGCCTTCTTGGCGGCGGCCACGAGGCGCTTGTAGGTGCGCCGCGCATCGTCCTCGTCTCGGACGCCGACGGCCACGAGGCCGAGGTCCGACTTGTGGAGGATGTCCCCCGAGACGATCTTCATCACGACGGGGAACCCGACCTTCTTCGCCGCCTTGGCCGCTTCGCCCGGTGAGGTGGCGACGCGCTCTTTGGGTGTGGCGATCCCGTAGGCCGCCAGGAGGGCCTTGGAGTCCTGCTCGGAGAGTGCGTCGCCGGAGCGCCGGACCGCACCGGGCGAGGTCAGGGACAGCGCCTTCCTCCGGGCCGGGGTCGGTCGCATGGCGGGGCGGGCGAAGGCCGACTGGTACGACGCCACGAACCGGTGATGGTCGAAGTAGGCCTTGGCCGCCATGACCGCGTTGGTGAACGTGCGGAAGGTGGGCACCGTGCTCTCCAGCAGCGTCCTGGTGTACGCCTCCTCGGTGCCGACGGGGGATCCCCAGACGACGAAGATCGGCTTGTCCGTCGTGCCCGCCGCCTCCACGAGGTCCTCGCACAGCTTGTTGCCCATTGAGGGCAGCGCGCCGGTGATGGGGCACAGGAGCAGGTCGACGTTGGGGTCGGCGAGCATCGTCTCGATGATCTTCGGGCCGCGCCAGTCGCGCACCGGTGCGCCCCCGTTGTCGACCGGGTTCGAGACACGGAGGTACGGCGGGATCCACTCGTGCAGCTGCGTCTGGGAGGACTTGGTGAGCGACGGGAGCTCCAGCCCCGCCGCGGCGACCATGTCGGCCATGTGCGCGCCCGTGCCGCCCGAGATCGAATAGACGCACACCCGTCCGGCGGCACCGCGGGTCAGGCGCCTGACGGCTTCGGGGGAGGGTGGCTTGCTGCGCGCCAGCGCGGCGGAGACCTCGAGCAGCTGGTCGAGCCCATCGACCCGCTGGACTCCGTACTGCCGGAACACGGCGGAGACGACATCGTCGGACCCCGTCAGGTGGCCCGTGTGCGCCTTGGCCATGGACGTGCCCTCTTCGGTCCGTCCCACCTTGACGGCGACGATCGGGACCCTGCGCCGCGCCGCCGCGTCGGCGGCGAGCTGCAGCGTCCGGCCGTCCTTGAAGCCCTCGATGTAGCAGGCGACGGCGCCCGTGGTCTCCAGGCCCGAGAAGTAGTTGATGAAGTCCGCCGACTCCATGTCGGCCTCGTTGCCGGCGGGTGCCCAGTGGGAGAGCTTGATCCCGATCTCCTGCCCCTGGAAGACGGGCCGGCCCTGGTGGCCGCTCTGGGTGATGAGGGCGATCGCCTTGCCCGGGAGGTCGTCGCGGAAGACCTCGAACGCATTGAGGTTCGTGTTGGGCCCGAGGACGTGCAGGTCGCCGCTGGCGATGATCCGCTCCATCTGGTCCTGCAGCCGCTCGCCCTTGGCCCCCACCTCGGCGAACCCGGCGGCGAACACGACGGCGAACCTCGCGCCGGCGGCCACGGCGTCACGCAGGATCGGCAGCGGCTCGCCGACGAGGATGGCCACCAGGTCCAGCTGCTCCTCGATGTCGGTCAGCGCCTTGGCGCAGGGCCTTCCCGCCACCTCGGGCCGGTTCGGGTTGACGAAGTAGACCGTGGCGCCCCGCTCCTCGGCCCAGGCAGTGATCTTCTGGGTCAGTGCCGTGTTCGGCCGTGCGTTGGAGTCGGAGGCTCCGACGACCGCCACCCGCCTGGGGCGGAAGAAGGTGTCCAAGTCGATGGAGCGGAGCGCGGTCGGCCGGCCGGTGATGTCCAGTCCGTCGCCCCTCGCCGTTGTGCCAGTAGCCATGTCCCTCCTCGTGCCGCGCCGTCGTGGCCCGCCGGCGCCGGTGTGGATGCCCGTGCAGCTTCACAGCCGCGACCGTCCCCCGTCGCTGCGGTGCCGTGCCGCGGCCCGCACAGGGTCCGCGGGGGCACTCACCGTATATGACGCCGATGTCAGTGTCGATCCCGGCCCGGGTCTGATCCTCCCCGGTGGAAGGGGAATTCGGCCGAATTGTCGGGTCTCGCCCCTCGCCGTTACGGTGTGTGACAGACGTGTCAGTCTTCTCCTCGGATTGGGGGCTTCATGGGCATTTTGGACGGGAAAATCGCCATCGTCACCGGGTCGGGCCACGGCATCGGCCGCGGTGAGGCGCTGGAACTGGCGGCGCAGGGCGCCAAGGTCGTGATCAACGACCTCGGGGGCTCGGCCAGCGGGGAAGGTGCCGACAAGCGCCCCGCCGACGAGGTGGTCGAGGTCATCACGTCCCGCGGCGGCGAGGCGGTGGCCAACTACGACGACGTCTCTGACTTCGGCGGAGCGGAGAACATGGTGGCCACGGCGTACGACGCCTTCGGCGGGCTCGACATCCTGGTCAACAACGCCGGCATCATCCGCGACAAGATGATCGTGTCGATGACCGAGGAGGACTTCGACTCCGTCCTCCGCGTCCACCTCAAGGGCACCTTCGCCGCGACGAAGTTCGCCTGCATTCGCTGGCGCGAGCGCTCCAAGGCGGGGGAGGCCGTGCGGGCTGCCGTGGTCAACACGGTCTCGTCGGCGGGGCTGCAGGGCAACGTCGGCCAGGCCAACTACGGGTCCGCCAAGGCGGGCATCGCCGCGCTGACGATCATCACCTCGCTCGAGGGCTCGCGCTACGGGGTACGGGCCAACGCCGTCGCCCCGGGCGGCGTCACCCGCCTCACCGGGGGGGTCCTGAAGGACGTCGAGCTCAAGGAGCCCGACCAGTACGGAGACGAGGAGTTCAACCGGCTCAACCCGCAGAACTCGGCGCCGATGGTGGCCTGGCTGGCCTCCGACCAGGCCCTGCACGTCACGGGCCAGGTGTTCCGTGCCGTCGGCGCCAACATCGCGCACTACGAGCCCTGGCGGCTGGGCGGAACGGTCGACAACCCGAAGGGCCAGCTGAAGTGGGACCCGGCGGACATCGCGGCGGAGGTCGAACGCGCAGGTCTTCCACTCGCGCCATCCGGGCCTCAAGATGGGCGGCGGCTGATCGTCAGCCACCGACGGGGCCTCGCGTGACGGGGGTCACCGGTCCCCACAACCGATAAAGGAGATCTGGAGAACCATGGCCAACCGCCGCGTGGCGATCGTGGGCGCGTCGACGTCCGACTGCGGGCGCGTCGATGACAAGACGGCCTTCCAGCTGAACTTCCAGGGCACCACGCGTGCGCTGGCCGACGCCGGGATCGACAAGTCCGAGGTGGACGGCTTCATGTCCCTGACCGGCGCCCTGCCGCCGGTGGAGCTGGCCGAGTACCTGGGCCTCCGCCCCAACTGGGTGGACTCGACCGGTCACGGCGGCAGCATCTGGGAGTTCATGGTCGAGCACGCCACCGCCGCCATCGCCCAGGGGCTCGTCGAGGTCGTGGTGCTCACCTACGGGTCGACGCAGCGGGCCGACCTGAAGAAGAAGCTGCGCATGGCCAACCTCTCCTTCGGGACCCGGGGACCGGTGCAATTCGCCGCGCCGTTCGGGCACCCCGTCGGCTCGCACTACGCCATGGTGGCCCGGCGCCACATGCACGAATTCGGGACGACGATTGAGCAGCTGGCCGAGGTGGCCGTGTCCACCCGGTACAACGCCGGGCTCAATCCCGACGCCTACTACCAGGACCCCATCACCATTGCCGATGTCGTCGACGCCCCCCTGGTCTGGGACCCGCTCACGAAGCTGCACTGCTGCATCCGCTCCGACGGCGGCGGCGCCATCGTGCTGACCCACGAGGAGCGGGCGCGCGACTGCGCCAAGGCGCCGGTGTGGGTCCTCGGCACCGGCGAGGCCGTGTCCCACACGACGATGAGCGAATGGGAGGACTTCACCGAGTCCCCGTGCGTCCGCTCGGGCCAGATGGCGTTCGAGCGCGCCGGAGTCACGCCCGAGGACATCGACACCGCACAGGTCTACGACGCATTCACGCCCATGGTGATCCTGACCCTCGAGGGACTCGGCTTCTGCAAGAAGGGCGAGGGTGGCCCCTTCGTCGAGGACGGCAGGTTGAGGGTCGGCGGCGCGCTGCCGACCAACACCGACGGTGGCGGGCTCTCCTCCTGCCAGCCCGGGATGCGAGGCATGTTCCTGTTGATTGAGGCCGTCAAGCAGTTGCGAGGCGAGTGCGGCCCGCGCCAGGTCCCCGACGCACAGCTGGCCTGCGTCAACGGGACGAGCGGCTGGTTCACCGCGGCCGGCACGGTCATCCTCGGTCGGGAGTAGCAGGCACGCCCTAGCCTGGGGCGGTGCCCGCGCCCTACGACCTCACGCGGGACGAGCTGGCCCGGCTCCTCGACGACGAGCCGCCGTACCGGGCCCGTCAGGTCTGGGAGGGCCTCCACGCCCGTGTGCAGCGGCCCGACGAGATGACCGAGCTCCCTCTGCGACTGCGCGCCGCGCTCGAAGCGGCGCTCCCCCCGGCGCTGCGGGAGGTCTCGCGCCGGACGGCGGACGGTGGGCAGACGACGAAATGGCTGTGGGCCCTCCACGACGGGGCCAGGGTCGAGACGGTGCTGATGCACTACACCGAGCGGGTCACGGTCTGCGTCTCCACCCAGGCCGGGTGCGCCATGGCGTGCCAGTTCTGCGCTACCGGCCAGGCCGGCTTCACGCGCCACCTGAGCGAAGGCGAGATCGTGGAGCAGGTGGCCGTCGCGACGCGGGCGGCCGCGCCCCGGCGGCTCTCGAACGTCGTGTTCATGGGGATGGGGGAGCCGTTGGCCAACTACGACCGGGTGTGGGGAGCGGTCGTCCGGCTCCACGGCGAGATGGGCCTCTCGGCCCGCCACCTCACACTCTCGACGGTCGGCATCGTGCCCGGGATCCGCCGTCTCGCCGCCGAGACGCTCCCGGTCAACCTCGCCGTCTCCCTGCACGCGGCCAACGACGCGTTGCGAGACGAGCTCGTCCCCATCAACCGCCGCTACCCTCTCGCCCAGCTCGCAGAGGCCTGCGCCGCGTACGTGGCGGCGACGGGACGCCGCCTCTCAATCGAGTGGGCCCTCATCGACGGCGTCAACGACCGCCGCAGCGACGCCGCCGAGCTGGCTGTCTTCGCCCGGCCCCTGGCGGCCCACGTCAACCTCATCCCGCTCAACCCCACGCCCGGCTACCCGGTGGTGGGCTCGCCGGCGGATGCCGTGCGGCACTTCCGCGACCAGCTGTCGGCCCTCGGGGTCAACGCCACCATCCGCGCCACGAGGGGAGCGGACATCGACGCCGCCTGCGGGCAGCTGGCCGCCGCCGCGGCCGGCTCGGCAGGGCCCCGGGAAGCCGTCCGATTGCTCCCGGGCGCCCGGGGTCGCTAGAACGGTCCGATGGCAAAGGCAAGGCGGACGGGCGTCGTGCGCCCCTCGTGGTTCTGGTTCCTCCTCCTCGACGGCGGCATCGTCGTCCTGTCCAAGCTGGCCCTGAGCAAGCCGTCCTACGACAGGGCGAACGACATGAGCGGCGACGCCCTCCCGTCCCGGGAGTCCCTGCAGGCGCTGCTCGCCGCCACGGCGGTCATCCACACCGTCGAGGCCCTGGCGGCCGGCCCGATGGCCCGCCGGCGCGGCCTGCCGCCCCGGGGCTGGAGGCTGCAGACCTTCGTCGTCGGCTTCCCGTCCCTGCGGGCCCTGCGCCGGGCGGCCCCTGCGCTCTGACCGCGGGCGGCCCCGGCGCTGCCTGCTGAGCACCCGGCGGCACCGGCCCGCCCGGCCGAACCGATCCGCCCCGCGCAGCGTCTCTCCTGCACCAACGCCGTTCGGCCCGCACGGGAGGTGCACGACATGGACGATGACGACCAGGCCACGACGCGGCGGGGGTCCCGGATCAGCGGCAGAGCCGTCCTCGCCGTGACCCTCGGTGCGCTGCTGCTGGGCGGAGCGGGACTCGGCCTCGCGCTCACCGACGCCGGCGCGAGCGCTCCGGGCCCGGTGACGGCGGGCTGTGGCTCCTCGACCCCTCACCTGACGGTGCAGGGCACGGGGCAATCCTCGGGCACGCCGAACGTGCTGACCGCGGTGTTCGGATTCAACACGACGGCGGGGAGCTCGGCGGCCGCACTGGCTCAGAACAACAGCAAGGTCGGCCAGGCGATCAACTCGTTGACGGTCGCGGGGGTGGCGAGAAGCGACCTGCAGACGACCGCTCTCAACCTCGCGCCGCAATACGCCTATCCCCACGGCGTGCCGACCCTCACGGGCTACCAGGCCTCCGAGACCCTCTCCGCCACGCTGCGCACCATCTCGACCGCCGGCTCGACCGTCGACGCGGTCGTGAACGCGACGGGCGACGCGGCGCAGATCCAATCCCTCACGTTCTCGTTCGGCGATCCCACCAAGGTGCAGGACGAGGCACGGGCCGATGCGGTCGCCCAGGCGAGGTCGCACGCCGAGACCATGGCGGCCTCGGCCGGCAAGAGGCTCGGCGCTCTCTGCTCGCTCACCGACAACACGGGGCCGCCGAGCCCGCTGCCGTACCAGGGTTTTGACTCCGCCGGGGCCGCCTCGAACGCGCCCGGCGTCCCGCTCGAACCAGGGACCCAGCTGCAGAGCGATCAGGTGACACTCGTCTACGCGCTCGGACGGCACTGACGCCGGAGTCGGCCCCCTTCGGGCCGACTCCGGACATGCAGCGCGATCTGGCATGCTGTCCCGCTCCAACAATCGAGGGCACGATTCGCGCTCGACGGACCGAGGAGCTCAACCAGCGTTGCAGTCAATCGAAGCCCTCCGCGCCGCGCCCGAACTCCAGGTGATGGCAACCTCCCATCGCCCCTGCCTGCCACCACCCTTGGCCGGCTGAGGGCATCGTGGCTGAATTTGCTTCAGTATGGGGTCGCGCTCGGGGCAGACGTCGTCGATGAGTCTGGTTTGGTTTCGAGCGCGGGCCGAGCTGCGGACCCGTTGGCGCATGCTGGTCGTGCTGGCGATCGTGGTCGGCATTGGCGGCGGCGCGAGCATCGCCGCGTTCGCCGGGGCCGAGCGCACGGATACCGCCGTTCCCGAGTTCCTGTCGTATGCCCTCGCCGACGACGGGGGATTCCTCTTCGGGAACGTCTTCTCTCCACCACAGACCCCAGGTCCGGCGGACTCGCTGACCCTCGCGCCGGCAGAGAGAAGGATCGTCAATCTGCCCCAGGTCGCGGCGTACTTCCGTGCGCCCTACCTCTTCCTCACGCCGGACCGGACCGGTCAGAACGCTGCTGTCAGTGCTGACAAGCTCAATGTCATCGGCGACGCCGATACTGACCTGTACCGCAGCGTGGACCGACCGCTGGTGCTCAATGGCCGGCTCCCCGATCCGCGTCGGCCTTTCGAGGTGGCTGTCAACGAGCTGGCGGCAACCGGGCAACACCTGCATGTCGGGAGCACGATCCGCCTGTATGCCTATTCCTACGCACAAGTCCGCAGTGGGAACTTGACCGCCAGCTCGTCGGCCGCGCCGATGCGGCCGACCGGCCCCTCGTACCGCGTTCACGTGACCGGGGTCGTGCGCTTCCCACAGGATGTCAACGCGGTCCTCCCGCTGGTCGACAGCCAGGGCGTGAGCTACGAGGTCCAACGCAACCTCTACACCACCCCTGCCTTCCTCCAGCGGCTGGCGGGCGGCTTGGGAGTTCCCGTCTCGCAGGTGCCGGACATCAATCTCGTGGGCGTGCGGCTCCACCACGGAGCGGCCGACTGGAAGGCGTTCGACCGGTCCGTCTCCGGGGCGTCGTCCGAGTCGGCAGTCACCGTCGGGTCACCGGGCAACGTGTACGGGATGCGCCAGGCTGCGGCGAGCGCGGAGCGCGGCATCCATCTCGACGTCGCGGCGCTGATCGCGTTCGGGCTGCTCGTCGCCCTGGTCACGATCCTGTTCGTCGGACAGGCGCTCGGACGTCAAGTCCAGAGCCAGGCAGGCGATTACCTCGTGCTGCGCAGCCTCGGTGCGGACCGCGGCCAGGTGGTGGCCGTCGTGCTCCTGCTGGCGGCGCTCGTCGGCGTTGCCGGCGCCGCCCTCGCCGTGGCCGTGGCGTTTGCCGCCTCGCCGCTCATGCCGGTCGGACTGGCGCGGCAGGCCGAGATCCACCCCGGGCTCGACGCCAACGTCGCCTACCTCGCCCTTGGCTTCGTGATCCTGGCTGTGCTCGTCACGCTCACCGCGCTGGTCCCAGCGCTGCGCGTCAGCCGTCACGCCAAGGCCGCGGAGGTCGACGAGCGGAGAAACCACGCCGGATGGTCCTCTGGCCTTGTCGGCCGCGCCACATCCCCCGTGGTGTCCATCGGCATGCGCTTCGGCCTCGAATCACGGGTCGGGACCGCTACCTCGACGGCGAGCGGCCTGGTGACCGCGGTCGTGGCCGTCGCCACGCTGGCTGCCGTCCTCACGTTCGCGGCCAGCCTTGGACACCTGATCTCGAGCCCGCCGATCCAGGGCTGGAACTGGGACGTCTTGGTCGGCAACCCGAACGACCAGTCCAATCACGAGGCCCAGGAAGCTGCCTTGCTCTCCCGGAACCCGGACGTCGGCGGATACTCCGCGATCAGCATCGTCGCCGGCGCCAGTCAGGGAAACGCGGTGATCGACCATCGCGTGATCGACTTTTTGATCGGCCTCGACTCTTTCAAGGGACATGTGCACCCGACGCTTGTCGCCGGGCACGAGCCTCGCAGCCAGGACCAGATCGTCCTCGCGACCAAGACGATGCAGCTCCTGCACCGGCACATCGGGCAGGACGTGCATGTGCCGACTCCGGGAGGCCTGCTGACCTTGCACGTGGTCGGGGAGATGATCGCGCCGTCGGTCGGCGACCTCTTCACCAACGGAATGGGGGACGGCGCCTGGGTGTACGGGCCTGCCATCCATGCCCAGCAGACCGCGCTGGCGCAACAGGCAGAGAACGGGCTCCCGCAGTCCTCCTTCAACTTGTTCCTGGTCCGCTACGCCGACGGCGTCAGCCCTTCGGCAGGTCTGGCGAGCCTGCAGCGTCAGTTCGGCCATGACGTGCTGCGTCACGTGCCGCCAGAGGACGTCATCAACCTGCAGGACGTCGACCGCCTGCCGTTCGTCCTCACCGCCCTGGTGGTCGTGCTCGGCGTCGCCACCGTCGGCAACGCGCTCATCGTCTCCATACGGCGCCGCCGCCGTGACCTGGCCATCCTCAAGACCGTGGGCTTCGTCCGTCGTCAGGTCATGGGCGTCGTGGCGTGGCAGGCGACCTCCATCGGGCTGGCGGCACTCGTGATCGGTCTGCCCGTGGGCGCCGCGGCCGGGCGCTGGGCCTGGAGCACTGTCGCATCCGAGATCGGCTCCGCCAGCCCACCGGTGGTCCCGCTGCTGGCGCTGGCCGTTCTGGTGCCGGCCGTGTTGGTGGTGGTCAACCTGATCGCGGGCATGCCGGCGTGGTCGGCCTCCCGTGTGGCGCCGGGGCAGGTTCTGCGGTCCGAGTGAGGCCGGCTGGTGCGGAACCGGTGAGAAGGCTGGCCCGGCCGCCAGCACCGGCATCCCGGCCACCAGGCCGGGCCCGCCCGTGGCTCAGCGGTTCTTCCAGTTGGGCGGCCGCTTCTCCGCGAAGGCCCGCGGTCCCTCCGTCGCGTCCTCGCTGGAGAACACCTCTCCGGAGATCTCGGACTCGATCTTGTAGGCCTCCGGCATGTTGGTGGCCAGGCCCCGCAGCACCGACTCCTTCGTCTTGCGCACGGCGAGCGGCCCGTTGGCCGTGATCCGGCGCGCGTAGTCGTAGGCCCGCTCCATCAGGTCGCCCGGCCGGCACACCTCGTTCAACAGTCCCATCTCGAGGGCGCGCTGTGCCGGTACCTGGTCGGCGCAGAGCAGGAGCTCCATCGCGGCGGGATAGGGGATCTGGCGGGGCAGGCGCACCGTCGTGCCCCCGCCGGCGAACAGGCCGCGCTTGGGCTCCATGACCGCGAAGGTCGCCGTGTCGCTGGCCACGCGCAGGTCGGTGCCACCGAGCATCTCCATGCCGCCCGCGACACAGGTGCCGTTCACCGCGGCGATGATCGGCTTGTACAGCTTCGTCCCGCGCAGTACCGCCTTGACCCCGTCGTCGAGCCGGTAGCCGCCGATCTCGCTGACCTCGCCCGACTTCATCTTCTTCTGCAGCTCGGTGATCTGGGGGATGTACGTCTTGAGGTCGGCGCCGACACAGAAGTCCCGGCCGACCCCGGTCACGACGGCGACGTAGGCGTCGTCGTCGTGACCGAAGCGCTCCCATGCAGAGCGCAGCTGGAAGAAGTGCTCCATGTCCAGCGAGTTGCGCGCCTCGGGGCGGTTGATGGTGATGGTGACGACGTGGTCGTCACTGGCGGCGTAGTCGATCGACATGTGCTCCGGTGTTCCCTCGGATCGGCGGGCAGGCTGGAAACGGCGTGCGACTGGGCGAGGACCTGCTCAGTCCGCGGAGTCGCGGGCGGACGTCGGCAGCGTGAAGCTGGAGATGCTCACGATGCCGTCCGCGTTGGTGGCCGTGTGGCCCCGGGCCCGCGAGACAAGCGAGGTGTCGACGTCGGCCGCCTCGGCCCGCAGCGCTGCCACCGTGCACTTCTCGCGCGGCCGCAGGCTGAACGGGTCGTAGTGGAAGTGCTTCATGGCATTGAGGTGGGTGATCTTGTTGATGTCCTCGTCCGGTACGTCGGACAGGTACTTCATGCAGGCCTCGGGCGCAGTCGGCCACGTCGAGTCCGAGTGCGGGTAGTCGCATTCCCACGTGATGTTGTCGATGTTGAGGTAGTCCCGGCTCGCGACGCCGAAGGCGTCGTCGATGAAGCAGGTGATGATGCGGTCCTTGAAGACCTGGCTGGGCAGCATGTCGCCGAAGTCCTGCCCCGTCCACTTGTGGTGGTGCTGGTACACGTAGTCGATGCGCTCCAGTGCGTAGGGGATCCAGCCGATGCCGCCCTCGGAGAGGGCGAAGTGCAGGTCCGTGTACTTGCGCAGCACCGGTGACCACAACAGGTCGGCCGCGGCCTGCACCATGTTCATCGGCTGCAGGCTGATCATCACGTCGATGGGCGCGTCGGCGGAGGTGACGAGAATCTGCGACGACGAGCCGAGGTGCATGCAGATCACGGTGCCCTCGTCTGCGCAGGCCGTCCAGAAGGGGTCCCAGTGGCTCGAGTGCAGCGAGGGCCAGCCGAGCTTCTCGGGGTTCTCCGAGAAGGTGACGGCATGGCAGCCCTTCTTGGCCACCCGGCGCACCTCGGCCGCGGCGAGCTCGGGGTCCCAGATGGCGGGGATGGAGAGCGGGATGAAGCGGCCCGGCTCGGCCCCGCACCAGCGGTCGATGTGCCAGTCGTTGTAGGCGCGCACCATGGCGAGCGCCTCGTCCTTGTCCTCCCGGCGGGCGAAGAGCTGCCCGCAGAACTGGGGGAACGAGGGGAAGCACATGGAGCCGAGGACGCCGTTGACCGACATGTCGCGCACCCGCTCGTGCACGTCGTAGCAGCCGACCCGCATGTCGTCGAGGGACATGGGCTCAATCCCATACTCCTCGGGTGGCCGCCCCACCACGGCGTTGAGGCCGACGTTGGGGATCTCGTTCCCGTCGTAGTACCAGTAGTCGGTCCCGTCGGGCCGGCGGATCAGCTGGGGTGCCTTGTCCTGGTACTTGGCCGGCAGCAGTCCGTCGAACATCCCCCGCGGCTCAATCACGTGGTCGTCGACGCTGACCAGGATCAGATCTTCGGCGCGCATCTCGGTCCTCCCCTCGTGCCATTCACCTGACACTCGTGTCACCCACCTTAGGCGGCACTGCGTTGCCCGTGCGAAGCGCTCCGACCTCCGTGGGGAAGGGTGGTCGGGCCGGCGAGGCGGCCCCGTCGGGGCAGCTCAGGCGCTGGCCACCTGGAGCTCGGGCTCGATGGCGGCGCCGGGCGCGCACAGGCCGCGGCGGGGCAGGATGATGTCGTCGATGATCCCGTAGTCGCGGGCCTCGCCCGCCGTCATGTAGCGGTCACGGTCGATGTCCTGGGCCACCTGCTCGACCGGCCGTCCGGAGTGGTGGGCGATGATCTCCGACATGCGGTGGGTGAGCGAGAGGACCTCGCGGAGCTGGATCTCCATGTCCGACGGTGCCCCGCGTGTGCCGGCGGAGCCCTGGTGGATCATGATGCGCGCGTTGGGCAGCGCGAAGCGCTTCCCGCCCGCGCCGCCCGCGAGGATCATGGCGGCGGCGGACATCCCCATCCCGACGCAGATGGTGGAGACGTCGGGCTCCACGTGCTGCATGACGTCGTAGATCGCCATGCCGGCGTAGGCCACGCCGCCCGGGGAGTTGATGTAGAGGTAGATGTCCCGTTCGCTGTTCTGCGCCTCCAGGAAGAGCATCTGCGAGATGATCAGGTTGGCCACCTGGTCGTCCACCTCCTGGCCGAGGAAGACGATGCGCTCGCGCAGCAGCTGGGAGTAGATGTCGAATGCCCGGTCGCCCCGGTTCCCCTCCTCGATCACGGTGGGGACGAGGACGTGGCGCAGGCCGTCGTGCCTGGGGTTCGGGGTCATGTCGATGCGCTCCTCTCAATGGGTCCTTTCCCCGTTATATCAGATATGAGATAATCGGTGTCGTGAGTGAGCGCCGCCATCCGACCGTGTTCCCCGGTTTCGCCGAGATGGCGGAGCGCCGTCACTCGGTGTCGGGCCAGCTGAGCTCCTTGCGCCGGGAGCTCGGGCTGTCCCAGACCGAGGTGGCGACCCGCATGGGGACCTCGCAGTCGGCGGTGGCGCGCTTCGAGGCGGGCGACCTCGACGCCCGCCTCTCGACCGTCGAGCGCTACACCACGGCGCTCGGCGCGCGGCTGGAATGGAGGATCGAACATGAGTGAGCGCGAGCGGCCCGACCGGGAGTGGCCCGGCTTCGGGGATGGCGTCGAGCCGCTCTCGGAGGCGCTGGCCCGCCGGCTGCTGGCCCAGCGCGTCGTCCTGCTGCACGGCCCGCTGGACGAAGGATCGGTCACCCGGGTCACCGCCGAGCTGATGACGCTCGATGCCGAGGGCGACGAGCCGGTGACCCTGCGCGTCGACTGTGGCGAGGCGGCGCTCGGCCCATCGCTCACGCTCATGGACGTGATCGAGCTGATGGGGGTGCCGGTGCGGGCGCTCTGCCTCGGGCAGGTGGGGGCGGGCGCGATCGGCGTCGTGGCCGTCTGCGCCCACCGCGCCGCCATGCCGAGCACCCGGTTCTCGCTCTGCGAGCCCACCACGCAGCTGGAGGCCCACGTGCGCAACGTGGCCCAGTGGGCCGCGGTGCGCGCCGACGAGCGCGGTCGATTCTGTGCGCGCCTAGGCGCCGCCGCCGGCCGGCCGGCGGCCGCGGTGGAGGAGGACTTGAGCCGCGGCCGGTTCCTGGGCGCGGCGGACGCGGTCGACTACGGCATCATCGACGAGGTGGTCCGGCCCGATGCGGCGATCCACCGCCTGCCGGGCTCGGAACCGCCACCCATAGGGTTCCGGCCACTCCGCTGAGGGTGCGCCTGGCTCGCCGCATTTCGCCTCGCCGTATATGTAGCCTTCGTTAATTGGCGTCGTTTCGGAAGGCTGCATATACATCATGGGCGAGCCTTGGAGAGGCCCGGCACGGCCAGCGGTTCTACGATGCGGCAATGGCCCCAGCCGGACCACGCATCCCGCCGCTCCCGGCCGCCGAGTGGGACGACCGTCTTTCCCGCCTGCTCGAGCATTCGCCCGGCGGGACCACCGAACCCATGCACATCTTCACGACGCTGGGCCGGGCCGACCCGGAACTGTTCCGGCGCTGGCTCGGCTTTGGCGGAGCGCTCCTCTCGGGGAGCCTCTCCCCTCGGCTGCGCGAACTGGTGATCCTGCGCACCGCCTACCGCTTCGGCGGGCGCTACGAGTGGGCGCAGCACATTGAGCTGGGCGAGAGGGAAGGGATCACCCGGACCGAGTTGGCCGCGCTGGGCGCGCCGGGCATCGCTGCGGTCACCTGGGCCCCGCTCGAGCGAGCGGCCCTGGATGCCGTCGACGAGACGGCCGACACCGGCGCGGTGTCCGACGCCACGTGGGACGCGCTCGCCGCGCACCTGGGCCCCGGCCAGCTGGTCGAGCTCCTCATGCTGATCGCCCACTACCTCATGCTGACCACCGTGCTGCGCTCGTTGCGCCTTCCGCTCGAGCCGCGGGCCGAGGCGCTGGCGCAGAGCGTGCCGGGCGGTCCGGCGGAGGAGCGGACAACGGACATGCCCGTGACCCGATGACGTCACTCCTGCAGGGTCGCTGCATCACCGTCATCGGCGCCGGCACCCAGCCGTCGCGCGACCCGGACGCCCCGGTCGGCAACGGACGCGCCATCGCGGTGCGCGCCGCGCGGGAGGGAGCGTCGGTCGTCTGCGTCGACCGCGACGAGGCGGCAGCGGAGGTGACCTGGCGCGTCATCACCGAGGAGGGCGGCAAGGCGGCGGTCGTGGTCGCCGACGTGACGACCGAGGAGGGCTGCCGCCTGGCGGTCTCCGACGAGCGCGGCCTGGCACCCGACGGGCTGGTCCTCAACGTGGGCACGGGCTTCGGCATGGGCGTCGCCGGCACGTCGCCCGACGAGTGGGACCGGACCTTCGCGCTCAACCTGCGCTCCCATTTCATGCTGGTGCGGCGCGCCCTCGTCACGCTGCCCGATGGCGCCTCCATCGTCTTCATGGGTTCGGTGGCGGGCCTGCGGCCGGGGAGCCGCATCCCCGCCTACGACGCCTCGAAGGCCGGGCTCATCGGCCTCAGCCGCCACGTCGCCGTGGAGGGGGCCCGGCGCGGCATCCGGGCCAACGTGCTCGCCCCCGGGCTCATCGACACCCCGCTCGGCCGCGCCGCCTCTGCCGGGCGGCCCTCGCGGACGCGCTCGCCGGTGCCGCTCGGCCGCCAGGGGACGGCGTGGGAGGTGGCGGCCGCGGCGGTGTTCTTGCTCTCCGACGAGGCGAGCTACATCACCGGGCAGGTGCTGGCCGTCGACGGGGGCCTGACGCTCGTATGAGCCCGCACTCCGTCCGGCCGCGGCCGCGGGCGCACGCAATGCCGTCCTCGCCGTGGCTGCGGCGGGGGCTGGCGCGGTTCAACCGGGCCGTCACCAACAGGATGACCGTCCACGTGGCCGGGGTGCTGCCCGGCATGGGCATCGTGATCCATGTGGGGCGCCGCACCAGGACCGTGTACCGCACCCCCGTGAACGTGTTCCGGACGATGGACGGGTTCCGGATCGCCCTCACCTACGGCCAGGACGCCGAATGGGTGAAGAACGCGTTCGCCCACGGCGCCGTGCGGCTCATCACGCGGCGCCAGGTGTACGAGCTCACCCGGCCCGAGGTCGTGGTCGACGAGGATCTCGGGCACGTGCCGCTCCTGGTGCGCGCGCTCCTGCGGGTCCTGCGGGTCTCGGAGTTCCTGGACCTCCACTCGAGTGCGCCCCGGGCCGGCAGCTGATCAGGGCGTGCCGGTGACGGCGACTTGCGTCGTGCGGCGCCCCGCGGAGTGCCGCGTCGGGTGGAGTGCCGTCAGGCGATGATCTCCATGCGCAGGCCCCGCTCGTCGAGCTCACCGCCCAGCTGCACGTGGGTGCGGGCGGCGTAGCGGCGGGCCGTCCAGGCGCCCGCCATCGCATCGAGCACGTCGTCCGCCTTCGCCCCCGTCGGCGGTGGGTCGAGGAGGGACACCACGTCGCCGAAGATCGCGGCGAGCGTCGACGCCCGTTGGGAGCGGCCTTCGATTGTGCGCTTGTTGGAGGCCATCGGGGCACCCGCTAAGACGGCGAAGCTCAGCTCTGGGTGCATCTCGAAGAGCTTCGCCTGGAGCGCGGGAGACTGGAGCATGTCCACCGCACGGATCTTGGGCAGGATGTGGAACAGCTGCTGCGAGACGGCCCGCCCGCACGCCCGGCGCGAGAGGGCGCACGCCTCGGCGTAGCTGGTCGCCCCGAGCACACTGCGGACCGGTGCCGGGAAGACCGAGCTCCGCCGGGGGCCGAGGAGGCGCCGGGCCTCCCCGTCGCAGCGGCGCGGATCCCGCGCGGAGAGCCCGATCGGGATGTCGATGGCCGCAGCGGCCAAGCGGCCCGACTCGACAAGCGCCACGACGGCGCCGAGGTCGGCGACCACCGAGACGCGGAGTGCCCCGGGCCCCGCGGCCGGTGCGGTGGCCAGGACCCACCCGGCCCGACAGCCGTCGAGTCCGGCCACGACCTGCCCCGTCACGTCCTCCTCAGGAGGGCCGGGCCAGGTTCAGCTGGTCCCGAGGCGAGAGCGTCACGGCCCGCCCGATCAGCTCTTCGACCTCTGCCTCGCGCAGCGCGTCGGGCCCACCGTCGAGCTGGGCGTAGCAGCGGCCGCCCTCGGGGAGGTCGCAGATCAGCAGGGCCCGCTCGGGTTCCCCGTCGCGCCCGTGCAGGACCGAGTACGTCGCCACCGTGGCCGTCGTGCCGGCTTCGGGGGCCCCGACGATCGCCACCGGTGCGGCGGAGGCCTCGTACGGCGCCGGAGCGGCCACGACCCCGCCGCCGGGTGCGGTCGACCAGACCCCGTAGGCGTGCTTCTGCATGTGCATGCCGACCCCGCTCACGAGCCCGTAGGAGCCCGGGTGGTTCCGCAGGGTCTCGGCCATGGCCGCCATGGAGTGGGTCATGTAGTTCGATCCCGGGCCCCCGTGGTACGGCAGGCCGCCGGTCTGGGTGACCGCCGCGGCCCGCTCGTCCTCTGCGCCGATGCCGAGGGCGTCGAGTGCGAAGCAGACCGAGCTGGCGAAGCACGAGTAGAGGTCGAGGTGCGCCACGTCGTCGACGTCGATGCCGGCGCCTGCCAGCGCGCGCCCGGCGGCGGCGGCCATGGCGGGGGAGCGCCACAGCTCCGGGTGGGCGCTCACGTGCGAGGGGTCCTCGGCGTAGCCCCACCCGCGCAGGTAGACCCGGCGGTCCTCGGGCACGCCGAGCGCGTCGGCCTTCTCCGCGCTGGCCAGCACGAGCGCGGCCGCCATGTCGACGTCCATGATCGCGGTCATCAGCTTCGTGTAGGGGTAGGCCACCATGCGGTTCTCGGGGGTCGCGTGCACGATCTCGTCCGCGCTGCGCTCGACCGGGAACCAGGCGTGGGGGCTGGCCGCCGCGACCCGGGTCATGGGTGCCATGACCTGCCCCAGGGAAACTCGATGCTCGTCGAGGCCCCGGCCCATATGCGCCCGCCGGGCGTTGTCGAAGAGCGCGAAGGTCAGGTACGCCTCGAAGACCGAGTGGCTGATCTCGGACGGGTGGAAGTCCATGTCCATCGGGAAGGGCCGCTTCTCGGCCGGGCGGAACGACCACTGCGGCCGCTCGCCGGCCTTCTTCAGGCGGCGAACCGTGGCCAAGGCCTCCGCGCCGGTGATGAGCGCCAGGTCGAGGTCGCGAGACCCGATGACACGCGCCGCCTCGGTGGCGAGCACGTGGGGCACCGACCCGCCGATGCCCGAGTAGCGCCGCCGGGCCGGCGCCGCGCCCAGCCGGTCGGCCAGGCGGGCCACCGCATCGTCGTACTGCCAGGACTGCGAGTAGACGACGTCGATGCTCTCGAGCGCGCCCAGCAGGCCGGCCGCGTCCGTGGCACCGGTGTCGGCGGCGGCGGCCCGCGCCACCTGCTCCCACATGGCGAGCGGCTCGGGCGCGCCCTGGTCGCCGACCTCGGGGTCGTCGGGGTGCCAGGTGTGGCGGGCGACGCCGATGATGCACGCAGCGCGAGGGTCGGTGCTCATCGGGCCCGGGTTCTGCGAGACGTGGCGTCGAGGGGGTCGGTCGACCCGGGCGTCTCTCTGGTGGGACTACAAACCGAGATGTTTAGAGAAAAAAAAGAGACACGGCGGGCGCTGCAACCGTGCCGCGGCGAGCGCGCCATGCCGTGCGGCGCCGCCCATGCCGTGCGCGCCGCCCGCGCCATGCCGTGCCGTGTCACCGCGCACTCAGAACGGGCGGTCAGGAGCGCGACTTTCCCGGCATGGCGATGGCCCTGTCCGCGATGATGTTCTTCTGGATCTCGGTGGAGCCGCCGCCGATGGTCGAGTAGCGCTGGAAGGCGTACAGGCGCGTCCACTTGCCGCGGTCGACCGCGTCCGGTCCCCCCTTCGCCAACACTCCGGCCGGTCCGAGCAGGTCGACGGCGAGCTCGGCCAGCGTCTGCGCCATGGACGACCACGACAGCTTGGCGAATGGCACCTCGGGCCAGTTCTTCTCGCCCTTCATGATCTTGCTGAGCGCGCGCAGCGAGAGCAGCCGGGCCAGCTCGATCTCCGTCCAGACCTTGGCGATACGGTCGCGCAGCGAGGGGTCCTCCAGGGCGGTCGGGTTGACCGACCGCGCCGCCTCGACGACGGCGCGCAAGTCGGCGGACAGGATCGCGATCTGCGACGCGATGCCGACGCGCTCGTAGCCGAGCGTCCCCATGGCGACCATCCAGCCGGCGCCCTCGTCACCGAGGCGCCACGAGGCCGGGATGCGCACGTCCGTGAAGAAGATCTCGTTGAAGAGCTCCTCGCCCGCCATGTCCCGGATCGGGCGCACGTCGATGCCCGGCGTCTTCAAGTTGAGGATGAAGGCGGTGATCCCCTCGTGCTTCTTCCCCCGCTCAATCGCTGTCGGGTCAGTGCGCAGCAGGAACAGCCCCCACGTCGCCAGGTGGGCCGAGCTGATCCAGATCTTCGACCCGTTGACCACGTACTCGTCGGTCTCTGGGTCGTGGATCGCCGTGGTGCGCAGGTTGGCCAGGTCGTTGCCGGCCATGGGCTCGCTGAAGCCCTGGCACCAGTGCTCCTCCGCCTCGAGGATGGAGGGCAGCCACTGCGCCTTCTGCTCCTCGGTGCCCCAGGCAATGATCATCGGCCCGATCTGCCAGATCCCGTTGGTGTTGAACATGCCCGGGGTGCGGTACTCGGCCATCACCTCGGAGTAGAGGAGGCGCTGCATGGCGTTGATGGTGCGCCCGTTGGCGTACTCGGGCCCCCAGTGGATGGCGGCCCACCCGCCCTCGTGCAGCTTGCGCTGCCACTTCTGCCTGCGCAGCTGGCTCGCCTCGCCCGACAGGGTTGCATCGTCCCCGAGGGACTCGGCCTCCAGGAACGGCGGCAGGTTCTCGTCCAGCCACGCCCGGAGCTCGTCGCGAAACTTCTCGTCCTCGGGCGCGAGGGCAAAATCCACGGGGGAAGGGTAGCCGACCACCGTGTACTCTGACGCCGGTGTCAGGGAACGGCGACGGCGCGGCACTGACATAGGGATCGGGGACCAGGGGAGGCCGTGGACTTCACGTACGACGACGAGCAGCTCGCGCTGCAAGAGGTCGCGCGCAGCGCGCTCGAGCGCGAGTGCGGGCCCGATCTGCTCCGGCAGCTGGCTGACGACCCGGCCGGCATCACGCCGACCCTCTCCTCCACCCTGGTCGACCTCGGCTGGACCGGCCTCCTGGTGCCCGAGGAGCACGGCGGCACCGGCGGCGCCGGGTTGCTCGAGATGTGCGTCGTGCTGGAGCAGATGGGCCGCATCCCGCTACCCGGACCCTTCTTCTCCTCTGCCGTCGCGGCCACGCTGGCCGCCCGAGCACTCGGGGCCACCGAGCTGCTGGGCGACCTCGCCTCGGGCACCCGGCGGGGGACGGTCGCCCTGGGCGAGCTGGGTCACGGCGAGCCCCTGGGCACCGTGCGGACCAGGGCGCGCCGCAAGGCGTCGCGCTGGGTCCTCACCGGTGAGAAGGCCGCCGTGGTCGACGGCCACACGGCGGACTGGGCCATCGTGGTGGCACGCAGCGAGGAAGGCGTGCGCTCCTACCTGTTGGAGGACCCGGGCGGAGAGCTCATCCCCTCGCTCGATCCGACCCGCAAGCTGGCGCGGCTCGTGCTCGACGACACCCCGGTCGTGCCGCTGGGGCCGCCGGGAAGCCAGGCGGCGCTGTGGCAGCGCGTCCAGGACGACATCGCCGTCGCCCTGGCGGCCGAGACGGTTGGCGCGGCCGACCGCGCCCTGGCCGAGGCCATCGCCTATACCTCGGAGCGGGTCGTCTTCGACAAGCCGGTGGCGACGTACCAGACCGTGCGCCACCGCCTGGTCGAGATGTTCCAGCAGGTCGAGATGGCCCGGGCCGGGTTCCAGTTCGCCGCCTGGGCCTCGGACACCGAGTCTCCCGAGCGCGCCCAGTCGGCGGCGATGGCGGCCAGCTACGCGGCCGAGGCAGGGGTGCGGGTGACGGGCGACGACATCCAGCTGCACGGCGGCGTCGGTTTCACGTGGGCGAACGACGCCCACTTCCTCTTCAAGCGGGTGAAGCAGAACGAGATCCTCATGGGCGGGGCGGGTGCGCAGCGGCACCGGCTGGCGGCGCTGTTCATCGAGTCGGCGTGACCCCCGCCCGCTTCGAGCTCCGCCCGATGCCGGCGCCGCTGGCCGAGCGCTACCGGGCCGAAGGGGCGTGGGACGACCGCTCCCTCGGGCAGTTCCTCAGCGACGCGCTGCTCCAGGATCCGACGCGCCGGCTCCGCATCTGGTCTCCCACGCACCCCTACGTCGGCACGGTCGGTGGCGTGTACGAGGAGTCGTTGCGCGTGGCCGGTGGCCTGCGTGCCCTCGGGCTCGGGCCCGGCGACCTCGTCGCCTTCCAACTGCCGAACTGGGTCGAGGCCGCGATCACCTTCTACGCCTGCGCCATGCTCGGCGTGACGCTCGTTCCGATCGTGCACTTCTACGGGCCCAAGGAGGTGGGCTTCATCCTCCGCCAGAGCCGGGCCCGGGCGCTGATCATCGTGTCCCGCATCGGCCAGCGCGACTACCTGGCCGACCTGGCGACCGTCCGCGACGGCCTGGCCGATCTGGAGCACGTGATCGTCGTGGGCGAGGTGCCCGAGGGCGACGCGCCCGAAAGCGACGAGGCCGAGGGCGGCGGCAGGTCGGAGTACCTCCCCTTCGAGGATCTGCGGCGGGCCGAGGCGATCGCGGGCCCGGTTGCGGTCGACCCGGACGCCCCGGCCCTCATCGCCTACACGTCGGGGACCACGGCGGACCCCAAGGGCGTCGTGCACACGCACCGGACGCTCGGGTGCGAGGTGCGCCAGCTCGCGGGCCACCAGGCCCTGCGCGACCGGCCGAGCCTCGTCGGCGCGCCGGTCGGGCACGCCATCGGGATGCTGGGCGGGCTGCTGTGCCCGCTGGTGAGCGGCCGTCCCATCTACATGATCGACGGCTGGAATCCCCCGACCGTCCTCGACGCGATGGTGGAGGAGCAGATCGCGGCCGGCAGTGGCTCGACCTACTTCTTCACCAGCCTGCTGGACTGCCCCGGGTTCGGACCCCAGCACATCGAGCTGATGCGCTACATCGGATTGGGCGGCTCGCCGATCCCCAACGCGGTGGCGGAGCGCGCCGACGAGCTGGGGATCTCCCTGGTGCGGTCCTACGGATGCACTGAGCACCCCTCCGTGAGCGGGTCACAGCACACCGACCCCAAGGAGAAGCGCATCCACACCGACGGGTGCCCCCTGGAGTGGGTGGAGATACGGACCGTCGACGAGGACGGGCGCGATGCCGGCATCGGAGAGCCCGGGGAGATCTTGACCCGGGGACCGGACCGCTTCGCCGGCTACACCGACCCGGACCTGACCGCGGTCGCCATTGACGAGGACGGATGGTTCCGCACCGGGGACGTCGGGGTCATCGACCCGGAGGGCTACCTCACGATCACCGACCGCGTGAAGGACATCATCATCCGAGGCGGTGAGAACGTCAGCGCGGCGGAGGTGGAGCAGCTGCTGGCCCACATGAAGGGGGTGGCCGAGGTCGCCGTCGTCGCCGCTCCCGACGAGCGCCTCGGCGAGCACGGGTGCGCGTTCTTCCGGATGCAGCCGGGGAACGACGCGCCGGACCTCGAGTCCGTGCGGTCGCACCTGGCGGCCGCGGGGCTGGCCCGCCAGAAGTGGCCCGAGGAGGTGCGGGTGGTCGACGAATTGCCGAGGACGCCGTCGGGCAAGGTCCAGAAGTTCGTGCTGCGCGAGACGCTCCGAGGTGGCGGCTGATGGCGCTCCGCCGCTACCAGAGGGTGAACCCGGCGCTGGGCGGATGGGGCAGATACGCTCCCAGCGGCGTACCGAAGACGTACAAACCGGCGATAGGCGGTCACATGCGTACACACATCCCCAAGCAGCAGATAGAGCTCCTCGGAGCCGTGCCGCTCTTCTCGGGTTGCTCGCAGAAGGAGCTGCGGTCCATCGCCCAGCTCGGCACGCCGGTGGGCGTGCAGAAGGGCGAGGTCCTGACGACGACGGGCTCGCCCGGCCGCGAGTTCTTCCTGGTGCTGTCGGGCGTCGCCTCATGCCGTCTGGGCAAGCGCGAGGTGGCCACGTTCACCAAGGGCGGCTACTTCGGGGAGCTCGCGCTCCTCTCGGGAGGCATCCGCACCGCGGACGTCGTGGCCGAGACCGACATGGATCTCCTGGTGCTCGACGTGCGCGAGTTCCGCGCCATGCTGACGACGACACAGGGCATCGGGGTGAAGATGTTGGCCCGACTGGCCGAGCGCCTGGCCGACGCCGATGCGCACTACAGCGATTAGGAGCTGTCATCGCCACCAGAGGATCGGGCTGGCGGCGCCCCGCGGCCCGCTGGCGACCGGGCGTGGCGCGCGCAGAATCCCCTAATCGGGAGGTCTGAGGATGTGGGCCGCCTCCTGCGCTCGCCGCAGGGCCAGCGCGGTCAGGTCGGGCCCCTCCTCATCGAGCACTCCGGCGGCGTACTGGACGAATACCCCGACCAGTGTCGCGGTCAGCAGGCGGGCGACCTCGGGAGCGCCAGAGCGCTCGGCGAGGTCGGGGCGGTTCTGCACCACCCACTCTTGAATGTGGGCGTCGAACGACGTGAAGAGGTCCAGCCCGACGGCTCGGGCCGTCGACTCGTCGCGCATCGATTCGCCGATCATGAGGCGCACGAAGTCCTGCACCTCGAACATGGTCACGAAGATGTCGGCCAGGAGGTGCTCCAAGGTGTTCTCCGGTGCCTCGCCGTTGAAATCGGACCGAGGGGCCTGGAGAGGCATCACGCCCTGCTCGACGAGGACCGCCTCCAGCAGCTCCCGCTTGCTCGGGAAATAGTGGTAGAGCGATGCCACATTGAGCTCCGCCGCCGACGCCAGGTCCCGCATGCTCGTCCCGTCGACCCCCCGTTGGGACATCAGCGTCAACGCGATCTTGAGGATCCGTCGCCTGGTCGCAGACCCCTCGCCCTGCCCGACCCCGCCGGGCCCCGATGGTCTCGTGCCCTTGGCGTGGGAGTCCATCGTCATGTTCATTCCCATTCCTCCGCCGTTCGATGTTTCGGGAAATGCGATTCCCGCCGGTTCCTCCTCGGCTCCCTACCCCGACCCGAGCTTCCCACCCTGCAGCTCCGTGCGCTGAGGCGAGCCGAAATGGACCTGCGCAACCCCACAGACACGTTGCCGTGGGCACGCACTTGCGCTGGACACCCCAACGTTCGTTTACTATGGATGACACGGGAGTCACGTTGACCCCCGGGGGTGCGCCCAAAATAGGGGGTTAGTCGGCAAGATGCCAGCAATTCATCAGGCCGCCGATGCGGTCATCGTTCCGTTCGATCCCTTCGAGCTCAAGGACACGGTCAGCGGGAGCATCCGGGACCCCTACCCGAGGCTCCACGAACTGTGCCGGGAGTCCCCCGTGCACACCGGGCCGATCGACCTCGGAGAGGGAGCCGAACCCGCCGACCCCGAGAAGCCCCCGTCGGTGATGGTGCTCGGGTTCGACGAGGTCGTGCAGGTCCTCCGGGACAACGAGACGTATTCGTCGTGCGTCTACGAGGAGGTGATGGGGATGGTGATGGGCCGGACCATCCTGCAGATGGACGAGCCCGAGCACCGCAGCATCCGGACCCTCGTCGCGTCGAGCTTCCGCTCCAAGGTGCTCGAGCGCTGGGAGGAGGAGCTCGTCGCGGTCGTGGTGAACGAGCTGATCGATTCGTTCGCGGACCGAGGCCGGTCCGACCTCGTGCGTGACGTCACCTTCAACTTCCCGGTGCAGGTGATCGCCCGCATCCTCGGGCTGCCCCTCGCGGACTACCCCACGTTCCAGCGTTGGGCGCTGGAGCTCACCAGCGTCTCGACCAACTGGGAGAGAGGCATCGCGGCATCGGTCGCACTGCGCGACTACTTCATTGAGGTCATGGCAGAGCGCCGCGCCACGCCCGGTGACGACCTCATCAGCGACCTGGTGCGGGCCGAGGTCGACGGCGAGCGCCTGAGCGACGAGGAGATCTACTCCTTCCTGCGCCTGATCCTGCCTGCCGGGGTCGAGACGACCTACCGCGCCACGGGCAGCCTCCTGCTGGCGCTGCTCAGCGACCGCACCCAGTTCGACGTGCTCTTCAACGATCGCTCGCTCTATCCGCAGGCATTCGAGGAGGCTCTGCGCTGGGAGCCGCCGGTGTGTTTGATACTGCGGCGCGCGGCCCGCGACGCCGAGCTGGCCGGGGTCAGGATCGAGGAGGGAGCCGACATCGCGCTGATGATCGGCGCCGCCAACCGCGACGAGCGCAAGTACGCCGACCCCGACCGCTACGACATGTTCCGGGAGCTTCGCCAGCACGTCGGGTTCGGCTTCGGTGTGCACGTGTGCCTGGGCATGCATCTCGCCCGGATGGAGTCTCGGGTCGCCATCAACACGCTCTTTGACCGGCTCGGTCCCTTCACCCTGGACCCCGAGGCGGAACCTCCGCATATTGAGGGTCTGGCCTTCCGTTCACCGCTTTCTCTGCCGGTGGTGTTCGGAGGGTAGGTTTCGGGTCCATGGGCGGCAGAGCCAACCCGCTGCGCGACGCGGCGGCCATCGTCGGGATCGGCCAGACCGAGTTCTCCAAGCACATCGACCGTCCCGAGGGCCAGCTGGCGGCCGAGGCCGTCGTGGCTGCGTTGCGTGACGCCGGGATCGCACCCTCGGAGGTCGACGGACTTTCCTCGTTCACCATGGAGTCGACGGACGAGGTCACCCTGGCCAAGACGATCGGGGCGGGCGACATCACGTACTTCTCGCAGGTCGGCTACGGCGGCGGCGCGGGCTGCGCCACCATCGGGCACGCCGCCATGGCGATCGCCACCGGCCAGGCCGACGTCGTGGTGGCCTGGCGTTCCCGCAAGCGGGGGGCACGCACCGCCCGGCCCTGGGCGGCCGCACCCTCGCGGCTTCCGATCCAGGCCCAGTGGACCCGGCCGTTCGGCCTCCTGCGCCCCGTCGACGAGGTCGCGATGCTGGCGCGCCGCTACATGTACGAGTACGGGGGTGGTCGTGAGCACCTGGCCGAGGTCGCGCTGGCGGTCCGGGCCCACGCCAACCGCAACCCGGCCGCGCTCATGTACGACAAGCCGATGACGCTCGACGACTACATGACGGCCCGGTACATCAGCGAGCCGCTCTGCCTCTTCGACAACTGCCTGGAGACCGACGGCGCCCTGGCGGCGGTCCTCGTGTCGGCCGAGCGCGCCAAGGACTGCCCCCACCCACCGGCGCTGGTGCACGCGTTCGGGCAGGGCCTGCACCGTCAGCACGAGTCGATGGTGAACTACTACTGCGACGACCCGTTGACCGGTCCCGCTTGGGCCTGCGCAGAGAAGCTGTGGGCCCAGTCCGACATCGGCCCCGAGGACATCGACGTGGCCCAGATCTACGACGCGTTCACGCCTCTGATCCTGTTGTCGCTCGAAGGGTACGGGTTTTGCAAGCGGGGGGAGGCGCCTGACTTCGTGGCCGACGGGAACCTGCGCTGGGACTCGGGGTCGCTGCCGACGAACACCTCGGGCGGCGGGCTGTCGGAAGCCTACGTGCACGGCTTCAACCTGATCACCGAGGGGGTGCGCCAGCTCCGCGGCACCTCGACGAGCCAGGTCGGAGGCGCCCGGACCTGCCTGGTGACCTCGGGCGAGGGCGTGCCCACGAGCGCCATCGTCCTGCGAGCGGCGTGATGGCGGGGCCTCTGGACGTCCGGATCGACTGGGACCGCTGCATGGGGTCGGGCAACTGCGTGTTCTGGGCGCCCGAGACCTTCGACCTGAGCGACGACGGCCACGCCGTCGTCCTCGACCGCGGCCGCCAGCGACGAGGAGCGGCTGCACATTGCGGCCCAGGGTTGCCCGGTGGGGGCCATCTCGTTGTGGCGGGACGGGGTCGAGGTGCCACCCGAAGCGGGCGCGTAGTGCCGATCGCCGTCACCGAGGATCACGAGTCGCTGCGGCGCACCGTGGAGCGGTGGCTCCAGGCCCACTGCCCGCCGGGCGAGCCGAGGGCGGTGGCCGAGGCACCGGGACCCGCCTCGGACCCGCCAGCGGTCTGGGAGAAGATGGCCGCCCAGGGGTGGTTGGGACTGCACTTGCCCGAGGCCCAGGGCGGCCAGGGGTTCACGCTGGCCGAGGTCGCCGTCGTGGTCGAGGAGATGGGGCACTCCCTCTTCCCCGGACCCGTCCTCCCGACGCTGCTCGTCTCCGCGGCCCTTGCCGGCCACCCGGACCGAGCCGTGCGCGAGGCGCTGCTGCCGGGGCTGGCGGACGGCACGGTCACGGCTGCGGTGGCGCTCGGCGACCCGTGGCTGCCCCGTGTCCGCACCGACGACGCTGTGACCATCGGCGGGTCCATGCGGCCCGTGCTGGGCCTGCCCACGGCCCGGCTGGTGCTGGTGCCGCTCGACCGAGGGTGCGGGGTGGAATGGCTGTTGCTCGACCGCGACCTGCTCGGGGCCCAGGTGCGGGTCGAGGTGCTTCCCGCCCTCGACGCCACCCGACCAATCGGCGCGCTCGAGCTCGTGGGCGACGGCCTCACCGTCGCGACGGGCGGCCCGGAGGTCGTCCTGCGCGACGACGAGGTGCGCGGCCTCGCGCAGGTGCTGGCCGCCGCAGAGAGCGCCGGGATCGCCCGTTGGTGCCTCCAGACGGCCTCCGAGTACGCCAAGGTCCGGGTCCAGTTCGGGCGGCCCATCGGCCAGTTCCAGGCGGTCAAGCACGCCCTGGCCGACATGCTGGTGGCGGTCGAGCAGTGCGCTGCAGTGGCGTGGGACGCCGCGGCGGCCTGGAGCGGCGGTGAGGAGGGGCGTGCGCTGAGCGCGCGTATCGCGGGGGCGGTCGGGCTCCAGGCGGCCGCGCACTGCGCCAAGCAGTGCATCCAGATCCTCGGCGGGATCGGGTTCACCTGGGAGCACGACGCGCACCTGTACCTCAAGCGCGCCATGGCCAACCTGCAGTTGGTCGCGGGCGGCGACGTCGGCGCGCTCGAGCACGAGGTGGCCGAGCTGGCTATCGCAGGCGCCCGACGCAACCTGGTCGCCGAACTGCCTGCCGAGGCCGAGTCGCTCCGCGACGAGATCCGCGCCGTCGTGGCCGGCGTTGCCGCGGCCGGCGACGGCGAGCAGCGGGTCGCCATCGCCGAGGCCGGGCTGATCATGCCGCACTGGCCCGCCCCGTGGGGGCGTGGTGCCTCGCCGCTCGAGCAGCTCGTCATCGACGAGGAGCTGGCTGCGGCAGGCGTGCCCCGGCCGCACCTCGCGGTGGGGGCGTGGGCACTGCCCACGATCATCGCCCACGGCACCGACGAACAGCAGGAGCGCTGGGTCCGGCCGACGCTGCTCGGACGGCTCAGCTGGTGCCAGCTGTTCAGCGAGCCCGGCGCCGGCTCCGACCTGGCCGCGCTCAGCACGAGGGCGGCCCGGGTCGAAGGCGGCTACGTGCTCAACGGCCAGAAGGTCTGGACGTCGCTCGCCCAGACGGCCGATTTCGGCATCTGCCTGGCGCGCACCGACCCCGAGGCGCCAAAGCACGCCGGCATCACCTACTTCATCGTGGACATGCGCACCGAGGGGATCGACATCCGGCCGCTGCGCGAGCTCACTGGCGCCGCGATGTTCAACGAGGTGTTCTTCAACGACGTCTTCGTCCCCGACGACGCCGTGATCGGCGCCCCTGGCGACGGGTGGCGCATTGGTCGGACCACGCTGGCCAACGAGCGCGTGTCCATGTCCTCGGGCGCGTCCTTCGGCAACGGCGTGGAGTCCCTCATCCGGACGATGGCCCGCCGCCGCGAGCGCGGCGAGGCGGCACCGCCGAGCATGGAGGGGCGGCTCGGCCATCTGATCGCCGAGGCGCAGTCGATCGCGCTGCTCGGCCACCGGGCCACGCTGCGGACGCTGTCGGGGGTGGACCCGGGCAGCGGCTCCAGCGTGCGCAAGCTGCTCGGGGTCGAGCACGAGCAGCGGGTCCAGGAGATGGGGATGGCGCTCTACGGCGCGGATGCGGCGGTGCTGGGGGGCAAGGCCCAGCGTTGGGAGGAAGGGTTCCTCTCGACGCGCTGCCTCACCATCGCCGGGGGCACCAGCGAGGTGCAGCGCAACGTGATCGCCGAGCGGATCCTCGGCCAGCCCCGCGACCCCGAGCCGGGCGCCTGAGCGCAGCGCAACGGTACGATGAGGTGACGATGAGCCCGGGCCGCGACGCTGAAGACCCCGACGAGTGGCTCGACATCGACGTCGAGGAGGACGTCTGGCCGTTCCCCTCGGAGAAATTCCTCAACGAGTGGGCGCCCGGCGTCCTGCAGGCGCAAAGCGCGTGGATGGCGTCCATCGACTCCCTGCGCGCCCCCGACCGCAAGACGCACGAGCTGATCCGCATGGTGTGCACCGTCATTGCGCGCCAGCCCGGTGGCGTGCAGCGCCACGCCCGGCTGGCCGCCGAGGTCGGTGCCACCTGGGACGAGGTCGCCGGGTCGATCCTGCTGACCGAGCCCGCCTTCGGGATCGTGCTCGCCATCCAGGCCCTGCCCGCGGCCCGGCGCGGCTTCAAGCAGGGCCAGGCGGGCTTCACCGATGACGACGACGGTGACTCGCCCGCCGAATGACGCCCGTGTCATAGTTGGCCATGCGGCTCGCTCCTGACGACACACTGGTCGAGTTCCGCCGCGAGTTCGAGGCGTGGCTCGACGAGCACCTGCCTTCGCTCGACGTCGTCACCGATGAGATGCGGCGCTCGTCGGCCCACCTGCCGGACTGGGCCCGCGACTTCCAGCGGGCGATGTTCGAGGCGGGCTACCTCGTTCCGGGGTGGCCGCCCGAGCTCGGCGGCCGCAACGCCACACCTCAGGAGCAGATGGTCTACTTCGAGGTCATCACCGAGCGGATGGCGCCCCGATCGCTCAACCCGCAGGGCCTCTCCATCTGCGCTGCCTCCATCGTCGAATTCGGGACCGAGGACCAGCGCGAGCGTTTCGTTCTCCCCACCCTCAAGGGCGAGATCACGTGGTGCGTGGGCATGAGCGAGCCCAACGCGGGCAGCGACCTCGCTTCGCTCGCCACCAAGGCGGTGCGGCGCGACGGGCACTTCGTAGTGAACGGGCAGAAGGTGTGGACCTCGGGGGCGCACGAGGCGGACTACTGCATGTGTTACGTGCGCACCGACCCCGACGCGCCCAAGCACCGCGGCATCAGCGTGCTGATCATCGACATGCGGACGCCGGGCATCACCTGCCGCCCGTTGCCCGAGCTGACGGACCGTCACCACGTCGACTTCAACGAGGTCTTCTTCACCGACGTCGAGGTGCCGGAGGAGAACCTCCTCGGCGACCTCAACAACGGCTGGGTCGTCAGCCAAGGATCGCTGCGCCACGAGCGCGGCATGCTCTGGATCATGAACGTCTCCAAGATGGAACGCACGCTGAAGGCCCTCGTGCGCGTGGCCCAGCGGCCCGGCGCACGTGGCGGCACGGTGGGCGACGACCCCCGCGTGGCAGAGGCGATCGGCCGTCTGGCCACCGACACGGCCGCCATGCGCTGCCTCGGCTACCGGGGCTTCGCCAAGGCCGCCCGGGGCGAGATGCCCCCCGAACACCTCGTCCTGAAGCTCTTCAGCAGCGAGGCGGAGCAGCGCGCCTGTCTGCTGGCCCAGGAGGCCCTCGGGACCGAGGGCCTGGACCTCGACGGCCCGGGCCCCAACCGCTTCACCGAATGGGACCTGGCCCGCTTCGAGGCCGATCCGCTGGAATCGAGCGCGATGAGCTCGTTCTACGACGGCGCCTGGGCGGTGCAGTACCTGCGCTCCTTCGCCGGCACGATCGCCGGCGGCACGTCGGAGATCCAGCGCAACATCGTGGCCGAGCGCGTGCTCGGCCTGCCCCGGGCATGAGGCGGCGGGACGCATGCTCGCAGAGACTGCAGCCGAGGCGGCCGACCGCTTCGGTGCGGCCCCCGCGTTCGTCACCGACGACGGGCTGACAATCAGCTACGAGCAATTCGACACCATGGCCGACGAGGCTGCGGTGGGGCTGGCCGAGCTCGGTGTGGGGGAGGGTGACGTCGTCGGACTGCTCCTGCCCACGTTGCCCGAGCACTTCATCGCCTACGTCGCGGCGGCGAAGCTCGGCGCCGTCACCGCCGCCGTGAACCCGAAGCTCGTGCAGTCCGAACGCGTCGCCGTGTTGCGGGCGGCCAACCCCCTCGTCGTGATCACCACTGGGGACCTGGCTCCCTCCGAGCCCGACGCGCCGTTCACGACGCTCCGCATTGTGCCCGCCGTCGAGCCCGGCGCCGTGCTCGAGGGCGTGCGCCGACCGGGGGCCGCGCCCGCGCCGCTCGCGCCCGACGACGACCGCCCCGTCGCGATCGTCTTCACCTCGGGTACGACCGGGATTCCGAAAGGGGCCGTGTTCTGCGGGCGCCAGATCCGCTTCATCACCCAGTGCGACGTCGGCGAGGCCTGGGGTGGCGGGGGACACTCCATGGCGGGCTCCGCGCTCGCCCACCTGGGCCCGACCACGAAGCTGGCCGGAAACCTGAAGAAGGGCGGCACCCAGCACCTCTCGCAGCAACCCTGGAGGGCGGCCGACGCGCTACGCATGATCGCCGAGCTGAAGATCGCGGCGCTCGGCGGGGTGCCGACGCAGATCGCGTTGATGCTGCGCGACCCGACGTTCGCCACCACGGATCTCTCGTCGGTGCGCGCGGTCGTCATGGGTGGAGGGCCCGCGACCCCCGCGCTCGTACGCGAGGCACGGGCGCGCATCGGCGCCCCGTTGGCCGTGCGCTACTCGTGCACGGAGGCCGGCATCGGGTGCGGCACCTCGTTCGGAGACCCCGACGAAGATGCCGAGGTGAGCGTCGGGCGTCCCCAGCCCGGAGTGCGGCTCTCCATCCTCGACGAGGACGGTGCCCCGGTCGAGGCCGGCGCGATCGGTGAGGTGTGCCTGGAGTCGCCGGCGGTGATGGAGGGCTACTGGCGCAACAGCGGGGCTAACGCCGACACCTTCACCGAGGACGGCAGCGTGCGGACGGGCGACCTGGGTTGGGTCGACGAGCGCGGCCGGCTGCACCTCGCCGGGCGCAGCCGCGAGCGCTACGTGCGCGGCGGCTACAACGTCTACCCAATGGAGGTCGAGGGCGTGCTGGCCGACCATCCCGATGTGGCCGCCGTCGCGGTGGTCAGCCGGAACGATCCTGTCATGGGCGAGGTCGGCGTGGCCGTCGTGGTGCCGCAGCCGGATGGGTCGACGCCCGACCTGGCGCAGCTACGCGACTTCGCGGCCGAACGCCTGGCGCGCTACAAGCTTCCCGAGGACATGGTGGTGCTCAGCACGCTGCCGCTCACGGCCGGTGAGAAAGTCGACCGGCGCGCGCTCGAGAGGCTCGTCGCCTCGACCTGATCATCACGCGGCGAGGAACGGGTGCAGCCGACCATGAATCGGTACGACTTCAGCGCGTCGTGGGTGCGATTCGACGGGTGGGTGTGTTCTCTGCAGATTCAGCAACGCGATCGCAACAGTGCGCGCACAAATTGCGTCCTTGCAGGTGGTGGCCAGGTCGTCATGGACCGCATCTAGTCAAAAGGACCCATTCAATTCGCACTCTTCTTTCCACATACTGAACCGCACAGAGGTACAGAACGGAAGTCCAGAGGGGGAACGTACCGTGCTTCGCAGTGCCCGTAGCCGTAGCGCGACACTGTTGCTGCCGATCGGACTCATGATGATCGGTTCCGTGGCGGCTGGGCTGACGAGTGCACCCGCGGGAGCAGCTGGGATCCTGCCTCCGGCCAACCCGCCCGCGAACATCGCGCCGAGCAGTGGTGACTGGCTGAGCTCCATCGACAACGGCCGCGCCGCGGAGGGCGTGGGTCCGATGGGCATCACCGAGGGGGCGTTGGCCGGGGAGTCGGTCCCCGAGCAGCTGTTCACGTTGGTGAACGACGAGCGCATCGACCGGGGACTGCCGCCGATCGACTACCTCACCTCACAGCTCAATTCCTATGCGCAGGCGGGTGCGGACGCTGGTACGGATCCTTCGTTCCCCACTGCCGTGACCGGTGGATCCCCCCTCACGTACGGCGGCTCCATCTGGGCCGGCGGCCTGGCCTCCGATCTCGAAGCCGACTACTTCTGGATGTACGACGACGGCTGGAGCGGGTCATCGACGACCAACGGCGCCTGCAGCCTTGCGACACTGTGGGGATGCTGGGGCCACCGTGACATCATCCTGCACCCGTTCAGCAACTGCCCGAGTGGTCAGCCGATCCTCTCCATGGGAGCGGCGTTCTCGCCGACCGGGTACGCCGGGGGCTCCTTCGCCGCCGTCATCGTCGGATCCTGCGCACCGCCGAGCGACGTCACCTTGACGTGGGGTCAGGTGCAGTCGGGAGTGATCGAGTCCGGTTCGCGTACGATCGGCATCGCTCCGCTCAGTAACGGGACGGGCTACTGGGAGGCAGAGGCGAACGGCACCGTGGCCAACTTCGGGACGGCACAGAACTACGGCTCACTGTCGGGTCCGCTCAACTCGCCGATCGTCGGCATCGCGCCGACGCGGGACGGCCGCGGCTACTGGCTGGTCGCCTCCGACGGTGGCATCTTCAGCTTCGGTGACGCGGGTTTCTACGGATCCACGGGGTCCTTGCATCTCAACCAGCCGATCGTCGGCATGACATCGACACCGGACGGCCATGGCTACTGGATGGTGGCCTCCGACGGTGGCATCTTCAGCTACGGGGACGCGCCGTTCTACGGTTCCATGGGCGGCTCGTGGCTCGACTCGCCCATCGTCGGTGTGGCCGCCGACCCGGCGACCGATGGCTACTGGGAGGTCGCCGCCGACGGCGGGATCTTCAGCTACCACGCACCCTTCTTCGGGAGCACCGGCGGCATGCAGCTGAACAAGCCGATCGTCGGCATGGAGGCGTCGCCGAACGGTCGGGGCTACCGCTTCGTCGCCTCCGACGGTGGCATCTTCACGTACGGCCAGGCGCCCTTCATGGGCTCAACCGGCGGCCTCTCCTTGGCGGCGCCCGTGGTGGGCATTGCGCCGGACAACGTCACCAACGGCTACTGGATGGCCGCCGCGGACGGCGGGATCTTCACCTTCGGCGGCGCGTCCTTCCTGGGGCGGCTCGTCAGTTCTCTTTAGCGGAGAGGTCAGAGCACGCCGCGCGCGGTGAGCTCTGCCAACTCCGCCTCGCTCAGACCCACGATCCCGCACCACACGTCGCGGTTGTGCTCGCCGAGCCGGGGGGCACCCGTGGGCACCGGCGCCGGGTTCTTGGTCAGCCTCGGGAACGGCGCCTGCTGGCGCACCGCCCCGATGACCGGGTCCTCGACCGAGACCAGGTCGCCCCGGGCGGCCATGTGCGGGTCCGCGAAGATGTCGGCGGCGCTGTAGGCGGTCCCGACGGGCACGTCGTGCTCGACGCAGCGGGCCGTGATCTCCTCCACCGTCAGCTCCGAGGTCCACGACGCGACGATCCCGTTGATTTCGTCCCCCCGTGCCGCGCGCTCGGCCAGCGTCACGAACCTCGGGTCGCGGGCCAGGTCCGGTCGGGCCATGGCGGCGCACAGGCGTCCGAAGTTGGCGTCCGAGCCGGCGACGATGCAGACGAAAAACCCGTCGGCCGTCGGGTAGTTGTCGAGGGGGGCCGAATGCGAGAGCCGGTTGCCCTCGCGCTGGCGGACGATCCCGAGCCGGTCGTAGCCGGCGAGCGTCCACTCCAAGATGCGCAGGATCGATCCGTACAGGGGCGCGTCAATCACCTCACCTACCGGGCCGTCACCATCGCCGTCCCGGCCCGCCGTGTCGCGCCCGTAAAGCGAGGCGACGGCGGCCAAGGCGGCGAACACACCGGTTAGATAGTCCGACACCGTCACCCCGGGCCGCACCGGGGGCCGGTCGGGGTCGCCGGTGAGGTACAGGAGACCGCCGAAGGCGATGCCCAGCCGGTCGAGGCCGGGGCGCGGCGCGTACGGGCCGGTCTGCCCGAACACGCTGATGCGCACGTAGACCAGGTCGTCGGGAAGGTCGTCGGGGCCGAGCCCCCACCGCTCCATGGTGCCCGGTCGGAAGTTCTCGCACAGGACGTCCGCGTTCGCCACCAGCCGCATGAAGAGGTCCTTTCCCTCCGGCTGCCGCAGGTCGCAGGTGACCCCGCGCCGCCCCCGGCCCTCGACGGCCCACGACAGCGAGTAGTCCGGGCCGTCCTCGACCGGCACGAACGGCCCCATGGTGCGCATGAAGTCGCCCTGGCCGGGAAGCTCCACCTTGATCACGTCTGCCCCGAGCTCGCCGAGGAGCCCGGCGCAGAACGGGGCGGAGATCCGGGTGCCGACGTCGACGACGCGGATGCCCGAGAGTGGCCCTGGCACCGGACCGCTCATCCGGCCGGTTGGCCCTTGTCGCGCTCGGCCATGACCTCCCGCATGGAGCCCTTCGCCTTGCGCGCCGCCAGCGCGTCGAGCGCGGTGGCCGAATTGTGGACCCAGTGATGCGCCATGAAGTGGTACTTGAGTGCATCGCGCTTGCCCATCAGGGTCGCGGTGTGGTTGAGCGTGTCCTTGACCGTCTGGGCCGTGACCGGAGGGACGAGGGCAATCCGGTCGGCCAGCGCGTGGGCGGCCGCCGCCAGCTCCGCCCGGGGGACGACCCGGTTGACCAGGCCGAGGCGCCAGGCCTCCTGCGCGTCAATGGTGTCCCCGGTGAGCAGGAACTCCTTGGCCTTGCGGATTCCGAGCTCCCACGGCTCCACCAACAGTTCCACGCCGGCCCCGGTGAGGCGGAGCACGGGATTGGAGAAGACGGCGTCGTCGGCCGCGACGATGAGGTCGCACATGGCGGCGAGCATGAGGCCCGCCGCGACGCAGCTGCCCTGGACGGCGGCGATGGTGGGCTTGCGGAAGTCGTGGATGCGCAGGCAGCGGTCGAAGTACATCGTCTTCTCGTGCTGGAACTTGCCCTCGGGCGTGTCGCGCAGCGCCACCCACGGATCGGTGCTTTCTTCGCCGACCAGCGCTTTGAGGTCGTGGCCGGAGGAGAAGTGCTTGCCCGCGCCGGCGAGGATCACGACGCGCACGGCGTCGTCGGCGTCGGCGAGATCGAAGGCGGCGTCGATCTCGTCAATCAGCCTGGAATTCTGCGCGTTGGCGACCTCCGGCCGGTTCATCGTGACGGTGGCCACGGCGCCGTCGGTCTCGTAGCGGATCGTCTCGAAGTGTTCTGCCATCTCACTCTTCCTCCCTGTGTCGCCCATCCTGCCGCGCCGTTCCGTCGGGCCCGGGGACGCTCAGCCCCGGGGCAGCCCGAGGACGCGCTCGCCCACGAGTGTCCGTTGAATCTCGTTGGTGCCGGCGAAGATGGACGACGCCTGGTAATACAGCCACGATCGCTGCCACGCTCCGTTGTCGGGGTTCCCGGGCGCGCCCTCCCACAGGGGTGAGGCCGGGCCCAGCACGTCCAACGCAGTCTGATGGAGCCGCTTGGACATTTCGCTCCAGTACAGCTTGAGGGCGCTGCCCTCCGGTCCGGGCGGTTCCCCCTTGGACAGGCGGGTGAGCGAACGCCAGTTGTGCAGCTGGAAGAGGCGCACCTCGGTCGCCGCCTGGGCCAGTTGCTGGCGTAGGCGCCAGTCCTCGAAGCTCCCGTTGGAGCGGGCCAGGCGGAGCAGCTCCTCAATCAACTGCGAGTGGATCACGAGCTGCCGGGGGTTGATGCCGCGCTCATGGGCCAGCGTCGAACCGGCGACGGTCCATCCCTCACCTTCGAGACCGACGCGGCGCTCCGACGGCACGAAGACGTCGTCCAGCTCCACCTCGTTGAACTCGGCCTCACCGGTCGACTGGACCAGCGGGTGCACCGCCACGCCGTCGGCGTGCATGTCCACGATGAGCGCCGTGATGCCCTGCTGGCGCTTCGGCGCATCGGGGTCGCTGCGGGTGAGGCAGAGCCCCCAGTCGGCGAATTGGGCGTAGGAGGTCCAGACCTTCCGCCCCGTGACGCGGTACCCGCCCTCGCAGACCTCGGCTCGGGTGGTCAGCGACGCCAGGTCGCTCCCCGCGTCGGGCTCGCTGAAGAGCTGGCACCACAGCTCGGCTGCCGAGAGGATCCGGGGGAGGAACCGCGCCCGCTGCTCCGCCGTCCCGTGCGCCAGCAGCGTGGGCCCCACCAGGTTGATGCCGATGCGGCCGACGAGCTCGGGTGCCCGGGCCCGCGCCAGCTCTTCGATCACGACGTAGTTCTCCACCGCGCCCGAGCCGCGGCCGCCGTACTCCTCGGGCCACGTCATGCCCACCCAGCCGTCGGCGGCCAGGTCTGCCTGCCACTGCCGCCCGAACGCGACCGTGTCCGCGAGGTCGTCGAAGCGCGGCGGGAGCCCGACGCCGTAGGGCCAGGGGAGGTGTTCGACCAACCACGCCCGGAACGCCTCCCGCAGCGTCTCCTGCTCGGCGGTCGTGCGCAGATCCATCCGCCGCAGCATGGCACAGGCGTCACGGCGGGTGACACCGGCGTCAGGGATGACCGTAGACTGCGCCGCCGTGGACTTCGACCTCTCAGGCGATCAGCAGGCGCTGCGCGACGCGGCGGCCACGCTGCTCAATCGGATGGCCGGACACGACGCGCTCCGGGCCCGGGTTGGGACCGGCGCGATCGTCGGCACGCTCCCGGGGGCGGGCGAGGGTCCGCGCCCCGACGGCACCGGCGCCGCGGCGACGGACGCACCCCACGGCTTCGACGCCGCCGCGTGGTCGGCCATGGCGGACCAGGGATGGCTCGCTCTCGAGGTGCCCGAAGACGAGGGGGGCCTCGGTCTCGGGATGGTGGAGGTGGCCGTGCTCTGCGAGGAGATCGGCCGGCGCCTCGTGGCCGCGCCGTTCCTGCCCTCCGTCGTCGCCCTGGGTGCCCTGCGCGGGGTCGCAGGAACCGAGGAGTGGCGGGAGGCGCTGAGCCAAGGCACGCTCGTCGGCTGTGTGGCGTTCGCAGCCGCTCCGGACGGGATCTCGGTGGACGGGTCGGGCCCGGGCGGCTCCGTCCGGCTGAGCGGGCAGTCGGCGCCCGCGGCCTACGCCCCGTCGGCGGACCTGGCCGTCGTCGTGGCGGCGGGGGGCGTCTATGCGGTCGACCAACGGGTGGAGGGTCGCCCCGACCCGGTGTCCGCGATGGACCGCACGAGGGAGCTGGGCGTCCTCTCGCTGGAAGGGACGCCGGCCCGATGGCTCGGGGGCGCCGACGCGGTGGAGCTGCTGCTGGACCGTGCGGCAACCCTCGCCAGCGCGGAGATGCTCGGCGCAGCCGATCGCGTCCTGGCCATGAGCGTGGCCTACGCCAAGGACAGGGTGCAGTTCGGCAAGCCCATCGGCTCGTTCCAAGCCGTCAAGCACATGCTCGCTGATGCGCTGGTCGATGTCGAGGGGATGCGCTCGACGGTGTACTACGCCGCATGGTGTGCCGCGGCGGGCGACCACGATCGATCGCTGGCGGCCAGCATGGCCAAGGCGTGGTGCTCGGACGCCTCGCGTCGGGTGATGGCCGCGGGGCTGCAGGTCCATGGCGGCATCGGGTTCACCTGGGAGCACGACATGCACCTGTTCGTGAAGCGGGCCCAGCTGGACCAGGTCAGCTTCGGCGATGCCAGCTCCCACCGCGACCGCATCGCGACGGTGCTACGGGAGCGCCTCGATTCCGGTGCGGCCCTCGCCTGAACGCTGTCGGCCTAGGAGCCGAGGCTCCGGGTGGGGATGCCCTTGATGCGGAGCAGCACCAGCGCCTCGCTTTCGTCCCCGTGCACGGCCTGGCGTCCGTTGCTGAGCTTCTGCGCCGGCACATCCACCGTCAAGTGGACGCCGACGAGGTAGCCCGACCGGACCGCCGCCCGCTCGTGCACCTGGCCCTGCACGCTCGAGGGCTTGGGCTCGCAGGAGGAGCCCGACGGGCGCGGCATCCGCGACGAGTACGCAGCGAGGCTCTCGGTCCGGGTGTAGGTGCTCCCGGTCAGCGTCCATGGCGTGCTGCCGCTCACCACAGCGGTGTAAGCGCTGAGCGCGCAGTCGATGGCCGTGGGGTCGAGCACCCCGATGAGCCGCGTCCGGGAACCGACGACCTGGTAGACGGCCATGCGGGCAGGTGGGACGTACCCGACCAGGCGCACCTGGGTGATGGCCCCCGTCCCGGCCCCGGCCGAAACCGAGCTGACGACGTCCATCGCGAACGAGTTCGACCCGGTGGGCGAGCCGAAGGTCTCGACCGACGCGTTCTGCACGGCGACGGTCGCGCCACTCGGCGCCGAGGAGGCGCCGAGGATGGCGAAGAGCAGGGTCAGCACGGCCAGGACGGCCAGGATCGCGACGGGAACGAGATTGCGGCGGGGCACGCGTGAGACGTTAGTTCGGCGCCGCTCGGCGCCCCAGCAGGGCCGTCGCACGGGAGCGGTCAGGTCGCGGCAGCTCGGCGTCGCAGCTCGGCCCGATCTGCCTTGCCTGAGCCCAGCAGGGGGAGGCGTTCGACTCGCTCGACCTTCTCGGGTGTCTTGAAGGTCGCCATCCCGCGGCCCGCGAACCAGCGGCGGCACTCCTCGAGGTCGAACGGCGCCGCCGACTCGACGAACGCGGCGACCCGCTCGCCCATCAGGGGATCGGGATAGCCCACGGCCACCGCATGATGGACGTTGGGGTGTGCCTCGAGCGCCGCCTCGACCTCGGAGGCGGAGATGTTCTCCCCGCCGCGGATGATCACGTCCTTGAGCCGGCCGACGATGCGCACCCACCCGTCGCCGTCGAGGGTCGCCAGATCCCCGGTGCGGAACCAGCCGCCGTGGGCGACGACCGTCGCGGTCTGGCCGGCATCGGCGTAGCCGGCGAACATCTCGGGCCCACGGACCCAGAGCTCGCCGGCCGTGCCATTGGGCAGCCGCGCGCCGGTCGCGGGGTCCGACACCCGCAGCTCCACGTGGCCCACCGCGCGCCCGTCGGTGTCGCGGGCCTTCTCGAAGGGATCGTCGTCGGTGCTCGTCGTCACCGTGGGCGCCTCGGTGGAGCCGTAAGTCCGCTTCACCCGGCAGTCGAAGGTACGGGCGGTGTCCTCGACGAACGACGGCGTGACCGACGCGCCGCCGCTCGAGATCAGTCGCACCGACGACACATCCGCCGCAGGACCGTCGGCCATGGCGCGCCCCATGGCGATGAAGAAGGTCGGCGGGCCGGCGAGGAACGAGACCCGCTCGCGGGCGACCAGCGCGAGCGCCTGTTCGGGATCGAAGCGCCGCACGAGCACCGAGCGGAGCCCGGCCGCGCCGGGGACGAGGACACCGTTGAGCAACCCCGAGATGTGAGCCATCGGTGCTGGCATGAGCACGGCGTCGGAGGGCCCGAGCCCGTGCACGCGAGCCATGAGCGATGCCTTCCAGCTCAGCCCGCGCTGGGTGTGCAGGACCGCCTTGGGCACGCCGGTCGAGCCGGAGGTGAACAGGACCAGCGCGACGTCGGAGGGCCGGCTCGGACAGTCGCCCGAGCCAACGGGCGCCCCCCCGAGCGCCTCGGCCAGTGCCACCGGGTCCGAGAGGGCGTCCGTCGTGAGCTCGACGACGAGTGCGGGGTCGATCTGGGCCAGCGCCGCCTGCACATCGGCCGGGCCGAAGGAGTGGAGCACCGGTGCGGCCACTGCGCCGAGGCGCCAGCAGGCCCGGGTGAGCACCGCTGCGGCCAGGCTGTTGGGCACCTGCCACGCCACCGCGTCGCCCCTCGTCACCCCGCGCTCCCGGAGCCCGCCCGCGACGGCGGCCACGAGGGCGTCCGCCTGGTCGGCCGAGAGCCGGGTGCCGCCGTCGACCACCTCGCCGCCGCGGGCGGAGATCAGGGCATTGAGGGTCGGCACGTCCCATGGCCCGCCGGCCCGCCGGTAGACGCGGGCGAGGCTCGGCACCCAGGTCGGCCGGAGGCGGGCGGTCACGGCAGGGCACCATAGGGCCTGTCGCAAGTCAAGTCGCGCGTTGCGCGATGGCTGCGTGAGGAGCCGACCCGGCCCCGTACTTCTGATTTGACGCTGATCCACGATGCCCGAGGGCAGTCGGGTCCGTGGTGTTTGCCTCTGCGCCCCCTTTGGACTTGCGGCGCTGGTGCCTCGGAGCCGGTCTCTTGAGCAATGGGGTCCCATCGGCGCGCCAGCGGGCATCTGCGAGCTGGCCACGGGCGCTGAGCACCTGTGCAGCATTGACGTCGGCATGCTCTTGGTGTCCGCACCGGCGGCATGCGAGCAGAGCCCGGTGTCGGTTGGCGGCCTCGGTGTGTCCACAAGCCGCGCACTCGCGCGACGAGTTCCTTGGATCCACCTTCCAGACCCTGCGTCCAGCTTCTTCCGCTTTGACGCAGATCCAGAAAGCAAGTCTCCCCAACGCCGCATCTTGGAGGCTCCGGTTCAGTCCCTTTTTAGCGGCGACCCCTTTCCCTGGATGATCGATTGTTCCCTTGGCTGACTTCGTCATGTTGGCGAGTGCGAGGTCCTCCAGGATGATCACGCCGTAGGCGACGACAATCTCTCTGGCGGCGTGGCGGGCCCAGTTCTCCGAGCGCTGACGCGCCACTCGGTACGTCTTGGCGATGGCCTTGTTGTACTTCTTCCACTCGGGTGAGAACTTCGGGTGGAGTGCTCGCGATCTCTGCAACTCTGCGAGTTGGTCCCTTGCGTCTTTCAAGAACCCCGGACAGCGAAGGAGCGTGCCGTCGGGGAGAGCAGCGGTGACGGCGATCCCCCGGTCCACTCCTCCTACCCGGGTGCTCTCTTCAAGCGTCCGGCTGCGGACTCCTCTGAACCCGACCGTTGCCCGCCAGGACCCGCTCTTGGTTTTGGTGATGGTAAGGGTCCGAGGTTCGCCGCCTCGTACTAGGAACCGCCGCAGCTGGCTGACCGCACGACTCGAGAGTGCCATCTTGCCGACACCTTGGAGGTAGATGACCGGGCGATCAGATGGGTATCCGCCCGGCGCCGCGGATACGCCTCTCAGGGCCCAGTTAATCGGTTCGTCGTAGAAGGCGCTCCGGAATCGCTCACGTGATCGGAACCGCGGGAAACCCGGATTCTGGCCGTCTCTGATCCGACGGAAGAACGCAGCGAAGGCCTCGTCGACGCGAGTCAGCGCTCCACGCATGGGCCGGTTCCCGAAACGCTCTGCTTGAGGATGATCCTCACGCAATGCTGGAAGTTCCATGAACTGGTCAAAGCAGCTGATGGAGATCCTGGCGATCTGCCAGGCGTCACGTCGGTGCTGAAGTGCACCGTTGAAAAGTTCGAGTGACCACTCGATCAGCTGGTCGAGGGAGCGGCTCTGGACCCGGCTGGGAGTAAGAGCGAACTCTGCCTTGCGCACCAGGGTCAGGTCCGTTCCGTCAACCACTAGCTTGGCCGATCCAACGCGAACGGCAGTTCGGTCAGAGGCGATCACACCGTTAACATTGCCCGATCGGTGTGACACGACCCACAGCTCATGGCAATGATGTAATTGATGACGATGCCACTCGCTCGGCAGACAGGAACGCGCGAGCCGGTTTGTAGTGGGCACTAGCGTGACGCCAATGTCAGTGTCGATGAAGAGGACGGCGTGGATCTCTCGTTGAAATGGGAGGACGAGGAGTTCGCCGCCTCGTTCCGGGCGTGGCTGGCCGATCACGGGCACCGCCCGCCCGCATTCGTCGACCTGGCCGACGAGGTGGCATGGGGGCGGGAGTGGCAGGCCACCCTGGCGGCCGACCGCTGGGTGGGCGTCCACTGGCCGCACGAGTACGGCGGGCGTAGCGCGACACCGGTGCAGGTCGCGCTGTACCAGAGCGAGTACGCCCGCTCGCAGGCCCCCCAACCCGTGAACCGCGTCGGGATCAACCTGGTCGGGCCGACGCTGCTGGCGCACGGCACGGAGGACCAGCGCCTGCGCTACCTGCCGCCGATCCTCTCGGCGGCGGAGATCTGGTGCCAGCTCTTCAGCGAGCCCGACGCCGGGAGCGATCTGGCCTCCCTCTCCACTCGGGCCACTCCCGTCGAGGGCGGCTACCTGGTGACCGGGCGCAAGGTCTGGACGTCGTACGCCCAGTTCGCCTCGTGGGGACTGTGCCTGGCCCGCACCGAGCCCGATGCGCCGCGTCCCCAACAGGGCATCAGCGCGCTGATCGTCGACATGGCCGACCCGGGCGTCGACGTACGGCCACTGGTGCAGATGACCGGCGACGCCGAGTTCAACGAGGTGTTCCTGACCGATGTCTTCGTCCCGGCCGAGCAGCTGGTCGGGATTGAGGGTCAGGGGTGGACCGTCGCCGGTTCCACGCTGGCACACGAGCGCGGGACGAACTTCCCCTTCAAGGAGCAGGTCGTCCACGAGGCCTACCTGGCCCGGCTGTACGACGAGGCCCGGGCCAACGGCGCTCTGGACGACCCGCTCGTCGCCGACGCGCTGGCGCGCGCCTACATCGACCTCGGGGTGCTGCGCCTCCACAACCTCCGCACGCTCACGCGCCTCGGCCGCGGCGAGGAGCCCGGTCCCGAGTCGAGCTGGATCAAACTGACGTGGACCGCAATGACGCAGGGGCTCTCCGAGGCGGCGCTGCTCGTTGCGGGTCGTGACCCGTCGTCCGCCGAGGCCGGACCGTGGGCCCGGCAGTGGCTCTGGAGCAAGGCGGCCGGCATCGCGGGCGGCACGTCCCAGGTGCAGCGCGACATCATCGCCGGAAGGATCCTGGGCCTACCCCGCTGACGGGCGCTTGCTGTGGGCCGGGCGGTGCCGGCGGCGGACGTACAGCACCATCACCATGACGCCGACACCGAGTCCAACCAGCAGCGTCACGAAGTCGTGGAGCGAGGTGTTTCCCGTGAACACCCTTCCCAGCCCGTAGGAGCTGGCGGCAACCGACACCGAGAACCCCAGCGAGGCCAGCAGGTTCCAGAGCACGAACTGCCCGTAGCGCATCTTGGCCGTGCCCGACACGATGGCGGGAGTGAAGAACACGGCCAATCGCCCCCACCTCGCGTAGGCCTGTTCGCCGCGCTCGACCATCCGCTGGCGTCCCGCTTGATGCCGACCGGGCCGCTCCAGCAGCTCGCGGCCCCAGTGGTTCCCGACCGCATACCCGATGAGCCCGCCCACCTCGCCCGCCACCGTCGAGACGGCCACGACCAGTGCCAGGTTGAGGTCGCCCTGGCTGGCGGCCACTCCGGCCGCTCCGAGCGCGGTGGCGCCGACGAAGGGCACACCTGCCCACGAGGCGGCAACGGCCACGAACAGAAGCAGGTACTGCCACCAGGTCCCCGCGACGTCCACCGCGGCGATGAGGTGCACGGTCAGGCGACCGTCGCCCGGCGCGACTCCGCTCCGGGTGGCCCTGTTCTCACAGGGCCGGGGAGGGGTCGGCGGCCGGCGGGGCCGACCCCTGCGGGGCTTCCGAGCCCGCCAAGAGCGCGATGCCGATGAGAGCGATGATCAGCCCCACCACCGTGGGGGCCACGTGTGAGGAGCCACCCTTGGACAGTGCCTCCCCGTACACCGTGATGCCGAGGATCACGCTGGAGAACAGGGTGACCGAGTTGCTCGAGGCCATGGCAGGCGCGAGCACGCCGGTCTTGAGCGCCGACTGCTGCAGGGCGAAGCCGCTCACGGCGCTGATGATCAGCACGTAGACGGACCAGGTCGTGAGCAGGGCGACGACCCCGCTCCCGATCTCGGTGACGAACGTCTTGGTCACGGCAGCCTGCAGGCCGTAGCCGAGCCCGGCCGCGGCGCCGAAGGTCAACGCCTTGGCTGCGCCGGTGAAGCGCCGGCCCACCAAGAACAACATCGCCACGAGCCCACCGGTGACGAGGCAGGCGGTCCACCAGGTCGCGGCGGCGGGGTGCGACGTGCCGCCCTGCGGCTGGCCGGCCGAGATGAAGACGACGATCCCGACCAACGTCAGGGTCGCGCCGGAGAGCTCGCGCCGCCCGATGTGCTGATCGGTCAGGACGGCGCCCAGCGGCAGGGCGAGGACGAGGCTCAGCGCGGTGAGGGACTGCACCGCCACCAGCGAGGCACGGTCGAGTGCCATGGCCTGCACGACCCATCCGGTGGACTGCAGCACGGCTCCGGCCAACCACACCGGACGATGCAGGATCTGCAGCAGGAACCGCGGATCGTCCTCCCCGGCCTCAGTGCTCAGGGTGCCCTTCTGCTGCAGGACGGTGCCTGCGGCGAACAGGACCGCGGCCAGGATGGCGAGCGCCTCACCCATGCAAGAGCAGGTTAGGCAGCACGGCCGCCCCGCGCGGGGACGTAACCTGTCGCATGCCCGCGACGGATCCGCTGCGCCGCCGTGCCGCCAGCAATGCCGTCGCGGTGCAGAGGGATTTGGCGAGCGCCGAGGCCGAAGGCGCCCCGGAGCGCATCCGGCTGCTGGAGACCCTTCTCTCCTGCGGCGGGGACATCCTGCTCTACCGCCCGCAACTCCAGCACTACGCCATCCGCTTCGGCGACATGGACAGCGCGCGCCACGTGGCGGTGTTCGTGCCGGGTGTCGGGGACAGCGCCAACCTGTGCGACGACTGGATCCCGGAGGCGAAGATGCTGTTCGAGGAAGCCGAGTCCACCATGGTCGTCCTGTGGAAGGGCTACGACAATCCCGTCGACGTGGCGGCCGCGGCCGCCGGTGCCGTTGAGTGCAGCCAGGACCTCGTGGCCGCCGCCCGAGACCTGACGTCGTTCGTCGCGTCGCTGTCCCTGCGGCCCGAGCAGTCTCTGACCGTGATCGCGCACAGCTTCGGGTCGATCGTGCTGGGGGCGGCGCTGGCCGACTGCGCTCTGCGGTGCACCGACGTCGTCGTGGCCGGCAGCCCGGGCATGACCGTCGACGACCTCCGCGAGCTGCACCTCACCGGGTCCCACTTCTTCTCGGAGCAGGCACCGGGTGACGTGATCGCCGAGCTCGGCGTCTTCGGGGTGCCCCCGGCGTCCTCGACCTTCGGCGGCACGCGGATGCGCACGAACGCGCCCGGTCACCCCGATGTCGAGGCGCACTCGGGCTACTTCGAAGCGGGATCGGAGGCATTCGAGAACATCGTCGACGTGGTTACCGGCAACGACGCCGAGGTGGAGCGCCACCGGACTGCGTTCCCGGAGATAGCGGGCGGCCTCGTGGCCTGGGTGCTGCGCATGCCCGCCGTGCCCGTCCGGAAGGCGGGGCGGCACTACCGGGGCCCGGGCTATCGCCTGCTCACGGACTGGTGCCGCGTGGTGGACCTCGGTGCGAGCCAGACGGGCAATCTGGTCACCGGGGCCCTCGACGAGAGCGAGCGGGCCTTGCTGTGGCTCGCCCGCCGCGTCGGCGCCCTGGATCACGAGGATCCCGTCGCCCCGGACCCGGGCGGAACCCCGCCCGCGCCCTGACGCAGGGGACGGTCGGCCGGCGACCGTAACCTGACAGCGGCGTCAGCAATTGGGGGGGTCGGCACGCTACGTTTGCCCGGTGCCCGTCTGGCTGAGCGAACAGCAGTACGCCACGCTCCGGGCCGCCTGTGCGCAGATGATGCCCTCCGACCAGGGGGCGCCCGGAGCCGACGAGGCGGGCGTCGCCGACTACATCGACTGCTATCTCGGGGCCTTCACCTTCGACCCACCCCGGATCTGGGCCGGCGGCCCGACGTCGGGGCGCCACGGCGGGGTGGCCGGGTTCGCCAGGTTCCACCGGCTGGCCCCTCTCGACGAGCTGGCCTGGCGCATGCGGCTCGAGGGGTCGTCGGGGCTGCCGGAGCGGGAGTTCAACGGGCCGGTCGTCGGGCTCCAGCAACGCTACCGGGAGGGCCTCGCCGCGCTGGGCGACGACTTCACCGCCGTGGACGGGTCGGAGCAACGACGCCGGCTCCGGGCCGACGAGGCGTTCTGCGAGCTGCTGTGGGGGCACTGCTGCGAGGGTATGTACGGCCCGCCGGAGTACGGGGGGAACCGTGACGGAGTCGGGTGGGCCTCCATTGGGTACGAGGGCGACGTGCAGCCTCGGGGCTACAGCGACGCCGAGGTCTCGGGCCCGTGACGGCCGACGCAGTCATCATCGGCTCGGGTCCCGGAGGGGCCACCGCGGCCGAGGTGCTGACGCGGGCCGGATGGTCGGTGGTCATCATGGAGAAGGGGCGGAACCACCTGCTCGACCCCGACGACCCGACCCGGCCGGCGAGCGACTACTCCAACGACGAGATCAAGTTCGTCTCTCGCTACTTCCTCGGGCCCGACCCCTTGGTCGAGCCGCGTGCCTTCCGCCGGTCCGCCGACGAAGGGGAGCACACGCACGTGGGCGAGGTGAACTCCATCCCGACGACCGTCGGGGGTGGCGGGACGCACGCCGACGGGAAGGTGCCGCGCTTCCGCGAGGAGGACTTCAGGCTGTTCTCCACCTATGGCCCGCAGGAGGGAGCGGCCGTCGAAGACTGGCCGATCGACTACGACGAGCTCGAACCCTTCTACGCCGAGGTGGAGCGAGCCATCGGCGTGGCGGGCCGGGAAGGTGCCAACCCGTTCGCCGCCTGGCGGTCGGGGCCCTACCCCATGCCGCCGGGGGCGCCCATGTACGGCGCCGTCCTGTCCTCGGCGGCCGCCGAGAGAGTGGGGCTCCATCCCTACGAGGCGCCGACAGCGGCGAACAGCATCGCCTACGACGGGAGGCCGGCCTGCAACAACTGCGGGTACTGCGCCTTCTTCGGCTGTCCCATCCACGCCAAGGGCGACCCGGTCGCGCTGTTGACCAGGGCCATGGCGACCGGCCGGGCCGAGCTCATGGCCGAGACCTACGTGAGCCGCATCGTCACCGAGGGCCGGCGGGCGACCGGCGTCGAGTACATCGGATCCGACGGGGTCACCCACACCATGGACGCCAAGCTCGTCATCGTCGCCGGCGGCGCCATCGAGACGCCGCGCATCCTCATGCTCTCCGGCCTGGAGCACCCGGCCCTGGGGCGTCACCTCATGGTGCATTTCCAGACCATCGTCGTCGGACACTTCCCGAACCTGAACCTGCACCCCCACAAGGGGCGCTCGGTCACCCACGTGCACGACGACGCCATGGTGCAGGACGAACGCTCGCGGGCGGCCGCGCTCGGCGCAGGGCTGCCGTGGTTCCGCGGCGGACTGGTCGAGCACAGCGGCGGGGGCCTGCCCATCATGGCGGCACGGCACACGCCGTGGGGCCGGGGCCACGCCCAGGCCATGCGCGACTCGGACCTGCGCGAGCACATGTGGGCCTTCATCATGCAGGGCGAGGACCTGCCCTACGCCACCAACACCGTCGACCTGAGCCCGTCCATACGCGACGCCCGCCGCTACCCGGTAGCCCGCGTCACCTACGAGCCCGGCTACCACGAACTGGCGGCGTCGAAGTACCACGGGAAGATCCTCCAGTCGGTCCTGGAGGAGATGGGGGCGGAGTGGGTGATCCACACCAGTTCGCCCGGGGTCTCCTACCACGGCGTCGGCGCCACGCCGGTCCCTGAGAGCCGTCACGTCATCGGCACGGCGCGCATGGGCGACAACCCCGACACTTCGGTGGTCGACCGCTGGGGCCGGGTGCACTCCCTCGACAACGTCGTGATCGCGGACTCGTCGGTCTTCGTGACATCGAGCGGCTACGGCCCGACCCTCACACTGGTCGCCCTGGCGGCGCGCGCTGCGCACCACCTGGCGGGGACGAAACCGGGCTGAGCGGCGCGAGGGGCCCGGCTCCAGAGAGCAGTCCTCCATGGATCGCTGGCGCGCCCTGGAACGGCCAGAACTGTCAAGCTTGACCCGTGCTGAGCGGTGTGCGGGTCATCGTCGTTGCGCTCCTCGGCAGCGTGTCTGCGTTCGTTCCGGCGTCGGTGGCCCGAGCCACGAACCTGGATCACACGACGCTCGCGAGATCCGCCGTCGACGGGCACCTCAACGCGCCGGTGGTGGGCCTGGCGGCCACCGGCGACGCCAAGGGGTGCTGGGAGGTGGCCTCCGACGGTGGCATCTTCAGCTTCGGCGACGCCGGCTTCTTCGGCTCGGTGGGGGGCCAGCACCTCAACGCGCCGGTGGTGGGCCTGGCGGCCACTCCTGGCGCCAAGGGGTACTGGGAGGTGGCTTCCGACGGCGGCATCTTCAGCTTCGGCGACGCCGGCTTCTTCGGTTCCGGCGGCAGCCTGGCGCTCAACCAGCCGGTCGTGGGCATGGCGGCCACCCCCGACGCCAAGGGGTACTGGGAGGTGGCCTCCGACGGCGGCATCTTCAGCTACGGCGACGCCGGCTTCTTCGGTTCCGCCGGCGCCCTGGCGCTCAACAAGCCGGTCGTGGGCATGGCGGCGACGCCCGACGGCGGGGGGTACTGGCTCGTCGCCTCCGACGGGGGCATCTTCAACTACGGCGACGCCGGCTTCTTCGGTTCCGCCGGCGGCCTGGCGCTCAACAAGCCGGTCGTGGGCATGGCGGCGACGCCCGACGGCGGGGGGTACTGGCTCGTCGCCTCCGACGGGGGCATCTTCTCCTACGGCGACGCCGCCTTCTACGGCTCGACCGGCTCCATCCAACTGAACCAACCCGTGGTCGGCATGGCCGCGGCGGGCGCGGCGGGCTACTGGCTGGTGGCCGCCGACGGGGGCATCTTCAACTACGGCTCCGCCGCCTTCTACGGCTCTGCCGCTGGCCTGCCGTCGCAAGGGCCGCACCGGATCGCCCTCTACGGCGACTCGCTGGGCATGGAGGCCGGCATGGACTTCACCTACCTCGCGAGTGCGACGGGCGCCTCGACGCTCGTGCGGACCTATGGCGGGCTGGCCCCCTGCGACTTCCTGGCGAGCATGGCAGCGGACGCAGCTTCCTGGCCGCCCACCGAGGTCGTCCTCGAGTTCAGCGGTGACAACTTCACGCCGTGCATGTCGGGTGACCCGATCGGGTCGCCGCAGTACTACGCCAAGTATCGAGCCGACATCCAGCAGGCGATCGACATCTTCCACCCGTACGGCACGCGGGTCTTCCTCAGTGGGCTCCCCTACGACGCGTGGGCGGGTGCAAACCCAAACATCGCGGCGTTGAACCAGATCTACGCCGCGGCGGCGGCGGCAAACAGCGGCGTCACCTACGTCGACGCCGGCCAGGCCGTCATGGCCAACGGGGCATACACTCAGACGCTTCCCTGCCTCCCGGCCGAACCGTGCACCGGGCCCTCGGGTACGAACGTGGTGCGGTCCCCTGACGGGGTGCACTTCTGTCCCACCGGGAACACGACTGTTGAGGGCTATTTCGAGGTGTGCGACGTGTACTCGTCGGGTGCGTTGCGCTACGCGGCGGCGATGCTGGGCCCTGCACTCGACTCGTGACTCCGCCGGCATCGAACGGGGTCCTCAAGGCTGGCCCAACAAGGTCCTAGCGGGCGCCGCGGGTCAGCAACATGGTGCCGGCGATCGGCCCGCCGCCGTTCGCCACGGCGGCCACCTCGGGCGCCCGGCCGCCGGGGCGGACCACCTGGCGGTCGCCGCCCTCGCCGCGCAGCTGGACGCAGGCCTCGTGGATGAGGCTGAACCCGTGCAGGCGTCCGCCCGAGAGCTGGCCCCCGGCCGTGTTGAGCGGCAGGGTGCCGTCGCGTGCGATGGCGGCGCCGCCCTCGACGAACGGCCCGCTCTCGCCTCGGCCGCAGAACCCGAGGGCCTCGAGCCACACCATCGTCAGCACCGAGAAACCATCGTAGAGCTGTGCGGTGTCGACGTCGGCCGGCGTCAGCTCGGTGCGCTCCCACATTGAGGCGGCGGCGTCACGGGCCGCCATGGTCGTCATGTCGTCGAACTGGTCCCAGCTCGGGCGCCCGCGCAACGCCGTGCCGAGCGCGTTGATGTGCACGGCCGGGTGGTCCAGGTCGCCGGCGACGTCGCGGTGCGAGACGATGACGACCGTCGATCCGTCGCAGGGGGCGTCGCAGTCGAAGAGGCACAGCGGTGTGGTGATCATGCGCGCCGCGAGGTAGTCGTCCATCGACATGGGCTCGGTGTACACGGCCCTCGGGTTCAGGGCGGCGTTGCGGCGCCCGTTGAGGGCGATCTGGCCCAGCTGCTCTCGGGTCAGCCCGAACTCGTGCACGCGGCGTTGCCCGACCATGGCGATCCAGTTGGCGGCCGACGCCGCCCCGAAGGGGAGCGACCACTGCATGAAGCTGCCGAACCGCGGCATGCCGCCGCCGCCGGAGGGAACCCCGATGCCCTGGCGGCCCCCGGTGCCCTGGGCCGTGCCCTCGGTGACGGTCCGGTAGACGAGGACGTGGCGGGCCAGGCCGGCCGCCACGGCGAGCGCGGCGGACATGACGGCCCGCATCTGGGCGGGCCCCTCGCCTCCGCCGTCGTGCCAGTTGAGCGAGAGCCCCAGGGCGTCCTGCACCTCGGGCGACGTCGGCCCCGCGAAGCCCGCCGTGCCGGTGCCCATGCCGGGGTAGGTGGCGAGGCCGTCGATGTCGTCACGGCTGAGCCCGGCGTCGGCGATGGCGGCCATGGCGCCCTCCACGGTGAGGTCGAGGTCGGAGCGCCCCAGGCGCCGCCCGACGTCGGACTGCCCGATGCCCGAGATGACCGCTCGCCGCTCCATTGGTTCCCCGACCGGCCGGGGGCTCACGATGCGCCCTCGGGCGTGAAGAGCGGGAGCCACACGTCGTCGACGTGCTCGAAGACCACGCGCACCGGCATGCCCACGTGCACGTCGCCGGGCTCGACGTCCACGAGGTTGGTCGTCAGCCGTACGTCGGGCTGCTCGTCGATCGACACCCAGGCGATGATGTAGGTGTCGCTCCCGGGGATCCATTGCTGGTAGTTGACGGTGAAGGTCTCCACCCGGCCGCGGCCGCTGACCGCCTGCGGCGCCACGTCACGCGACAGGCAGCGCCGGCACACCGGACCCGGCGGGTGGTTGAAGAACCCGCACGCGTTGCAGCGAAGCAGGCGCAGGAGGCCGTCGGCTCCCGAGGTCCAGAAGAAGGCGACGTCGTCGCTGAGGCGCGGCAGAAGCCGCAGGGCGGGGCCGTTGGCAACCATGGGGGGGCATGTTGGCACACCCGGCCGGGCTCAGCTGTCGAGGATGCCCTCCTCTTGTAGGACCCGACGCGCCGCGTCGACGCCGCGCACCTGCCGCGACACGAACCCGCACTCCTCGGCACCGGCGACGTTGACGCCGTTGTCGTCCAGGAACAGGACGCGCCCGGGTGGGACCGGGAGCCGCCCCGCCACCGCCTCGAAGATCGCGCGGTCAGGCTTGACCATCCCCAGCTCGAAGGAGAGGAAGCACAGCTCGAAGGCCTCGGTGATCGGAGTCGACTCGAAGTGGGCCTGCCACTGGAACGCGTTGGTGTTGGAGAGGCAACCGACGCCGGCGACGGCGCGCACGGCACTGACGAGCCCCAGCGCGCCCGGGTACGGCCCGCCCGGCCAGCCGCCGAACTCCTCCAGGAAGGCCGCCGGCTCCAGGTCGAGCTCCCAGTCGTTCACCACGCCTGTGGCGAACTCCTCGGCGGAGCAGCACCCGGCCTCGAAGAGCCGCACCCACCGGCAGCCGAGCCAGCGCCGCCAGAGCTCATCGTCGGTGGCGATCCCACTGAGCTGGCGCATCGGCCCGACGCCGCCGGGGTCGACGAGCACCCCGCCGAGGTCGAAGAGGACGAAGTCGATGCGGGGTCTCGCCACGGCTGCGATGCTACGGGCGGCGGATGTCGCCTGGAACGAGACCACAAGGAGCATCACGTGAAGCTGTCCATGACGCTGAGCTACGCCGGGGGCTTCGAGGAGTCGGCCCGCCAGGCCGTCGAGCTGGAGAAGGTCGGGCTCGACGTCGTCTGGGTGGCCGAGGCCTACAGCTATGACGCGCCCAGCTACATGGGGTACCTGGCGGCCAAGACCGAACGGGTCGAGATCGGCTCGGCGATCCTGCCGATCTTCAGCCGCACCCCGACGCTGATCGCCATGACGGCAGCCGGGATCGACGCCCTCTCCGGTGGCCGCTGCCTGCTGGGCCTCGGGGCGTCGGGCCCCCAGGTGATCGAAGGATTCCACGGCGTGCCCTACGACCGCCCTCTCACGCGGACCCGCGAGATCATCGAGATCTGCCGCGACGTGTGGGCCCGCACCGCGCCGCTCGAGCACGACGGCGCGGTGTTCCACATCCCGCTCCCGCCCGGGCAGGGCACCGGTCTGGGTAAGGCGCTGAAGATCATCAACCACCCGGTCCGCCCCCGCATCCCCATCTGGGTCGCCGCCCTCGGCGAGAAGAACGTCGCCATGACGGCAGAGGTCGCCGACGGATGGCTGCCCATCTTCTTCGTGCCCGACAAGGCGCGCGAGGTCTTCGGCCCGTCCCTCGCCGCGGGCGCGGCGAAGCGCGATCCCTCGCTCGGGACGCTGCAGATCGCCGCCGGAGGCATCCTGGCCATCGGCGAGGAGTCCGAGGTGGGCCACATCCGCGAGCTGGGCCGCGGCATGGCCGCCCTCTACATCGGAGGCATGGGGGCGGTGGGGAAGAACTTCTACAACGCGCTGGCCTGCCGCTACGGCTACGAGAAGGAGGCGGCGGAGATCCAGGAGCTCTACCTGTCCGGAAAGAAGGAGGAGGCGGCCGCGCTGGTGCCGGCGGAGCTGCTCGAGGCGACGTCGCTGTGTGGCCCCGAGTCCTACATAAAGGAGCGGGTGGCGGCACTGGCCGAGGCCGGTGTCACCCACCTCAACGTGACCCCGGTCGGTGGCGATCCGGTGACCATGATCGAAAAGCTGCGAAGCTGGGTGTAGCGAGGCGGATGGACCTGGCGCCTGAACGAGGAGCAGCCATGCACGACCTGATCATCAGGAACGGCACCATCGCGGATGGGACGGGCGGCCCGACCCGGATCGGCGACGTCGCGGTCGACGGGAGCATCATCACGGCGGTGGGGGAGGTGGAGGGCCCCGCGGCGCGCGAGATCGATGCCGAGGGCATGCTCGTCACGCCGGGCTGGGTCGACATCCACACCCACTACGACGGTCAGGCCACGTGGGACCCCGAAGTCTCGCCGTCGGGCTGGCACGGGGTGACCACCGTCGTGATGGGGAACTGCGGGGTGGGCTTCGCTCCGGCCCGGGCGTCGGACCGGGAGTGGCTGATTCAGCTGATGGAGGGTGTGGAGGACATCCCCGGCACGGCGCTGGCCGAGGGCATGAACTGGAACTGGGAGACCTTCGGCGAGTACCTCGACGAGGTGGAGCGCACGGCGCGGGTCCTCGACGTGGCGAGCCTGGTCCCCCACGGAGCGCTGCGGGCCTACGTCATGGGCGAGGGCCGAGCCAACGACACCGCGACGGCGGAGGAGATCGCGGAGATGGCGGCGCTCGTGCGCGAGGCGGTGCACGCCGGCGCCGTCGGTGCCTCGACGACGCGCACGGTCCTGCACCGGGCCAAGGACGGCGAGTTGGCAGCCGGGACGACCGCTGCCGCCGACGAGCTCATCGCGATCGGCGAGGCGCTCGGCAAGTCGGGCCATCGCGTCTTCTCGTTGGCGAGCGACATGCGCGATCTCGACCACGAGTTCGCGTGGATGTCGGAGATCTCGGTGCGGGCCGGCATCCCAGTGACCTACCAGGTGCTCCAGGCCGACTTCGCCCCGGACCTGTGGCGCGAGTGGATCGACCGCGGCGTGGCCGCCAACCGCCGCGGCGCCTGGCTGGTGCCCCAGGTGGCCGGCAAGCCGACATCGCTGATGGTGGGGTTCCAGTCCGTGACGCACCCCTTCGCCCACCACCGCGCCTACCAGGAGATCGCCGCCCTCCCCCTCGGCGAGCGGGTGGCCCGGCTGCGCACGCCCGAGGTGCGCGGCGCCATCCTCGGCGAGGAGCCCCGGTCCGGCGGCTTCGTCGAGCTGCTGCGGGCGAACCTGCACAAGCTCTTCCCGCTGGGCGATCCGCCGGACTACGAGCCGCCGCCCGAACGCAGCGTCACCGCCATCGCGGCTGCACAGGGCCGCACCACCGACGAGGTGCTCTACGACCTCATGCTGCAGCGCGACGGCAGGGAGCTCCTCTACCTGCCCCTGCTCGACTACGCCGCGTGCAACCTGGATGCGGTGCGCGAGATGCTCGTCCACCCGGCGACGGTGCTCGGTCTCGGCGACGGCGGGGCGCACTGCGGCGTGTTGTGCGACGCGAGCCTTCCGACCTTCATGCTCGCCCACTGGGCCCGCGACCGCACCCGCGGGGAGCGCCTGCCTGTGCAGACGGTCGTGCACCTCCAAACCCGGCGCACGGCCGAGCTGTACGGCTTCCGCGACCGCGGGCTGCTGGCGCCCGGCTACCTGGCCGACCTGAACGTGATCGACCACGATGCCCTGGCCCTCGACCCGCCCGAGATGGTCTACGACCTCCCCGGGGCGGGCAAGCGGCTCATCCAGCGCGCCCGGGGCTACACCGCCACGGTCAAGTCGGGCGCCGTCGTGCGCGAGCACGACGAGCCGACGGGGGAACGGCCCGGCGGACTGCTGCGCGGGCCACAGCCGCAGCCGTAGGCACAGCCACTGCCGAACCAGCAGGCGGAACCGGCGCCCGACTCCGGCTCAGCGCTCCGCGGCGGCGCGCAACACGTCGTCGAAGCCGCGCACGCGCACCGCGGTGATGTGCGACCCGTCGGTCTCGAAGACGTCGCGGACGCTGCGATCGGCGCCGCCCAGGTGGACGTCGATGTCGACCGTGACCGTGGTGCCGTCGACATGCAGCGGTCCGGGCGAGGGGCGGAAGTCCTCGAAGACGAACGTGCGGTCGGTGTAGTAGCTCAGGACCTCCTCGTGCCCCCGCCGCACGTCGCCGTCGACGTCGAGCACCCCGTTGGGTGCGAACAACGTGCGCAGCAACGCGGGGTCCTGCGCGGTGACGGCCGCGAAGTAGTCGCCGACGAGTGCCGCCGGACCGACGTGACGCGGGGGGAGGCGGTAGATGCCCCGAGCGTTGAGACCCAGCACCCGGGCCTGGGTTGCCGTGGGGCACGGCGCGAGCGTGGCCCGCAGCGCATCGACGGCGCCGGGGAAGGTGGCGTCGTGATGGGGGTAGTCGCTGCCCCACACGATGCGCTCTGTCCCCACGAAGGGGGCCAACGCCGGCAGCGTGCGCTCGCCGACCTCGAAACTGATGGCGCACTGACGCTCGAAGTACTCGCGGGGCCGCAGTTTCATGTCGGGGCAGAAGCCGCCGAAGGACTCGGCCTGCTCGTCGAGGCGCTCGAGCCAGAAGGGGACCCACCCGCCGCCCGACTCGAGGAAGATCGGGCGCAGGCCCGGATGGCGCTCCAGCACGCCGAACGCGATGAGCTGGGCGCAAGCCAGCATCTCCTCGAAGGGGTGGGAGACGGCGTGCAGGACCAACGGGTTAAACGGCCGGTCCGAACCGAGGGTGGGCACGATCACCGAGCTGCCCTCGTGGATCCCGATGGGCACGTCGTGCTCCTCGGCGGCGTCCCACAGCCCGTCGTAGGCCCGGTCGCACAGGGAGCGGCCGAGGCAGGGGTTGGGGCGCACGAACCCCGCCACGAAGCCGAGGTCGCTGACGGCCCGGCGCAGCTCCCGCGCCGCCGCGTCGGGGTCCTGGAGGGGCAGGGCGGCCGCGCCGAAGAGGCGGCGGTCGTCCGCCGCGCAATAGGCCGCCAGCCAGTCGTTGTAGGCCCGGGCCAGGCCGACGGCGGCGGCCGGCTCCGCGACGGCGGAGAAGTACAGCCCGATCGTCGGGTACAGGACGGCCTGGTCGATGCCCTCGGCGTCCATATCGGACAGCCGGGCCCGGGGGTCGGATCCGCCCGGCTGCGCCTCGGACAGGGGCCGGAACGTCGAAGGGTCGTCGAAGGTCGAGCCCGGGCGCGCCAGCGAGCCCAGGGGGACGGCCAGGATCTCGGTGTCGCCGACCACGACGTGCTCGTAGCCGGCGGTGTCCGCGCTGATGCGGGGCCGGTGCGCGTCGGGAAGTGTGGCCCAGGCCTCGGGGGGCTCGACGACGTGGCCGTCGGCGTCGACGACGGGTCCGGCCATCGGCGGCAGGGGCGCCGGGCGCACCGGCTCGCTCACGACCCGGGCGTGCGCCAGTCGTCGACGGGCGGCAACGGGTGACGGAACAGGCGGGCGGCGTTCCCCCCCGCCACCGCGCGCAGCTCGTCGTCGGGCAGCGTGCCCCAGGTCGCAGCGAGGACGCCCTGGGTGTCGGGCCACGACGAGTCGGCGTGGGGGTAGTCGCTCTCCACCATGATGTGGTCGACGCCGATCACGTGGCGCTGGGCGACGGCGGAGGGGTCGTCAATGGAGCAGAACCAGAAGTTGCGGCGCAGCACCTCGCTCGGGAGCAGGTCCGAGGGCCAGGCGTGGCTCTCGGTGCCCGACGCCGAGTGCGCCAGCACGTAGTCGGCGCGGTCCATGAGCATCGGGACCCAGCCGATGCCACCTTCGGAGAGCGCCACCTGCAGTCCCGGGAAGCGCAGCGGGACGCCGGACCACAGCCACTCGCCCGCCGCGAGCAGCGCATTGACCGGGAAGACGGTGGGCAGCAACTCGAAGGGCGGGTCCGGCGAGGGCAGCGGGGCCCAGGCCGAGGAGCCGGTGTGGAGGCACACGACGGTGCCGGTCTCCTCGCAGGCAGCGAAGAAGGGGTCCCACGCGCCGCTGAAAATGGAGGGAAGCCCGAGCTGGGCCGGGAACTCGGGGAAGCTCACGGCCTTGAAGCCAAGGGCTGCGTTGGCCTGCAACTCGGCAGTCGCCACCCCGACGTCGGCCAGCCAGGGGAGCTGCAGTGGGATGATGCGGTCGGGGTGCGGGCCCGCCCACTCCTCCAGGTGCCAGTCGTTGAAGGCACGCAGGCAGGCCAGTCCGAGGTCACGGTCGTGCGCCCGCGAGTAGACGGCGCCGCAGAACCCCGATACGAGGGACGGGAAGCAGAGCGAGGCCCAGACGCCGGCCAGGTCCATGTCCTCGACCCGGGCCCGGAGGTCGAAGCAGCCGGGCCGCATCTCGTCGAAGCGGGCCGGCTCCATGCTCCACTCGTCCCGGGGCCGGCCCACCACGGCGTTCAGCCCCACATTGGGGTAGTGGTTCCCCTCGAAGACCCAGGACTGGGCCCCGTCCTCCGCCTCGACCACCGTCGGGGCAGCGCCCTGGAGCGCCGCGGGCAGGCGCCCTTCGAAGAGGTCCGGCGGCTCAATGAGGTGGTCGTCGACCGAGATCACCGGGACCCTGATCGGCCTCGGCTCGGGATCGGGGAGGAGGGTCGCCCGGGACGGGGTGTGCTCGATGTCGACGGCTCCCACGAGAAGGTGACACTATCGTCAGCAAAGTCGGCCGGCCCGGGGGATGCGCATGACCACTCACGTCGAGGACGTCACTACAGGCGTCGGCCTCCTCATTGACGGGGCCGTCGTGGCCGGCGGGGGAGGCACCTACCCGGTGACCAACCCTGCCCGACCCGCCGAGGTCGTCCTCCACGCGCCCTCGACCTCCCCGGCGCAGCTCGACCTGGCGGTGGACGCCGCCCGCCGGTCGCAGCCGGCCTGGGCCGCGCTCGGCGCTGGCGAGCGGGCGGCGTCGGTCATCGCCGCCGCGGAGGCCGGCGTGGCTGCCGTCGAGGCACAGGATCTGGCGCGCCTGCTCACCCGCGAGCACGGCAAGACCCATCTGGAGTCGGTCTTCGACAGCGCCACCATGGCCGGCATGGCCGGCGCCTTCGCCCCGCTGGTGGCCGCGGCGCTGGCACCGCGGGAGGTGAGCGGCGGCGCGACCCGGATCGAGTGGGTGCCCCACGGGGTCGTGGCCGCCATCCTGCCGTTCAACTGGCCGGTCTCGGTCATGGCCAACAAGGTGTTGCCCGCGCTGCTCGCCGGCGACACCGTGGTGGTCAAGGCGCCGCCGACGTGCCCGGGCACCGTGCTGCTGGTGGCCGCCGCCATGGCGGAGGTACTGCCGCCGGGAGTGCTCAACGTCGTGAATGGTCCCGTCGCCGCCCTCGGTGCTGCGCTGGTCGGTCATCGGGGCGTCGACATGGTCTCCTTCACCGGCGGGGTGGGGACGGGCCAGGCCGTCATGGCCGCTGCGGCCGCGACGACGCGCCCGGTGGTGCTCGAGCTGGGGGGCAACGACGCCGCCATCCTCGCCCCCGACCTGGTCGCCGACCGCGCCCTCGCCGATCGCATCGTGGAGGCCGCCTTCGTCACCAGCGGCCAGGTCTGCATGGCGATCAAGCGCCTCTACGTGCACCGCGACGGGGTGGACGACATGGTGGCCGTCCTCGCCGACCGCTTGGCCGGCGAGGTGGTGGGGGACGGCTTGGCCGAAGGGGTGACCATGGGGCCGGTGCACACGGCCGCCGCGCGCGACCGCGTCGAGGCGATGGTCGCCGAGGCCGAGGCGGGAGGCGCCGCCGTGCTGCGGCCGGGCCGGGTGCGCGCCGAGGACGCGGCGGCGGGGGGCTACTTCGTGTCGCCGGCGCTCGTCGTGGCGCCGGCCGGTGGCTCCCGCATCGTGCGCCAGGAGCAGTTCGCCCCCGCCCTGCCGGTGATCCCCTACGACGACCTCGACGCTGCCGTCGCCGCGGCCAACGACACGCCGTTCGGCTTGTGCGCCTCGGTCTGGAGCAACGACGAGGTGCTGGCGGCCGACGTGGCGTCCCGCCTCTCCGCGGGCACGGTGTTCGTGAACGCCCACGGGATCTCGGCCATCGACATGCACGCCCCGATGGGCGGCTGGAAGCAGTCGGGCTTCGGCCTGGAACTGGGCGCAGAGGGCATGCAGGCCTTCGCCCGCCAGCGGGTGCGCGTCCACCGGCCGGGCCCCTCCGAGCAGGGGGCCGAGGGATGACGGTCGCGATCCGCGGCGGGACGGTGGTCGACGGCACGGGCGCACCGGCCGTCCGGGCCGACGTGGTGCTGGAAGGCGAGCGGGTGGCCGCCATCGGACCCGATGCCGGCGCCGGGGCCGGCGGCGACGCCACCGTGATTGACGCCGGCGGCATGCTCGTGACCCCCGGCTTCGTCGACCTGCACACGCATTACGACGCCCAGCTCTTCTGGGACCCCAACGCCAGCCCGTCCCCGCTGCACGGCGTGACGACGGTGCTCGGTGGCAACTGCGGGTTCTCGTTGGCGCCGCTGGCGCCGGAGCACGCCGACTACATCTCGCGGATGATGGCGCGCGTCGAGGGCATGCCGCTCGCGGCGCTGCGGGCGGGCCTGCCCTGGGACTGGGGCTCCTTCGGTGAGTGGCTCGGACACCTGGACGGCCGCATCGCCGTCAATGCGGGGTTTCTCGTCGGCCATTCGACGCTGCGCCGGCTGGTCATGGGCGAGCGCGCCGTCGGAGGAGCGGCCAGCGAGCAGGACCTCGAGGCCATGGGGACGGCGCTGCACGCCGCCCTCTCGGAGGGCGCGCTGGGCTTCTCCACCTCGCAGGTCCACACCCACAACGACGGCGACGGCCAGCCCGTCCCGTCGCGCGCCGCCGGCCGCGGGGAGATGGAGCGCTTGGCCGCCGTCGTACGGGCCCACGAGGGCACGACGGTCGAGCTGATCGTCGCCGGCTGCCTCAACGGCTTCACCGAGGAGGAGGTCGACTTCCTCGCCACGATGTCGCTGCTGGCGGACCGGCCGGTCAACTGGAACGTGCTCGGCGTCTCGGCCCTGAACCCCGACGGCGCCTGGAGCCAGCTGGCGGCGGGGACGGCGGCGTCCGAGCGCGGGGCCACGGTGGTCGCCCTCACGCTGCCCCACACGATGCAGATACGCCTCAGCTTCGAGCACGGCGCCATCCTCGACGGGCTGCCGGGCTGGCGCGAGGTGTTCGCGCTCCCGCTCGACGAGCGCATCGCTGCGTTCTCGGACCCCGAGACCCGTCGCCGGCTCGATGCCGGGGCGCAGTCCGACGAGGCCGGGATCCTGCGCCATCTGGCGGTGTGGGACCGCCTGATCTTCGAGGAGACGTTCGCCCCCGAGAACGACGGCGTCGAGGGTCGCACGGTGGGCGAGGTCGCCCGCGAGCGCGGCGTGGCGCCGTTCGACGCACTGCTCGACGTGGTGGTGGCCGACGGGTTGCGCACCGGGCTGCGCCCGCCGATCGGCGAGTCCGAGGAGGACTGGGTGCTGCGCGCCAAGACCTGGCAGGACGCGCGCGCCATCGTGGGCGGCTCGGACGCCGGCGCCCACCTCGACACCATGTGCGGCGCCATCTACTCGACCTCCATGCTGGGAGACGGTGTGCGGGCCCGCGGGTTGCTCAGCTGGGAGCAGGCGGTGCGGCAGCTGACCGACATCCCGGCCCGCCTCTACGGCCTGCGCGACCGTGGCCGCCTCGTTCCGGGTGCGTTCGCCGACGTGGTGGTGTTCGACCCCACCACCATCGGCCACTGCGCCGTCCGCACCCGCGCCGACCTGCCGGGTGGAGCGAGCCGCCTCTACGCCGAAGCGGTGGGGGTCGGCCACGTGCTGGTGAACGGGACCGAGATCGCCCGGGGTGGAGAGTTCACCGGCACCGTGCCCGGCCACGTGCTGCGCTCGGGGCGCGACACGGACACCGTGCACGCCGGGTCGGACTGGGCCGGCGCCGCCGTCTGAGCGATGGCCATCAGCCGGCCCGGGCGAACACCTCGCGCAGCCGGACGCGCCGGCCGGTGCGCAGGATGGCCCGTCGGTAGACGGACGTGGCCAGTCGGGCCACCCATAGTGTGCACACGACGCTGATGGCGGCCGAGGCGAGGAACTGCCACCACGTGACGGCGGAGAGCCCGACGAGAACAGGCATGGCGAAGGGCGCAGTCGGGGGCAGGTACCCGAGCACCCTGAGCAACTCTGACGCATTGCCCGACGAAGCAGCCGTGATGGCGGAGATGTAGCCGAAGAGGATGGGCAGGCTGAGCGGGAGGGCGAGGCTCTGCACCTGGTCCTGGCGCTCGGCCAATGAGCCGGCAGCCGCGTAGACCCAGCAGTAGAAGGCGTAGCCGAGCACCAGCCACACCAAGATGGTCACGACCACCAACGGTCCCGTGCCGCGCAGGAGGTCGGAGCCGACGGTGGCGGCCAGGCCGAGCGCGACGGCGACGATGAGGGCGGCCTGCCCGAAGGCCACCAGCCCGATCCCGAGCACCTTGCCGGCCAGGAGCTCGAGGGGGCGCACCGCTGCCAGGAGCACCTCAATGACGCGACTGGACTTCTCCTCCATGACCCCCATCAGGATCCAGGTGTTGTACTGGGTCAGCATCAAGAAGATGAGGATCAGCCCGATGATCGTCGTTGCGCTGACCTTCGTCTTGGTGGCTCCCGGCTGGAGGCTGCGGACCGGGAGCGGTTGCGCGTTGGCCAGTGCGGAGGACTGGGACGGGGTGAGGTGGGCGGCCGCCAGCGCTCTGGCCGCGCCGAGGGCGTGCGCACTGGCGGTGACGTATTGCGCGGTTGTCGAGGTGTCGTTCGCGCCGATGGGCTGGTGCACCACGAGCTGGTTCCCGTCGACGACGACGAGGTCCAGGGTGCCCGCGTCCAGCTGCGTGCGTGCAGAGGTCTCGTCGGGGACGTGGGTGAATCTCACGGTCGTGCCGATGCTCTTGGCGGTGGCGACCATGCTGGAGCGAAGGGGAGCGGGCAGCGGCCCGACGACGCCGACCTGCTGGGGTTGTGGTGTGCTGCGGGTCAGGGTCGGTATGACGATGGCGCCCGCCACAACGGCCAGGATGAGCAGTGTGCCGACCCGGAACACTCGGCCGCGCACGCGCTCGCGGATCTCGCGAGCGGCAACGATCCCGGCGTCCCCGGCCCAGGGGGCGAGCGAGGTGTGCGCCGCCCGCACCCGCGGGCCACTATCGCGCCGTCGCCGGCTACGCAGCACCAGGCGCGTCACGACAAAATGGCAACGACGGCGACGACGAGGATCGTCATGCCAGCGCCTCCCGAAAGACCTCGGACAAGCGACGGCGACCGAACACGAACTCGGTCACCCGGCCGGCGTCCATGGCGGCACGCAGCACGGCGTCGCTGTCGGCCACCTCACTGAGCACGAGGCGGACCGCGCCGCCCGAGACCTCGGAGACCGTGACGCCGGTCAGGTCCCGCGCCCATTCCCCACTTCGATCACCCTCCACGCGCACCACGAGGCGCCGTGGGCCGCTGGTGGCCAGGTTGTCCACCCGCCCGGCGACGACGAGGCGGCCGTGGTCGATGACGACGACCGACTGGCAGAGATCCTCCACCTGGTCGAGCTGGTGGCTGGAGAAGAGGACGCAGCACCCTGAGCGGGCCCGCTCGACCAGGACGCCGCCGATGGTGTCGATCCCGCTCGGGTCGAGTCCGGCGAGTGGCTCGTCCAGCACCAGCAGTTCCGGATCGTGCAGGAGGGCGGCCGCGAGCTGCACCCGTTGCTGGTTGCCGTGGGAGAGCTCCTCGACCTTGTCCCGGGCGCGGTCGGCGATCCCGAGGCGCTCCAGCCATACCTCGCCGGAGGTGCGAGCGGCGTCCGGCGCCATGCCGTGCAGCCGGCCCAGGTACTCGAGCTGTTCGCCCACCAGCATGGCCGGGTACAGCCCGCGCTCCTCGGGCATGTAACCGAAACGCCGCCGCTCGGGCTGGCCGACCGGCCTCCCGTTCCAGTGCACCGTCCCCGCGTCCAGGTCGGTGAGACCGAACACGGCCCGCATGGTGGTCGTCTTTCCGGCGCCGTTCGGCCCGAGGAAGCCCACCACCTCACCGCTCGCGACGGAGAAGGTCAAGTCGTCGAGGGCCGTCACCGACCCGAAGCGACGGCGCAGCCCGTCCAGCTGGAGCAGCCCGCCCACGAAAGGACCTTAGCCCTGGGTACCCGGCTCAGAGCAGCCGGGTGTCGAGCGGGACCTCCCGCGTGGTGTCGCTCTCTCGGGTCAACGAGTACGCCACCTTCCCCTCCACCTCGGTGAAGGCGTCCTGCAGCTCGGTGCCGAAGAAGACGAGGCCGGTGCCGTTCTCCGTGGCGTAGCCGTCCGGGAGGGTGCCCGTCGCGATGAGGCGGTGGATGAGCGGCCGGCGCTGCTCCTCGGCGTCGTGGTGCGGGCTGTTGGAGTAAGGGAGGAAGGCGAGCCCGTCGGTCACCGCCCGCAGCGTGGGGCCGAACGAGTCGGTCGTCCCGCCGACGTGCCAGCACAGCGAGCCGGCGGAGACACCCTTCAGCACGACCCCCGCTTCCCAGCACTCGCGCAGCACCACGTCGAGTCCGTGCAGGCGCCACAGGGCGAGCAGGTTGGCGGTGCTCCCGCCGCCGACCCAGATGACGTCCTGCGCCAGGAGGTGGGCGCGCACGTCGGGCACGTTGGGCATCGGGAACAGCGTCAGGTGCGAGCTGATGAAGCCGATCTTGGAGAACGCATTGTGCGCCGCGGCCAACCGGGCGGCGTCGTCGCCCACCGCGGTGGCGATGATGCACAGGCGCGGGTGGTCGCCCGCACCGGCGAGGTCGGCGGCCAGCCGATACGACGGCCCGGGGCGCACGTTCATGGGGTCGGGGCCCTCGGGTTGGAACCCGATGGAGGTGGCGATGATGGTCGGTCGGCGCGCCGCCACGTCAGTCCGCGAGGACCTCGGGGTTCACGATGTGCAGCGGACTGGCGCCGGCCATCAGGCGGCACAGGTCCTCGGCGATGGTGCGGGTGTGGTTCGACTCCGTGTCGTAGGTCGCGCCGCCGATGTGCGGTGTCAGCACGACCTGGGGGAAGGTCGTGAGCGGGTGGTCCGTGGCCAGGTGCTCGCCTTCGAAGTGGTCGAGGCCGGCCGCGGCGACCTTGCCCGATGCCAGCGCCGCGACCAGCGCGTCGGTGTCGTGGATCTTGGCCCGCGCCGTGTTCAGGTACACGACGCCGTCGCGCATCTTGGCGAAGGCGTCCGCGTCCATCATGCCGGTCGTCTCCTCGGTGACGGGAGCGTGGACGGAGATGACGTCGGCCCGCGCCAGGAGGTCGTCGAACGAGCTGGTGGCGTCCGGCGCATAGGGGTCGTAGGCGAGCACATCCATGCCGAGCCCGCGCAGGCGCCAGCGCAGTGCCCGCCCGACTGCCCCGAGCCCGACCAGGCCGACGGTCTTGCCGGCCAGCTCCCAGGCGCGGTAGCGCTGATAGGGGATCTTGCCGTCGCGGTAGATCTGGCCCTCGCGCACGTCGCGGTCCGCCGGGACGACGCCGCGGGTGGCGGCGAACAGCAGGGCGACGGCCAGCTCGGCCACCGCGTCGGCGTTCCGTCCCGGCGCCCGCAGCACCGGCACGCCCGCGGCGGTGGCGGCCGGGACGTCGACGTTGGTGGGGTCACCCCGGCAGCTGCAGACGGCGATGACCGGCTGCTCGTAGAGCTCGGCCCCGCAGACGTCGCTCTCCACGATCACTATGGAGGCCCCCTCGGCGGCCGCCCGCTCGGCCAGCTGCGCCGCGTTGTAGATGCGCAGCGTCGGCTGGTCCAGCCACGAATCGAGCACGAGATCCGCCAACTGGTGGAGGAGGTCGAGGCCGGGGCCGCTCACGGCCGCCGTCACCAGGGCTGTCGGCCGGGGGCGTGTCATGCGGGTGATCCCCTCCTGGTGCGGCGCTCGTCGTCCATAATGACGGCATCATGACACGTGCGTCAGATTCGTGAGGGCGCCGGGGCGGGCCGTGACCGTGGGCGTCGACGTCGGGACGACGTCGGTGAAGGCGCTGGCGGTCGACGAGGACGGGAGGGTCGTCGCCCGCAGCAGGGTGCCCCACCGGGTGCTGGCTCCCGAGCCCGACATCCTGCGCCACGACGCCAAGCGCGCGTGGCGTGCCGGTCCGCGCAAGGCGTTCGAACGGGTGACCGCGCTGCTGGACACCGGCGGGCACCAGCTGGCCGGCGTGGCCGTCGCCTCCATGGTCCCGTCGATGACCGCGGTCAGCAGCCGGGGCATGCCGCTCCTCCCGGGCCTGCTCTACGGGGACCGTGAGGGCCGCGCCGGTGCCGGTTCCGATGCCGGCTCCGATGCCGTCCTCCCGGTGGGGAGCATGCCCGACGGCGAGGGGTTCCTGCGCTGGGCCTCGACCATGGCCCCCGGTGCGCGTGGCTACTGGCCCTGCCAGGCGGTCGCCACCTATGCCCTCTCGGGATTGCCGGCGATCGACACCGGCGTGACCGCATCGTTGGGCTCGCTGCACTCCCGGGGCCACTGGAACACCGACCTCCTCTCCTCCCTGGGAGTCACGGAGGCGCAGATGCCGTTGGTGGCCCCGATGGGCCAGGCCGCCGGCACGCTGCCCGGGAGCGACACCGTGATCACCGGGGGCACCATTGATGCGCTGTGCGACCAGATCGTCGCGGGGGCGACGGAGCCGGGTGACGTGCTGGTGATCTTCGGGGCGACGCTCATCGTCTGGGCCGTCTGCGAGGAATGGCTGGTGGTTCCCGGGCTGATCAGCTACCCGCACACGACGGCCGAGCGCTTCCTCATCGGCGGGCCGAGCAACGCCGGGGCCCTCTTCGTCGACTGGGCCCGCGACCTCCTGCGCGGCACGCCCCGGCCCGGCCCCGAGCGCGAGAAGCTCGCGGTCAGGCTCGGTGACCCTGGCCGCGTCCCGGTGTGGCTCCCCTACGTCCGGGGCGAGCGCACGCCCTTCGAGGACCACACGCTGCGCTCCAACCTCTACGGGCTCGACATCGGGTCGGGGGCCGCGGCGCTGGAGCGCGCCGCCTACGAGGCGAGCGGCTTCGTCGTCCGGCGCATGCTCGACCGCTCGGGCGTGAAGGCGACGCGCATCGTGGCCAGCGGGGGCGGATCACGCGTCACCGCATGGATGGCCGCCGTGGCTGACGCCACCAACCTCCCCGTCGACGCCGTCGCCGTCCCGGAGGGGGCCGCCCTCGGCGCCGCCTACTTCGCGCGGATGGCCGCCGGCCTCGAGACCTCGCTCGGCGACTCGGCACGCTGGTCGGCCGTGGGCCGCCGCATTGAGCCGGACCCGGTCTGGGCCCGCGCCGCCGACGCCCGTTACGCCCGCTTCAGCGAGCTCGGCACGGGCGCGTAGCGCGGCTACCCGTTCGGGGTGAAGGCCACCTTCGAGCGCGCCGCTCCGGTCCTGGCGCGCCAGGCTCTTGAGTGCCGGCCACCACTCCTCGAGCCCGAAGCGGTGGGTCAGCATGGGGGTGATGTCGAGGCGGCCCTCGTCGACGAACTGGAGGTAGTGGGCGATCGCGTGTTGGCGCCGGCCCTCGAAGTCCTCCATCCCGAACGCGTTGGAGCCGGCGATCGTGATCTCCTTGAAGTAGATCGGCGTCGACTCCCACCGCTCGGGAGTGGCGACGCCGGTGTAGACGAGTCGGCCACGCTCGGCCAGGACGCGCACGCCGACCTCGAGCGTCTCGGCCTTGGCGATGGAGTCGTAGACGACGTCGATGTGGCCCGGGTGGGTCACCGGGAGGCCGTCGAGCGGGGCGTGCAGGACCGCGCCGGACCACTCGGCCAGCGCCTCGACGAGCGCCAACCGCGGCTCGTGCGCGAACACGGCCGAGGCGCCGAAGCCCAGCGCCATCTCGCGCTGGGCTTCGAAGCGGGCCACCACCCCGACCTCCACCCCGGGGTAGAGGGCCCGGAGGATCGCCACGCTGGTCAGCCCGAGGGCGCCGGCCCCGTAGACCAGCACGCGGCCCGACGCCGGCGGGGGATGACGGACGATGGCGTGGAAGGAGACCGAGAAGGGGTCGGCCAGCACCGCCGCCTCGTCGGAGATGGTGTCGGGCACCGGGATCAGCATGGAGTCGTGGGCGGCCAGCTGCTCGGCCCACACGCCGGGGGCCCCGGTGATGACGCCGATGTGGACGCCGGGGCCGAGGTCGCCCTTGGTGAAGTTCCAGCACAGGCTCAGGTCACCGGCCTCACAGGGCGGGCAAGGCGGGTCGATGCCCCGCGGCCCGCACGTGAGCCACGGATTGAGCACGACGCGTTGGCCCACGTCGAGGCCACGCGCCTCGGGCCCGAGTGCCACCACCTCGGCCACGACCTCGTGGCCGGGCACGTGGGGGAGCGAGGAGAAGGCGGCCATCGGGTTGTCGATGTCGCCGGTGTTGAAGTCGCCCAGCACCAGCTTGGCGTCGGACCCGCAGATGCCCGAGAGGATGGGGCGGGTGAGGACCCAGTCCGGCCGCACCAGGCGGGCGTCGTCGATCTCGTGCAGGCCGAAGGGGATGCTCGCGAGCATCGTCTCCAGGTCGTCCTGGGGCGTGGGCCGCACCTCGTCCTCGGCCGGCGGCGCGCCGAAGAGGAGCGCCCTCACGAGCCCGCCCCTTCCGCCAGGGTCCGCATGCCGAGCATGAACGCGTCGATGTCTGCCGTCTTGAACTCAATGACGCTCTTCATGTCGGGGAGATAGTGCTCGAAGTGTTCGCTGTCGATGGCGTCGACGATCGCCCCGGCGATGGACTCGGGCGGCTCCTTCGGCCCGTCGTAGAGGGGTGCGTCGTTGTCGGGCTGGTCCCAGATCTCGGTGTCGACGGCTCCGGGGAGGATGAGCTTGACCGAGACGCCGGAGCCGTCGAGGTCGAGCGCCATGGACTCGCTCCATCCCGCCAAGGCGAACTTGGAGCCCGAATATGCGGCCTCGGTCGTGATACCCAGACGCCCACCGAGGCTCGAGACGTTGACGATCGTCCCGGACCCCCGCCCGAGCATCAGGGGGAGCAGTGTCAGCGAGATCGCCACGGGGGAGAGGTAGTTGATCCGCATGGTCCGCTCGACCTCGTCCATGGTGAGGCGGGTGACGTGGCGGCGCATGGGGACAGCGGCATTGTTGATCACGACGTCGAGGGCGCCGAAGTGGTCCCAGATCTTCCGCGCCAGGTCCGCGGCCGCCGAGGGGTCCGAGAGGTCCGCCGCCCACCGTTCGGACGCCGCGGCCGGGTCGGACGCGGCACGGCAGTCGGCCAGCACGGCGTCGAGCCGTTCGGCGCGCCGGGCCACCAGTGCGACGGTGTCGCCCCGGCTCGCCAACTCGCGAGCGACGGCGGCGCCGATGCCCGACGACGCGCCGGTGACGAGCACAGTCCGTCCGTTGGTACCTGGACTCACCGTCGAACCTCCACCGACCGAGCTCCGTGTTCCGTGCGGGCGCGCTTGCGACGCCGACACCTTCGGGGTGAGCGAGGGGTCTCGAACCCCCGACCTCCAGGACCACAACCTGGCGCTCTAACCAACTGAGCTACGCCCACCGAGGGGCACAAGTGTGGCACACCGGCTGATGGGGGACGGCACGCGGCGTGCCGCCTCCGGTGCCCATCGTTCCGCATGCACACGACCCCGAACCGGGCTATGTCAGGCTGGTGCTGCGCCGGCTCGCCCCCGTAGCTCAGCGGACAGAGCAGTGGACTTCTAATCCAATGGTCGCAGGTTCGAGTCCTGCCGGGGGCGCCAAAAAACAGGGGGCGCCAAAATTCTGTGTGGGGCGCAAGGGAGTAAGGGCCCTCGTGCCGAGCGGAAGGCGGACGCTGGGCGGGGGTAGGTGCGCTGCCCGGGGGTGGCACGGTGTCCCTGCGAGCGGTTCGGCCCGGCGAGCGGAAGGCGGACGATTGGGTCGCCCCTAAACGGCACGAGTGGGGCACTAGGTCGAACGGTCAGTGAGCCATTTCTTAAGAGAGTCCAGTCCGGCGGCGAACGTCTCACCAATTATGCAAAGCCGATCTCCAATCAGCTCTTGGAGCGGATCGTAATCGCTTCCGATCAGTGCAACAGGCGCGCCCGATTTCCATGAAGAGATCTTCCGCCGATTACGCACCAGCTCTGTTGGAGGACATGATCCTGAGCAGGATCGCCGGATTACCAGAAGGGAGACGCAATGGAGATCATCAACTTGGGTGCGACGGACGGGCTGCCCCCGGTGAACTGGGGGAACGTCCTCGAAAAGCTCGATGCCGGATCGCCGCCGGCTCCAGACGCCCACAACGCGCGCACGACGTGGCTTTCGACGGTGAACCGGGACGGGAGCCCTCACGTGACTGCGGTCGGTGCGCTCTGGCTCGACGGAAGCTTCTGGTTCCAGACCGGATCGGGTACTCGGAAGTGCCGCAACGTAGCCCGCACGGCCGCGCTGCTCGATCGCTGTCTCGATCCTCGATGCTGACGTCGTCGCCGAAGGTGAAGCAGAACGGGAGACTGACCCGGCCACGCTCACGCGCCTCGCCAGGGCTTGGGCGGACCAGGGGTGGCCTGCCGAACTCGATGAGACCCAGACAGGTATCACCGCCCCGTTCAACGCGCCGTCGCAGGGACCACCCCCGTGGAACGTCTATCGCATCAAGCCCCATTCGGTGACCGTGACACTGGGCACCGAGCCGGGCGGGCTGACTCGCTTCAGGTTCTAACCTGGGACCAGCGAGATGCCTTTCCCCGGCCTCGCCAATCAATGAGTCTCGCGATTCGGCAGTCCGATTGTCCTGCGGACCTTCGGCCCAGACCAGTGCTCCAGATGGTGTCCCGCTCCCGGCGTACGCGGGCAGGTGCGGCTGCTCATGTCGCCGCCTTGTCGAGACCGATCCGTTCGATCCGATACCGAAGCTGACACGACCGGAATCCTGCGGAGAGGAGAAATCCTCCGCGAGGCAAGACGAGGGCAAGATCGTGATCGGCACGCAGCTTTCCCTCATTATCCACCCGAACGACCGATCATCACTCAGCTGATCGCGAGACTGATCGATTGCAGCAAGGTACTGCTCGTGTGAACCCGCGCGCTCAAGCGCTACGAACTGCTCAGAGAGGGGAACTCGCCTCACCCAGCCAGAGGTGTGATTGGGTTCAGACACGATGAGATAGGCCCCAACTGCACCGAATGGCCCAACCGGGGACCTGAGGACAAGCCCACCATCTGCACGGACTTCCGGTCGAAGGAACACCGTCACGCTGCCATTCGGGAGGGGGAAGACGACCCGGAGGGTCGGACCCTCTGATCCCGGCAGGGTGACAGCGCCATACCACCCGCTGTAGACGGTCTGCCCGCTCGTCCGCAGTGTTCGTAACCACGCAGTGCCGAGTCGGGATCCCAAGTGATCTTGGACCAGGACGATTCGACTGTCCATCCCGTTCGCCACATCGTGCGGGCGAAGCGGAAGGTTCAGTTGGTCAAGACGCCGAGAGAAGAGCGCCGTAATCAGCCACCCGAACGGCCAAGCCGCAGCGCTCCAATGCGGTCCGCACCTCCAAGCCGTACTCGGAGGACTTCTCGTAGAACTCGACGATGGGCAAAGCTCTGGCCGAGCAGATTCGGCATGCGAAGTCGCCTCTGGCCAGATCACTCATGCGTTCGAGGAGTCCGCCGCCCTGGACGAGACCTGTCCCCAGGATGGTTCGGCTTCCGGACCTCTGCCACTCGTCGGCGCCGCCGCCGAGTTCTCGACGCGATCTCGCGTTGATGAGCTGCTCGTAATGGGGTTCTAGCCGCCTTCTAGAAAGCCGCGCTCCAACTCTCGTACACGATGAAGGGGAGATTGGCCATCCGGGTGGCCGTTCGAAGTGCTTCGAAAACGGGTCCGGTCTGAGTGATGTGAGGGAGGACGAGAATTCGCGAGCGACCGATCTGCCGCCTCTCGAGGAGTGCAGAGAAGATGGTCGCTAATCCCTCAGCACCACGCTCGGTGTCGACCAGCGGTGTCCCGCATTCGAGAGTGCGGGAAGTCTCGGTCGTGACGAATGGGTATGGGAAACCGCGCCAATTCCACACGGAACGAATAGGGATGCAAGCGTAGGCACGATCGTCCTCCTCGGCTAGCAACATCTCGATCTGGACCCCGTATGGCAGGTCAAGGGCGGCGGGCCCTACGAAGTCGGGCTCTAGAAACGTGTTTGGCTCTGCAGCCCGGCTTCGAGAGATCTCTCCACGCCTGGCAGTCGTGCGCATCGATGTCGCGAAGACGGATTACTCGAGTCTTCACGTTGGCGCCACTTCCCGCCCTCCGAATCCGGGTAGCGCCCAGGGCGCCCCAATGCCTCCGGCGCAGACAGCTACTGGCCAGAGCGGCCTTGCCCCCAAGCGGCCTTGGCCCCGAGGGGCCGGGCTCCGGTCAGTCTGCCATTGGCGCCTTACGGGCCTGAGAGGCGGGCGGGGGAGTCGGCCTGCAGGCGGTTGGCGACGGGACGACACAACGAGAGCGGCGTGTGATGCGGAATCATAGCGCCGTCGTAGGCGACCCAACATCGCCGGCGGCATGACGAACGCCGTCCTTCAGGTCGTCCTCGGTGAACCAGGCTCATGCAGCCATCATGCGCCACCGTACCAACTGCCCTCGCTGCCGGCACAGTGTCATGGTGCCGCTGACCGCCGTCCCGGGGCTACCCCAGCCGAGTCGCGGTGATCAGGACGGTCTCGAAGTTCATGACGAACGAGCCGCCCTGACGTCCAGGGTGGCACCATCGGGCCTACTGGCAGTCTCGTGAATGTTGGCGACGGCGTGAAGGTCGTCGGCATATATGCCCGATATGTCGAGCTTTTGGTTCCGCCTGTGACTTCCAACGTGCTGAGAGCACCGCAGTGACGTCCTCGACGCCCTTGTGATCCCCTCTGAGCGGACCCACGCCATTGAAATGGAATACGCCGCAGGTGGCCAAATCGTTGAGGGCAGTAGCTACATCGAGATTAGCGACTCACCGCTCCTAGCGCGGCGACGGCGATCGGCTCGCCAGCTCCCCTTCCCCCACCCACCGAGGTCGTGGCTCCTGAAGACCCTGACCAGGAGGGCCGGAGGGATCAGCGAGGGTCCACCGCGTAAGCACAGTGGCGCTTCAGTCTCAATGTGTGAAAAGGAAGATCCTCCACCCTCTTGACGTCGATCCTAACGGGATGGTCTCGCATGTCGTCGGCTTGAAGGACGTGCGTGTCCCCTCCTATTCGCCGAGGACTGGCGAGCATAGCAGCAACGAACAGGCAGCCAGCGCCGTCGTGCCCCGAATGCGCGGCCTGGTGAAGGACGTCCGACGATCCCTCGTCCACCGCCTTTCGGGGCACACCTGACGATTCGCCGCAGGAAGCACCGTCTTTGGTGCCCCGGCGTCGACTGCGCCGGGGTTCGTTCCGCTGTCTGAGCACCGGATCGCCGCGGGCACCTGCCTGCTCACCACCCGGGCTGCCAAGCAAAAGGGGGATTGGCGGGGATGGGTGAGCCGTCGCATCGACATTCAGATGGACGAAGTAGAGCCACCATTTCTTTCAACCGTTGTTCCCGGCGTGTCACTGGTAGTGAAGACGACTCTGGGCCGCATGGGAGAGATGAGCAACACGGCAGCCTGTCGCCTCATTTACGGGCAGCGTGGCAGATCGCGATATGAGGAACTCAGCATCGGGCACGACTACTACGGTCTGGCCGTGGCGCTGGTCGAGTACGCCGTCCAACATTGGCATATGCGATCACAGCCTTGCGGCAGACGCATTGTAGGGACGACGGCGGATCCCTCGATGATGCGAGCAACGATTCGCCGCAATACGTCCCACTCGGCGCGGTGCGACGCCCTAGAGCCGGAACGTGCCGAAGTGCGCCCCGAACCGGCGGTATGGGATGGCCTATAAGCAGTCAGTCCGCCGGTCTTAGCCCCGGGGTGCGAAGAACTCAAGTGCGATGTTGTCGGGATCTCGAAACGACATTGCCGAGTAGTAAGGCGTGTCCACGATGCCACCGTTGGGGATGCCGAGTTCGTTCAGACGGATTTCCCATGCCTTTAACTCATCGCGGTTGGCACAGCCGAAAGCCAGATGATCGAGGCCCGGCCGCCGCTCGTTGAACGGCTCAGTGCTGTCCAAGTCAGGGAACTGAGTTACGCCAACGATTGTGCCGCCGGTAAGCCAAGCGACGCGCTGGAACGGACCTGTGTCCTCGTCAAGGATTGGGTCCGAGCCGAACAGATCCTTGTACCAAGGCACACTCCGTTCAAGGCTCGTAACCGTTAGCGCCACGTGAGTAATCGCAGGGAACTCAGGCATCTCTTTTCTCCCCTTCGCACCTCGTGGACGCAGCGAAATGCTACCTCTTTGGCTGGCAACTCTCGGGGAGTAAAAGCTATCTGGCAGCACCAGTCGCCGCGCTAACTGAGGCCCCAGTCCCGGCGATCGGGGACGGTGGACGTCGTGGGGCACGGAGTGCGACTTCGATTCGGCCCGTCGGGGCACGTCATCGAGACAGCGTGGCAGTGCCGTGCTCGAATCAGAGTCGAAGCAGCGCCTGACGGGCTGGGAGAAGGCACTCGGCGCTACGAGCGATGACCCGTCGATCAGAGCCCGTGAGGACGAAGGCCTTCGATGGTGGTGGGCCCGCGCCGCCGATGCGCTTGACCAGTGGTCGCCCGCGTAGCGCCGCGCCTTGGTCGGCACACATGCCGTGGCGAATGAGGGAGAAGGGCGAGAGGTAAGTGCCGATGCCGAGCAGGGCAGAGGGTGCCTCGCTGCCGGGAAGGGGTGCCACCACGCGGCACCTCGGGGACGGTCGCAGAGGGCCTAGCAGCCACTCGGTATCCGGCATTACGGGCGGTTAGGACCTAGCGCAGGCTTACGCTTGCGTGCGACCTAGCACTGGCAAAGCTCGTCCGTCCTCAACCATCCACAGCGAAAAGGCGCCAGCTGCCGGGCACGCCCTTCAACTCATGCTCGCCGCGATCGGTGAAGGTCAATCCTGAGCCCGCCAGTAGGTCCTTTACCGTGTTCGAGACAACTATCTCACCACCGTTGGCCTTAGCCGCCACTCGGGCGCCAATGTGAACTGCGAGCCCGCCGATCCGCGCTCCTCGCACCTCCACCTCACCCGTGTGCACACCGGCGCGGTCCGCCAAGCCGATGCCATCCATGGCATCACTTATGGCACGAGCGCAGCGGATGGCTCGACCCGGCCCGTCGAAGGTTGCGAGGAAGCCGTCGCCCGCCGTGTCGACCTCCCGTCCGCCAAATCGGGCCAGCTCGCGGCGGACAATGGCGTCATGCTCGTCCAGTAGCGCTCGCCAGCGTCGATCACCGAGTGCAGATGCCCGTGCGGTGGAGCCCACGATGTCGGTGAATAGCACCGTGGCGAGCATTCGATCGGGGTCAGCCAAGGATCGGGCGCCGGTCAGGAACTCCTCGATCTGCTCTATTGCCTCGTCCGCGTTTTCGGTGAACCACAAGTGGTCGGCACCGGCCATCTCCACATATCTGGCATTTGGGATGCTGTCGGCCAGATACTTGCCGAGCTCAGGCGGAGCGATCTGATTATGCGCGCGGTGCAGGATCATGGTCGGAGCCTGGATGAGCGGCAATGCCTCGCGCACGTCGGTAAGCACCGTCTGTCGGTAGTAGTGAGCCACGGCACCTGGCGAGATCGCGGCCCGTCCGCTGCGGACGAACCGCTCGGCGAACCGTGGATCGCTTGCCTGGCTGGGTGCCAAGTAAGCGACGTGGTTGGCATCGCCCGTAGCCCATGATTGGGCCTGGAGATTGACGACCTCGAGAAGCTGGTCCTCCGAGGTTCCCCACGGATAGTCAGAGGCGGCAGTCAATCTGGCCGCGGTATTGCAGAGCACCAGTGCGCGACATCGTTGTGGATGGCTTGCGGCTAGGAGGAGGGCAAGCGGCCCACCGTCATTGAATCCGAGAATGACCGCTTCTTCTGACCCAGCAGCATCCATGACTTCGCAGATGTCAGCCACTTGGGTTTCGAGGTCGGGCATCCGATCGAGCGGCACCGGATCCGACAGCCCCGTACCACGGCGGTCGAAGATGATAAGGCGCCCGATAGTGGCAAGCCGCCGGTACTGGCGCGCTAGTTCCGGGACATCCCAGAACAGCTCGACGTGATGCACCCAGGATCCGATCAGGACGAGATCGAGAGGTCCCTGGCCCACGACCTGGTAGGCGATATGGACATCGCCGTTCTTCGCGTACTTGGTCATGGGTAGGGCGGTCACGGCTCTACAGCTTGGCACGTCTCCGCGACGTCATTCAGGGTAGCTACGACGCTCGGTATGAGCCGTGGGCGAGCGCTCGGCCCCAGGGCCACCCGCACGCAAACGTCGACCCCTTGCGATCCGATCGCTTCGGATGTACGGGATCTCGCGCCTCCCAGAGCGACAGCCGAGATTCTTGAGCATTCCAGGCAACAGGACCCATGGGGCCAGCGTGACGACGAGCGCCTGCTCCATCGGCTTCCCGAGGTGGGACAACGAACAGGGTCTGAGGCCCTGGCATAGATTTCGTCCATGGAAAACGCGGCCGTTCGAGAGTTCACCGGAATCCACAACATGATTCGAGGTGAACCGCCCTGGGTTTCCTGGAGGCTCCAAACCTTGGGAAAGTTGGAGCCATGGAAGCCAAGAAGCATCCGTCCTCGAGGCGGTACCCGCCTGAAATGAAGGAGCGGGCCGTCCGGATGGTCGAACAGACCATCGCCGAGTCCGGAGAGCGCTGGGGCGTGGTGTCGCGCATAGCCCGTCAGCTGGGCATTGGTGAGCAGACGCTGCGCAACTGGGTAGAGCGGGCCGAGATCGACACCGGAAAGCGTCCCGGGACGAGCACGGAGGACAAGACCAGGATCGCCGAGCTGGAGAAGGAGGTCCGCGAGCTGCGGCGGGCGAATGCGATCTTGAAGTCAGCCTCGGCTTTTTTCGCGGCGGAGCTCGACCGCCCCAAGCCGTAGTGGGCTACATCGACGCCCATCGTGAGGAGTTCGGGGTCGAGCCGATCTGCAGGGTCCTGCAGTTCGCCCCCTCCACCTATTACGCCGCAAAATCCCGGCCCCTGAGTCCACGGGCCGTCTCCGACGGCCTCCTGGGCGAACACATCAGCCGGATCCACGAGGACAACTACTCGGTCTATGGGGTGCGCAAGGTCTGGCGCCAGCTGCGCCGCGAGGGCCAGACGGCCGGTCGGGACCAGGTGGGGCGGGTCATGCACGACCTCGGTCTCCAGCGGCGTTCGTCGGGGCAAGGCCAAGCGCACCACGGTCGCCGGCCGACATCGCTGCTCGCGCCAGGTGACCTGGTCGACCGCCACTTCTTCGCCGCCGCTCCCAACCGCTTGTGGCTGGCCGACATCACCTATGTATGGACCTGGTCAGGCTTTTGCTACACCAGCTTCATCACCGATGCCTTCGCCCGGCGCATCGTGGGGTGGCGGGTCTCGAAGTCGCTGCGCACCGACCTGGCCCTCGACGCGCTCGAGATGGCCATCTTCTCCCGGCACGACGACGACCTGTCTCATCTCGTCCATCATTCCGACCGCGGCGTGCAATATCTCGACATCCGCTACACCGAGCGTCTCGACGACGAACACGCCGTGACCTCGGTCGGCTCCAAGGGGGACAGCTATGACAATGCCCTCGCCGAGACCGTCAATGGGTTGTACAAGACCGAGCTGATCCATCGACAAGGGCCCTGGAGAACGTTCGAACAGCTTGAGCTCGCCACGGCGGCCTGGGTCAGCTGGTGGAACGAGCGTCGTCTCCACGAGGCCTGTGGGTACGTGCCGCCGGCGGAGTTCGAGGAGAGCTACTACCGTCGCTTGGGCGAGGCCAGCTCGGCTGCGTAAAACCTAACCACCGAGCCTCCATCAAACCCAGGGCGGTTCAAACCATGAGAACGGGGCCGCCGGTTAGCGGATTTCGCGCCGGGGTAGCGGGGCGACGGTATTCGAACCTCAGCGGCCGGGTGGGGGTGGGGCGTTTCGGACCCCAATATCTCCTATCCCAAAATTCTGTGTTGTTCCGGGTGAACCCGACGTTCCCATTCGGCTGATCCCCGACACGTGTTCGGGTGATGTCCGACACGTGTTCGGTTGATCTCCGACACCTTGCCCGACCAACCTGCGCTCAGGCGCAGGAGGTGGCCGAATGCCCCTAAGCGGCGGCGATCCAGCTGACACCGATCATCTCGGCTCCACCGTGCACGCCGACGACGGCACCCAAAGTGCCGACCCGAAGGACCTCTCGAGGAAAGCGCGCAGCGATCAGGTCGAGGAAATGGTTGATGTCCGGAGCGCCACAGTGCATCACTGCAACGTGCTCGATCGGCCCTGCGGCGTCCATGCGTTCATAGAGCATCTGCAGTGCCCTCTTGCGAGTTCGGGCCTTACCGGCTTCGTGAACGACGCCACCGGTAAGGTCGATCACCGGCTTGATCGATAGCAGTGACCCCACCATTGCCGTCGCGCCGCCAATTCGCCCACCCTTCTTCAGATTCTCCAACGTGTTCAGGACCGCAAGCACATGCGTGCGTGCGATGAGGTCGTTGACTCGACGCACTACTGTGCCGACGTCGGCTCCTTCGGCGGCGACTCTGCCGGCTTCGATCACAATTGTGCCGAGCCCGCTTGACACCGACCGGCTGTCGATCACGTGGACGACAAAACGCCCCTCGCACGTGGCAGCTGCGGTGAGGGCTGACTCAAATGTGGTTGACAAATTGCTCGAGATGGTAAGACAAACCACTCCCTCAGCACCAGCATCTTGTGCGTTGCGAAAGGCCTGTTCAAACGCACCAGGTGACGGACAGGCCGTCTGGGGGAGCTCTTCGGCACTTGCCATTCGTAGGTAGAAGTCTTCGACGCTGAGATCCTGGCGATCGGTGAACTCTTCGCTCCCAAATCGGATCGTGAGGGGCACGATCTCGATATTGAACGGGTCGATGTCGTCCTGTTCCAAATCGCAAGAGCTATCGGTGACCACGAAGACACCAGGCATCAGAGCCTCCTCCTCTATACGTCTTCACCACACCTGTCGCTCATGGAACCACTGGTCGTTGTCGCGAGAAAGGGTCTTAGGTCCCTAGGCTCTTGCGCCGGGTCCAGCAGACCCTGGCGTAAAGGCTTGGCCTCACGTAAAAGTTCGATGAAATAGCCGCAATGTGCCATGGGGTGCCGAACCATCCCTGCTACACAGCGTATTGGGTCGTCAGGGAGAGGTGGCGGTGAGCTTGAACACCGACCGGGCGACGACACGATCACCGGGTCCAGCCGTGAATGGCTCATGCACCGGGCGGGCAGAACAGCTCGAGTTGGATGTTGTCACGGTCCCGGAAGACGATGACCGATCCGTAAGGCTCGTCGGCGATAGGCGATTGGGTGAGCGGCTTGTCAGCGACGTCAACTCGCGAGACGCCTTGAGTCTCGAGATGGTCCTGCCATGCCACGAGGTCGGCGCGAGAGGGGACGAAGAACCCGGCGTGGTCGAGCCCCGTGCCCGTCTCACTGAAGAGGCCACCGTCGTTGGTTTCGTGGCGGTGCAACACGATCATCAGCTCCTGAGTCTCGTCGGCGAGGACTTTGCCGACGCCGCCCTGGTGGGGCGCATCCATCATGAACTGAACGCCGAAGACGGCTTCGTACCAGGGAACACTCGCATCGAGGTCGGTGACCGTGAGTGCTAGGTGATGGAGTTTGGCGTGGGTGACGGTAGGCATAACTTCCTCCTTGTTGGGTTGGGTGGGTCAGACAGCATGGGTGGGTCTCTTGCCAGAGAAGACCGCGCATCCGTCGGTCATCGCCGGGTTCTCTTGGTCGGCGTCTTGGATCTTGCGGTGCGCGTTACGGCAGCCGAGCGGCAGTGAGCGAGGAACATGGCCACGGCCTCTTGAATCAGCCGGGTCCATCGATCGCCGCCGGGGTCGTTGGAGACCTGCTGGTCCACGAGGCCATTGAGCAGCGCCGTCCACAAGTCCAAATGCCTGGGCTGCGTGATGTTATTGAGCACGAGCGATTCCCTTGCTGCCTCGAGCGCTCGAACGGCCGGGGCGTAGGTTTCCGCCGAGGGTTCGAAGTTCGGGATCGTCCGCTGGAAGAGCAGCTGGTAGCGAGCTACGTCACTGGTGCAGAACTCCACGAAGCGACGGGCGCGCAGGACTAGCATCTCCTCGGGCCCATCGGCCTCCAAGGGTTCGGTCACCCAGTCCGCAAACTCCGTGGCCGCCCGGCCGAACATGGCGTCGTAGATCGCGTCCTTCGAGTCGAAGTATGCGTACACGGTCGGCGTTGTGATGCCGGCTCGACGAGCAAGATCGCGTAACGACAATGCTGCCAAGCCCTCTTCGTGAACCAAGTCCCAGGCGGCATCCACGATCGCTTCGCGGGCGGACTGGCGTCGGGCATCGCGCCAGTCAGTCGTGGAGGTGGACTTAAACATCGATCGTGATGCTTATACAGTGTTAAAGATAAGTCAAGTAGATCTTCGCTCGGCAGCGATCATCGACCCCAGCACAAGCGCATCGAGTCATTGGCGACAATTCACCAAGAGTTAGGGGAGGTCCTCCACCCGACCGGTCGGCGACGTATCTGACGACCCCCGCGTCTCGAAAGGCCGCATCAGAGGACTCGGGAGGTCGACCTCCCTATTCGTCGCATCCACCTCTTCCTGGCGGCTGCGCTGCGAAAGGCGGTCGATCAGCACAACGGCCGCTACCAGGACCCCCCCAATCGCGAACACGATGGCAACCATCCGGATCACTTTGACGAGGCGTCGGCCCGCACTGTGGGCCCGGTCTGCGACCTCGAGTACCTGCTGGGCCGCACCCAGAGCAGATTGCACATTGGCCAGGTCGGTTTCGGCCCGAGTCAGCGCGCTCTCGAACGTGGTCATGGCAGCGCCTCCTGCTGCTAGTTCACGTTTGTCCATACTACGGCTCGGTTAACCGTCCAGTCTCGACGCCGAAGCACGACGGCAAGCTGCTCATTCGGCATGCAACGTGGCGGGTCGATCCGCCGGAGCCGCCCAACCGATACGGTCGGCGCCACCTGGGCGGGCCTCAACTCGGGGACCGCCGGCGCCGTCGGCTTCCGTGAGCCCAAGGAGTGGCAACACGGCCACTCCGATGGGTCGCTGCCGGCCCCCGAGGGCTGCTCGAGGCGCATGGCGATCCCACCAGCCCTCGCCACAAGGTTGGCCTCGACCGGACCCGCTGGTTCATCGTCGTGGGTGCCTCCGGTGCGCGTGCCACCCTGGCTGCGCTCACGCTCATGGGATGCGACGACGTTGTCGTCTCGAGGGCGGGCTGGGATTGGATGGAGCTGGCCCGCCTACCGGCGAACACGAGTACTCGGGAATCGAGGACGGCACCCATGGGACTCAACTTTCGGGCCCGAAGGATGGGACCCCACCGGAGCAGACGCTTCTGGCGGCCCCATCACCTATCCCAAAATTCTGCACGGGTGGCGCCAAATTCCGGGGTTGTCCTGCCATCTGCACCCGGGAATCGCGGGTACCGTTGACCGCGCAATGGACGACCAGCACGACGACTGGCGGCACCGGGCCAAAAGCGCGCTCACGCCGCTGCGTGACCGTCTGGTGCGCCGCCTCGGTGGCACGCTGCCCGAACGGGGCATCACCTACGAGGAGCTGGTGCGGTTGCTGTACCCCACGCTTCCGGACTCGTTGCGCCGCCAGGTCGACGAGGCGGCGACGGGGGACCTGACGAAGGCCTCGACCATCCGGCGCATGCTCGGCATGATTGAGCATCAGGAGGCGCCCACTTCGTTTTCGGTGCAGCTCGGCGAAGAGGACGCCGTTCGCTGCAGGGTCGGTGCCATTGAGCTGCTCGCTGACGCGGCCGACGCCGCGGTGACCCCGGGCCTGCGCTCCGGTGCGTACGAGCCGCACCTGACCGCCGTGTTCGAGCAGTACGCCAGGCCCGGCATGACCGTGGTCGACGTCGGCGCCAACCTGGGCTACTACGCGATTCTGTCCGCCCGGCTGGTCGGGCCGTCGGGCCGCGTCGTCGCCCTGGAGCCCAACTCGGAGAACTGCCGCCTTCTGCTGTCCTCGTTGCGCCTCGACGGGATCACCAACGTCGAGTTGATCCCCGTGGCCGCCGATACCACGACGGGATGGGCGTACTACTCGACGCACGTGGGGTCCAACGGCGGGTTGATCGACGATCGGGACCTCCTACGGCACCCGGGTGTCGTGGTGCCGACGTTCCGCCTCGACGATCTCGTCGAACAGCCGGTCGGGCTCTTGAAGCTGGACGTCGAGGGCGCGGAGGGACGGGTGGTCAAGGGGGCGACGCGCCTGATTGAGCGCGACCGTCCGGTCATTACGACGGAATTGAAGGAAGACATGTTGGCCCAGGTATCGAAGATGTCGCTGGACGAGTACCTCGGGTACTTCGAGCATCTCGGCTATGCCGCGTCGGTGCTGGAGAAGTCCGGTGTGCAGCGGTCGTTCCCCGACATGGCCGCACTCCTGAAGGACTGGGAGGACCGGGGCGAGCTGCGCGACATCCTGCTCGTCCCCGCGTCAGCCTGAGTCTGCCTGGGTTACTTTCCCGCCTACCGCCCGATCGCGTCGAGCAGATCGTCGGCGTCGTCGGCGATCACGAGACCGTCCATCTGGCGGGCCCGGATAAAGCCCTGATCCACCGCACGGCCGAGGAAGGCCAGCAGGTCGTCGAAGAACCCGTGCACGTTGAGGACGCCGCAGCGTTTGTCGTGGATGCCCAACTGGGCCCAAGTCACCGCCTCCATGAACTCCTCGCAGGTGCCGAAGCCGCCCGGCAACATGACGAAGGCATCGGAGAGCTCGGACATCAGCGCCTTGCGCTCGTGCATCGTCGTCACGACGTGCAGGTCATCGAGCGACGAGTGGGCGATCTCGTGCCCGGCCAATGACTCGGTGATCACCCCCGTCGCCCGTCCCCCGGCGGCGATCGCGGCGTCGGCGACGACGCCCATCAGGCCGACCGAGGCTCCGCCGTAGACCAGCCCGATGCCCCGCTCGGCCAGTGCGGTGCCGAGCCGCTCCGCGGCCGCGGCGAATGCGGGATCGGTCCCCGGGCTGCTGCCGCAGAAGACGCATACCTGGATCGGGGCGCTCACGCGTCAGCCACCTGCGGAACCCCCACCGGAGTGGGCCGAGGTGCGTCGGCGGCCCGGCGCCGGCGGCGCACGATCGTCTCGGCGGCGTCGCTGTCGTGGATGGAGAGGGAGAACGCCACCGCCACCAGCGCGAACAGGGCCGCCGTGAAGAAGGCGAGATGGTACGCGGTCATGTCGGGCGCCGAGGTCCCGCCGGAGCCCTGGGTCGATCCGACCCCGATCAGGACGGTCGAGAGGACGGCCACGCCGGTGGCACTCCCGATCTGGCGCATGGTGTTGAAGAAGGTCGAGGCCCGGCCCATGGACTCGGGCGAGATCCTGGCGAACGACGCCGCCTGGTTGGGCACCATCACCTGCGCCATCGTGAATCCCAGGACGAACATCAGGGCACGGATGAGCCAGAGGTTCGTCGTCACACCGATCTGCGTGAGCAGGATGAGGGACAGGGCCAGTCCGAGCAGGCCTCCGGTCGTGTGGCGGCGGGGGCCGATCCTCGGGTAGATGAGGCGGCTGGCGAATTGCGCTCCGATCATGACGCCGATCGCCTCGGGGAACGTGGAGAGCCCCGACTGCAGGGCGGACATGCCGCGCGCATCCTGGAAGTAGAGGGGTATGAGGTAGAGCATCCCCAGGAACGCCGCCGCGGCCAGGAACATCACACAGTTGGTCGAGCGGAACAGGCGCTCGGAGAGCAGGCGCAGGTCCACCATCGGCCGGGAGGTCCGGAGCTCTACCAGCACGAAGACGCCGAGCAGCACGGTGCCGGCGATGCACGTCACGACGACCACCGTCGATGACCACGATTGGAGCGGTCCCTCGGAGATGCCGAACATGAGGAGCCCCAACCCCACGCCCCCCAGGACGAAGCCGGGACCATCGAAGCGGCCGGCGTCGATCGGTTCGGTGCGCTCCAGGTAGAGGCAGCCGAACACGACCGCGGCGACGCCGATGGGGAGGTTGACGAAGAAGACCCATCGCCAGGAGAGGTCCGTGACGAGGAGGCCGCCGATCACCGGGCCCAGGGCGGGAGCCAGCGTCGTCCCGAGTGTCAGGATGCTCGCCGCCCGTACCCGTTCCGCCGGCGGGAAGACGCGGAAGAGCATCGCCATCCCGACCGGCGCCATCATCCCCCCGCCCGCGCCCTGTACGACGCGGAACGCGATGAGCTGGGGCATGTTCTGGGCCAGCCCGCACAAGACGGAGCCCAACGTGAAGACGACGATCGCGGTGATCAGGACCCGCTTGCCGCCGAAGCGGTCGCCGAGCCAGCCCGAAGCGGGGATGAAGACGGCCAGGCTGACGAGGTACGCGATGACGACCCCGTCCACCGCAGTGGGCTCAATGCCGAAGTCACGACCGATCGTCGGGAGCGCGACGTTGACGATGGTGATGTCCATGATGTTCATGAACATGGCGGAGACGAACACGATGGCCACGGCGGTCTTCTGGCTCATGCGGGCTACGGCCACGTGACTCTTCCTGTCTGCTTCGTATCGGGTCGGACACGGGCGGCGGAGGCTGCGCCAGAAGGCCTCGCTGCACCGCTCCCCCCGGGGACCCTACCGGTAGTGCGCCGGGCACCCGCATCCGCGCTACCCGAGCACGTAGCTTCGCAGCGATCTTGGCGAGTCACCGTCAGCGCCCGATGGGTGACCTACCCCGGCTGGTACGCGGCGCATTGCGAGCGGGGTGGGCGGCGCAACGTGGCTGCAGGTCACGACCGATTCCAGGCCCGCCGATCCGAGCCCGACGGTCAGCGCGACCCTCGGCCCCAACTGGGGCTACCACCTGAACGAGGTCAACCAGGCCCTCGGCAACCTGGTGGCCGACGTGGGACGCGAGGAGAACTCCTATCGATGACGGGCCACAGCACGCGGGTGACGGGTGGACCTGAGACCTTGGGACCGGCCGGGGCGGCGGTCCTAGACTCTGGCGGTGGTCAAAGTCATCGCCGTCGCCAATCAGAAGGGCGGTGTGGCCAAGACGACCACCGTGCAGTCGCTCGGCGTGGCGATGGCGCAGCAGGGTCGGCGTGTGCTCGTGGTGGACCTCGACCCGCAGGCCTGCCTGACCTTCTCGCTCGGCTTCGATCCCGACGACCTCGACTCCTCGCTGCATGACGTGCTGGTCCGGCGCGCCCGCTTGGCGGACGTCGTCAAGCCGGCGCCGGGTGTCGAGGGCCTGTACCTCGTGCCGGCAACGATCGACCTCGCCGGGGCGGAGGTGCACCTGCTCAACCGCACCGGTCGCGAACACGTCTTGGCGCGGGCCCTCTCGCCCGTTCTGAACGACTACGACGCCGTGTTCATCGACTGCCCCCCGTCCCTCGGCGTGCTCACGATCAACGGCCTCACCGCGGCGGAGGCGGTCATCGTGCCGCTCCAGTGCGAGGCGCTCAGTCACCGCGGCGTCGGCCAGCTGCTCGAGACGATTGAGGACGTACGCCAGTTCGCCAACGAGAAGCTGCGTGTGCTCGGCGTGATCGCCACCATGTTCGACGCCCGCACGACCCATTCCCGCCAGGTCCTCTCCGAGGTCGAGGAGCGCTACGGCCTCTCCCTCTTCGATCCGCCCGTCCCGAAGTCGGTGCGTTTCGCCGAGGCCCCGGGGCTCGGCCGGTCGGTCCTGCAGCATGCCCCGACGTCTGCCGGCGCGGTGGCCTACCGGACGCTCTCGTGTCGTGTCTACGACGCCATGCGGATTGCCTGACGTGTCCGGTTCACGCAGCGACCGGGCGCCGGATCCACTGGGCAAGCGCGCCCTGTTCTGGGTGCCCTCGGCGGGAGAGTCGGGGAGCGGATCGACGGGATCTGTCGGCACCACCGTGGCGTTGCCCGTCGGCAAGCGCGCCCTGTACTCGGGCGCACGCCCCGAGCCCGACAGCCTGGTGGCGACATCGGACAATCCGCTCGACGAGAGGGGCGCGTTCACCGTGGAGTGCCAACGCTGCGGCCAGACCTCTCACGTGGGCGTCCTGGACCTGCTGATCTTCCAGTTCCCGGTGGGCGTCTGGTTGCCCCGGGGGCGGTTCGACCGCCGCATGACCTGCCCCTCGTGCCGCAAGCGCGCCTGGTGCAGCGTCACCCTCCGGCGGCCGTGAGCGCTCCTCGGCATTTGCACGCCGCCTTCGCCAAGTGAGCCGTTCGGGAGGCGATCGCTGGACGAGCTGGTCGCCGGGACCGGCCCCGATCGGACGGCAGAAAGATCCTTCTCCACATCAGGTTCCTGATGGACGCCGTCAGGTGAGAATCACACCGCCGCGGTCAATGGCTCGGCTCTGACTCGCTTTCGATCGGTTCGTCCTCTTCGCCCGCGTCACCGTTCCCGCCATCTCCTCCGGTCGCAGGGACCGTCGGCAGCCGCCGCGTCAGCGCGAGGGCCGCCAGCGCGAAGAGGGCCAGGACGGCCAGCGCGGCCCGCAGACCGTTGATGCGGCTCGACGCGTTGGTGTCGACGATGGCCTGTGCGGTCGCCGGCGGGACGCCGGCCTTCTCGAGGGTCGCGTTGAGGTCGGCGTCGCTGACGAAGGGGATGCCTGCCGACAGCTCCACCTGGGCCTGGGAGGACATCTCCTTCGGGATGGCGGGGTTGGAAGCGGCCGCCCCGAAGAAGGTCGTCGTGAGCACCGAGATGAGGATGGCCCCGGCCAGGGCGGTTCCGATGGACGCGCCGAGGTTGGTCACCGTGTTTTGGACGCCGCCCACCTCGCCGCTCTGCTGGTCGGAGACCGCCGAAACCGTGACGGCGCCAAGTTGGGACGCCAGGCTCCCGATGCCGAGCCCGATGAGGAGCAGCGGCAGGGTGACCACCTCGGGCCCCGCACCTGCGTCCAGAGCCATCAGCAGCACGACGATGCCGAGAAGGAGTAGGCCGAACCCGATGCGCACGATGCGCCGGGGGGACGCGTGGGGGAGGAGCCTGGGCACCCCGACGGCGGCGGCGAGGAGCGTCACGGACAGAGGGAGCAGACGCACACCTGTGGCCACCGCCGAGAGGCCAAGAGCGACTGAGAGGAAGAGCGGGATCACGAAGAAGATGCCGGCCTGTAGGAGGAACTGGAAGAAGAATGACGTCAATCCGGCCTGCAACTTCGGGATGCGGAGCAGACGTGGATCCACCAGGATGGGCTCGCCGCGCCGGAGTTGCCGGTTTTCCCACAGCACGAAGAGCGCGAGGATGCCCGCACCGCCGAGGATGAGCCAGATCACCGGGGAGAGACCGAGCCATTGGGGCGCGTCGGGTTTTGGCTGCACGAGCCCCCACGTCCCGGAGCGGACGATGCCGAAGACGATGGCGCCGAGGCCGGCGGCCGAGAGGAGCGTGCCCACCGGGTCGAGCCGGGTCCCGGTGATGGGCGGAGAGTCGGCCATGCGCCTGCTGAGGACGAGGATGCCCAGCACGATCACGACCTCGCCCGCGAAGACCCACCGCCAGCTCGCGTACGTCGTCAGCAGGCCGCCGATCAGTGGCCCCACGGCCACGGCGATCGCGCCGGCCGACGCCACCAGCCCGTAGGCGCGCGGCCGCTCGGATCGCCCGAAGTTGGTCGCGACGAGCGCGACCACCGCCGGCATGATGAGGCATGCCCCGAGCCCCTCGAGGATGGACCAGCCGATGAGGAGGACGGGCAGTGACCTCGACAGGGACGTGATCAGCGAGCCCGTCCCGTAAATGAGGCAGCCGATCATGAAGGCGCGCTTGCGCCCGAGGATCTGACCGACCTTGCCGCCGGTGATCATGAATGCCGCCATGACGAGCGTGTAGAGCGTGATCGCCAGCTGGATTCCTGTCACCGTGGTCCCGACGTCCTTGGCGACGGTGGCGATGGAGACGTTCATGACCGAGCTGTCGAGGGTCATGAGGAACTGGGCCGACGCCAGTGTCAACAGCACCGTGGTTCCGGCGGTGCTCTGTTCCACGCCGGTGTCGGTCATCGGGGCATTCTTGCCCACGTGGACCAGGTGGGCGCACCACGGTCGCCCGATGAGGGCAGCCTCAGCACTCGGTCAAGGGGACGTCGCGTCGATCGGCTCGACGTGGTCGGGATGCGGGGATTTGAACCCCGGACCTCCTGCTCCCAAAGCAGGCGCGCGCTGCCAAGCTGCGCTACATCCCGTGGATCTGTCAAGAGACTACTTGCCCCACGACGGAGTTCCGGGCTCCGGTGCGCCTTCGAGGCATCGTGCTCCGGCGGCAGGGCGTCTCAAGGCTGCGGCACCAGCAGCAGCTCGACCAGCATGCCCGCCAGCTACTCGCGGATCTGCTCTCGGCTTCAGTGCCGCACGCGGTCATCCGTGTGGGCTTGCCTGGGCGGAGCATGAGCATGCACCCGCCGACTCTCACCGGAACTGCTCGCGGCGGCAGGTCGGGGACTCCGCCCGTCCGCGCGAGAGGTGGCGCCTCGTCCTCATCCGGTGAAGCTCAAGTGATCGTGGTGACACCAAGCACTGCTCCGAGGCCAAAGTCCCAGGCCGCCCGGGGCCGTAGGTCATTCGTCGGGCGACGATCAGACCTCCTCGGCGAGGGGGTCGACGCCGCGGGCGAGCGAGATCAGGTCAGCACCGGAGACGTCTCGAGCCCGACGGCGCTCGGCCGCAGTCAGGCTCTCTTTCGGGACCAGGAGACGGAGCCCCCGCGGGTGTATCTCGAAGCTCAGCGGGGTCGCGAGCTCCAGGGCCTCGCCGTCGATGCCCGCGAAGGCTCTTCCCGAGTGCGACCGCACTTCGAACTGCTCCGTCGTGAACTCGTGCCAGTGCCGGCTTCGACGCCGCTGCCCCAGGGCGGAGAGGGTGACCACCGCCGCCGCCTCCGTCCCCGAGGCCGCGGTGATTGCGACGACGCCGAGGTTCCCGGAATCGAGGCGTCGGCGCTGTGCCGCGTCCAAGGTCGCTCCGAGCACGTAGGGGTTGTTGGATATCTGGATCAGGAACGCACCATCTACCTCCGTGTTGTCGGGCTCGGTGAACTGGAGGTCGAAGGGCCCTTGCGTGCGCCCGAGCATCTCGGGGAGCAGCGCCTTGGTGGTCTCGGACTTCGCCTCGCGATAGCCCGGCTGTTGGACGATCGTGGCATAAATTCCGAGCGAGACGTTGTTGACGAACAGGCGGTCTCCGACTGTCGCGTAGTCGATGCGGCGCTCGATGCCGTCGCGGAATGCGTCGAGGCTCTTGCGCGGGTCCTCCCGGTCGATCCCGAGGTCGAGGGCGAAATGGTTGCGAGTGCCGGCCGAGACGCAGACGAAGGGCAGGTCGTGCTCAATGGCGATGGATGCCACCAGCGCCTGTGAGCCGTCGCCGCCCGCCATGGCCAGGCAGTCCGCCCCGCGGGCGACGGCGTCGCGTGCGAGCTGCTCGAGGTCGAGCCCGTGGTCGAGCATGACCACCTCGACGCCGAAGCTCTCAGCGAGCTCGACGAGCCCGAACTTCTCCACCTTGCCACCGCCGGACCAGGGATTGCAGATGAGGATCGGGTGCAGCGGTCGCGCGACGGTCAACGGTCGACGGGCGTCACGTTCGTGAAGGTCGCGAGTCATCGCCGCCCGAGCGAGACCGACCGTGGCGACCACGAGGACAGCAGCGATGCCGACAGCCAGCACCGGGCGGTCTCCGTGCGGTTCGGCCCGGATCACGGCGCCGACAATGAGGACCGCGCCCACCGCCGCGCCGGCAATACCGAACCCGCGGCGGGGTGCTCGCTCGGTGATGACCCACCATGCTCCGACGACCATCAGGGCGACGCCGACCAGCCCCACCGCCAGTGAGCCGAGGTTGCGGACCGAGAAGACCACGACCGACACGATGAGCAGAACGGCACAGCCGAGTGATGCCAACGCAAGGGACCGCTCCCGCCAGCCGACCGTGTGGGCACGCTGTTCCATGCTTCAAGCCAAGCCGGAAAGGCTCGGCCACGCCAGCGACGATGGTCCCTGGGACTCGCCTATGAGGTCAGGAGCGTTGCCGGCCATCAGTACGTGTCCGGGGCGAGCCGGTACTCGCGGTCGGGGCGCCCTGGCGGTGCGACGACCCGGAAGAACCTCCCGGCTGCGCTGGCCGGAGACGTTGTGGCTTCTACCGTGTGCTTCTCGGGCCGCTTCGTTGCCATTGCGATGTCCCTCCTCCGGGTCTGGATGTGATGCCCCTTGGAAGAGACGGGCATCCCGATTGGACTGGACAAGTATCGCCGTTGGATCTACCCGAAGCCGGCACCTTCGATGTCCGCTTGAGGGGTGATGTCGGGAAGCCGTCGCATGCGGAACGAGTTGGCGAACCCGAGAAGCGATGCGATCGCCGGAACGAGGAGCGCAAACTGGAGGGAGAGGTTCCGGGCGTGGGTGTTGATAGCCAGGACCTCTTCCTGTTCTGCCTTGGGCTCGCCGGCGATCTGCTGCTGGAGCTGCGTGTTGCTCATGATCTCCGCGTCGTGCTCGAGCTCTGCCGAGATCTGCTGTTGCTGAGCGGGCGGGATCACGGGGTTGCCCTGCACCTGATGGTTGAAGCTGAGGGCCAAGGCCCAGAGCATGAGTCCACCCGCGACAGCGAGCCCGAAGGAGAGTCCGAACGAGCCTGCGGCGGAATTCACGCCGGCCGCCTCACTGACCCGGTCCTCGCTGATGGGTGCGAGCGTGAAGTTGTTGAGCTGCGAGACGAGCATGCCCAGACCCGAGCCGCAGATCACCAGCGGGATGACGAGATACCACCCCGAATCCACCCTTGGCACCAGCGGAATGATCGCGACCATGCCCACGGTGCTCAGTGCGAAACCGGTGAGAACGATCTGGGCGGGGCGGAACTTGCCGGCCTTGCGGCCGGCCAGCATGGCCATGCCGAACATCGACAGGGACAGGGGCGCCAACGACAGGCCGGCCTGCATGGCGTTGTACTCGAGGGTCATCTGCAGGAAGAGGGGCAGGGCGATCATGGCGCCGCCCAGGGTGATCTGCTGGAGCATCTGTTGTGAGATGCCGATGCGGAAGTTCAGGTGCTTGAAGAGCCCGGGGTCCAACAGGGTGGGCCTGCCGCGGCGCTTGCGCCACACCAACCAATAGGCGAACGCGGCGAGCGTCGCGGCGCCGATCCCCATGATCAGTCCCACGTACCGCCCCCCTCCTGCCAGACCAAAATGCCGAGGACGAGGCCACCCATGCCGACGATGGAGAGGATGGCGCCGACCGCGTCGATCTGGCGAGGCCCGGTGTAAGGGACGTCCTTGACGAGGTGGATCTGGGTCAACACCACGAGGATGATGAGCGCCTCGAGCCCGAAGCCCACCCGCCACGACAGGTATGTCGTGAGGAAGCCGCCCAGCAGCGGACCGATGGCGGCCGCGATCGCCGCTGACGCACCGACAAGTGCATACGCTCGCTTCTGGGCCCCGCCCGTGAAGTTGCCGTGGATGAGCGACTGCATCGCCGGCAGTAGCAACGACGCGCCGAGCCCCCCGATGATCGCCCAGAAGATGATGATGGTGTTCAGGTTCTGGGCGAGGGTCATGGCCACGGCACCGACGGCGTAGCCGAGCAGGCCGATCACGTAGGCGCGTCGCCGTCCCATCAGGTCGCCCAGCTTGGAGTTGGTCAGGATGAAGGCCGCCGAGACGAGCGCCTCCAGTGCGATGGCCGACTGGACCCCGCTCGCGGTCGTGTGCAGGTCCTGGATGACCGCGGAGATCGACACGTTCATGAGCGAGGTGTCGACCACCAGGACGAACATGGCCATGGCCAAGAGGAGCGCCAGGCGAGGGTTTCCCTGGTCCTGCTCCCCGAGTTCGTGATCGGAAGCGGCGCTCATGGGGGCGTTGTCCCTTCGTCGTGCGGCCGAGGGTCGTCCTGGGCGACATTGGCTATCTCGTCGAGTGCCTGGGCAAGGCTGGGGTATATGTGCTCTTTGTCAAGTGTGGTGTGAAGGCCGTAGCGGCGGACCAGGTCTTGGAGGCGATCGCGCAGCTCCACGAAGGCCAGATGGACGCCGCGGTCGTTGAGCTCCTCGTCCAGCACCTTGAGCACCTCGGCGGCCGTCACGTCGATGTCCGTGATCGCCTCGCACTGCAGCACGATCCACGCTGGGTTCCGCTCACGGACAAGCTTCCGGACCTGGGACCGGAACTGGCCGCTGTTGGCGAAGAAGAGCGGCGCTTCCCAACGGAACACGACGACTCCGGGCAACTCGGTCGCCTCCGGGTACTTGGAGATGCTGTGCCATCCCCCCAAGCCAGGTACATAGCCGAGGACGGCGCCATGAGGCCGCCAGCCTCGGTGGAAGAACAGCACGACGATGAGAACGATCGCCACGATGATCCCTTGGAGCACTCCGAGGAAGATCACGCCAGCCGTGGCCACGAGGCTGACGACGAGCGAGGACGTGCGGACCTGGGCGAAACGCCGCAGGGCACCGAGGTCCATGAGCGAAAGTGCCGCCGTGATGACCACAGCGGCCAGAGCAGTCTGAGGCAGGTCGGCCAGGAGCCCGTTGAGGAACAGGAGCAGGACAGCGACAAGACCGGCTCCCACCAGTCCCGTCATCTGGCTCTTCGCGCCGGACTGGTCGGCCACGGCCGTGCGGGAGCCGCTGACGGAGACTGCGAAGCCTTGGAAGAACCCGGCCGCGATGTTCGCGGTTCCAATGCCCACCATCTCCTGGTCGGGGTTGACCTCGTCCCCTCGCTTGGCGGCGAAGCTCGTCGCTGTGGCGATGGTGTCCGTCAGCGACACCATCGTGATGCCAACCGCCCCGAGCAGAAGGGGACCAACGTCGGACAGCTTGGTCCACGGCAACGCCGGAACGGGAAATCCCTGGGGAAGTGTGCCAACCGTCTTCACGCCATGAGCGGCGAGGTCAAGCAGCGCAGAGGCAATCGTCACGCCAACGACCGCCACCAGGACGGCCGGCACGCGCCTGGTGACCCGTGGCAGCACCAGGAGCACGGCCAGGACGCAGAGGCCGGTCAGCAGCGTCGCTTTGTTGGTCTGATCCAGCCCGTCGAAGAACGCGCGCATCTCGTCGATGAAGTTGTCGGCGCTGGTTGAGAAACCGAAGAGCTTCGGCAGTTGCCCGACGATGATGGTGATTGCCAGCCCGTTGAGGTAGCCCACGCGGACCTCACTGGAGAGGAGGTCGGCGACGAATCCGAGTTTCGCCACCCCGAGCCCGATCTCGATGAGTCCGACCAGTATTGCCAGCATTCCGGCGAGTTCGATTGCGCTCTTCGGGTCGCCCGTGACGATGAGTGGTGTGATCGCGACGAGGATCAGCGGCGAAACCGACGAGTCCGGTCCGAGCACCAGCACCTTGGACGGCCCGAACACCGCGTAGGCGACGAGACACGCGATGGTCGTATACAGACCCGTCACCGCCGGCAGTCCCGCCAGCTCCGCGTAAGCCATCCCCTGGGGGACCAGGATGGCCGCGAGGACCACCCCCGCGACCAGATCCGGTCGAAGCCACCCGCTCTCGTAGTTCCGTAGGGTCACCAACCCCGGGGCCCAACGCTCCACCACGCGCTTCAACCCGCCACCCGCTTGCCTGGCCCTGGCGACGAGTAGGTCATGAACCGAAATGATCCCTCTGGATCGCCCCTGCCACGGCGATGGTCGCCGGTTGCCGCGTCCGCAGGCGCAGCTGCGGTGCTTGAGAGGGTGGCCAGAGGGGGGAGAAGAGCCTGGTCAACAAGAAATTGGACCAGCCCAGTCTGGCGGCGTCACGTCCTCTAGGTCAGGGGAAGGCCGCCATGCCGGTGATCAGCGCGTTGAGTGGCGTCCCGGCTCGTGAGCCGAGGAACCCGGCATCGCCATAGCTGAAGATCCCACCGTCCGAGGCCACCTCCCAGTAGCCCCTGCCGTCGGGCGTCGATGCGATGCCGACGATGGGACCGTTGAGCGGCGCGCCTCCCATTGAGCCGTAGAAACCGGCGTCGCCGAAGGTGAAGACCCCGCCGTCGGATGCGACGAGCCAGTAGCCACCTCCGTCGGGCGTCGATGCGATGCCGACGATGGGCTTGTTCAGGGCGGTGCCCCCCAGGGAGCCGTGGAAGCCGGCGCCGCTGAAGCTGAAGATCCCGCCGTCGGCACCGACGAGCCAGTAGCCCCCCTGCATGCTGGCGGCGTCGACCGCCATGCCCACGATCGGGCCGTTGTGGGGGAAGTCCCGCCCGGAGGAGAACGTGCCGAGGGTCCCACCCTGGAAGGCGACCGATCCGTCGGAGGCGGCCGCCAGGTACGCGCGGTCGCCGAGCGCGGTCATGGCGACCGTCCCCGGTACCGATGGCGTGGTGCCCGACGCGTCGCCGAAGTTGGAGACCTGGCCGTTCGCCTCCACCTCCCAGTAGCCGCCACCGTCGGGTGTCGGCGCGATGCCGACCACCGGTGCTGCCAACGCTTGGCCACCGAGAGATCCGAAGAAAGGCGCGTCGCCGAAGGAGAAGACCCCGCCGTCCGACGCCACCTCCCAGTAACCGTGAGTGGACGGCGATGCTCCGGCGCCGGCACTCACGGTGGTGGCGCTCGCGAGCGACACCAACAGCGCGATGCTGACCGAGACCGCCCAGCGGGCCCGTGGGACCCTCCATCCCTCCCTGCCGCGTGGCTCCATGCCCGTCGAACCCCTCGCCCGAAGGTCCCCTGCCTGTGACCCGGCACAATCGTAGCCACGCTGGGCTTCGGGTCACGCGCGGGTGGCGTGACGACGACCGGTGCGACCGCGGAAGGCCGCGGACGCACGCCGGGCGGCAGACCCCGCGCGACCGTCTAGCGCCTAAATGGCGCAGTTGCTGCGGATCACCACGGCGATCGTGGTGGTGTCGCCCGTCCTTGAGCGGCCCGGCGGGCGCCCGGGTGTCAGCCGTCGGCCAGGAGCTGGCCGTCCGCGTTCACGGCGACGTGGATGGGCGTGAGACCGTGCGGGGCGGGTGGGCTGATCACCGCGCCCGTCGAGGGGTCGAACTCGGAGCCATGGCACGGGCAGACGATGAGTCGGGCGCCCGCCGAGTACCCGACCGTGCAGCCCGCGTGGGGACAGATGGCGTCATAGGCGACGAATTGGCCGTGGGTCAGCTGCAGCACGAGTCCGGGGTCGCCCGTGGCCGGGTCCGTGAAGGAGGCGGCCCCGCCCACCGGAACCTGACTGGCCAGTCCGATCTGGGTGCCTGCCGACGGCGCGCCGGTCGTCGTCGTCGCTCCTGGTGGCGCGGCAGTCGTCGTAGTGCTCGCCCCGACCGGGGGCGCGCTGGGTGAGAGCGCGGCGGTGCCTCCTGAATCCGGGCTCTTGGCACCACCGACCGCCCGGCCCAGCCCGGCGGCTGCTCCGGCGGCGACCGCGCCGACCACCGCGGTGGCCGCCACCACGGTTCCGCCGACGACCAGCTTGCGCCGATCGACGGCGTCGGGTCCGCGCTGCACGATGCTGCCCCGTTCGTCGGCGAGGAACGGGCAGCGGTAGACGTCGCACCGCCGTCCCTCCTGGGCGGTGCAGGTGTCGTGTTCGTAGTGGCCGCAGACCTGTTGGACGAGATCGAAGCGGATCGGGACAACGGTCGGTGGTCCGAGCTCGTGCTCGGCTGCGACGCGGGAGTCGATCACCGCATCGAGCGAGAGCACTCCACCCGAGCCCGCCAGCAGCAGTGGGATCCAGGCAAAGAAGAAGACGATGTCTGCGCCCGTGTAGAAGGGGGACGAGTGGAAGCTCACCGTCAGGAACAGGATGAGCGCCAGTGCCATCCCGCCGGCCGCCGCCACGCGTGTCCAGAGGCCGAGGAGCGCGCCGAGGCCGACCGCCACCTCGGCCAGCGCGATCACGATCCCGATCGGCACAGCGAAGCGGAGGAGGTGGCCGAGGAGGAGGTGGAGCGGGCTGATCCGGTTGGACGCGATCAGCTGCGCCTGAATGCTGATGGGGCTGTTGGCGTTGAAGAAGTTGGGGTTGGCCAGCTTCTGGAGGCCGGCGAAGCAGAAGGTGAAGCCGAGGAAGGCCCGCAGGGGGAGCAGAGCCCAGCCCGAGAGCGCGAACGGGCGCGGCGGCGGGGCGTCGAACCGCATGCGCCGGCGGCGCCGGGCCCGGGTGCCGCCCTGTACCGGCGCGGTCGAAGGTGCCCTACGCCGGTCCTGCCGAATCGGGCGTGTCCGTTGTGCCATCAGATTTCCCCGAGGGAGTGGGCGGCGTTTGCCGTCAGGGGAATCGGGGTCCGGGCCGAAGTCCCGATCTCGTCGAGTGTCACACCGCCTTCGTACCCTTCCAGTGTGTTTACGAATTGCCAGGTGCGCCGTAGCAGCGGCGTGGACGGGTTGGGCGAGTTCCTCGAAAAGACCTGCACCGCACAGGGCCGGCCGGTCGGGGGCCAAGAGGTCATGGCGGACCATGTGCATCTCTTCATCCGGTTAACCCCAGCCGATGCACCTCGCGACGTGGGCACGGGCCGAAGCTCGCGGATCTTGCGCAGCGAATTCGTCTCGCTCATGCGCTCCAAGGTTCTGTCCAAGTCGGGTTTCGTGGCCCGCGTCGGAGACGTCTCTGGGGCCACAGTCCGACGGTACATCGAGAACCAGTGGGCGCCAGCGTGAGGCGCGCCTACAAGTTCCGCCTTCGCCCGACGGCGAAACAGCGCATGGCACTGAGCCAGTGCCTGGCTTCGCACCGCGAGCTCTACAACGCCGCCCTTCAAGAGCGTCGCGATGCCTACGACGTTGTGGTCAGGCGCGACCCCGGTTACTACGGGCCCGGCCGGGCGAAGACCCCGGTCCGTTATGGCACCCAGTCCGCACAGCTCACGGGGATCCGGGAGCTGCGCCCCGAGGTGGCCCTGTGGTCGTTCTCCTCCCAGCAGGCCACCTTGCGCCGCCTCAACAAGGCCTTCGAGGCGTTCTTCGCCCGGGTGAAGAAAGGCGAGTGCCCGGGCTACCCCCGCTTCAAGTCGGCCGACCGCTTCGACTCTGTCGAGTGGCCTAGCGACGGCGACGGGTGCCGCTGGCACTCCGAAGCCGGACGGGTCTACCTCCAAGGCATCGGCCACGTGAAGGCCACAGTGCACCGGGCTGTCGAGGGCAAGGTCAAGACGATCTCGGCCAAGCGGGAGGGCAACAAGTGGTACCTGGTGCTCTCGTGTGACGAGGTGCCGACCAAACTCCTCGACCGCACTGGAAAGACTTGCGGCATCGACGTCGGCATCGCCAGTTTCTTGGTCACCTCCGAGGGTGTCCACGTACCCAACCCCCGACACGCCAGGAAAGCGGCCGCATCGCTGGCCCGGGCCCAGCAGGTCCTCGCCCGCAAGAAGCTCGGCTCGAACAACCGCAGAGTCACGCGCATCACGGTGGCCTCCCGGCACCGCAAGGTGGCCAACCAGCGACGGGACTTCCATCACAAGACGGCCCGTCAGCTGGTCCGCGACTTCGACCTCATCTGCGTCGAAGATCTTGTCGTCAAGAGCATGGTCCGGCGGGCTAAGCCCGTTCCCGACCCCGAGCACCCTGGTCAGTTCCTCCCCAACGGCGGTTCGGCCAAGACCGGGCTCAATCGCAGTATCTCCGACGCGGGCTGGGCACAGTTCCGCTCGATCCTTTGCGCCAAAGCGGAAGACGCTGGACGCGAGGTGTTGAGCGTGGACCCCCGGCACACCTCGACGACCTGCCACGGCTGTGGTCATGTCGAGCGAGCCAACCGCGTCAACCAGGAGTTGTTCACCTGTCAGGCCTGTGGCGTCACCGCCCATGCCGACGAGAACGCTGCCTGGAACATTCATCGGGCTGGACTGGCCCTTCTGGCAACCTCGCAACAGGCCGCTTGAGAAGAAGCTGGCGGCTTTAGCCGTCAGAGAAGTCACGCCACCTCATCTCCGGTCGGTGCCCCGAGTCCGTGGGACAAAAGGAATAGCACGTCAGGGACGGCCTCACCGGTCATCCTCACCCCGTCTGCGGGTGGGTCGGCGTGGTGCCGTCGGCGAGCAGCAGGTCGAACCCGTCGGGGATGCTCAGCAAACCCGGTGCGGTGCCGGCCACGTCGGTGAGCCCGTACTGCCAGACGATGGTGTCGTACCGCGGGTCGATGGCGACGACGCGGTTGCGGTAGTCGTCGTTGACCATGATCAGGCCGTTGGGGAGCTGTTCGGCCAGGGACGGCTTCTTCAGCATCCCGTCGCCGGAGAGGACGTCGTAGGTCCACACGATGGCGCCCGAGCGCTTGATGGTCAGGATGCGGCCCTCGGCGGGCGGGTCGTAGTCGGCCAGGAGGTAGAGGTTGGTGCCGATCTGCTGGGGGTCGGACGGATAGTTCACCGTCGGCAGGTGCAGCGTCCACACCAGCTTGCCCGCGGGCGTGTACTCGGTGATCCACGACCCGTTGATCTCCGAGACGAGGACGTTCCCGTCGGTGAGCGGCGTGTCGCCGTTGGGGTAGCCCACGCCCGTCGGGGGGTCGTGGACGGCGACCCCGTTGGTGCCGATCTGCCCCAATATGGTCCCCGCCGGCGAAAGGAAGAGGATCCGGTCGTTCAGCGCGTCGGCCACCGTGATGTCGCCGTTCTTGAGCAGGTAGGCGTCGTCGGGCTGGTTGAGGTAGCCGGGGGCGCCGCCGGGCTGCCCGGGGTGCCCGTACTGCCAGAGGATCTTGCCCGAGGGGTAGCCGATCTCGACGATCGTGTGGTTCTCCTCCTGGTTGGAGATGATCCCCGTGCCGCGGTGGAAGAAGAAGGCGTCGTCGGGGAAGTAGAACCCGCCCGGTGGGGCGGGCATGGCGGCCGACGGGTACTGCCAATGCAGGTTCCGGGCCGCGTCCATGACCAGCAGTCGGTTGTTGCCCCGGTCGGCGATCAGCAGGCTGCCCGCGTACGGTGCGCCGGCGTCTGCACCGCCGACCGGTCCCCCGTACGTGCTCGGCCGTAGCGAGATGACGCTGCGCAGGGAGCCGGTGGCGACGCCGGCCTGGTCGTTCCCCGACTGCTGGGCGACCTCACCGCCGACGATATAGCCGACGGCCGCCTTCCCCGTCCCGATCGTCGCCGAGCCCGCGAAGGCCACGGCCTGGGGGAGCAGGCCTGCCTCGGCGACCCTGTGGGTGCGCTCGTTGAACTCGTAGATCCGGGTCAGCGTCTGACCGCCGGCGGTCTGGCCGCCTGCCACGTAGATATGGCCGTCGAGCGCGAACGCCGCCGCACCGTAGAGCGCCTGGGGCAGCGCGCCGACGACGCGGGCCGAATGCGTGGCGGGGTCGATCTCCTGGATCGCCGCCGTTGCGACGACGGCGGTGCCGGCACCTCCCGTCTGGCCGCCAAAGGAGAAGATGGCCGTGCCGAGGGCCGTCACCGCGGGGTAGCGCACCGGCACCTTGAGATCGGCCGCGGTGCTGAAATGGGTGCCGTCGGTGGTGGCGAGGACCGACGACTGGTAAAGGGTGCCGTCGTAGCCGCCGAGGAGGTAGACGGTCCGGCCCACGGTGGCGGAAGCCAAGTCGGAGCGGGGTTGGGGCAGTGCACCGGCGACGCTCCCGGTCGCAACGGCGCCGCCGAGCGATTGCACGGTGGCGAACGTGGCGGCGGAGCCGCCTCCGAACACGAACGACGTGGCGCCGATCTGCGCCGCCGCGGCATCGTGCACGACGTCGGGCAGGGAGCCGGCCGGCGTCACGGCCCCGGTGCTCGGGTCGAGCCAGGACGCCCCGCTCAGCGACGCCGACGAGGCCGAGAGCCCGCCCAGGATGCGCAGGCGCCCCCCGGCCACGACGACGCTCTCGCGCGAGAGCGGGGCCGTCAGCTGCCAGGGTTCGATGCCGGCCTCGAGCGATGGCGGGCCCGCGGCCGCGGCCGCGGCCCGCTGCGAGACGCCAGCAGCGGCACCTGCACCAGCACCGGCGCTCTCGCGCGTCGATGCGGTCGCGCCGGCAGCGGTCGTGGTGGTGCCCGAACGCTCGGTCGAGGTCGGAGGGCTCCCCGAGCTCAAGACGGTGACGAGCGCCAACACCAGCAGGACCAGGCTGCCGAGCAGCACGGCGGCACGGCGACGGCGGATCTGGGTGCGGCGGCGGCTTGCCCGCATGGTGCGCGGCGTCGGGTTGTTCACCTGGGTCAGGCCCGCTCCACCGCGAGGACCTGCCACTCGTCGGGCACGCCCTTGAGGTTGTGCCGCCCCCGGTCGTCGAAGACGATGCCCGAGCCGACGACGAGGTCGCGCACCGTGCCGGTCACGAGCACCTCGCCCGGCCCGGCCATGGCGCTCACCCGTGACGCGATGTGCACCGCCAGACCGCCGATGTCGTCGCCGCGCATCTCGATCTCGCCTGCGTGCAGCCCGGCCCGCAGCTCCAGGCCGGCGGCGCGTGCTGCCTCGACCATGGCCGCCGCGCACCGCACCGCCTGCGCCGGCGCCAAGAAGCGGGCCAGGATCCCGTCGCCCGTCGACTTGACGAGCAGGCCGTCGTGGCGGGCCAGCAGGCGGCCGACGTTGACGTCGAACTCGTCGAGGACGGCGCGCCACCCCCGGTCCCCGGCTGCGGCCGCCCGCACCGTGGAGTCGACGATGTCGGTGAACAGCACGGTCGCCAGCAGCCGCGTCGGCGCGTGCTCGCCGCGCGCACCGGTGACGAACTCCTCCATCTCGTCGAGGATGGAGTCGAACTCGCCCGACCAGGGCACGAGGTCGGGTCCCGGGAACGTGACGTAGCGGGCGCCGGCGAGGTGCTCGGCCAGGTAGCGCCCGTGCTCGCTCAGATTGGCGTAGGTCTCGGTCCGGGCCATCACGAGCGTCGGGCACGCGATGTCGGGCAGGCACGACCGCACGTCTGCCGAGAAGATGACGATGTTGAAGGCGGTGGCGATGGCGGGACTGGCCCCGCGCCGGGCGGCCCGCCCCCACCACTCCTGGAACCCGACCCGGTGGGCCAGGCTGGGGGCGAAGATGGCGACGTCCCTCGGGACGCCCTCCTCGGTCAGCGGCACCTCGATGTTGGCGGCGTCGCCCACCTCGTCCTGGGGCACGCCGACGTCGTAGTCCTCGGCCGCGACGACCCGCGCCGTGCCGTTGACGATGACGAGCGACGTCACCCGCTCCGGGTGCGTGGCGGCGACCCACATGGCGGCCATCGCGCCCCCGCCCGACGAAAGCAGCACGGCCCGCTCGACGCCGGCGGCGTCCATCACGGCGAGGGCATCGCGCCCCCAGCCCTCGATGGAGGGGTCCGTCCCCGCCGGGAGCGGGTCGGACAGCCCGAGGCCACCGCAGTCGAAGCGGATCAAACGGGAGAACTCGGCCAGCCGCTCGGTGTAACGGAGCCAGTTCGGCTCGTCCGTCGTCTCGTCGATGGAGATCATGAGACCGCTGCTGAACTCCACGACGTCGACCCCGCCGCCCGCCGGGGACTCCAAGATCTGGTAGCCGACGTGGATGCCGTCGCGGAGCGCGTACTCGGTCAGGGGCGACGCCATGCGGATTGCAGTCTGCCCTGCCGGGATGTCCGGTCGCGCGCCGCGCTCAGCGCGCGCCGCGCACCAGGCGTCCGGGCAATTCCCCGGTCGCCTCGCCGTGGTCGAACGTCACGGTCCCGCCCTTGATGGTGGCCACGTAGCCCGTGGCCTTCTGCAGCAGGCGGCGGCCGCCGGCCGGCAGGTCGGCCGTCACGTAGGGGGTACCCATCGACAACCCCTCGTAGTCGATGAGGTTGAAATCGGCCAGCGCCCCGGGCTCGATCGTGCCCCGGTCCGACATGCCGTAGAGGCGGGCGGTGTCGTGTGTCTGCTTCTTGACCACGTACTCGAGCGGCAGCCGCTCGCCTCGGCTGCGGTCCCGTGTCCAGTGGGTGAGCATGAAGGTGGGCATGGAGGCGTCGCAGATCGTCCCGGTGTGGGCCCCTCCGTCGGCCAGCCCGATCAGGCCCTGGGGGTGCAGCATCATGTCGCGCACGTGGTCGAGGTCGCCCGTGGCGTAGTTGAGGATCGGGATGTAGAGGAGCCCCTGGCCGCCGTCGCGGGACATCTCGTCGTAGGCCACCTCGAGCGGGGACAGGCCGCGCGCCGCCGCCAGCCCCGCCAGGGAGCGCTCCGGGCCGGGCTCGTAGTCGGGCGGGTCACCGAGCACGAACGTGCGGTGGTACGCCTTCTCCATGGCCTTCGCCTCGGCGGGTGACGACGGCCGCCAGGACACAATGGAGCGCCGCACCTCGGGATCGGCCAGCGCCGCTCCGAGCTCGGCGGGCGACAGTCCCCGGGCTCGCAGCTCCTGGTAGGCCGGGACGTCCCCCAAGAGGCACAGCGTCGTGTGGTGGCCCGAGAGGATCCCCGTCGGTCGCCCGGCGATCTGGGGGAACAGCCGGGCGCCTTCGGCGCAGGCGTCGAGCGACGCCGCCAGTTCCCGCCGCCACAGCTCGGGGTCGTCGTCCTGTTGCAGCAGCACGTAGCTCACGGGGCGCCCGGTGGCCGCCGACAGGCGTCGCATCCAGTCGACCTCCTTGGCGGCGTCACCCAGCATCTCGCCCGCCGAACCCAGCGGGGCGAGCTCGAAGACGCCCGTGCCGGCCTCGCCCAGCGCGGATCCGATGCCGAAGAGCTCGTCCTCGGCCGCGTGGGTGCCCGGGACGAGCTCACCATCGACGGCGCGGTGTCCCAGGGTGCGTGACGTGGAGAACCCGAGCGCCCCCGCCCGCAGCGCCTCGAGCACGATGGCACGCATGGACTCGATGTCCTCGGTCCCGGCCGCCTCGTTTCGGGCGCCGCGCTCGCCCATGACATAGGCCCGCACGGCGCCGTGCGGGACCTGGGTCCCGACGTCGACGGTCCAGCGTCGCCGCTCGAGCGCGTCCAGGTACTCGGGGAAGGTCTCCCACTCCCACTCGATCCCCTCGGCCAGCGCCGTGCCGGGGATGTCCTCGACCCCTTCCATCAGGCCGATCAGCCAGTCGTGGCGGTCGGGCGCGGCGGGCGCGAACCCGACGCCGCAGTTGCCCATCACGAGCGTGGTCACGCCGTGCCAGGACGTCGGCGCGAGCTCGGAGTCCCAGGTGGCCTGCCCGTCGTAGTGCGTGTGCACGTCGACCCAGCCCGGCGTGACCAGCAGGCCGTCGGCATCGATCACCCGGGTGGCGCCGCCCTGAAGCCGCCCCACTTCGGTGATGCGGCCGGCGTCCACCGCGACGTCTGCAGTGCGAGCCTCCGCACCGGTCCCGTCGACGAGCGTCCCGTCCTTGATGATCAGGTCGTGCACGGCGAGCATCGTCTCACGCCGGCCGGCCGCACGCGCGCCGGGTCCGGCGGCGGCCGCGTCTCAGACCTCTGGGTTCAGACCTTGGCCTTGCCCAGGATGCGGTTCATCTTGGTGCCGCAGACCGGGCAGGTGCCCTGTGCGGCGCGGCGGCCGTTGGCCAGCTCGACCTCTTGGCCGTCGAACTCGCGCTTTTCCCGGCACTTCACGCAGTACCCCTCGTAGTTAGCCATGGCAACTCCTCTGGTCGGTGATGGCCCTGGACGGGTGACGAACGTAGCGGGAGGCTCACGTCAACGGGGGGATGGTCGGGCCGCGACCCGGGCCGGGCGGGGGTACTGTCCACCTCGTGAGCGACAATGGCGCAGGTCAGGACGGTGGTTGGCGGCAACAGGGGCTGGAAGCCACGGCGGCCCTGTCCGAGACCTGGGAGGCGCTGGCGGAGGTGTGTCGCGACCTGTCGACGAACGAGTGGGGCCGGCCGACCGAGTGTCCCGGTTGGGACGTCAAGGACCAGCTCTCACACCTCATCGGGATCGAGCGTTCGCTCATGGGCGAGGCGGCACCGGAGTGGGACGGCCCGTTCGGCGCGCACGTGAGGAACGATTTCGCGGCCATGAACGAGCGCTGGGTCGCCGTGCGGAGGCCGCGGCCCGGGCCCGAGGTTCGGGCGGAATTCGTCGAGGTGACCCGCGCCCGGTTGGCGCAGCTCGGGGCACGCGTGGAGGACGAGTGGGGCGTCGTCGGCTGGAGCCCCGTCGGCGACGTGCCGTACGCGACGTTCATGGAGGTGCGGGTCTTCGACAGCTGGGTCCACGAGCAGGATGCCCGCCGCGCGCTGGACCGGCCCGGGGGCAGCGGGAACCGTGCCTCGGCCCTGTCCGTCGACCGCGTGGAGGGCGCCATGCCCTTCGTCGTCGGCAAGCGGGCGGGGTGCGGCGAGGGCACGGCGGTCCGCTTCTCGCTGTCGGGGCCCGGTGCCGACGGACGCTCCTTCACGATCGCCGTCGTCGATGGGCGGGCCAGGCCTGTCGGGGACGACGTGGCGCCCACGGTGGCGCTGATGCTGTCGAGCATCGACTTCGTCCGCCTCGGCTGCGGGCGGGCGACGGCGCAACAGGTGGCGGACGCCGGAGGCGTCACCCTGGCCGGGGACGCCTCCGTCGGGGACGCCGTTCTCGGCGCGATGAACTTCATGATCTAGGCCCGTGGGCCGGGAGGCTCGGCCTCTGCGTCGCCGACTGCCCGGTAGAGTGGTCGGCTCGTGATGCGTGCGACCACAGAGCCACTGGAGGGGAACCTCGTCCGCCTGAGCGTGGAGATCGACGAGCCGGAGTTCGACCGAGCGCTCGGCGACGTCGTCCGCTCGCTGGCCCAGCAGGTGCGCGTGCCGGGCTTCCGGCCCGGCAAGGTGCCGCGGCAAGGTGCTCGAGGCCCGCATGGGCGGCGCGGGTGCGCTGCGGGCCGAGGCGTTGCGCGAGTCGCTGCCCGACTTCTACGCCCGGGCCGTCGTCGACACCGAGCTCGATCCGATCGCGCAACCCGAGATCGACATCAAGAGCGGCGAGGAGGAGGGGGCGGTCTCTTTCGACGCCGTCGTCCAGGTGCGGCCGCTCGTCGCCATCCCCGGCTACGACGGGCTGCAGGTCACCCTGCCGGGTCTGGGTGTCACCGAGGAGGAGATCGAGCGCCAGCTCGACCGGTTGCGCGAGAACGACGCCGAGCTCAGTGTGGTGGAGCGCCCGGCCATCGACGGCGACCTCGTCACCATCGACCTCCACGGCAACGACGCGTCCGGGTCCGAGGTGGTCGGCGTCGACGACTATCTCTACGAGGTCGGCAGCGGGTCGGTCGTCGCCGAGCTCGATGCCGAGTTGCACGGCGCCAAGGCGGGCGCCATCGTCGCCTTCGACGTGCCCAACCCCAACGAGCCCGAGGAGAACGTCGCCTTCCGGGTGCTCGTCAAGGAGGTCAAGGTCAAGAAGCTGCCCGAGGCGACCGACGAGTGGGCCGCCGAGAGCTCCGAGTTCGAGACGGTGGCCGAGCTGCGGGCCGATATCGAGTCGAGGATCGGCCGCGTGAAGCTGATGCAGAGTCAGATGGCGCTGCGTCAGAAGACGATCGAGGCCGTGGCCGGGCTCGTCAGCGACGACGATGTCCCCGAGGTGCTGGTGGACGCCGAGGTCAACGAGCGCCTCGGGGACCTCCAGCACCGGCTGGAGGCTCAGAAGCTTGGTCTGGCCGAGTATTTCCAGGCCACGGGCACGTCGCCCGACGAGTTGTTGGCCGCCGTCCGGGTGGACGCACAGTCGGCCGTCAAGGCGGATCTAGCGTTGCGGGCCCTGGTGGAGGCCCAGGAGTTGTCGCTCAGTGACGACGAGCTCAATGCCGAGGTTCTCACCATGGCCGAGCGCATGGGCGTCACGCCGACCGAACTGCGGGGCCAGCTCGACACGGCCGGCCGGATGGGCGCGGTACGCTCGGAGCTGCGCAAGGGTAAGGCGCTGGAGTGGCTGCTCGACCACGTGGAGCTCTTCGACGAAGAGGGCAACCCGATGTCACGGGATGACCTCAGGGTGGATGCGTCGAAGGACGATGCAGCGGAGCAGAGCGAGGAGAGCGAGTGAAGATGGAGAGTCCGGGGGGCAGATTGAAGGCGTACAACTACTTGGTTCCCACCGTGATCGAGTCGTCCAACCGCGGTGAACGCGCCTACGACCTCTACTCGCGGCTTCTGCGCGAGCGCATCATCTTCCTCGGCACCCCGGTCGACGACGCCGTGGCGAACCTCATCTGCGCCCAGATGCTCTTCCTCGAGTCCGAGGAGCCCGACAAGGACATCCACCTCTACATCAATTCGCCCGGCGGTGAGATCACGGCACTCTTCGCCATTTACGACACGCTCAAGTTCATCAAGGCCGACGTCTCCACGTTCTGCTTCGGCCAGGCTGCATCTGCCGCCGCCGTGCTCCTGGCGGCGGGAGCCAAGGGCAAGCGCTTTGCCCTGCCCCATGCACGCGTGCTCCTCCATCAGCCCTGGGGCGGTGTCGAGGGCCAAGCCAGCGACATCGAGTTGCAGGCGAGGGAGATCCTGCGCATGCGTGATCTGCTGTCGGGCATGCTCGCCGAGGACACCGGTCAGACCCAGGAGAAGGTGGCCCAGGACACCGACCGCGACTTCATCATGACGGCCGAGGAGGCGGTGACCTACGGGATCATCGACGAGGTCATCACGGCCCGGAGCGTCGCTCCGCTCGAGGCCATCGGCGCCGCATAGGACCATCGGGCACGGGACGGGAGAAGCGATCGGGTGGCCAAGTTCGGTGAGGGTGGGGATCTCGTCAAGTGCAGCTTCTGCGGCAAGACGCAGAAGCAAGTCAAGAAGCTGATCGCCGGTCCCGGTGTCTACATCTGCGACGAGTGCATCGACCTGTGCAACGACATCATCGCCGAGGAGCGGGACGAGTCCACCGAGCTGAGCTTCGAGGACCTGCCCAAGCCCCGCGAGATCTTCGATTTCCTCAACGACTATGTCGTCGGGCAGGAGTACGCCAAGAAGATCCTCTCCGTTGCGGTGTACAACCACTACAAGCGCGTGCAGGCCGGCCCGCCGACCCAGGAGGACGGCGTCGAGCTGGCCAAGTCGAACATCCTGCTGCTCGGACCCACGGGCTGCGGCAAGACGCTGCTCGCCCAGACGCTGGCCCGGATGCTGAACGTGCCCTTCGCCATCGCGGACGCCACCGCGTTGACCGAGGCCGGGTACGTCGGTGAGGACGTCGAGAACATCCTCTTGAAGCTGATCCAGGCGGCCGACTACGACGTCAAGCGGGCCGAGACGGGCATCATCTACATCGACGAGATCGACAAGATCGCCCGCAAGAGCGAGAACCCGTCGATCACTCGGGACGTCTCGGGCGAGGGCGTGCAACAGGCACTCCTGAAAATCCTGGAGGGCACCACCGCCTCGGTGCCGCCCCAGGGCGGGCGCAAGCACCCGCACCAGGAGTTCATCCAGATCGACACGACGAACATCCTCTTCATCTGCGGCGGTGCCTTCGCCGGCCTCGACAAGCTGATCGAGGGCCGCATCGGCAAGCGGGGGATCGGATTCCGGGCCGAGGTGCATCGCAAGGACCGCGACGACGGTGAGATCCTGCGCCACGTCTTGCCCGAGGACCTCATCAAGTTCGGCCTCATCCCCGAGTTCATCGGCCGCCTGCCGGTCGTGAGCGCGGTGTCACCGCTGTTCAAAGACGCGCTCGTGCAGATCCTGATCGAGCCCAAGAACGCGCTCACCCGCCAGTACGAGCGGGTCTTCGCGCTCGACAACGTGGAGCTCGAGTTCACGCCCGATGCCTTGGAGGCGGTCGCCGAGCAGGCGCTGCTGCGGGGCACGGGGGCACGCGGGCTGCGCGCCATCCTCGAGGAGGTCCTCCTCGACGTGATGTACGACCTGCCGAGCCGAACCGACGTGGGCAAGTGCGTGGTGGACCGCTCTGTGGTGTTGGACCGGGTGGCCCCGACGTTGGTGCCGCTCGGAGGGGCGCCGGTCAAGGCGACCCGCTCCCGCCGCGCCGCTTCCTGACCGAACCGGACGCAGCGCAGGTCGCGGTGGAGCAGGCGATGCCGTTCGACCGGCTCGACGAAGCACTGGCGTGGCTCGACGACCACATCGACTTCGAGGCCAACATGCCCCGGCGCCGTGCGCTGCCGACGCTCGACCGCATGCGCGCGCTGACGGCGCTCCTCGGTGAGCCACAGGACTCCATTCCCTCCATTCACGTCACGGGGACCAACGGCAAGGGGTCGACCTCGGCCATGGCCACGGCGCTGTTGATGGCGCGGGGGCTGAGCGTCGGCACCTACACCAGCCCCAACTTGCACGCGGTCACCGAGCGCCTGGCTCGCAACGGCCAGGAGATCGACGACGGGTCAATGGTGACCGTCCTGACCGAGCTGGCGCTGCTCGAGCCGCTGCTCGAGGAGCGCCCAACGCGCTTCGAGCTGCTCACGGCCGCCGCGCTGTCGTGGTTCGCCACCGAGGCGGTGGACGCCATGGTCGTCGAGGTCGGTCTCGGCGGCACCTGGGACTGCACCAACGTGGTCCACGGCGACGTGGCGGTGCTCACCAACGTGAGCTTCGACCATACCGACGTGCTGGGCCCGACCCTCGAGGGAATCGCGGCGGACAAGGCGGGGATCATCGAGCCGGGAAGCCGGGTCGTCGTGGGGGAGATGGCCTCCGAGCTGGTCGACGTGATCGTGGCGAGAGCAGAGGCGGTCGGCGCGGCCTCCGTGTGGGTCGCAGGCCGGGACTTCGGCGTCGAGTCCAACCGCGTCGCCGTGGGTGGGCGGCTCGTCACGCTGTGGACCCCGGGCGGGCGCTACGAGGACGTCCTGGTCCCGCTCCACGGCGCCCACCAGGGTGTCAATGCCGCCGTCGCCCTGGCGGCGGTGGAGGCCTTCTTCGACGATCCGTTGGCCGACGAGGTGGTCGAAGAGGGCCTGGCTTCCGTGCGTGTGCCGGGTCGGCTGGAGGTGTTGGGCCGGCGGCCGCTGCTGCTGCTCGACGGTGCGCACAACGCAGCCGGCATGGCCGCGCTGGCCGATGCGCTGTCCGAGGAGTTCGCGGTCGACGGCGTGTCGGTCGCCGTCGTCGGGATGCTCACCGGTCGCGACCCGTCCGCGATGTTGGCGCCGCTGGCGTCGGCCGGGATGACCGCGATCGTCGCCTGCGAACCCGAGTCCCCACGGGCGATGCCGGCCGCCGCCGTCGCCGAGGCCGGCCGCGCGCTCGGGCTGGCCGTCCACGAGGAGCCGGACGCGCGCGACGCGCTGCGCGTGGCGCGGGGGATGGTGGATGCCGACGGCCTGGTCGTGGTCGCCGGCTCGCTCTACGTCGTGGGCACGGCCCGCGCCGACGCGCTGGCCTCGGCCGTCCCCTGGGAGGAGGCCGGTCGCTGACTCGACGGGCCGGCCGCAGGGCGGTTGTGTAGTCTCGAATCCCCGTGGACCGCACCCTTGTCATCGTGAAGCCGGACGGCGTCGAGCGTGGCCTCGCCGGCGCGATCCTCAGTCGCCTGGAGCGCAAGAACCTGCGCCTCGTGGCGGCCGAGCTTCGGACCATCACCAAGGAGGTGGCCGAGACCCACTACGCCGAGCACCGGGAGCGCCCGTTCTTCAGCGACCTGGTCACGTTCATCACCCGCTCGCCCTCGCTGATCATGGTGGTCGAGGGGCCGCAGGACACCTTCGCCGTGGTCCGGCTGATGATGGGAGCCACCAACCCGGCCGAGGCGGCTCCGGGCACGATCCGGGGCGAGTTCGGGATCGAGACCACCGAGAACCTCGTGCACGGGTCGGACTCGCACGCCTCCGCGGCGCGGGAGATCGCGCTCTTCTTCCCCGGCCTGGCGGTCCCGTAGGCCCGTCGAGGGGCCCCATCGCTCGGCGGAGCTGAAATCCCAGGTCAGATAGGCGTGACAGCCCGCCCGCCTTGTGGACCCCCCGCGAGTCCCGTAGCCTGTGGGCGCAGCACAACGGCGCCTGCCCCACGGCGCCCGATCCGGATTCCCTCGGGAGATCTCCAGCTATGGCCGAAAACCGCCTTTCCCTCCTTGGTCGTGACATGGCAGTCGACCTCGGCACTGCCAACACGCTGGTCTACGTCCGCGGCCGCGGCATTGTGCTGAACGAGCCCTCTGTCGTCGCGGTCGACATCAAGGACGGCCGGCCCTTGGCCGTCGGGGCCGAAGCCAAGCGGATGATCGGCCGCACGCCGTCGAACATCCAGGCCATCCGGCCCTTGAAGGACGGCGTGATCGCCGACTTCGAGATCTGCGAGAAGATGCTGCGCTACTTCATCCACCGGGTGCACCAGCGCCGGTTCGCGAAGCCGCGCATGGTCATCTGCGTCCCGTCGGGGATCACCGGCGTGGAGCGACGGGCCGTGATGGAGGCGGCGGAGTATGCCGGAGCACGGCGCGCCTACATCATCGAGGAGCCCATGGCCGCGGCCATCGGCGCCGGCCTGCCCGTGCACGAACCGACGGGGAACATGGTGGTCGACATCGGCGGTGGAACCACCGAGGTCGCGGTCATCTCGCTCGGGGGAATCGTGACCAGCCAATCGGTGCGGATCGGCGGTGACGAGTTGGACGAGGCGATCGTCTCGTTCGTCAAGAAGGAGTTCAGCCTCGCGCTCGGCGAGCGCACGGCGGAAGAGATCAAGATCACGCTGGGGTCCGCCTATCCGCTGGAGCAGGAGCTGCACGCGGAAATTCGCGGCCGTGACCTCGTGAGCGGTCTGCCCAAGACGATCGTCGTCTCCACCGAGGAGATCCGGCGGGCCATCGAAGAGCCGGTGTCCGCGATCATCGACGCGGTGAAGGTCACGCTGGACCGCACACCGCCCGAATTGGCGGCGGACATCATGGAGCAGGGGATTGTCCTCACCGGTGGCGGCGCCCTCCTGCACGGGCTCGAGTCCCGCCTTCAGCACGAGACGGGGATGCCGATCGTCGTGGCCCGCGACCCTCTCAACTGCGTCGCGATCGGGAGCGGCCAGTGCCTGGAGGAATTCGAAGCGCTGAAGCGGGTGCTGATCACCACCTCCACGCGCTGACCGAGCGACCGGTTTCGTCTGGGTGGCACGGTCCCGGCGGTCGCGCCGCACGCTCACGGTCATCGTGCTCGTCGTCCTGTCCCTGTCGCTGATCTCCCTCGACCTCAACGGACGGACCCACAGCATCACCTCCGGCCTGAAGTCCGTGGCCAACGACGTCTACGCGCCGCTGCGTCAGGGCGTGCTCGACATCATCGACCCCATCGGCAGCTTCTTCGCTGGCGCGGTCGACTACGGATCGCTGCAGTCCGAGAACGAACGTCTGCAGAGGACGATCGGGCAGCTGCGGGCTGCCCAGGCTGAGCGTGGGTTCGAACAGCGGCAGCTGCACGAGATCACCGAGCTCCAGAACCTGCCCTTCCTGCAGTCGCTGCCGACGGTCACCGCGCAGACCGAGGACCGCTACTCGTCCAACTTCACCGCCACCATCACGCTGGACAAGGGCCGCGACGACGGGGTGGACGTCGGGTTCCCGGTGGTCGGGTCGGGCGGCCTGGTGGGCCAGGTGATCCAGTCGTTCCACCACACCTCCGTCGTGCGGTTGATCACGGACGGCCAATCCAAGGTCGGGGTGACGTTCGGGAACCAGATCACCGGAATCGTGGACGGGCAGGGACCCTCGAACTCCATGACGGCGGACCTCGTCGCGCCGCACACGCCGCTACACAAGGGTGAGATCATGTTCACGAGCGGACTCGCCGCGGCGTCCTTCCCGCCGGGGATTCCCGTGGCGAACGTGCGGTCGTTCCACACCGCCGCGGGCGCGAGCCAGGAGAGCATCGAGGTCGATCCCTCGGCCGACCTGAGCCAGCTGGCCTACGTCGACGTCGTGCAGTGGGTGCCCTCGACATGACCGCCCGCTCGGTGGTCCGGGTGGGGCTCGTGATCTTCCTCGTCCTGATGGTGCAGCAGACGGTGATGGTGGCGCTGCGCGTCGGCGGCGTGCACCCCGACCTCCTGTGGCTCCTGCCGATCACCGCCGCCCTCCTCGACGGGCCCGAGACCGGTGCCATCGTCGGGTTCTGGGCCGGGCTGGCCTTCGATCTTGTGCTGCCCACACCGTTCGGGCTCTCCGCCCTGGTGGGGTGCGTTCTCGGCTATGCAACGGGGGCTCTGACGGTGGCAGTAGACCCCCGTGCCACCTGGCTCAAGCCGGTGGCCGCGCTCACGGGGAGCGTCGCAGCGGACATGCTGTTCGCCGTGCTCGGCGCAATTCTCGGTCAACAGCAGATGGTGCAGATCGACTTCTTGGCGCTCTTCCTCGTCGTGGGGGTCTCGAGCGTCGTGCTCGTGCTCCCCGTCAATCGGCTCATGCGGTGGGCTCTCGCCGGAGAGGGCAACCGTCGATCGCTCGTGTCGGCGCAGGCCGACAGCAGGATCTGGTGAAACGGACCCTCCGCCACCCGATCCGCGGCGACCGGCTCCACCCGAAGCCATCCACGCGCCCGGCGCGGCGACGGTCGTGGCGCGCCAGTGCCCGCCAGCCGCGCATGCGGCCGCGCAAGAGCGTCAACGTCGCGTCAATCGTGGGCTCCCCCGAAGAGGAGGTCTCGCGGCCGAACCTCCGCCTGCGCATCGTCGGCGTCGTGGTGCTGCTCCTCTTCGGCGTCCTCGTCTTGCGCCTCTGGACGCTCCAGGTGGTGGAGGGGAAGACCTACGCGGCGGCCGTGACGCGCAACCAGGTGCGGGTCGTCAGCATCCCCGCCCCGCGCGGTGAGATCGTCGACCGCAACGGCACGGTCCTGGTGTCCAACATCCCGCAGCAGGAGATCCTGCTGTCGCGCGCGGAGGCGGCCCAGAACCCGAGCATCGTCGGGATGGTGGCTGCACTCGTCGGCCAGACGCCGCAGCAGGTCAACGCGTCCATCAACAACAACCAGTACAGCCCGTACGAGCCCGTGCCGGTGGCGGTCGGTGTCTCCACCGACACCGTCCAGTTCCTGCAGACCCACCAGTCGCAATACCCGGGCGTCAGCGTGGAGACGGTGGCACAACGCACCTACCCCCAAGGCGGGACCGTCGGGACGCAGATCCTCGGCTACACCGGGGACATCTCGCCGACCTACCTGGCGTCACATCCCGGTGCCGGCTACACCCAGGGCAGCCAGATCGGGGTAGCGGGGATCGAGGCCCAGTACGAGCCGTACCTGCGGGGGGTCGCCGGGCGCCAGGCGCTCTCGGTCGACGCCAGCGGCACCGTGGTTGGGACCCTCAGCACGACCGCCCCGCAGGTCGGCGCCACGGCCGTGCTCAACGTCGACACCGGGCTCCAGCAGTATGTCCAGAACGCACTGCAACAGCAGATCTTGGCCGACCGCAACACGCTCGACGCCATTGACCAGAGGTACCCGCCGGCCCTCAACGGGGCAGTGGTGGTGTTGAACCCTTCGAACGGCCAGGTTCTGGCGCTGGCGTCCTCTCCGTCCTATGACCTCAACCAATGGGTGGGGGGCATCTCGCCGGCCAACTTCAGCGCGCTGCAGGCGTCGGGCGCGGAGAACAACTACGCGATCGAGGGCCAGTACACCCCGGGGTCGACGTTCAAGCTCGTCACCGCCACGGCGGCGCTCCAGGACGGGCTCATCCAGCCGGGCACGCCTTTCTACGACTCGGGCCACTACAAGATCACCGGTTGCCCTGCGCCCGGAGTGAACAACGACACGGGGTGCACCCTGAGCGACAACCCGGGCGACGGCACCGGCACCTACAACGTCAGCGGCGCGCTGACCGTGTCGAGCGACGCCTTCTTCTACCACCTGGGCGACCAATTCTGGCAAGAGCGCGGCACCTTCGGTGATACGCCCATCCAGAACGAGGCCACCGCCTACGGCGAGGGGACCATCACCGGTATCGATCTTCCCGGTGAGGCGCAGGGTCGGCTCGACAGCTACCTGACCCGGGCCAAGCTGCATGCCGAGGCCCCGAAGGGCTTCCCTTACGCCGCATCATGGTTCACCGGCGACAATGTCGAACTCGCCTTCGGACAGGGCGAAACCGTGCTGACCCCCATAGAACAGGCAGTGGCCTACTCCACCTTTGCTAATGGGGGCACCCGCTACGCACCCCAGGTCGCATCCCAGATCGTCGACCCCCTGACCGGCAAGGTCATCAAGAAGATCACGCCGCAGGTGACCGGGCACGTCACCATCTCACCGGCCAACTACTCGGCCATGCTGCAGGGGTTCGAGGGGGTCATCTCCAATCCGAACGGCACGGCCTACGGGGACTTCCAGGGCTTCCCCTCCTCGTGGAACCTGGCCGGCAAGACGGGAACTGCCTCGAACACGCCGGGTCTGGAGCCGAACAGCTGGTTCGTCGCCTGGGGTCCGAACCCCAACCCCACCTACCTCGTGCTGGCGGTCATCGACCAGGGCGGCTACGGCGCCCAGGCCGCCGCGCCCCTGGTCCGCAACATCTTCGACTACATCGCGGCCAACCCCGTCAGCGCGACGGTGAAGACGCCGACACAGGCCAGCCCGCCCAGCCAGACCGCGCCCGCCACCAACGCCCCGCTGGGGACGCCGACCACGACGACGACCACCACGACGGCGGGCGCAGGCTGAGGGTTCCCGTAGGGTTGGGCCCGATGGAGACCCTGTGGCCGAAGATCGAGCGACTCCTGCCGACGGTGTCCAAGCCGGCCCGCTACATCGGTGGTGAGCAGGGGTCCGTGTACCCAGAACATGCTCCGGGGAAGGTGGCCTGGCTGCTCCTCTACCCCGACACCTACGAGATCGGGCTCCCGAACCAGGGGCTGCAGATCCTCTACGAAATCCTCAACGAGCGCCCCGACGCGCTGGCCGAGCGGGCCTACGCGCCCTGGGTTGACATGGAAGCGGCGATGCGGGCCGCCGGCGTGCCCCTGTTCAGCGTCGAGCAGCACCTGCCCGCCGCCGCCTTCGATGTCCTGGCCTTCAACCTGTCGGCCGAGCTCGTCTACACCAACGTCCTCAACCTGATCGACCTGGCCGGCCTCCCACTGCGCGCGGCGGAGCGGCGAGGCCATCATGCCTTCGTCCTGGCCGGCGGCCATTGCGCGTTCAACCCCGAGCCGCTCGCCGACTTCGTGGACGCGTTCGTCCTCGGTGACGGCGAGGAAGCCGTCAGCGAGGTCAACGAGGTGTTGGCCGCCTGGATCGGGAGCGCCCCGCCGACCGAACGCGACCGGAGCGACGTGCTGGCGTCGCTGGCGCGCCTCGAAGGCGTGTATGTGCCCGCGCTCTACACGCCGACCTACGACAACGGACGGCTGGTGTCCACCCTCCCCGCCGCCCCCGGGGTGCCGTCAGAGGTCACGAAGCGGACGGTCAGCGACCTGGCCGACTGGCCCTACCCGTCCCGACCGTTGGTGCCGCTGACCGAGGTCGTCCACGACCGGCTCAACGTCGAGGTGTTCCGCGGCTGTACGCGGGGTTGCCGCTTCTGCCAGGCGGGCATGATCACCCGGCCGGTGCGCGAGCGCCCGGCGGCCCAGGTGCGCGAGCTCGTGCACGACGGGCTGGAATGGAGCGGGCACGACGAGGTGACGCTGACGTCGCTCTCGACGGCTGACTTCTCGGATATCGAGGACCTGGTGCGCGACATCGTCGAGGACCCTGAGCACGGCGGGCGCGTGTCGGTCAGCCTGCCGTCGTTGCGCGTCGATGCCTTCACGGTCGGCACGGCGGCGGAAATCCAGAAGGTGCGTCGCACCGGCCTCACGTTCGCACCCGAGGGCGGGACATGGCGCATGCGCAGGGTGATCAACAAGCTGATCACCGAGGAGGACCTGTACGGCGCCGTCGACGCCGCCTTCAGCCAAGGCTGGCGTCGGGTCAAGCTCTACTTCCTGATCGGGCTCCCCACCGAGCGCGACGAGGACGTGTTGGGCATCGCAGAGCTGGGGGCGCGGTGCGTGGAGATCGGCCGGCGCCACCAGAAGTCGGTGACCGTCGTGGCGTCGGTCGGGGGCTTCGTGCCCAAGGCGCATACGCCGTTCCAGTGGTACGGGCAGGACACGGCGGCCGAATTGGAGCGCAAGGTGGCGCTCCTGCGCAACGAGGCCCGCCGCACCCGTGGCCTGACCATCCGCTGGCACGAGCCGGCCGCCTCGGTGGCCGAGGGGCTGGCCAGCAGGGGGGACCGGCGCATGGGGGCGGTGATCGAGCGGGTCTGGCGGGCCGGGGGCACCTTCCAGGAGTGGTCGGAGCGCTTCGACCTCTCCCTGTGGGAGGCGGCGCTCGCCGCAGAAGGCCTGAGCCTCCAGGAGGTGTGTCACCGCGACCGTGCCGCCGACGAGGCCCTGCCCTGGGACCACATCTCGGCGGGGCTCCACCGTGACTTCCTCTGGGACGACTGGCAGGACGCCCTGGCCCAGGTCGCGGTGGAGGACTGCCGCTGGACCCCGTGCTACGACTGCGGCGCCTGTACGGGCGACGGGCTCGAGCACGTCGTGGCGTCCGCGGTGCCGCCCGCCGGGGGCAGCCAGGGCACGGGCCAGGATCTCGCCGAGGGAGCGCGGATCCCGGTCCGCCTGATCAGCCGTGCCTCTTGAGGAACCGGTGCTTGGGGCGCAGCGCCGGCTGCGCCTCCGCTTCGCCAAGGAGGGCAAGATCCGCTTCACGAGCCACCGTGACGTGGCGAGGATGTGGGAGCGGGCCTTGCGGCGGAGCCGCCTGCCGCTGGCCTATTCCCAGGGGTTCGCCCCCCATCCGCTCGTCAGCTTCGGGCTGGCCCTGCCCACCGGCTGCGAGTCCCGGGGCGAGTACCTGGACCTGCGCCTGGGGGTGGCCCCGCCGGGCGAGATCCCGCTGGCGGAGCTGCCCGAGGCCCTGAGCGCCCTCCTGCCCCAGGGCATCGACGTCCAGGCGGCCGCACTGGTCGAAGAGACGGAGGGATCGCTCCAGCAGGAGGTAGCATCGTGCGATTGGGAGCTGGAGGTGCTCGGAGTGCCAGGTGAGGAAATGCGGGAGCGGGTCGAGAAGCTGCTCGCTGCCCCCATCCTCACCGTCAGGCGGGAGCGGAAGGGTCGCCAAGTCGAGGACGACATCCGCCCGGCCATCCGAGCGCTCTCGGTGACCGGCCCCAAGGGTCATCTCAGGGCGGAGCTTGCCGCGCACCCGCGTAGCGTCCGCCCGGCCGACCTGGTATCGGCCCTGGGCACCGGTGCGGTGTCCGGACGGGCCTGTCGAACGCATCAATGGATCGAACGCGACGGCGCCCGGTTCGAGCCCCTCCCCGTGAGCGGGCCCGGGACCGGCGGCGACGCGACACAGAACGCGAGGAGGGACATCCCTCATGTCCGAGATGGAAGCCAGCCAGACCCCGGAGGGTCCCCCCCGGGAGGCACCGGGCGGGGCTAGCCCGCCGGACGCGTCGCGCCCGGCGGCACGGCCCAAGCCGAAGATAGGCGACACGAGGCCCGCGCCAGCGGCACCGCCGCCACCCAAGCAGGCGGCGCCCGTCGTGCCGCTCGTGCGCCCCGCGGCCACAGTGTCCAAGCAGGCGACGGCCGACGTGGCGGGGCCCGACGGGCCGACGGCCGACGACCCCGAGGCCGGATCGAAGCGAGCCCGCGGCCGGCGGCGCACGGGCCGGGAGCGGCGCACCAAGCAGGTGGGCCGCTACCTCGTCTGCGTGCACGTGCAACCCCACATGACCCAGATCGCCATGCTGGAGGGCCGGTCGCTGGTCGAGCACTACGTGTCCCGCGCCGCCGACGACACGAGCCAGATCGACGGCAACGTCTATCGGGGACGGGTCCAGAACGTGCTGCCCGGCATGGAGGCGGCCTTCGTCGACATCGGGATCCCCAAGAACGCCGTCCTCTACCGGGGGGACGTGCGCTACGACCGGGACGACGTCGAGGGCGGGGCGTCCCAGCAGCCCCGGATCGAGGACGTCCTCAAGGCGGGGCAAACGATCCTGTGCCAGGTGACCAAGAACCCGATCGGGGCGAAGGGCGCCCGCTTGACCCAGGAGGTCTCGTTGCCCGGCCGCTTCGCGGTCCTCGTGCCCAACTCGAGCGCGTTCGGGATCTCCAAGCGCCTGGGGGACAACGAGCGGCGCCGGCTGCGCCGCATCATCGACGAGGTGAAGCCGACCGGCCACGGCATGATCGTGCGCACGGCTGCCGAGGGCGTCTCGGCCGACGAGTTGCAGCGCGACGTCACGACCCTGCTCGACCAGTGGAACGTCATTGAGGCCGAGGCGAAGCGGTCGGATGCACCCGGGCTCCTGTACCGGGAGCCCGAGCTCTCGGTACGCATCCTGCGCGAGGAGCTGAATGCCGAGTACCGGGGCGTCGTGATCGACGACCTCGAGCTCTTCGAGCAGGTGCGCGACTACGTCCGGGCCGTGAGTCCCGAGCTGTCGGACCGGGTCGAGTACTACGACCCCGAAGTCGAGGGCCTGCCGATCTTCGAGCGCTACCACGTGCACGAGCAGCTCCATAAGGCGCTGGACCGCAAGGTGTGGCTCCCCTCCGGGGGCTCGCTCATCATCGAGCGGACCGAGGCGCTGACGGTGATCGACGTCAACACCGGGAAGAACGTGGGCAAGACCAACCTGGAGGAGACCGTCTACCGCAACAACCTGGAGGCGGCCGAGGAGGTGGCACGCCAACTGCGCTTGCGGGACATCGGCGGCATCATCGTCATCGACTTCATCGACATGGAGATCCGGGAGAATCGGGACAAGGTGGCGGCGGCCCTGCGCAACGCCCTGGCTCGCGACAAGACGCGGACCCAGGTGTTCGACATCTCCGAGCTGGGGCTGGTGGAGATGACCCGCAAGCGCGTCTCGGAGGGCCTGCTGGAGACCCTTTCCACCGAGTGCGCCGTCTGCGGGGGCAGGGGCGTGACCCTCGACGACTCCGTCCTGCGCTAAGATCTCGCCCTTATGTACGCCGTGATCAGGTCGGGAGGTAAGCAAGAGCGTGTGGCCGAGGGCCAGCGCGTCCGCGTGGAGCTCCTGGGCGAGCCGGTCGGCGCCGAGGTGTCCCTGCAGCCGGTCCTGGTGGTCGACGGCGACACCGTGCTCGCCACGCCCGAGCAGCTGGCCGGTGCCTCCGTCACGGCCAAGGTCGTGGGCGAGGAGAAGGGTCCGAAGATCAACGCGGGGACCTACAAGAACAAGTCGAACCAGCGTCGCCGGTGGGGTCACCGGCAGCACTACGCCACGTTGGAGATCACCGCCATCACCGCGGCCGGTTGACCGGCCAGGCAGGCAGAGGAGCTCGAGACAATGTCAAAGACAAAGGGTGGCGGGTCAACCCGCAACGGCCGGGACTCGAATGCGCAGCGCCTCGGGGTCAAGGAGTTCGACGGCACCACGGTGACCGCTGGCTCCATCCTGGTGCGCCGAGCGCGGCACCAAGTTCTACCCCGGCGCCAACGTGGGCCGAGGTGGCGACGACACGCTCTTCGCGAAGGCCGACGGCATCGTGAAGTTCGGCGAGCGCCGAGGTCGCAAGCAGATCAGCATCCTCACCGGGTAGGCGAATCCTTCGCCACCGAGGTGGCGGCTCCCACGCAGATCGTGTCGGCTAGCCGGCCTGCGGGCGCTGGTGCAGCTCCACCCCGTTGCCCCAGGGGTCGGCCGTGAAAGCCTGCCGGCGTCCCGTCTCACCGACGGGGACGGGGTCTGACACCTCCAGACCGCGGCGACGCAGCTCGCCCACCACCGCGTCGAGGTCGTCGTAGACGAGCGCGAAGTGCTGGCCCACGTTGGGGGGCGCCGGCAGCTCTATGAGGTGCACCTGCTGCCCGTTGGCGGTGTCGAGCCAGGCGCCGACGAATCCGAAGTCGGGCCGGGTGAAGTTCTGGGTGAGGCCGAGCTTCTCGGTGTAGTAGGCGATGGCGCCGGCCACGTCAGGGACGTTGAGGGCGACATGGTCCACGCCTGCGGGCGTCACCGGGTGGGTCATGCCAGCGAGCCTATGACGTGACGGACGATGTCGGCCACGGCGGGCGCGGCGGCGGCACCCACTCCGGCTATGGCGCCGATGTCCGCCCTGACGGCCGTGGCGGCGGCCGGATTGGTGACGAGTGCGAGCCCGAGGACGTCTGCGCCGACGCGTCGGGCGGCGATTGTCTCGAGCGCCATGGACATGCCCACGACGTCGGCTCCGGCGGCGCGCAGCATGCGGATCTCCGCCGGCGTCTCGAACTGGGGCCCCGGCACCTGCGCGTAGACGCCGGGCCGGGTTGAGATGATCGCGCCTGCGGGTCCGGGTGTGGCGAGGGCAAGCCGGCACAGTCCGGGCGAGTACGCATCGACCATGTCGACGAACTCCGGCCCGCTCAGCGGGCTCTGCCCGGTCAGGTTGAGATGGTCTTCGACCACCATCACCGAGCCGGTCGTCAGGTCGTCGCGGATGCCGCCGACAGATGCGGTCAGGATGACGGTCGCGCACCCCGCCGCGACGCCCGTGAGCAGAGGGTGCACGGCCTCGCTGGACGAGATCCCCTCGTACAAGTGGCAACGGCCACCGAAGACGAGGACCCGCTTGCCCGCGATCTCCACCGACCAGCCCTCGGCCCGGTGGCCGGCGGCGGTGTAGCGGGGGAAGTAGGGCAAGGTGTCGAGTGGCAGCGAGGGCCCACCCGCACCGAGGATCTCGCCGGCGTCCGACAGCCCGCTCCCGAGCACGACCAAGACGTCGTGGTGGTCAGGGCCGATGCGGCGGGCGAGCTCCCGGGCGCTGGCGCCAGCCCGGTCGGCCGCATCGTCCATGACCGGCATGGTAGGCGGCCCATTGCCCCCCGCCACGTACCATGGCGCCCATGTCGACCACCGCCGTTCCCGTCCCGGTGTCGCTGCACCCGCTGTCGCCCCTCACGGGCGAGGAGATCAAGGCGGCCCGGCAGGTCGTCTTCGACAGTGGACGGTCAACCGTGGGCAACGAAGCGCTGCGTTTCGCCTACCTGGCCCTGTGTGATCCTCCCAAGGACGTCGTGCGGGCGGTGGACCGCGGCGAGCCGGGTGCCGCCGCCCGGATCGACCGGCGGGTGCGGATGGTCCTCCTGCAGGGGCCCGAAGCGGACGTGGTCGAAGCCGTCGTCTCGGTCACCCGCGGCGAGGTCGTGCGTTGGGAGGTGGTCGAGGACGTCCGTCCGCCACTCCAGATGGAGGAGGCCTACGCAACGATCCTTGCGCTGGCGGAGTGCGAGGAGTGGAACGCCGCGCTCGACCGCCGGGGCATCGTGGACCGTTCGCTGGTCCAGGTCGACCCCTGGCCGGCGGGGACGTTCGGCCTCGAGCACGAGAAGCGGCGCCGGATCACCAAGTGCCTGGCCTACCTGCGCGAGTCGCCCGACGACAACGGCTATGCGCGCCCGATCGAGGGGTTGCTGGCCATCGTCGACATGGGGCGGGGCGAGGTGCTCGAGGTGCTCGACTTCGGCGCCGTCCCGATCCCGCCGACCTCGGGCAGCTACTACCCCGAGCACAACGGGCCGCTGCGCACCGACCTGAAACCGATCTCCATCACGCAGCCTGAGGGCGCGAGCTACGTCGTCGAGGGAAACCTCGTGCGGTGGCAGAAGTGGTCGCTGCGGGTGAGCATGGACCCACTGGAGGGATTGGTCCTCTCGACGATCGGCTACGAGGACGGCGGTCGCGTGCGTCCCCTCGTATACCGTGCGTCCGTCAGCGAGATGGTGGTGCCCTACGGCCACCCGAGCCCCATGCACGCGTGGAAGAGTGCCTTCGACGCCGGCGAGTGGGGTCTCGGGCGCATGGCCAACTCGCTCACGCTGGGCTGCGACTGCCTGGGGGAGATCTATTACTTCGACGACGTCTTCGCGGACGAGCACGGCAAACCCCACACCAAGGCCAACGCCATCTGCATGCACGAGGAGGACTACTCCATCCTCTGGAAGCACGTCGACATGACCTCGGGCCGGACCGAGGTGCGCCGGTCGCGCCGGTTGGTAGTCAGCTCCATCGCCACGGTCGGCAACTACGAGTACGGGTTCTACTGGTACTTCTACCTGGACGGGAGCATGCAGCTGGAGGTGAAGCTCAGCGGGATCATGTCGACCATGGCGGTGGACGGCGACGATGCCGGTGCGCACGCCCGCATGGTGGCGCCCGGGTTGGCAGCGCCCCTCCATCAACACATCTTCAACGTGCGGCTCGACGTCGAGATCGACGGGCCCGACAACGCCGTGTTCGAGGTCGACGCCATGCCCGCGCCCCCCGGGGAGGGCAATCCCGTCGGCAGCGCATTCACCACCACGACCACCCTTTTGGAGACCGAGCTCGCGGCCCGACGCGACATCGACCCGTCGCGCTCGCGGACCTGGCGCATCGCCAACCGCAGCCGGCGCAACGCCGTGGGGCAGCCGACCGCCTACAAGCTCCTGCCCACCGCCACGCCGACTCTGCTCGCCGACCCCGAGTCGAGCATCGGGCGGCGCGCCGCCTTCGCGGCGCACAACCTGTGGGTCACGCCGTACGCACCCGAGGAGCGGAGGGCGGCCGGCGACTACCCGAACCAGCACTCGGGGGGAGCGGGTCTGCCGGCCTGGACGGCGCAGGACCGTTCGCTGGTCGACACCGACATCGTCGTCTGGCACTCGTTCGGCGTCACCCACATCCCGCGCCCCGAGGACTGGCCGGTCATGCCGGTCGAGAGCACGGGCTTCAGCCTCGTCCCGGTCGGGTTCTTCGACCGCAACCCCGCCCTCGACGTGCCCCCCTCGACGGAGGGGCACTGCCATGCCTGAGCGCGGCGCCCACACGCCGCAGGAGTACCACCCGCCGGTCGAGGAGTACCTCGAGACGATGCTCGCCCTCGCCGAGGAGGGTGTCCCAGTGATTCAGGCCCGCATCGCCGAGCGCCTGGGCCGGTCCGCCCCGTCCGTCTCGGAAATGTTGGACCGGCTCATCGAGGACGGGTACGTGACCCGGGAGGGCCGCCGGCTGTCGCTGACCGACAGCGGGCGGGCGCTGGCTGAGAAGGTCGTCCGCAAACACCGTCTGGCCGAGCGGCTGCTCGTGGACGTCATTGGCCTGGAGTGGCACAAGGTGCACCGTGAGGCGGGACGATGGGAACATGTGATCTCCGACGACGTCGAGGCGAGGCTCGTCGAGCTGCTCGGCGATCCCGCCACGTGCCCCCACGGCAATCCGATCCCGGGCTCGGGCTCGGTGGCACCCGGCGGACCGACCCGCCCGCTGGCCGAGGTGGGCGAGGGCGAGCGGGTACGGCTGTTCCGGATCAGCGAGGAAGTCGAGATGAACCTCGGCTCGCTCACGCTGCTCGACGAAGGCGGGTTCATCCCCGGCGTGGTCGCCCGCGTGGGCGGTCGCGACACCGACGGTAACGTCGAGGTCACGGTCGAAGGTGGTGCGCAGGCGATCCACGTCTCACGCGACCTCTCCGACCGGCTGTTCGTCGGCGCACCATGACGCTGCGGCTGGTCGCCGACGCCGTCTTCACCGTCGACACCGACGACACCATCCTGGCCCCCGGGGCGATCGAGATCGGCTCCGACGGCCTGATCTCGTGGGTGGGGGACCCGTGGCAGGAGGCGCCGGTGGCGGGGACCGAGGTGCGCCAGCTCGGCGGACTGCTGATGCCGGGCCTCGTCAATTGCCACGGGCATGCACCGATGACGCTGGTGCGCAGCGCCGGGGACGGGCTGCCGCTGGACCGTTGGCTGAACGAGTCGGTCTGGCCGCGTGAGGCGCTGCTCGAAGAAGAGGACGTGTACTGGGGCATGGCACTCGGCGCCGCCGAGATGCTCTGCAACGGGATGACCACGACCTGCGAGCAGTACCGCCACCCGGCCCCGGTGACCGAGGCGTTGTTGGACTCGGGTATGCGCGCCATGTACACCGCGGCCATCTTCGACGTGCCCGAGAGGGGCGCGGGGGACTCATGGGAGGCGCTCCTCGCCGACGCGTGCGAGTTGCACGACTCCATGGCGGGCGGCCAGGACCGGGTGCAGGTCGGCTTCGGCCCGCACGCGGCCTATACCGTGCCCCCCGAGGCGCTGCGTGTCATCGCGGCCGAGGCCCAGCGGCGCGACGCGTTACTGCAGATCCACCTTTCCGAGACGGTGGCCGAGTGCGAACTGGTGCGCGAGCGCTACGGCATGGGCGCGCCCGCGCTGCTGGCATCGGTGGGCGCGCTCGACGGTCGCGTGCTGGCAGCCCACTCCGTGTGGTTGGACGAGTCCGAGCTCTCCCTACTCAGCGGCCACGACGTGGCGGTGGCGCACTGCCCGGGCTCCAACGGGAAGCTGGGAGCGGGGATCGCGCCCCTGCGTGCCCTGCTCGAGCGAGGCGTGCGGGTGGGCCTGGGAACGGACGGGCCGGCCTCCAACGACGATCTGCATCTGTGGGACGAAATGCGGCTGGCTGCGCTCTTGGCCCGTGCCATCGCCGGCGACCCCGGCGCGGTGAGCTCGGCGGAGGCTCTGCGGCTGGCCACCCGCGGCGGTGGGGAGGCGCTCGGGCTCCCGGTGGGAGCACTCGAGGTCGGTCGTCCGGCGGACGTGATCCGCCTCCGCACGGACGACGCGCGTTTCTCGCCCTCGGTCAACGACGCCGAGCTGCTGGGCCACCTGGTCTGGGCCGGAGCGGGGTACCTGGTGACCGACGTCTGGGTGGGGGGAACGCCCGTCGTGGAGGAGGGACGGTGCACCCTGATTGACGGCGACAGGGCCCGCGCCGAGGTCGGGCAGCGCGCCCGCCGCCTGCTCGGCTCTTAGGCTTCCCCCATGCCCGGATTCGTCGACCAGGCCCAACTGCACGCGCGCGCCGGAGACGGGGGAGCGGGCGCGGTGTCGTGGCGGCGCGAGGCGCACGTGGACAAGGGCGGCCCGGACGGCGGCGACGGGGGTCATGGCGGCGACGTATGGCTGGTCGCGTCGGTCAACGAGTCCTCCCTACTGGGCTTTCGCGACCACCCCTTCCGCCGCGCCACCGACGGGGTCCACGGCTCGGGATCCAAGCGGCACGGAGCACGGGGGAAGGACATCGCCGTGCCCGTCCCTGTCGGGACGGTGGTGCGTGGCCGGGGCGGCGAGGTGGTCTGCGACCTGGCCGCGGACGGGTCGCGCTTCATGGTGGCCGAGGGCGGCCAGGGTGGGCGGGGCAACGCGCGCTTCCTGTCCAACCGTCGCCGCGCCCCCGCGTTCGCCGAGCAGGGTGAGAAGGGGCAGGAGTTCTGGCTGGACATGGAGCTGAAGCTCATGGCCGACGTCGCGCTCGTCGGGTTCCCCAACGCGGGCAAGTCGACGCTGATCTCGACCGTGTCGGCCGCCAAGCCGAAGATCGCGGACTACCCGTTCACGACGCTGGAGCCGCACCTAGGGGTCGTCCGGATCGGTGGGACCCGGGACGGCACCGAATTCGTGATGGCCGACATCCCCGGGCTCGTGGAGGGCGCGGCCGTGGGCAAGGGTCTGGGCCACCAGTTCCTGCGCCACATTGAGCGGGCTCGGGTCCTCGTGGTGCTGCTCGACCTCTCCGCGCCCGAGATCGGCGGCGACGCGCCGTCCGACCAGCTGCGGATCCTGTTGTCAGAGCTCGGCTCGTACCGACCCGAGCTCCTCGAGCGCCCACGTGTGGTGGTCGGCAGCAAGGCCGACGTCGGCTCCGACGCCGAGGGTGTGTGCGACATGGTGGTGTCGGCGGCGACCGGAGCAGGTGTCGCACCCCTCGTGGCGCGGCTCGCCGCGCTCGTGCACGAGGTGCGGGCCGAGGCGACGGCGTCGGCGTCGAGTGAGGTCGTCGTGCACCGGCCCGCGCCCGAAGGTGTCGACGTGCGGCGATCAGACGACGGCGGATGGGTGGTGGCCGGCCGCGCCGCCGAACGGGCCGTGGCGCTGTCCGACCTCAACGACGCGGGGGCGCAGGCCGAGGCCGTGCGGCGCCTGCGCCGGCTCGGGGTCGATCGCGCGCTGGCCCGGGCCGGCGTGCGCGACGGGGACGAGGTGACCGTCGGCACCATGACCTTCACCTGGGGAGAGGACACGTGATCGCCGTCGTCAAGGTGGGCTCGTCCTCGGTCACCGAGGACGCGGTGGCCCGTCTGTGCACCGAGCTCGCGGCGGCCCGCCGGGCCGGTCACACGGTCGTGGTCGTCTCCTCCGGGGCCATCGCCGCCGGCTGGGCCGCGCTGGACCGCGGCGCGCACCGCCCGTCGGACCCCGCCGTCCTGCAGGCGGTGTCGGCCGTCGGCCAACACCGGCTCATGCGCCTGTGGCAGGAGGGTCTCGAACCCCACGGCGTGCTGGCCGGCCAGGTGCTGCTGGCACCACTCGACTTCGTGCACCGCACCCAGTACCTGCACGCCCGCGGGACCCTGCGGCACCTCGCCGACCTCGGTGTGATCCCGGTCGTCAACGAGAACGACGCCGTGGCCGACGAGGAGATCCGCTTCGGTGACAACGACCGGCTGGCCGCGCTCGTGGCGCACCTGGTCGGCGCCCAACTCCTCGTGCTGCTCACCGATGCCCCGGGCCTGCTGACAGCCGACCCCCGGCGCGACGGGGAGGCGACCCTCATTGAGGAGGTGGTCGAGATCGACCACCAGCTCGAGCGCCTCGCCGGTGGCCCCGGGAGTGCGATGGGCAGCGGCGGCATGGCCTCGAAGCTGGCGGCGGCCAAGATCGCCACCTGGTCGGGCGTGCAGACCGTGATCGCAGACGCCGCGCACCCGGGCGTGCTCAGCGCAGCGTTGGCCGGCGACCCCGTGGGGACGGTGTTCCGGGCCCGGGAGGGGCGCCTCTCGGCCCGCAAGCTGTGGATCGCGTTCGCCCTGGGCTCCTCTGGGAGCCTCACGGTCGACGAGGGGGCGCGGGCGGCGCTCATGGAGCGGGGACGGTCGCTCCTGGCCGCGGGCGTCGTGGGGGTCAGCGGCACGTTCGGGCCCGGGGACGCAGCCGAGATCGCCGGGCCGGACGGCCGGGTGTTCGCCAAGGGCCTGGTCCGGCTTCACGCGGAGCGCTCGGCGGAGTGGATGGGGAAGCGCAGCCAGGTCGTCGTCCACCGCAACGACCTGGTCCTTGTATCCTAGCTACGGTGACCACACCTGCATTGGAGCAGCTCGCGGGTCGCGTCCGGGCGGCGGCCCGCGTGGTGGCGAGGTCGCCGAGCTCGGTGCGGGACGACGCGCTCCGCCTGGCCGCTGACCTCGTCGAGGACGAGTGGGCGGCGCTGGTGGAGGCGAACCGGGCGGACCTGGAGCGCGCCGAGGCGGCTGGCATGACCGAGGCGGCCCGGGACCGGCTGCGCCTGACCGAGGAGCGGGTGCGGGGCATGGCGGGTGGCCTGCGCAAGGTGGCCGCCCTGCCCGACCCGGTGGGCGAGGTCACCGAGGGCTGGGTCCGCCCCAATGGCCTGCGGGTGACGCGGGTGCGGGTCCCGCTCGGGGTGGTCGGGGTGATTTACGAGAACCGCCCCAACGTGACGAGTGACGCCGCCGCTCTGTGCCTCAAGGCAGGGAACGCGGCATTCCTCCGCGGCTCGTCCTCCGCGATCGACTCCAACCGGGCCGTCGTCGCGCTGCTGCGCAGGGCGGTCGTGAAGGCGGGCCTCCCCGTTGACGCGGTGGCCCTGGTGGAGGACACGTCGCACGAGACGGCCGTCGCGTTCATGCAGTTGCGCGGCCTGATCGACTGCCTGATCCCGCGCGGCGGGCGTGCGCTCATTGAGTCGCTGGTCGAACACGCCACGGTGCCCTACGTGCTCGACGGTGACGGGAACTGCCACATCTATGTCGACGGCGCGGCCGACCTCGCCATGGCGCACGAGCTCACGGTCAACGCCAAGACGCACCGCTTCGGCGTGTGCAATGCGGTCGAGACCATCCTGGTGCACGCCGGCGTGGCTGCCGATTTCCTGCCCCGTGTGGCGGCGTCACTGACCGGGGCGGGTGTGGAGATCCGGGCTGACGAGCGGGTGCGGGCGATCGTGCCCGACGCGTTGCCGGCCATGGAGAGCGACTTCGCCACGGAGTTCCTGGGGCCGGTGGTGGCGATCGGGATGGTCGACGACGTGGGCCACGCCATTGACCACATCGCTCGCTACAGTTCGGGCCATTCCGAGGCGATCGTCACCTCCGACGTCGCGGTGGCCGACCGTTTCGTCGCCGAGGTCGACGGGGCGGCCGTGCTGGTGAACGCGTCCACGAGGTTCGTCGACGGTGAGGAACTCGGCCTGGGCGCCGAGGTGGGGATCTCCACCCAGAAGCTGCACGCCCGCGGGCCGATGGGAGTGAAGGAGTTGACGACGTTGAAGTGGGTCGTGCGCGGCGACGGGCAGGTGCGCCGATGAGCATGGGGAATGTTGGGTTGGGTCTGCCCGAGTCGGGGCCACCCCGGTTCGATTCTCTTGACGCGGTGCGGGGCGGCCTGGCCAGGGTCGGCTACCTGGCCGACGAGTCCATCAGCGGCGTCGTGTACCTGGCCGACCGGTTGGCGAAGCCGGTGCTCGTCGAGGGCCCGGCCGGGACCGGCAAGACGCAGCTGGCCAAGTCGGTGGCGGACCTCACTGGCGCGCGGCTGATCCGCCTGCAGTGCTATGAGGGGCTCGACGAGTCCAAGGCGCTCTACGAGTGGAACTACCGCAAGCAGCTGCTGCGCATCCAGGCGGGTGAGCACGGAAAGGCCGAGGAGGAGGGTCCGAGCTGGTCAGAGCTCGAGGAGGACATCTTCTCCGAGGACTTCCTCCTGACCCGACCCCTCCTCGAGGCGATCCGAGCCACCGAGCCGGTGGTGCTCCTCGTCGACGAGGTGGACCGCGTCGAGCTGGAGACCGAGGCGTTGTTGCTCGAGATCCTCTCGGAGTACCAGGTCTCCATCCCCGAGCTCGGTACCGTGCGGGCCTCGCAACTGCCCATGGTCTTCCTCACCTCCAACAACACCCGGGAGCTCTCCGAAGCCCTCAAGCGGCGTTGCCTCTACCTGCACATCGACTACCCGGACCTCGACCGCGAGCGCGAGATCGTGCGCACCAAGGTGCCCGGCATCACCGAGGAGCTGGCCGACCAGGTGGCTCGCATCGTGCGCTCGCTGCGCACCCTGGAGCTGCGCAAGGCACCGTCGGTCTCGGAGACCCTCGACTGGGCGCGCACACTGGTGCTGCTCGGTGTGCAGACGATCGACGCCGCCGGCGCCAAGGACACGCTGCACGTCCTGTTGAAGTACCAGGCCGACATCGAGCGGGCCACCAAGGAGCTGCTGTCGGCCTCAGCGGGCTGAGCGCGGCATGCTCGATCTCCTCTCCGGGTTCGTCACCGAGCTGCGCCGGTCCGGGCTGCCCGTCTCCTTGACCGAGCATCTCGATGCCGCGGAGGCCGTGAAGCACATCCCCCTCGAGGACCGGGAGGCGTTGAAGTACGCGCTGGCGGCCACGCTGGTGAAGTCGTCCGCCCACTGGCGCGCTTTCGAGACCGCGTTCGAGGTGTTCTTCGCCGTGCGGACCCGGGGAGCGGACGCGGGTGCCCTCGACGAGGAGGGCGAGGGGGACGACGGCGAGGGCGAGGGGGATCAGGAGGGCCAGGGCGGACCGCAGGGCCAGGGCCGCTCCTGGAAGGGCGGCGGGTCGGGCGAGGGGATGACGCCCGAGGAGCTGGCCGAGCTGCTCTTCAAGTCGCTGCTCTCGGCCGATGCCGGGCTCATGACCGCCGTGGCGCGCAACGCGGTCGACCGCTACGCCGGCATGGAGCCGGGGCGCCCCGTGGGTGGGACGTACTACCTGTACCGCACCCTGCGGAACCTGGACCTCGATGCGGTCTTGGAGCGGCTGATGGGCCAGGCCCAGGCGGGTGCCGCCGGCGGGTCGCTGACCGACCTCGAGGAGCGCCTCGCGGCCGACGAGTTCAAGGCGCGGATTGACAAGTTCCGCCGCGCGGTCGAAACGGAGATCCGCCGGCGCCTGGTGGAGGATCGCGGCGCCGAGGCCTTGGCACGCTCGGTCCGCAAACCACTCCCCGAGGACATCGACGTGATGCACGCGACGCGTGAGGAGCTGGCGATGCTGCACCGGGTGCTCCACCCCCTGTCGCGCAAGCTGGCGGTGCGGCTGGCCCGCAAGCGCCGCCACGGGCGCAAGGGCCCGCTCGACTTCCGCGCCACCATGCGGCGCTCCCTCTCGACGGGCGGCGTGCCCATCGAGCCGCGCTTCCGGCACCCCCGCCCGGCCAAGCCGGAGATCTTCGTGATCGCGGACATCTCGGGCTCCGTGGCCAGCTTCGCCCGCTTCACCCTCCACCTGGTGTACGCCATCTCCTCGCAGTTCTCGAAGGTGCGCAGCTTCGTCTTCGTGGACGGGATCGACGAGGTGACCCGGTTCTTCGAGGGCGTGGTCGACCCGGCCGAGGCGGTGGCCCGCATCAACCTGGAGGCGGACGTCATCTGGGTGGACGGCCACTCCGACTACGGGCACGCGCTCACCGAGTTCCACCGGCGCTGGGGCGACCAGGTGACGTCGCGCTCGAGCGTCATGGTGCTGGGCGACGCGCGCAACAACTACCACGCCTCGGGGTCGTGGGTGCTGGAGGACCTCCAGGCCAGGGCGCGCCGTGTCTACTGGCTGAACCCCGAGCCACGCGACTACTGGGGCTCGGGTGACTCCATCGTGGGCGAGTACGCCGCCCACTGCGACGACGTGGTGGAGTGCCGGACCCTCCGCCAGCTCGAGCGCTTCGTCGGGAACCTCGCGTGAGCTCGGGCGACCCGGCGGGCGAGGGGCATGTCCCCGAGGGCGTCCTACGCATCTTCCCGCCCGTGGAGGGCGCCTCGCGCATCGTCCTCGTCCGCCACGGGGAGGCGCAGTGCAACCTCAACCGCGTCGTCGGCGGCCTCGAGGGCTGCACCGGGCTGACCGATCTGGGCCGGCTCCAGGTGGCGCAGCTGGCCGACCGCCTCTACGAGAGCGGCGAGCTGCGCGAGGCGACGACCCTGTACTCCTCGGTGCTCCCGCGCGCAGTCGAGACGGCCGAGCGGCTGCGGCCGGTCATCGGCCCCGGTCCGCAGGCCCTCGGTCCGGTCGTGGAGCGCTGCGACCTGTGCGAGCTGCACCCCGGTGAGTGCGACGGCATGAAGTGGGAGGAGGTGGTCGACCTCTTCGGGGTCCCCGACTGGGACCGGGACCCCAGCGTCCCCATCGCGCCCGGAGGGGAGAGTTGGTCGGAGTTCGTCGTGCGGGCCTCCGACGCCGTGCGGGACGTGGTGGCCGGGCACCCCGGGGAGCTGGTGGTGGCCGCGGTCCACGCCGGCGTGATCGAGGCCTGCATGATCGCCTTTCTCGGCGTGCCGCCCGAGGTGTACCGCAGGGGCTGGGTGCGCATCGTGCACGCCTCCATGACCGAGTGGGAGTGGATCCCCGCCGAGGACCGCTGGGTGCTGCTGCGCTTCAACGACTCCTGTGGGGTGCCGCGGGCCTGAGCGGCACCGACCCCGAGACGAATGCGCTCGACAGGCGCTCTGGCGCGCCGGCGAGCCAGGCGTCCTCCAGCGCCACGCGGAACGGACGCTTGGTGACGACCGGGAGGGCGACGAGCACCGCCGGGTAGCCGTCGAAGTGGGAGATGGTGAAGAAGCCCCTGGTGCCGGCGGCGAGCTGCGCCTCCTTGTCGGCGAGGTCGCTGGTCAAGAGGGCGAGGATCGGGCCCGGCGGCGGCTCGGTGCCGCCGAAGCGCTTCAGGTCGGCCTTCGAGAAGGGGCGTTCCCAGGCGAACGCCTTGCCTGCGACGAACCAGGTCCGGTGCCCGTGCCGCGCCCCCTCGGTCACCTCCGGCAGCGGCGCGACCATCGCCTCGACGTCGCGCCACGTCACCATGGGCGGACCCTACCGGTAGCGTCGGCGCCATGGCCCACCGAACACGGCGCGCCCGCGGTGCGTGACGCGGCGGGGCTCGGCCCGGCCGGGCTCGCCCGCTTGCACGAGCGCCTGACCGTGCACGTCGAGTCCGGCGACGTGCCGGGTCTGGTGGCACTGGTGGCGCGGGGCGGCGACGTGCACGTCGAGACCCTCGGGTGCGCGGCGCTCGACGACCCGGTGCCGCTGGGCCGCGACGCCATCTTCCGGATCGCCTCGTTGACCAAGCCGATCGCGGCCGCCGTCGCGATGGCACTCGTGGACGACGGCGTGCTCTCGGTGCACGACCCGGTCGAGACGTTCCTGCCCGAGCTGGCCGGGCGCCGGGTCCTGCGCAGCCTCGAGGGGCCGCTCGACGACACCGTCGCGGCCGAGCGCTCCATCACGGTGGAGGACCTGCTGACCTTCCGGCTGGGGTTCGGCGCCATCATGGCCCCTTCCGGCAGCTATCTCATCCAGGACGCCGAAGCGGAGCTGGGGCTCATGACGCTCGGTCCCCCCTGGCCGCCGCCGCCCTTCGGGTCCGACGAGTGGATCGCCCGCTTCGCGACCCTGCCGCTGCTGCATCAGCCGGGCGCCGAATGGCGCTACAACACGGGCGCCCAGGTTCTCGGTGTCCTCCTCGAGCGGGCGGGCCAGCGGCCGCTCGAGGAGCTCTTGCGCGAGCGCCTGTTCGAGCCCCTGGGGATGGTGGACACGTCCTTCAGCGTGCCGGCGGCGAAGCAGGACCGGTTCACGACGGCGTACATGCCCGACCCGGCGACCGGCGCGCTCCGCCTGCTCGACCCGCCGGTGGGCGGGTGGTGGAGCGAGCCGCCGGCCATGGCGAATGCGGCGGGCATGCTGACCTCCACGCTGGACGACCTGTGGGCCTTCGTGTCCATGCTGCTGTCCGGTGGGAGGCACGACGGGATGCAGCTGCTGTCACCGGGTTCGGTGGACGCCATGACGCGGGACCACCTGACGGCGGCCCAGAGGGCCTCGGCGTCGCTCTTCCTCGGTCCGACCGGTGGATGGGGCTACTGCATGGCGGCGCCGGGACCGGTCAACGGCGAGCCGCCCATCCCATGGGGGTTCGGGTGGAACGGGGGGACGGGCACCGCGTGGTCGTCCGATCCTGTCCGCGGGCTCACCGGGATCCTGCTCACCAACCGGGCGATGACGTCGCCGGAGCCACCGGCGCACTTCGTGGACTTTTGGCAGGCCGCGTACGCCGCCAGTGCGGCGTGACCGGGACAAGCGGGCAGGGGCCAGCTACGCTGAACGTTCCGACGGACAAGGGGACGAATCCATGTACAAGGTTGTCGTGGTCGGCACGGACGGTTCTCCCACCGCCGACAAAGCAGTCCAGGCGGCGGCGGACATCGCCCGGGGGTGGGGCTCGGTCCTCCACGTCGTGACGGCGGTACGGGCGCCCCGACCCGGCATGGCGTCCGCGACCGGGGCGCCCCTGGTGGACACCGGCCTGGGGCAGGCCATGGTCGAGGAGGCCGCCAAGGCCGTGGGTGAGACCGCGATGCAGAAGTTCGGGGACGGCCTCAAGATCGAGGCCCACGCCGCCGTGGGCAACCCCGACGACGTGATCCTCAACGCGGCGGTCGACGTCTCGGCGGATCTGATCGTCGTCGGCAGCAAGGGCATGCGCGGGGCCCGGCGCTATCTCGGGAGCGTGCCCAACTCGGTGGCCCACGCCGCGCACTGCGCGGTGCTGATCGTCAAGACCGACTAGGAGCGAGCCTGCGCCGGACGTCCGTCACTGGCGCCGGTCATGCCTTCCGCTCGGGGATCTTGCTCAAGAGCCAATAGGCACGCTTCTGCCTGACCGCGCGCCGGCGGAGGGGGTCGTCGGGGTCGAGCTGCTCCAAGGCACTCTCGAGGACCTGGTCGAACAACGCCGAAGCGTCCTTGCGGCGCTTGAGCGCCACCAGCTCCGAGACCATGGCCCACTTGTGGTAGAGGACGAGGCGCCGGTCGGCACCGTTGCGCTCCAGGCCGCTCACCGCCTCGGTGAACTGGCTGAGTGCCATCTCATGGTTGCCGAGGCTGCGATGGGTCTGGGCCAGATCGACGAGGGACCGGTACGTGTCGAGATGCTCGGGACCGGCAGAGCGCCGGAGCGATTCGTAGACGCGCACCCTGAGGGGGAACTCGTCGCCGTAACGGTGGAGCTTGCGAAGGGAGATGGCCAGGTTGGTCGCCGCTCGGATCGACTGGTCGCTGTCGGGTCCGCTCATTGAGTCGGACGCCCGGAGCACCCGCTCCCAGACCCGCCGCGCCGCATCGAGCTCACCGAGGTGGTCGAGGACCAGGGCGAGGCTGTACTCGGTGCGCACCATCCGGGCGTCGTCGGGTTCTGGCGAGGCCGCCTGGAGCGAGAGCGAGCGGGTCAACAGGGCCTCTGCCTCGCGGTGCTCGCCCGCCTCCCGCAAGACCAGGGCCAGCTGGGACATCGCATCGAGTGTCTCCGGGTCGGACTCCCCGTACAGCTCCGTGCGAGCGTCCAGGAGGATCCGGGCCTCCTCCACGGCCCCGAGGACCTTCTCGGTGTCCATCCCCGCTGACGCTAACGGGACCCGCAGACCGCCGGCTCAGTGGGCGCGCCGCCGCGCCGCTGGCTCGAATTCGACGGCCGACGTCGAAGGGCAGCTCCGTTGTCCGGGCCGGTCAGCGGTCAGCGATCAGCAGGCGTAGTCCATGTCGTACTGCTCGCTGTCGTACTGCACGATCTCGAGTGGCCCGCTGGGGAGCAGCTTGCCCCTCGATTGCCATGTGGTGATGTCGGCGCACGAGCTCGGCCCGCTCGGTGGTGAGAGGTAGTCCGCCATCCAGTAGGGGACGTCGGGCTGGTAGTTGCCGACGATGTTGTTCCAGACGCCGGGGCTGGCATAGATGCCGACGTCCGGAATGCCCTCGCTCTCGTGGAGCGCGTTGAGCGCGCCCTGGACGAATCGCGCGTTCTCGTTGAAGTCGCCCGACCAGTTGGCTCCGGCCGTCTCGACGTCGAGCCACCACGGGATGGAGGTGGACCCGGCGCCGGCGTTCTGCGCGTCGGTGTAGGCGAAGAGTGCGGCCTCGTAGCCGGCATTGCAGGAGGTGTCGCCGTTGCAGCCTGGCTCGTTCGTCGTCGAAGTCGTGTAGGTCAGATAGGTGTAGAGGTTCAGCCCGCCACCGGCCCACGCCGCTTCCTGGGCCAGGCATGGGTTCGTGTTCCCCGAAGAGCTGCCGTCCACCTGCACGATCCCGATGGCGTGGGCGCCGGTCGGGAAGCTCGAGCACTGGTACTTGCTGATGTCGAAGCCGTAGGCGCCCGACGGGTAGGTGCCGCCGGTGAATGCACCGTTCCCGGGTGCCTCCGCCATCCCGACGACGGGCCGGAAGAGCGGCGATGGTGCCGAGCCGTAGTACTTGGCGTTCCCGAAATTCGAAACGAGGCCGGCGGAGTCGGTGAACCAGTACCCGTCGCGGCTCGGGGTCGTGGCCGCCGCCATGATCGGGTGCTTCAGAGGAACGCCACCCAGTGACCCGTAGAACTGCATGGTCCCGTAGCTGAAGATGCCCCCGTCGGAGGCGACCAGGAAGTAGCCCCCGCCCCCCGGTCCAGTGATCATGCCGACGATGGGCTGGTTCAGCACGATGCTCCCGGTGCTGCCGTAGAAGCTCGCGTCGCCGTAGCTGAAGATCCCGCCGTCGGAGGCGACGAGCCAGTACCCGTTCCCGCTCGGCGTGGCGGTCATCCCCACGACCGGCTTGTTGAGCGTCATGCTCCCGGTGCTCCCGAAGAACCGGGCGTCGCCGTACGAGAAGATCCCCCCGTCCGAGGCCACGAGCCAGTAGCCCTTACCGTCCGGCGTCGGCGCCATCCCGACGACCGGCTTGTTCAACACAATGCTGCCCGTGCTGCCGTAGAACGTGGCATCGCCGTAGCTGAAGATCCCGCCATCGGAGGCGACCAGCCAGTAGCCGCCACCGTCGGATGTGCTCGCCATCCCGACAACCGGCTTGTTGAGCACCGTGCCGCCGGTCGAGCCGTAGAAGGGTGCGCCGCCGAAGCTGAAGATCCCGCCATCGGAGGCGACCAGCCAGTAGGCCGGGACGGTCGTCGTCGCCGCAGCGGGCTGCGCCGAGATCGCGGCGGTGGTGACGACAGTGCCGACCGCGGCCAGGAGCGGAAGCGCCGCCACGGCGACTGCGAGTGTGAGGCGGCGGATCAAGTTCTGAGGAATTCCGCGACGCGGAAGGCGAGGTCGAGTGACTGGCGGGCGTTCAGCCGTGGGTCGCAGGTCGTGGTGTAGCGGGCCCCGAGATCCCCCTCGAGGATCTCTTCGGCCCCGCCGAGGCACTCCGTGACGTCGTCGCCCGTGAGCTCGACGTGGACGCCGCCGGGCCAGGTGCCCTCGTCGCGGTGCACGTCGAAGAAGGAGCGCAGCTCGGAGAGGATGTCGTCGAACCGCCGGGTCTTCCTCCCGCCCCCGCTGGTGAACGTGTTGCCGTGCATGGGGTCGCAGGCCCACACGACGGGGTGCCCGCCCGCCTCGACCGCCCGCAGGACGGGCGGGAGCAGGTCCCCGATCTTGTCGGCCCCGAACCTGGTGATCAGGGTCAGGCGTCCCGGCAGGCGGTCTGGGTTCAGGCGCTCGCAGAGGGCCACGACCTCCGCCGGGGCGCAGCTCGGCCCGATCTTGCACCCGACCGGGTTGTTGATGCCGGAGAGGAACTCGACGTGGGCGCCGTCGATCTGGCGCGTGCGGTCTCCCACCCAGACCATGTGGGCCGAGCAGTCGTACCAGTCGCCGGTCAGGGAGTCCACGCGTGTCAGGCACTCCTCGTAGGGGAGGATCAGCGCTTCGTGGCTGGTCCAGAAGTCGACCTCGTGCAGCCCTTCCTCGGCCCCGAGGTCGATGCCGCAGGCGGCCATGAAGCGCAGCGCGCGGTCGATCTCCGATGCGATGTGCTCGTAACGCTGCCCCTCCAGGGACGACGCGACGAACTGTTGGTTCCACAGGTGCACCTGGGAGAGGTCGGCGAAGCCCCCCTTGGTGAAGGCGCGCAGCAGGTTGAGCGTCGAGGCCGACTGTTGGTAGGCCGCCACGAGTCGCTCGGGATCGGGCGTCCTCGCCTCGGCCTCGAACGCCTCGTCGTTGACCATGTGCCCCCGGAACGACGGCCAATTCCACGTCGCCCACTCGCTCGGTGCCCGCCGAGCGGGGCTTGGCGAACTGGCCGGCGATGCGGCCCACCTTCACCACGGGCACGCCCGCCGCGTACGTCAGCGCCACCGCCATCTGCAGGATGATCTTGAGCTTGTCCCGGATCGAATCGGCGGTGAAGTCCGCGAAGGACTCGGCGCAGTCGCCGGCCTGCAGGAGGAACGCCTCGCCGTTGGCCACCGCAGAGAGCTGCGCGGTCAGGTGGCGCGCCTCGCCCGCGAAGACGAGCGGTGGGAGCGTCGCCAGCCGCGCCTCGGCCTTCTTCAACGCGTCTGCGTCAGGCCAGTCCGGTTGCTGCGCGGCGGGGAACTTCCGCCAGGACGCGGCGCTCCACGGGGAAGACTCGGGCTGGCTCGTCACCCACACAGCCTAACGCCGTAGGATCGCCGTTCATGGCCGCCTTCCGATTCGCCTTGCAGGCCTCTCGGGCGGCATCCCCCGCTGCCTGGCGTGAGCTGGCTCGCAAGACGGAGGGCCTCGGCTACTCGACGCTGTACGTGCCCGACCATCTCGACGACCAGTGGGCCCCCATGGTCGCGCTGACGGTGGCGGCGGAGGCAACGACGACGCTGCGCGTGGGGACGCTCGTCCTCGACAACGACTTCCGCCACCCCGTCGTACTGGCTAAGGAGGCGGCGACCCTCGACGTGGTCACCGATGGACGTTTCGAGCTCGGCCTGGGCGCGGGTTGGCTTTCGACCGACTACGCGGCAGTCGGGGATCCCGATGGAGCCACCGTCGATACGAGTGGCCCGCCTGGCCGAGAGCCTCGAGATCATGCGCGCCATGTGGTGCTCGGGCAGCGCCACCTTCGCCGGCGGCCACTACAGCGTGACCGGGGCTGTCGGCAGCCCGTCACCGGTGACACCCGGCGGGCCACCGCTCGTCATCGGCGGCGGCAGCCGGCGCATCCTGACGCTGGCCGGTCGGTACGCCCGGACGGTCAGCATCGTGCCCAGCCTGGCGGCGGGCTACGTCGGCCCCGAAGTCGCCGCCGAGTCGGTGGCGGAGAAGTACACCGAGCGCGTGCAGTGGGCCAAGGACGCCGCAGGCGAGCGGGCGGACGATCTGGAGTTCCAGTGTTGGACGGCGACCGTGCAGGTCGTCCCGAACGCGGAAGAGGTCCTGGCGTCGCTCGCGCCGTTGTTCAACCTGACGGCGGACCAGCTGCGGGCCTCTCCGGTCGCGCTGGTCGGCACCGCGTCCGAAATCGTCGAGACGCTGCAGACGCGTCGGGAAGCGCTGGGTTTCAGCAACATCGTCGTCCACGAGGCGGAGATGGACGCGCTGGCGCCGGTGATCGCCGAACTTGCCGGCACCTGAGCCCGAGCGGATCGGGATTCTCGGGGGGACCTTCGACCCGCCCCACGTCGGGCACACCGCCGCGGCCCGCGCCGCCATCGACACGCTCGCCCTCGACCGCCTGCTGCTCGTCGTGGCCAACGACCCGTGGCAGAAGTCGGGGCAGCGGGAGGTCACGGCCGCCGAGGACCGGTACGCGCTCACGGAGGCGCTGGCGACGGAGATCCCCGGTGCCGAGGCCAGCCGGCTGGAGATCGACCGGGGCGGGCCGAGCTACTCGGTGGAGACGGCCGAGGAGGTCCTCGCCGCTGCGGGACGGCGCCCGGTCGAGCTGTTCTTGGTGATCGGCGCCGACCTGCTGCCCGAGCTGGGCTCCTGGCACCGGCCCGAGGAGCTGTCCCGCCTGGTCACGCTGGCCGTCGTGTCCCGCCCGGGCGGCGGGAGCCCCCGCGTCCCTCCGGGCTGGCGGGCCCGATCGGTCGACGGACCCCAGGTGGCCGTCTCCAGTTCGGAGGTCCGAGACCGGCTGGCGTCGGGCCAATCGGTCGACGGCCTGGTGCCCGAGCCGGTGATCCGTTGCATCAGCCGCCGGGGTATGTACTCTGTCCGGTAGATGAGCGCCATGCCGGCCGGGTGGACGGAGTTGTCGGAGAGTCCCAAGGTGGGCGCGTCTCCCGCCAGGGGCCAGCGACGGGCCGACCGCCGGGCGAAGCTGAAGCTCGCGCGGCGGTCCCGCCAGCGTTGGGCGATCGCCGGGTGTTCCATCCTCGTGGGCGCATTCGGGTTCACCGTTGGGGTCCTGGACGTGCTCCATTGAGCCGAGGGTTGGACGTGCAGGTCCAACTGCCGCCGGCCGTGGCCACCGCCGCCGAGTCGGCGGACGCCAAGCTCGGGCACGACACGGTGGTGCTGGCGATGGGGGAGCTGTTCGGAGTGGTCGACGCCTTCGTGATCACCAGCGCGCCGAACACCCGCCACGTGCGCACGCTCGTCGAGGAGATAGAGCGCGGCGTGAAGGCCGCGCACGGGTTCGCCCCCCTGCGCGTCGAGGGGCTCGGGGACGCCACCTGGGTGCTCATGGACTATGGGGACTTCATCGCGCACGTGTTCTTGCAGGAGACGCGCGACTACTACGACCTCGAGCACCTCTGGTCGGGTGCCCCCAGGGTGCCGTGGCGGCGCGACGTCGAGAACGCGGGCTGAGGTTGCGCCTGCTCAGGTCGCGGCGCTGAGGAATTGGATGAGGTAGACCGGCCCCGCGACGAGCGAGCCGTTGGCGATCGGCACGCTGGTGCGCAGCCCGTCGATCTCGAAGATGACGCCGGTCCCGAGGCCGTTCTCGGCGGCCACCGTGGCGACGACCTGGGCCACAGAGAGCTCGGTGTTGGTGCCCTGGATCTGAGTGAAGGCCTGGTTCATGTTCACCGTGACGACGTTGGGAGCTGTCGTCGTAGCGGTCAGGACGTTCACGTTGCTCGGGATGGCGGTGAAGACGCCGCTCGCGGTCTCGGCGCTCGTGGGACCCTGCAGCATGGCGGCGAGGATCGACGTGAGCGGCGCCGGTGGTTGGACAAGACGTGACTCGGCCTGCAGTTGCTGGGTGGCCGCATTGATGAAGAACACCTTCACCGACACGTAGGAGGGCGCTTTCGGCTGCGTGGTGGTGGTCGTCGGCGGGTGAGGGTTGAGCAGGTTGAAGGGGACCTTCGACGGCGCGACGGTACTCGGCGCGCCCTGCGTCGGGATGGAGCAGCCTGCCGCGGCGAAGGCCACGAGGAGCACGGCGAGCGCAGCGAGCCGGCGCGTCACTGCTCGTCTCCGGCGTCGGCGCCGTTCGAGAGGACCGGCAGCGACAGGACGAAGCGCGCGCCGCCCTCCGGCGACGACTCCACGTGGACCCCGCCGTGCATCAGCCGCATGTGCTCGGCCACCAGCGCCAGGCCCAACCCGGTCCCGGTGCCGGTGCCGCGCCGGCCCGACGCCGAGCCGCGGTAGAAGCGTTCGAACACCTTGGCGCGCTCCTCGAGGCTGATCCCGGGCCCGGCGTCGTCCACCGTCACGTCGACGTTGTCACCCGTACCGGGGACGACGGCGATCTCGGTGACGCCGCCCCCGTAGTGCGACGCGTTCTCCATCAGGTTCACCATGACCCGCTCGAACCGTCGCTTGTCGACGCCGACTCGCCACGGTCCCACGTCGGGGTCGATCCGGACCGGAGGCGGTCCGCCGGACCTCCGGCCGTCCATGTGGCCGAAGCCCGCCTCGACCGAGCGCTGGACGAGTTCGGTGACGCTCACCTCCTCCAAGAAGACGTCGACGGATCCCGCGTCGGCGCGCGACATCTCGAGCAGGTCCCCGACCATCCGTTGGAAGCGGTGCAGGTCGTCGCTGAAAAGCTGCAGGGCGCGCTGCGAGCGCGGCGGGAGTGTCCCGCTGTCCGCCTCGAGGACCTCCAGCGCGGCGGCCAGGGTCGTCAGCGGCGACCGCAGTTCGTGGCTCACGTCGGAGTTGAATCGCGCCTCGCGCTCAATGCGCTCTTGGAGCTGATCGACCATCGCGTTGAAGGAGTTGGTGAGCTCCTGGAGGTCGGGGTCGGCTGCATCGGCGTCGAGGCGCGTGTCCAGGTCGCCGCCGGCGATGGCCCCCGCCGCCCTCGATACCTCGGCCAGGGGGCGGAGTGACCGCACGCTGGCGAACCGTCCGAGGCCGACGCCCAAGAGAGTGGTGACCACGCCGGCGGCGAAGAGGGCCAGGCCGAGCACGCGGCAGCGTGTGATCGAGGTCGGAGAGGTCGAACACCTCGAAGTAGGTCGCCTGCACCGATGGGATGGGCACCCCCACGACGATCTCGGCCGATCCGCGAGACGTGCGGTACGTCTGCGTCGCTGCAGTGCCGTCCAGGACGACCCGGCGCAGCTTGGGCGGTATGGACGAGACGTTCACCGACAGCGACGAGACGTAGGACTCGGACAGGTGGTAGAGCACCGAGTGCGCGTCGGTCCCGGCGTCAATGGAGGCGAGGAGCGTCACGTACTGGGTGTCGCCGGACTGGAGCGAGCTCCGCACCAGCACGGCGTTGGCGAAGGCCTGGTGCTGGGCCGCCGACTCCCGGCCCGCCAGCAGATAGTGGCGGGTGGTGAAGTACGCGAGGCCACCCATGAGGATGGACAGGACCAGCGCACCGAGACCGAAGAGGGCCGTGATCCGGGCGCCGATGCCCAGCTTCACGTCAGGGCACCAGCTTGTAGCCCATGCCCCTGACGGTGAGTATGTGTTGTGGCACCGCAGGGTCCGCCTCCACCTTGGTGCGCAAGCGCCGGATGTGGACGTCGACGAGGCGCCCGTCGCCGAAGTAGTCGTAGCCCCAGACCCGGTCGAGCAGCTGTTCCCGGCTCAGTACCTTGTTGGGGCTGGCGGCGAGCTCGCACAGCAGGCGGAACTCGGTCCGCGTGCAGTGGACCTCGTCACCGTTGAGCCTGCGCAGCACCCCCTGCTCGGGCAGCAGCTGGAGGTCGCCGAAGTTGAGCGCGCCCGGCTCCTCCTCGGCCGGCCGGGCCCGGCGCAGGAGGGCGCGGATGCGCGCCGCCAGCTCCTTGGCCACGAAGGGCTTCGTGACGTAGTCGTCGGCCCCTGCCTCCAGACCGGCCACCACGTCGTGGGTGTCGGCCCGCGCCGTCACGATGATGATCGGCACTGCACTGCTGCGCCGCAAGGCCCGGCAGCACTCGAACCCGTCCATGCCGGGCAGCATGAGGTCGATCAGCGCGACGTCGGTCGGTGCCTCCGCGAAGAGGTCGAGGCCCTCTTCGCCGCTGGCGGCGTCCCGTACCTCGTAGCCCTCACCCTCCAGGGCGAGCCGCATGGAGGACCTGATGCGTTCATCGTCCTCGACCACCAGAATGCGCCCGCTCATGAGCCTCCAGCTCAGCTGATCCAGATCTGTGTCGGCCAAATGGCGCCGCCGATCATTCCGAAGGCCGGTTGGCCCTGTGGCGTGCTCGGGTTGTTGAAGTTCTGCACGCTCGGCGAGCCGATGACGGCCCAGACCGCCCGGTCGGTCCACAGGTACGGGGTGTCGAGTCCCAAGCGCTTGTTCACGGTCTTGTAGGCAGCCTCGCGCACGCTCTTTTCGGTGCTGGAGCGGCCGGCCAGGAGGGCAGTCTCAATGGTCGGGTCGGAATTGCGGGCCATATTGATGGAGAGCGAGCCGGAGCTCACCGTCGTGGTGCTCCAGAAGATGTAGTTCAAGTCGGGGTCGACCGCCCCGAACTGGCGCCAGGCTACCGCCTGGTACTTGCCGGCCAGGGCGTTGTTGATGATCTCGTTCTGCTGGACGATTCCGGTGCTCACCTTGAAGCCCACCGCCTGCCAGGCCTGCTGGATGTACTCCTGGGCCCGGATGGCGGCCGGCCCGTTCGTCGTGGTGTAGGTGAACGAGATGGGGCCGCCGGTCTTCTTCGCCTCCGCCTTGACGAGCTTGGCCGCCTGGGTCGGGTTGTAGGACGGGTACTTCGTCGTGGAGTAGTAGGGCGAACCGGGGACGAAGAGGCCGTTGCTCACAGGGAGGACGCCCTGGTCGATGACCCTGGCGTACTGCTGGCGGTTGATCGCCATGGCCGCGGCCTGGCGCAAGTTGGCGTTGTTGAAGGGCGGCGCCAGGCAGTTGAGCTGGACGCAGAACATGTCGGGCTCTCCGGCGACGTGGGTGCTGTCGTCGATGTAGGAGTAGCTGCGGTTGCCGCGGTACTGGGTGATGACCTGCGGCGTGTCGGTGACCATGATGTCGATGGTTCCCGACTTGAGCGCCTCCGAACGCGCCGACTCGTCGGGGATGGGCTTGAAGGTGATCTGGGACAGGTAGGGAAGCCCCGGCCGCCAGTAATGCGGGTTGGCGGTGGCGGTGAAATGACTGTTGGGCACCCACTCCTTGAAGATGAAGGGCCCGGTGCCGACGGGGTTCGAGGTGCCGTTCTTGTTGGCCAGCATGGACGGGGCGACCACGTAGGCGATCTGCCCGCCGATGCCGCCGGCCAGGTAGTAGGGGAACGGCGCCCAGGGCGACTTGAACGAGATCGTCACCGCCAGCGGCCCGGTCTGGGTGATCGACTGCAGCGTGGGGTTGATGACGATCCCGGTCAGCACCGAGTTCTTGTGCGCCACGAAGTTCGTCAGCAGGGCGGCGCCGTTGCACGGCGTGCCGTCGTGGAAGACGAGGTTGGGCCGCAAGGTGATGGTCCAGGAGGTGTACGAGGAGTTCGGCACGACCGACTCGGCCAGGTAGGGGGCCCAGTCGCCGTTGGCGGTGACGATGGTCAGAGGGTCAAAGACCGTGCGTGCGTACATGACGCCGACCTCGTCGAAGCGCGCCTGGGTGGGATCGAAGCCCTGCTCCTCCGCGTCGACCCCGAAGATCAGCGAGCCGCCCTTCTTGGGGGTCTTCTTCGTCACGCCGTTGCGACCCGGGCCGTTGGTCGTGGCGCCGGCGAGCGCATCCCAGCCCCCGCCCAGTGCCGACGCCCCCGCGAAGCCCGCCGCGGCGGCAGCCCCACCGGCGAGAAGTGTCCGGCGATCGAATTTCGAGGCCATCGGTCCTCCCTTTCCAGAACCCCGCGGACCCCCCGAAGGTTCGCCGAGCGACGTTAGTGCCCGGGACCCCGTGTGTGGGGGCGGTACCGTTGACGGCGTGCCTCCCGAATGGGATCTCGCGGGCTTCGCGGCCTGGCTGGCTGGTCGCTCGGCCGCCACCCGCAAGGCCTATGTGAGCGACGTCGGGGCCTTCGCCGAGTGGATGGCACGCAGCCGGGTCGAGAGCCCGGGCGACGTCGATCGCATGCATCTGCGCCGCTACCTCGCCTCGCTCGGGACGAGGAAGCTTGCCCGCGCCACCATCGCTCGCAAGGCGGCTGCACTGCGCTGCTACTTCTCCTGGCTCCTCCGGCAGGGTCGTATCGGCTCCGATCCGGCCCGGTCGCTCCGCGCGCCGTCGGGCGGCGGCCGGCTTCCCCGGGTGCTCTCGGGAGGGGAGATGTCCTCCCTTCTCGACGTGGGCACCGAGAGCGCCGTGGACCGCCGCGACCTTGCGGTGCTCGAGCTCCTCTATGCCGCCGGTCTGCGGGTCTCGGAGCTGTGCGGGCTGGACCGAGGTGACATCGATCTCGGAGGCCGGACGGTCACGGTGCTCGGGAAGGGCGGCAAACAGCGGCGCGTGCCGGTGCACGACGTCGCCGTCGCCGCCCTGCGGGCGTGGTTCGCCGACGGGCGGGACCAGATGGGCGGGCCCGTCGAGGCGGCCTTCGTGAACCGACGCTCGGCGCGGCTCGGGCCGCGGGACGTGCGCCGCATCCTCGACCGCCGCTCCGTCTCGCCCACGCATCCACACGCCCTGCGGCACACCTACGCCACCCACCTCCTCGACGGCGGCGCCGACCTGCGGGTCGTCCAAGAGCTGCTGGGTCACTCCAGCCTCGCCACCACGCAGGTGTACACGCACGTCAGCAAGGAGCGGCTGCGCTCGGTCTACGGCGGGACACACCCCCGGGCCTGAGCAGGCCCCCGAGCGGCTAACATGGCGAGGCCCACCAGGGGGTGGGCGGCAACACCGACCAACATCACCTGCCCGCATTCCACGGTCGCCGCCTCGGGCGGCGCTGCGGCGGGGGAGCAACCGACTGGAGGAACATCTCTATGGCCGTCGTTTCCATGCGACAGCTTCTGGAGGCCGGGGTCCACTTCGGCCACCAGACGCGGCGATGGAACCCGAAAATGAAGCGCTTCATCCTGGGTGAGCGCAACGGGATCTATCTCATCGACCTCCGCAAGACGCTCAGTGGCGTCGAGTCGGCCTACTCCTACGTGCGCGACCTGGTTGCCGACGGCGGCACCGTCCTGTTCGTCGGCACCAAGAAGCAGACCCAGGGCCCCGTCGCCGAGTACGCGGAGGCCTGCGGGATGCCCTTCGTCAACCAGCGCTGGCTGGGCGGCATGCTCACGAATTTCACCACCGTGTCGGGCCGGGTCAAGCGCATGCAGGAGTTGCGGGCCATGCAGGCGGCCGGCGACTTCGACGGCATGCCCAAGCGGGAGGCGCTCCAGCACACACGCGAGCTGGAGAAGCTGAGCCGCAACCTGGGCGGGATCGCCAACCTGGACCGGCTGCCTAACGCAGTGTTCGTGATCGACACCAAGAAGGAGCACATCGCGGTGACCGAGGCGCGCAAGCTCGGGCTCCCCGTCGTCGCGGTCGTCGACACCAATTGCGACCCGGACGTGATCGACTACGTGATTCCGGGCAACGACGACGCCATACGCTCGGGATCCCTCATGTGCCGTGTGATCGCCGACGCGGTGGTCGAGGGCCGTTTCATCGCCGAGCACCGGCGCACAATGGCGCCGCCGGCACCCGAGGACAGCGGCCCGTCCTCGGCCCCGCGGCCCCGCCGGGCTCAGCCGACCCCGACGCCGACAACGACCCCGACCCCCGAGCCCGTCGAGGTGGCCTGACCGTGGCCAGCTACACCGCGAAGGACGTGTCCGCCTTGCGCCAGATGACCGGTGCGGGCATGTTGGACTGCAAGAACGCGCTCGAAGAGAGCGGGGGTGATGTGGAGGAGGCCGCCAGGCTCCTGCGCATGAAAGGCCTGGCCGGCGCGGCCAAGCGGAGCGACCGCGAGGCGTCGGAGGGCGCCGTCGCCGTGGCGCGCTCCGGTGACGCCGCCGCCGTCGTCGAGCTGCGCTGCGAGACCGACTTCGTGGCCAAGGCCGACGAGTTCGTGGCCCTGGCCGACGAGCTGGCCGCCCTGGTGGCCGCCAAGGGCGAGGACGCCGCCGCCGAGCTCAACGACGAGATCGACCGGCTCCGGGCGACCCTCAAGGAGAACATCTCCGTCGGGCGGGTGCGCCGGCTCGTGGCCGAGCCCGGCCAGGTGGTGGACACCTACCTGCACCAGCAGGCGGGGCGCGGCGTCAACGCGGTCGCGGTCGTGATCGAGGGTGGCTCCGACGAGCTCGCCCACGACATCGCGGTCCACATCGCGTTCACCAAGCCGGCCTACCTCAGTCGCGACGAGGTCCCCGAGGCCGATGTCGCCGCCGAGCGGGCGACCGTCGCGGAGATCTCACGCAACGAGGGAAAGCCCGAGGCCGCCATGGAGAAGATCGTGGAGGGCCGGATGACGGGCTGGTTCAAGGAGCGCGTCCTGCTGGACCAGGCCTACGTGCGCGATGAGAAGCAGACGATCGCGGGCATGCTCGGTTCGGCCCGCATCGTGTCGTTCGCGCAGGTCGTCATCGGCGCCTGACGCGCTGAGATCGTGGGAGAGCCGCGCCGTATCGTCCTCAAGATGTCGGGGGAGGCACTTGCCTCCAGCGCCTCGGACGAGACCATTGACGCCGCGACCGTCGAGCGCATGGCCAAGGAGATGGCCCGCGCCATGGACGGCGGCGGACTCGAGCTGGCTGTCGTGGTGGGCGGTGGCAATATCTGGCGCGGCACCACCGGTGAGAGCGGGGGCATGGACCGGGCCACCTCGGACACCATGGGGATGCTCGGGACGGTCATCAACTCGCTGGCCCTGCAAGACGCGCTCGAGCAGCAGAACCAGCCCACCCGGGTGCTCAGCGCGCTCTCCATGGCGGAGGTCGCCGAGCCCTACATCCGGCGCCGGGCGATCCGGCACCTCGAGAAGGGCCGGATCGTGATCTTCGCCGCCGGGATGGGCAACCCCTTCTTCACCACCGACACCCCGGCTGCGCTCCGGGCGGCCGAGATCGGTGCCGAGCTGCTCTGCAAGGGCACCCACTCGGGGGTCGACGGCGTCTACAGCGCCGATCCCAAGCTCGATCCGACCGCAACCCGCTACGACGAGATCTCCTTCATGGACGTCATCAGCCGTGACCTGCGGGTCATGGATCTCACCGCGATCACCTTCTGCAAGGACAACGACCTGCCCGTCCGGGTCTTCGACCTCATGCCGCCCGGAAACATCCCCCGTGCGCTCAGCGGTGAGCAGATCGGTACGCTGGTCCGCTGATGGACGAGGACCTCGCCGCCCTGGTCAAGGACGACACCAGGGACAAGATGGGCAAGGCTATTGAGCACGTCCGCCACGAGATGGGCAGCGTGCGCACCGGCCGTGCCTCCTCGGCGCTGCTCGAACCGCTCCTGGTCGACTACTACGGGACTCCGACCCCGCTGCGACAGCTGGCGGGGTTCAGCGTTCCCGACGCCATGCTCCTCGTGATCTCGCCCTACGACAAGGGATCGCTCGCCGCGATTGAGAAGGCGATCATGGCGTCGGACCTGGGCATCAACCCCACCAACGACGGCACGGTGATCCGGCTGGCCTTTCCGCCGTTGACAGAGGAGCGCCGTAAGGAGCTGGTCAAGGTGGTCCGTCACAAGGCCGAGGAGGGCAGGGTCGCCGTGCGCAACCTGAGGCGTGCCGGCCGCCACGAGCTCGAGGCGTTGCAGAAGGACGGGGAGCTCTCCGACGACGAGCTCGAACGGGTAGAGAAGGATCTCGAGAAGATCACACAGGAGCAGGTCGCACTGATCGACCAGCTGCTCGCGCACAAAGAGCAAGAGTTGCTGCAGGTCTGAGGAGCGACGAGACATGGCAGACGGCACCGACGACTTCGACGAATTCGGCAACAAGCTGACTGACGCCGGTGAGCCAGGCGACGACGAGGGCATCGACGAGGATCCACCGAGCTACCACTCGGGGAGAGTGCGCATCATCGGTGCGGAGCCGGCCGGCGACACCGTCCGTGAGGTCACCGGTCCGGTGGCGGACGACCACCCCGATATACCGCACTGGAACGACGCGCCGACCGGGCAGGTCCCGGCGATTCTCGACCGCAGCACCGGGGAGGAGCTCGTCGCCCCGCCCACATGGCGCGAAGAGGACACCGACTGGGAGGCCCAGGAGGAGCTCTTCGAGCCGTCGATGCTCTCCGATGATCTCCCCGCGGTCGGCGCGCTCCTCAACGAGCAGAGCGAGGAGGTGGACGTCGAGCGCCAGCCCTGGCACTTCGAGTCCGACGACACATTGGTGATCCCGCCCGAGCCCGGCCTGGAGGCCCAGCCGGCGGCGGCGTTCGAACCGGAACCGGTGGGCCGGCACCGGTTGGCCGAGCCCGAAACCGCGGACGTGCCGGACCCCGTCGCATTGGAGGAACCGCCGTCCGAGCCCGAGCCCGAGTCCGAGTTCGAGCCGGCCGCCCAGCGCGCCGCCTCGCCGGTCACGGCGGCGGCCTCGGCCGCCGCCGTGTCGCGCCTCACCCCGCCCACGCCGCCCGAGCCGAAGGTGCGCGCGCCGCGCACGTCCCGCTCGGGCGGGCCGGCCCGCACCGGCAACGTCAGCACCGCGGGCACCAGCGGGCGCAACATGCGGGTGGCGGTCGGCGTCGGCGTGCTGTTCGGCATCGTGGGCCTCCTGTGCTTCGCCTCGGGCACGGTGGCCACCATGGTCCTCGTCACGATCGTCGTGCTGTTGGCCACCGCCGAGGCGTACGCGGCGTTCCGGCGTGCGCAGTACCACCCGGCAACGCTGCTCGGTCTGGTCGCCGTGCTGTCGTTGATGATCGAGACGTACAACAAGGGCGTGGCCGCGCTGCCGCTCGTGCTGGTCCTGCTGGTCGCCGGATCCTTCATCTGGTACCTGGCACGGGTGGAGCCGGCGGCCGATCCCGTGTCGGGCCTCGTCTCGACCGTCTTCGTCTTCGCCTGGGTCGGCGCGTTCGGGTCCTTCGCCGCTCTCCTGCTCGACCCGAACCTCTTCCCGAACCGCCACGGCATCGCGTTCCTCTTGGCTGCGGTCATCGTGACCGTGTCCGACGACGTCGCGTCGCTCCTGGTGGGCTCCGCCATGGGGCGGCACCAGCTGGCCCCCTCCATCAGCCCCAACAAGAGCTGGGAGGGGCTGATCGGCGGCGCCATGGCGGCCATCCTCGTCTCGGTCGTCGTGGTCCACTTCATCCATCCCTGGACCATCGGCAAGGCCGCGCTCTACGGGATCGTCGTCGCCATCGTGGCCCCGATCGGCGACCTCAGCCAGTCCATGGTCAAGCGCCACCTCGGCATCAAGGACATGGGTCACCTGCTGCCCGGCCATGGCGGGATCCTCGATCGTTTCGACGGCCTCCTCTTCGTCCTTCCCGCCACGTACTTCGTCGTCAAGGCGCTCCACCTCGGGTGAGCTGATGCGCACCGTCAGCCTGATGGGTTCCACCGGCTCCATCGGCACCCAGGCACTCGACGTCCTGCGCGGCGAGGCCGAGCGGTTCGGCGTGCACGCGCTGGCCGCGCACAGCTCGGCCGACGTGCTCGTCGCGCAGGCCCGCGAGTTCCGGCCTCGCGTCGTCGTGATCGGAGAACCGGGTCTCTATGCCACCGTGCGCGACCGCGTGCCTGAGGGCACCGAGGTCCTCGTCGGCGAGGATGGGATGGTGGCGGCCGCGCAGGGAGCCGATGTCGTCCTGAATGCCGTGGTGGGCTTCGCCGGCCTTCCCGTCACGATGGCGGCCCTCGAGGCCGGGAAGCGGCTCGCGCTGGCAAACAAGGAATCGCTGATCGCGGCCGCACCCATTGTGCAAAAGGCCCGGCGCACGCCCGGGGCAGAGATCGTCCCGGTCGACTCCGAGCACTGCGCGCTGCACCAGTGCCTGGCCGCGCTGCAGGGGACGACCGACGTCGCCCGGCTCCTCCTCACCGCCTCGGGTGGCCCGTTCCGGGGTTGGCCAGCAGAGCGGCTCGACACGGTGACCGTCGCCGACGCCCTTGCCCATCCGACGTGGTCCATGGGTCCGAAGATCACCATCGACTCGTCGACGTTGATGAACAAGGGCCTCGAGGTCATTGAGGCCCACGAGCTCTTCGGAGTCGACTACGACCGGATCGGGATCGTGGTGCACCCGCAATCGATCGTCCATTCGATGGTGGAGCTGCGAGACGGGTCGACGCTGGCGCAGCTGTCCGAGCCCGACATGCGCCTCCCCATCGGCTACGCCCTCGGCTGGCCCGACCGGGCCGCGTCCCCCTTCGGCGCACTCGATTGGTCGCGAACCCAGAGCCTCACCTTCGAGCCGCCCGACCGCTCTGTCTTCCGGTGCATCGACCTGGCCTACGCGGCCGGCCGCAGCGGAGGATCGGCCCCCGCCTGGCTCAGCGCCGCCAACGAGATCGCGGTGGATGCGTTCCTGACGGGGAGTCTGGTTTGGTCGGGCATCGCCGACGTGGTGAGCGAGACCATGGAGGGGTGGGCCGACGACCAGGTCGACCAGCTCGAAGGCGTGTTGGAGGCCGACGCCGAGGCCCGGGCCACGGCCAGGGCCATCGTGGCCCGCCGTCTCGCCGCGGGGGGCGGACGGTAGCGTTGTACCTGCCATGACGCGGACCCAGACGCCAATGACGCGGATACAGAAGCCATGACGCTCACCGAGAAGGAGGCCCCGGCGGCAGCGCCGCCGAGCGACCCGACGCCCAGCAGCAGCCTGGCCGGGGTGGCCCGGCTCTTGGCCGCCCTGGCGCTGATCACGATCGTCTTCATCGCCCTCGGCTGGGGCTACTTGCTCCTCTTCATCGCCATCCTCGTGGCGATCGTCATGCTGCACGAGCTGGGTCACTTCGTGACGGCCAAGCGGGCCGGCATGAAGGTGACCGAATACTTCGTCGGCTTCGGCCCCCGCCTCTGGTCGGTGCGCCGGGGCGAGACCGAGTACGGCGTCAAGGCCATACCGGCAGGTGGGTACGTCCGCATCACCGGGTTCACCTCGGTCGAGGAGGTGGCGCCCGAGGACGAGGGCCGGGCCTACCGCCAGCAGCCCTTCCACCAGCGGATCATCGTGGCCTCGGCCGGGTCGGCCGTGCATTTCCTGATCGCCTTCGTCCTGGCCGTCATCCTGGTCCTCGGCTTCGGGACGGCGACCAACAACTACAAGGTGGGGTCACTCGAGCACTGGGCGGGCAAGACGACACCGGCGGCGTTGGCCGGGTTGCGGGCCGGCGACACCATCGTCTCCATCAACGGCAAGGCGTTCACCAGCCCGAACTCCATGATCGACATCGTCAAGCACTCCGTCGGCACGCCGCTTCGTCTCGGGGTCGAGCGTGACGGCAAGCTGATCCACCTGACGGCCACGCCGCAGAGCGGGAAGGGGATCACGGTCGACCACACACCGTTGGCCGATCGGGGCTACCTCGGCGTCACCATCGGGAGCGCCCCTCGGTCGATCGGCCTGTTGGCGGCCCCGGGTGCCGCGCTGTCGACGATATGGCAGGTCACGGATCAAGAGGTCGCCGGCCTCGGGCGGACGTTCGCGCCGAGCGGCCTGGCCTCGGTCTTCCACCAGGTGACCAACTCGAAGGCGGCGCAGTCGGTCGTGAACGACCCCTCGTCGGCGCCGCGCCCGGTGTCCATCCTCGGCATCACCAACCTCGGCGCGCAATCCGAACAGGCCGGTCTGGCGTCGGTCCTGATGCTCCTGATCGCCATCAACATCGTCTTCGGGATCCTCAACATGCTGCCGATGATCCCCCTCGACGGCGGGCATGTCGCTGTGGCGGCGTACGAATGGATCCGCACCAAGAAGGGCCAGGCCTACTACCGGGCCGACATCACCAAGCTGTTCCCGGTGGCCGCCGTCTTCATCGCCTTCCTCGCTGCCTTCGTCCTGGCCGGCATCTACCTCGACATCACGCATCCGCTGCAGATCCCGCACTGATCGACGTGGAGCTCTCCTCTTCACTCCTGTCGCCCCGCCGACCGACACGGCGCATCGACCTGGGCGGCGTCCCGATCGGCGATGGCGCCCCCATCACCGTGCAGTCGATGACGACGACCAAGACGGCCGACGTCGACGGCACGCTGGCGCAGATCTACGCACTGGCGGCGGCGGGGGCGGACATCGTCCGCTGCACCTGCAACGAAGAGGCGGCGGCAGAAGGCCTGGCCCACATCGTGCCGCGCTCACCGGTGCCGATCGTGGCCGACATCCACTTCCACCACGAGATGGCGTTGGCGGCGCTCGAGGCCGGCGTGCAGGGACTGCGCCTGAACCCGGGCAACCTGCGCAAGGAGGCCGAGATCAAGCAGGTGGCCGCCGAGGCCCGTGACCGCGGCGTGCCCATCCGCATCGGCGTCAACGCCGGCTCGCTGCACCCGGACCTCTACAAGAAGTACGGCGGGGCCACCCCCGAGGCGCTCGTCGAGTCGGCGCGCAACGAGCTGCACTACTTCGAGGAGGTCGACTTCAGCGACGTCAAGATCTCCGTGAAGGCGTCGTCCGTCGCCCTCATGATCGCGGCCTACCGGCTCGCCTCCGAGACGTTCGACCACCCGCTGCACCTCGGCGTGACCGAGGCCGGCCCGCCCCCCGCCGGGCTGGTCAAGGGCACCGCGGGCATCGGTGCCCTCCTGGCCGAAGGCATCGGCGACACCATCCGCTACTCGCTGACCGCCGACCCCGTCGAGGAGGCCAGGGCCGGCCGCCAGCTGCTCGAGTCGCTGGGCCTGCGCGAGCGCAAGGGCCTCGACCTCATCGCCTGCCCGTCGTGCGGCCGGGCCCAGGTGGATGTCATCGCGGTGGCCAAGGAGGCCCAGGAGGCGCTGGAGAAGCTGAACCTGCCTATTCAGGTCGCCGTCATGGGCTGCGTGGTCAACGGCCCCGGGGAGGCGCGCGAGGCCGACATCGGCATCGCGGCCGGCAAGCAGAAGGGCCACCTGTTCATCCGCGGCAAGATCATCCGCGTCGTCCCCGAGGCCGACATGGTCCGGGCGCTGGTCGAGGAGGCCGAGCGCCTCGTGTCCGAGGGCATCGAGGCGCGCATTGCCGCGGCGGACACGAACGCAGAGGCGGAGGCGGAGGCCGACCGCCGCGCGCTGCTCGACTCGACCGGCGCAGACCCCAATCACACCTCGGAGAAGATCGAGATCATCAGGCGCCACAGCCCCAACTAGCCTGCGCATCCATGGCGAAGGGTGCGATCGTGTCGCGCGAGGAGGATTTCCCGCGCTGGTATCAAGAGGTCATCTCCGGCGCCGAGATGGCCGACAACGGCCCGGCCCGGGGCACGATGGTCATCCGGCCGTGGGGCTACGGGATCTGGGAGCTCATGCAGGCCGAGCTCGACCGGCGCATCAAGGACGCCGGAGCCGAGAACGCTTACTTCCCGCTCTTCATCCCCGAGTCATTCCTGAAGCTGGAGGCCGAGCATGTGGAGGGCTTCGCGCCCGAGCTGGCGGTGGTCACCCACGGCGGCGGCAAGGAGCTGGAGGAGCCGCTCGTCGTCCGCCCCACCAGCGAGACGGTCATCAACCACTTCTTCTCCAAGTGGATCCAGAGCCACCGGGACCTGCCCATGCTCCTCAACCAGTGGGCCAACGTGGTGCGCTGGGAGATGCGCCCCCGACTCTTCCTGCGCACAACGGAGTTCCTCTGGCAGGAGGGCCACACGGCGCACGCCACGGAAGCCGACGCCCGCTCCTACGCCCTGCGCATCCTCGACGACGTGTACCGGGCCACGGTCGTCGACGTCCTCAGCGTCCCGACGCTGACGGGCCACAAGACGGCCCGCGAGCGCTTTCCCGGCGCGACGTGCACCTGGACCTGCGAGAGCATGATGGGCGACGGCAAGGCGCTGCAGATGTGCACGAGCCACGAGCTCGGCCAGAATTTCGCCCGGGTCTTCGATACCACCTACACCAACGCGCAGGGGACCCTCGAGTACGTCTGGCAGACGTCGTGGGGCATCACGACTCGGCTGGTCGGCGCCCTTGTCATGGCACACGGCGACGACTTCGGCCTGCGCCTGCCCCCCGCGCTGGCACCGACGCAGGTGGTCGTGCTCGTCGTGAAGGACGACCCGGGGGTCCGCACGGCTGCGGATGCGCTGGTCGCCGAGCTGGAGGCGGCGGGGCACCGGGTCCGCCTCGACGGCCGCACGGACACGAGCTTCGGGCGGCGGAGCGTGGGCTGGGAGCTGAAGGGCGTGCCGGTCCGGGTCGAGGTGGGCCCCCGCGACCTCGCCGAGGGCAACGTCACCGTCGTCACCCGCCACCGGCGGGAGAAGGAGAACGTCGCCCTCGCAGCGGTGGCCGACACGGTCGCCGCTGTGCTGGGCGCGGCCGGGGGCGAGCTCCTGGCGGAGGCCACGGCGGCCCGGGAGGCCCGGACGGCGGACGCGAGCACGCTGGCCGAGGCCGTGGAGGCGGGATCGACGGGCTTCGCCCGGGTCCCTCTGGGCGCGCTCGGGCCCGACGGCGAGGACCGCCTGGCGGAGCATGCAATCTCGGTTCGGTGCCTACAGCGGCCCGACGGGACTTTGGCCCACGAGGGAGACGCCGAAGAGGACCTCGTGGCCGTCGTCGGCCGGTCGTACTAGCTCGGGGATTGCTATAATCACCAGGCTGTCCAGTTTTAGATCAGTACCTCGTTGAAGCGTGGGCTGCGGCCCACGCTTTCTCTTTGCGGGGGAACAGGCACACGACCCGAGGAGGTGACAGCGATGAGCAGGGACACGACGGATCTCGCGGGTGCGCTGTCACCCGTGCTCGAAGCACGGGGCCTGGACCTCGTCGACGTCGAGGTGCACGGCGCCCAGCTGACGGTCTTCGTCGACCGGGAGGGCGGTGTCGGCCTCGACGACCTCGGCGAGGCCACGCGGGACGTCTCGGCCGCCCTCGACGAGATCGACCCCATCCCGGGGCGCTACACGCTGTCGGTCTCGAGCCCCGGGCTGGAGCGCCGGCTGCGCACGCCCGCCCAGTTCGCCCGAGCGGTGGGGGAGAAGATCACGGTCCGGGTCGACGCCGGCACGGCGGACGTGCGCCGCCTCACGGGGACGCTGAGCACGGCCGACGAGTCGGGCTGCACCGTGGCGGGTCCCGACGTGCCGGGCGGGGAGGCCCGTGTCGAGTACGACCACATTGAGCGGGCGCGGACGGTCTTCGAGTGGGGGCCAGAGCCCCGCCGGGCCAAGAGTGAGAAGAGTGAGAGGGTGAAGCGGCCATGAGCAAGACCAACTTCGAGTTCCTCGACGCGCTGGGCCAGATTGCGCGCGACAAGGGGATCTCGGTCGAGACGCTCCTCGACGCCCTCGCCAACGCCCTGGTGGCGGCCTACAAGCGCCGCCCCGACGCGGCCGAAGAGGCCGTCGTTACCATCGACCCCGACTCAGGGGAGATCCGCGTCTACGGCCAGGAGCTCAACGAGGAGGGCGAGGTCATCCGGGAGTGGGACGACACCCCCGACGACTTCGGGCGCATTGCCGCCCAGACCGCGAAGCAGGTGATCCTCCAGCGGATCCGCGAGGTCGAGCGGGACATGAAGTACGAGGAGTACGCCGGCCGCGAGGGCGACATCGTCACCGGGATCGTCCAGCAGACCGATAACCGCTACACCCTGCTCGACCTGGGCAAGGTCGAGGCCCTGCTGCCCCAGGCGGAGCAGGTCTCCTACGAGCGCTACGAGCACGGCGCGCGCCTCAAGGCGTACATCGTGGAGGTGCGCAAGACGACCAAGGGCCCCCAGATCGTCGTCAGCCGCACCCACCCGGGCCTGATCAAGCGGCTCTTCGAGCTCGAGGTGCCCGAGATCGGCTCCGGCGTGGTCGAGATCAAGGCGGCGGCCCGCGAGCCCGGACACCGCACCAAGATCGCGGTCTGGTCGAACGATCCCAATGTCGACCCGGTCGGCGCCTGCGTCGGCGCCCGCGGGTCCCGGGTGCGGATGGTGACCAACGAGCTGCGGGGCGAGCGCGTCGACGTGGTTCCCTTCTCCGACGACCCCGTCGAGCTCATTCAGAACGCGCTGGCGCCGGCAAGAGTGCGCGAGGTGCGCCTGGACGAGGAGACGGGGACGGCCACCGTCATCGTCAGTGACTTCCAGCTCTCCCTGGCCATCGGCAAGGAGGGGCAGAACGCCCGGCTGGCGGCCCGGTTGACGGGGTGGCGCATCGACATCAAGAGCGAGACCCAGCTCGCCGAGGAGGAGGCCGGCGGCTACGGCGACCAGGATTGGGCCGAGGGGGAGTGGGTCGAGGACGAGCGCGGCGACCTGGTGTGGAAGCCCGCCGAGGGTGGCGAGGCCATGTCGGCCGAGGAATGGTCGCACCAGGCGGAGGACGCGGGTGACGCTCCCGCAGCCGATGCGGCGAAGGACGACGGGGCCGCCGAGGCGTCCGCCGAGGCGCAGCCTGAGGCTGCCGGTGAAGCCGAGCCTGAGGCTGGCGGTGAAGCCGAGCCCGAGGCACCGGGCGATGCCGGGCCGGTGGCTGCGAGCGAAGCGGAGCCGGTCGCGGCGGCCGAGGTCACGGGGGAGGCCGAGGCATAGCGCCGACACGGACCTGTGTCGGTTGCCGGAGAGCCCTGCCGGCCGACCAGCTGATCCGAATCGTCCGGTTGCCGGGCGGGGCGCTGTCGGTGGACCGGAACGGGCCGGGGCGGGGGGCGTGGCTGTGCCGGGAATCGCCCGGCTGCCTCGACAATGCGGTGCGCAGGCACGGCTTCGAGCGGGCCTTCTCCGCCCCGATCGGGGCGACCGACCTGCAGCAGTTGCGTGTGCACCTGAGTGAGGCGTGGAAGCGAACCGCACCCGATGTGCGAGGATAGGGGGCTGGCAGTGACGCCGGGCCCCGCGAGGAACCAAGGACAAAGAGAACCACTTGCCGAAGAAGATACGCGTCTATGAGCTGGCCAAAGAGCTAGGTCTCACCAACAAAGAAGGGCTCGAGCTGGCCCTTTCCCTCGGGATCGGGGTCAAGAGCCATTCGTCCTCCATTGAGGACGCGCAGGCGGACCGCGTCCGCCGCAAGGCCGACGCCGAGGGGTTGCGCCGCCCGGTGCAACCCGAGGAACCCGCCCCGGCCAAGAAGGCCGCCAAGGCCGCCAAGGCCACCAAATCCGCCACGGCGGTCACGTCGGACGGGGCAGCCGCCGCGGCCGGCTCCCCGGCGGCCCCGGCCAAGAAGGCCGTCGCATCGAGCTCGGCGCCCAGCACCGCGCCGACCAAGCAGGCTCCGGCGCGCCCGGCCGCCGCCCCGGCAGCGGCTTCCGCTCCCGCTGCGGCGCCCGACACCGAGGCTGCGCCTGCGCCTCGGTCCCCGCGGCTCGTGAGTAGCCGCCCGACCGTCCCCCAGCCCGCCGCTCCGCCGCAGGCCCCGGCTGCCCATTCGCCGGCGGCGCATCCTCCGGCCGCGCACGCGCCAGCCGCGCAGGCTCCGGCGGCGCACGCGCCCGACACGGCCGCACCACCCGCGCCCGATCGCTCGCGCCCCGTCCGGCCGCCGCTCAGCCCCTCCGGCCGGCCCGTGCCGCCGCCACCGGGCTCTCGCCCGCCTCTCGGACCGAGCGGCCGTCCCATCCCGCCGCCTCCGGGCATGGGCGGCCGGAAGGCCAGCCCGACTCCACCCTCTCGACCCGGTGGCTCCTACCCGCCCCGCACCGGCGGCCGCCCCTCGGGTGCCGGGCGCCCCAGCGGCGGTCCCGGAGGCCCCTCGAGCAGCGGAGGCTTCGGGGGTCGACCTTCGGGTGGCGGCTTCGGCGGGCGCTCCGGAGCTGGTGCGCCGACGGGGGCGCCACCGCCGGGGGGGCGCGGTGGAGGCATGGCCGGCCGGCGGCCGCCCCAGCGAAGGGCACGCCGGCGGCGTCGCAACCTCGAGGAGCTCGAGCCGACCCAGCTGACCACCTACCAACCTTCGACGGCACCCGTTCCCGAGGGCGAGGTCATCATCGAGCGCGGCGCAACGGCGCGCGACCTCGGGCCCAAGCTCAACCGCTCCGCCGGCGACATCGTGCGCTTCCTGCTCCTGCAGGGAGAGATGGTCATGGCGACCCAGTCGCTGACCGACGACATGATTGAGCTCTTCGCGGCCGAGATCGGGGCCGACGTGCGCCTCGTCGACCCAGGCGAGGAGCAGGAGGCGGAGCTGCTGGCCCGCTACTTCGAGGACGAGGACGAGGACGACGAGGCCGACCAGCGGCCGCGGCCACCCGTCGTCACCGTCATGGGCCACGTGGACCACGGCAAGACGCTGCTGCTCGACCGCATCCGATCGACCGACGTCGTCGCGGGTGAGGCCGGCGGCATCACCCAGCACATCGGGGCCTACCAGGTGGAGTGGCAGGGCCGCCACATCACGTTCATCGACACGCCGGGCCACGCCGCGTTCACCGCCATGCGGGCCCGCGGGACCCAGGTGACCGACATCGTCATCCTGGTGGTGGCGGCCGACGACGGCGTGATGCCCCAGACGATCGAGGCCATCGACCACGCCACCGCAGCAGAGGTCCCCATCATCGTCGCCGTCAACAAGATGGACCGGCCCGACGCCGACTCGGCCCGGGTGCTCCAGCAGCTCTCCGAGCGCGGGCTCGTGCCCGAGGCGTGGGGCGGCGACACGATCGTGGTCGAGGTGTCCGCCCTGCAGGGCACCGGGATCGAGAGCCTCTTGGAGCAGATCGTGCTCGTGGCCGAGGTCGAGGAGCTGACGGCGCGGGTCGAGGGCGAGGCGCGTGGCGTGGTGCTCGAGGCCAACCTGGAGGCGGGCCGGGGACCGGTGGCGACCGTGATCGTGCAGCAGGGAACGCTTCGCGTCGGCGACCCCGTCGTCGCCGGCGCCGCCTGGGGCAAGGCGAAGGCACTGGTCGACGACCGGGGCGATCACATCAAGGAGGCGCTGCCCTCCACGCCGGTGCAGGTGCTCGGCTTCTCCGAGCCGCCGAACGCCGGGGACGAGATGCGAGGGGCCAAGGACCTGGCGCGGGCCAGGACTCTGGGCGAGGCCCGGGCCCAGCGCTTCCGGCTGTCGGGGCACAAGCCCGTTGCCGCCGCCGCGGGAGCCAAGCTGGAGGACCTCTTCGAGCAGATCTCCCGGGGCGAGACCGCGACCCTGAACATCGTCTTGAAGGCCGACATGCAGGGCTCCCTCGAAGCGGTGACGGAGTCGCTGAAACGGCTCGAGCGTGACGACGTGAAGCTGAGCTTCGTCCTGCGCGGCATCGGCGGGATCACAGAGAACGACGTCCAGCTGGCTGCGGCCTCGAACGCCACGATCATCGGCTTCAACGTCCGCCCCGACAAGCGCTCACGGGAGCTGGCCGAGTCGTCCGACGTCGAGATCCGCACCTACGAGATCATCTACAAGCTCCTCGAGGACCTGGAGGCCGCCATGCTCGGCTTGCTGTCACCGGTCTACGAAGAGATCGTCACCGGCGAGGCCGAGGTGCGCGAGGTGTTCCGCGTGCCGCGCATCGGCGCCATCGCCGGCTGCTACGTGCGCGACGGCAAGATCACCCGTGGCTCCAAGGTGCGCTTCCTCCGGGACGGCACCGTCATCTGGAAGGGAGCCATCAATTCCCTCCGCCGCTTCAAGGACGACGTCCGCGAGGTCGCGGCCGGCTTCGAGTGCGGCATAGGGCTGACGGATTTCCAGGACCTCAAGGAAGGCGACGTGATCGAGACCTACGAGGAGCGCGAGATCGCGAGGAGCTGACGCCATGAAACGGCGCACGGCGACGTACCCCCGCGCGTTGCGGGTGAACCAGGTGTTGCGGCAGGTTCTGGCCGAGGAGCTCGAGCGGCTCTCCGACGCCGACGAGCGGATCTCCATGATCACCGTCACCGCGGTGGACACGGCGCCAGACATGCGGACGGCGACGGTGTACCTCGCGTCCCTCGACGAAGCCACCGAGCTGGTCCTCGAAGAGCGGCGGATCCATCTGCAACGCCTGATCAGCGCCCAGATGACGATGAAGCGAACGCCCCGGCTGCGCTTCGAGGCCGACCCCGCGATCGCCGCCGGGTCCCGGGTCGAAGAGCTGCTGCGCGGCCTGGACCGGGAGCCCCCCTCCGACGAGTCGTGACCGCGGTCGACGGGAGGGTTCTGCGACCTTCGAGCCCGCCGGCGCCGCGTTCGAGCTCGACCTCGGCACCCTGCTCGACCTCGGCACCGACCTCGACCTCGAGTTCGAGCTCGACCTTGCAGCCGGGGGAGTGTGCAAAAACTCTAAACATGGATGCGTATAGTTCCCGCAAGGACGCCCGCTGCACCCGGCCATGACAGCGCACCGAATTGCATCGATGCCGCGCCCCATCGGCCCGCACGCTGGCCCGGCCGCCCCGTGAGCGTCAGCGGATTGGTCGTCGTCGACAAGGATGCGGGCTGGACCTCGCACGACGTGGTCGCCCGTTGCCGACGCATCTTCGGCCAGCGCCGGGTGGGGCACGCAGGGACCCTCGACCCCGACGCCACGGGCGTGTTGCTCGTCGGGCTCGGCCGCGCCACGCGGCTCTTGCGCTTCCTCACCGCACTGCCCAAGACCTACACGACCGATATCGTGCTCGGCACGGCGACGTCGACGCTCGACGCCTCGGGCGAGGTCACCGGCAGCTACGACATGGCACACGTCACGCCGGAGCTGGTGCGGGCGGCTGCCGCCGCGCTCACGGGAGAGATCGAGCAGGTGCCGCCCATGGTTTCCGCGGTCAAGGTGGGCGGTCGCCGCCTGCACGAGCTGGCCCGGCAGGGCATTGAGGTCGAGCGTCCGGCCCGCCCGGTCACCGTCTACCGCTTCGACACGGAGCCCGACCCGGCCCGGCCGGGCGTGTACCGGGCCGAGGTGGAGTGTTCGTCGGGCACGTTCATCCGGGTCCTCGCCGAGGACCTGGGCCGGGCGCTCGGAGGTGGGGCGCACGTGGCGAACCTGCGCCGCACCCGCATCGGGTCGTTCGGCGAGGCCGAGATGCGACCGCTCGACCGCATCGACCCCGACGCCCTCCTCACCCCGGCCCAGGCCATGCGCGACCTCGACGTCGTGACGGTGGATGCGGCGGTCGCCGCCTCCATCCGCACCGGGCTGCCGCTGGACAGGATCCCGCTGGGTGCGATCGGGAACGGGCCGTGGGCGATGCTCGACACGCGGGGGGACCTGCTGGCCGTGTACGAGGCCACAGGCACCGACCGCATCCGTCCCGCTGTCGTACTGGCGGGCGCGTGACCAGCGCCCGACTACCCTCGGTCGCGATGCCGGCACCCGGAACCGCCGTCACCATCGGGGCCTACGACGGGGTCCATCTCGGGCACCGTGCCCTGCTGCGCGACCTTTCCGAGCGGGCGCGGGCCGCAGGACTCTCCACCGTCGTCGTCACGTTCGACCGCCACCCGGCCTATGTGGTGCGTCCCGATTCCGCACCCAAACAGCTGACGGGCCTGGAGCAGAAGCTGGAGCTCCTGGCCGACTGCGGGATCGACCGCACCGTCGTGGTGCCCTTCGACGCCACCCGCGCGCAGGAGTCCGCCGAGGACTTCGTCAAGGACGTCCTCGTCGACGAGCTCGCGGCACGGCTGGTCGTGGTGGGGGAGGACTTCCATTTCGGCCACGGCCGGCGAGGCAACGTCGAGCTCCTGCGCCGCCTCGGCACCGAGTACGGGTTCGAGGTGGTGGGCGTCGGGCTCACCGGCGTCGGGCGGGAGCCGGTGTCGTCCACCCGGATCCGGGCCCTGTTGGCCCAGGGCGACGTGGAGGGAGCGGCGAGCCTGCTCGGCCGCCCCCACGAGGTGCGCGGCCCGGTCGTCCGTGGCGACGGCCGGGGGGGCCCCGAATTGGGGTTCCCGACGGCGAACTTGGCGGTCCCCGACGACATCGCGCTGCCCGCGGACGCCGTCTATGCCGGTCACTTCCGCCGGGCCGACGGCTCGGTGCACCAGGCGGCCATCTCGGTCGGCCGCCGTCCTACCTTCTACGAGCCGGGTACCGCGCCGGTCCTGGTGGAGGCCTATCTCTTGCACTTCGAGGGCGACCTCTACGGCGAGGCGGCCCGGGTCTCCTTCGCCCACCGCCTGCGCGAGGAGCAGCGCTTCGATTCGATCGAGGAACTGGTGGCCCAGATGCGGGCCGACGTGGCGGCTACCGAGCAGGTGCTCGCGTCGGCCGATCTTCCCTGATCAGCAGGCAGGTGCTACCATGTTCGGCGGCTGGGGAAGGTTCCCGGCGCACTCCAACAAGTACTCCTGAGGATCTTCGTATGCCCGACACGCAATCCACCATCGTCGAGTACCGGCTGCACGACAGTGACACCGGTTCTCCCGAGGTGCAGATCGCGCTGCTATCGGGCCGGATCAATCATCTGACGGAGCACCTGAAGGAGCACAAAGGGGACCACCACACGCGACGAGGCCTGATGAAGCTCATCGGCCAGCGCCGCCGGCTGCTCGACTACGTCCGCAAGAACGACGTCGAGCGCTACCGCTCCATCATCAGCCGTCTCGGCATCCGAAGGTAGCGGAGCACCACAGAAACGGGCGTCTCGAGCCGCTGGCTGCCAGTCGCCGGTCACTTCTAAGAGTGAGGTGGTCGACCACTGGGAACCAGACGAGGAGATGCCCCCGACAAACGAGGAGCATCATGTCTGATGCCATTTCCGTATCGGTCCCGATCAGCGGGACCGACCGCACCCTGTCCTTCGAGGCTGGGAAATTGGCCCAACTCGCCGACGGCGCCGTCGTGGCACGCATCGGGGACACCGTCCTGCTGGCCACGGCGACCGCGGCCAGATCGGTGCGGGAGGGGACCGATTTCTTCCCCCTGACCGTCGACATCGAGGAGCGTGCGTACGCTGCGGGCAAGATCCCCGGCTCGTTCTTCCGGCGGGAGGGCAAGAGCTCGGACCAGGCCATCCTGACCTGCCGCCTGATCGACCGCCCCCTGCGTCCGTCCTTCCCTGAGGGGTTCCGCAACGAGGTGCACGTGGTCGGGACCATCGTTGGTGCGGATCAGGTCAACCCGCACGACGTGCTGGCCATCAACGCGTCGTCCGCGGCCTTGATGCTTTCCGGCATCCCCTTCGACGGCCCGATCGGCGCGGTGCGCGTGGCGTACACAACCGAGGGCGAGTGGATCCCGCATCCGACGTTCGAGGAGGGCGAGGAGTCGACCTTCGAGCTCGTCGTGGCCGGCCGGGCCCTCACCGAGGACGCCGACACCGACATCGCCATCATGATGGTCGAGGCGGGTGGGACCGAGAAGTCGTGGTCCTACTACGACGCCGGCGCCCCGAAGGTCACCGAAGAAGTACTGGCCTCGGGCCTGGAAGCCGCCAAGCAGTGGATCCGCGAGTCCATCAACCTGCAGCGCCGCCTCGTCGAGGACTTCACCGCTGTCCGGGGGCCGATTGAGACCATTCCGTTCTCGACCTTCACCGACTACCAGGACGACGTGTGGGCCCGGGTGGAGGCCGTCGGCACCGACCCCATCGCCAAGGCCAACCTGGTGACCAGCAAAGCGGAGCGCAACGCCGCGCTCGACGCGGCCGGCGAGGAGATCCGGACCGCCCTCGGCGACGAGTTCGCCGACCGGCCGGGTGAGGTCAAGGGGGCCATCCGCTCGCTGACCAAGAAGCTGGTGCGCAAGCGCATCGTCGAGGACGGCGTGCGCGTCGACGGCCGGGGCACGGCCGACATCCGGCCGCTCTCGGCCGAGATCGACCTGCTCCCGACCGCCCACGGCTCGGCGCTCTTCCAGCGCGGTGAGACCCAGGTGCTGAACGTGACGACGTTGGGCATGCCCCGCATGAACCAGCTGCTCGACACCATCACCCCGGTCGACTCCAAGCGCTACATGCACCATTACAACTTCCCGCCCTTCTCCACCGGCGAGACCGGCTTCATGCGCGGACCGAAGCGCCGGGAGATCGGGCACGGGTTGCTGGCCGAGCGTGCGCTCCTGCCGGTCGTGCCGGGTGCCGAGGAGTTCCCCTACACGCTGCGCGTGGTGTCCGACGTGCTGGCCTCCAACGGGTCGACCTCCATGGCCTCGGTCTGCGGTTCGACGCTGTCGCTGATGGCCGCCGGAGTCCCGCTCCGGGCCCCCGTGGCCGGCATCGCCATGGGCCTCGTCTACGACGAGGGCACCTATGTGACCCTGACCGACATCCTCGGTTCGGAGGACGCTTTCGGCGACATGGACTTCAAGGTGGCGGGCACGGCCGACGCCGTGACGGCGCTCCAGCTCGACACGAAGATCGCCGGCCTCCCGGCCGACGTGCTGGCCAAGGCGCTCCTGCAGGCCAAGGAGGCCCGGCTCACCATTCTGGACGTCATGGCCGGCGCGATATCCGAGCCTCGTGATCACGTCGCCAACAGCGCGCCGAAGATCGTCTCCATGGAGATCCCGATCGACAAGATCGGTGAGGTGATCGGCCCCAAGGGCAAGGTCATCAACACCCTGCAGCAGGAGACCGGTGCGGACATCGCCGTCGACGACGATGGCGTGGTCGGGACGGTCACAATCGGGGCCAAGGACGGCAACGCCGTCGAGGAGGCGCGCCGGCGCATCTCGCTGATCCTCGACCCGCCCACAGCGGACGTGGGCGCGGTCTACGCCGGCAAGGTGGTGAACATCACCAAGTTCGGCGCCTTCGTCAACGTGCTGCCGGGCCGCGACGGCCTGCTGCACATCTCGAAGCTGTCCTCGCTGGCCGGGGGCAAGCGGATCAACAACGTCGAGGACGTCCTGACCCTGGGTCAGGCGGTCGAGGTCCGGGTGGACGACATCGACCCCCAGGGCAAGGTGTCCCTGTCACTGGCCAACGCGCCCGAGGGCTCTCCTGAGCCGGCACGCAGCCGGGACGCGGGCAACGGGGATGCCGCGCCGAGCGCCGCCCCCGCCAAGGCGGCCGGCTCGGGGCTCTCCTTCGAGGACGCCTTCGAAGCGGAGCTGGTGGCCGACCTCGGTGACCTCGGACCCGGAGCGGCCGAGGCCGAGAGCGGCCGCAGTGGTGACCGTGGGGACCGCGGCAACGACCGCCGACCCTCGCGTGGTCGTTCCCGCCGTCGTTGATCGAAACGTCCGTCCTGCCGTGCGGCATTCGCCTGGTCACCGAGACCATGGCGGATGTGCGCTCGGTGGCGGTCGCGTACTGGGTCGGCACCGGCTCGCGTGACGAGCCCGGCGAGCTCGCCGGGGCATCCCACTTCCTGGAGCACCTGCTCTTCAAGGGCACCGAGGGTCGCTCGGCCGCTGCCATCGCCGAGGCGCTCGACGAGGTCGGTGGCGACTGCAACGCCTTCACGACGAAGGAGTACACCACCTTCTACGTGCGCCTCCTCTCGGACCATCTGACCCTCGGGCTGGACATCCTGAGCGACATCATGTGGGAGCCGGCGCTCCGTCCCGACGACATCGAGGCCGAGCGCACGGTCATCCTCGACGAGATCCTGATGCACGCCGACGAGCCCGCCGACCTGGCATCCGAGCGGTGGCAGTCCTCGCTCTTCCCGGACCACGCTCTGGGCCGCGACACCCTCGGGACGGCTTCGTCAGTGCAGCGGATCACCCGGGAGGACATCCGGGCCTTCTTCGATCATCACTACCGTCCCTCCAACATGGTCGTGTCGGTCGCGGGCGATTGCCGACACGACGCGGTCGCCGCAGATCTGGAGCGCCGCTTCGCCGGGACCCCAGGGGGTGCGGTGCCGGAGCGGACTGCGCCGGGGCCCGACGTCGTTGCCCTCGACGTGGTCCGCCGGCCGACGGAGCAGGCGCACCTCGTCTACGGCGCGCGCTCGGTCTCGCGCTTGGACGAGCGGCGCTGGGCACTCGCCGTCCTGAACCACGTGCTCGGCGGCGGGCTGTCGAGCCGGCTCTTCCAAAAGGTGCGCGAGCAGCGCGGCCTGGCCTACTCGGTCTGGTCGGAGCGGGCCGCCTACCAGGACACCGGCTCCCTGGCCGTGGTCGTCGGGACGGCGCCTGAGCACCTCGGCGAGGTGTTGGACATCGTGAACGACGAGATGGCACAGCTCGCGACCGAGGGCGTGACCGAGCGGGAGTTGGCTGTGGCCAAGGGCAACCTGCGCGCCGAGATGCTTCTCTCGGGCGAGGACTCGGGCGCCCGCATGAGCCGGATCGGCGCCTCTCTGCTCCTCCACGGCGAAGTGCTCTCGGTCGACCAGGTGCTGGACCGGATCGACTCCGTCGCCCGCGAGGAGGTCCTCGGCGTGGCGGCCGAGCTCGCTGCTGCGCCGCGCGTGATGAGCGCCGTCGGGCCCTTTGACGAACAGGACTTCGAGTCCCACCTGCCTGCCATGGCCGCCCGATAGCCTGCAAGCCATGCACAGGGTCGGTGTGGTCGGCGCCGGCGGCCGCATGGGCCAAGAGGTCTGCCGGGCGGTGTCCGAGGCGGCGGACATGGAGCTCGTCGCTGCTATCGATCCCGCCCACGTCGGCGACGACGCCTGCGGCCGCGCCATCGTGGGCGAGGTCATCGCGCTGTCCGACCTCGGCGCGGAGGTCGTCGTCGACTTCACGATCGCCGCGGCCGTCCGGCACAACGTGCCGCACTACGCGCACCTGGGCCTGCACGCGGTGATCGGGACCAGCGGGCTGTCCGACCAGGACCTGGCGGAGGTGGCGGCGCAATTCGAGGGCAGCGGGGCCAACGCCATCGTGGTGGCGAACTTCGCCATCGGGGCCGTGCTGCTGATGCATCTCAGCACGATCGCGGCGCCGCACATGGACGGCGTCGAGGTGATAGAGCTGCACCACGACGCCAAACGCGATGCACCGTCGAGCACCGCGTTGCACACGGCGGCGGCCATCGCCGCGGCGCGCCAGTCGGCGGGAAGGGGGCCACTGCCGCCCGACCCGACGACGGACTTGGTGCTGAGCGGGGCGCGGGGCGCCGAAGGACCCGGAGGCGTCCACGTGCACTCGGTGCGGCTGCCCGGGCTGGTAGCGCACGAAGAGGTGATCTTCGGCGCGCCGGGCCAGAGCCTCAGCCTTCGCCACGATTCCTACGACCGGCGCTCGTTCATGCCGGGCGTCCTGCTGGCCGTGCGCTCCGTGGCGGGCCGGCCCGGGCTGACGGTGGGCCTCGAGGCATTGCTGGGGCTGTGAACCCCGAGGTCAGGGAGCGGCTCCTGCAGGCCACCTACGACTGCGTGGCCCGCTGGGGCCTGGCCAAGACCACGGTGGAGGATGCGGCTCGGGAGGCGGGAGTCTCGCGGGCGACGGTCTACCGCTACTTCCCGGGCGGGCGGGACGAGCTGATCTCCGCCGTCGTCGGGTGGGAGTTCGCCCGCTTCTTCGTCCGGCTCTACGAGGAGGTCTCCGATGCGGACACCCTGGAGGAGGTGATGGAGCGCGGCATCGTGTTCGCCCACCGGGCCGTCGTCGAGCACGAGGTGCTCCAGCGCATCCTCGTGACCGAGCCGGACATATTGCTGCCCCGGCTCACCACCGAGGCAGACCAGGTGCACACGCTGGTGGCGGCCTTCTTGGCGCCGTACCTCGTGCGCCACGGGATGACCGAGGGCACCGACCTCGACGTCACCGCCGACTTTCTGGCCCGCATGGTGCTCTCCTACATCAGCTCCCCCGGGCGCTGGGACCTCAATGACCCCGAACAGGTGGCGCTCCTCGTCCGGTCCGAGCTGCTGGCCGGCATTCGATGAGCGACCCGCAACTGCAGCCGCAGCCCGCCGCCCCCCCGCCCTGTTACCGCCACCCCGAAGCGGCGGCGTCGGTGCTCTGCGCCCACTGCGACCGCCCCATCTGCACCGACTGCATGATCGAGGCATCGGTCGGCTGGCAGTGCCCAGAGTGCACCTCCGAAGGGGCCAAGCGTTCGCGCCAAGTCCCGGCTTTCACCCATACCAGCCGGAACCGAACCGGCGTAGTCGGCTCGACCAACCCGACGCCGATCGTGCTCTCCATCATCGCCATCAACGTGGTGGTGTTCTTCCTCGAGGGATTTGGAAACAACGCCAGCGTCGTCAATCGCTATGCCATGTCGCCCGGGAGGGTGCACGTCCTGCACCAGTACTACCGGGCCTTCACGGCCATGTGGCTCCACGCCAGCTTCACGCACATCTTCTTCAACATGATCGCCTTGCTCATCGTTGGTCCCGCCCTCGAGGTGCTCCTAGGCAAGGCCCGATTCCTCACGCTGTACCTCCTGGCCGGGCTCGCGGGGAGCGTCGGTTCGTACCTCCTCGGTCCGCAGAATGAGATCGGCATCGGCGCGTCGGGCGCCATCATGGGGGTCCTGGGCGCCTACCTCGTCGTGGGGCTGCGCCGCCGCTTGCCGGTCGGGCCAGTGGCCGGGCTGCTGGTCATCAATTTCGTGCTCGGCTTCACGGGCAACACGGACTGGCGGGCCCACCTCGGGGGCCTGGTGACCGGGTGTGCTCTGGGTCTCACGTACGAATACGCCGGCGAACTGCGAGACCGGAACACCGCGTTGGTGCTCACCGTCGGGGGGAGCGTCGCCGTGCTCGCCGTGTTGGCGCTGCTCATCACGTCCATTGCCCCGGGTCATTTCAACCTCGGTTGAGGCGGAGCTGGTTGACAGTGAGACAAAAACCGCCATACTGTGTCATCAGTGGGCGCAGCGGCACAACCTGAACCCGGGGGTCCTGGAGCCCTGACGGCGGGGCGCGTCGGCGCCATCCGCCACCTCGGAGCCGACGACCGCTCCTCGACCAGGGTCAGGATCGTCGACGCTGCGCTGCGTTGCCTGGCCCGCCAGGGCATCGCCAAGACCACGGTGGACGACATCGCCCGCGAGTCCCGCCTGTCGCGGGCGACCGTCTACCGGACGTTCCCCGGCGGCAAGGATGGCATCCTCGCTGCCGTCGTCGAGACGGAAGTGGCCCGCCTCTTCTCGGCCCTCGCCGTCGTCATGGGGGAGGCCGGGGACCTGGAGGACGTCCTGGTGGCAGGCATGGTCGAATCGGCCCGCCGGCTGCGGTCGCATGGCGCGCTGGCCTACCTGCTGGCGCACGAGCCGGGAGCGGTGTTGCCGTACCTGACCTTCGGCGAGCTCGACCGGCTCCTCCTGGTGGCCGGCGACCTTGCGGCACCGTTCTTCGCCCGCTGGCTCGAGCCCGAACAGGCCTCGAGAGCGGCCGAATGGGCCGTGCGGATCGTCCTGGCCTACTGCTCCGGGCCTCCGGCGGGAACCGACCTCGGCGATCCCGACGACGCCCGTGCCCTCGTGCGCGCCTTCGTCCTGCCGGGAATCCTGGCCCTGCGTCTCGACGCGGCCGGCCGTTCAGGTACTCCCAACTTCAGATCCTCGACCATGTCCACCAGAGCAACGCGACCAACCACCAAGGGGGCGGCACCATGACCACACTCGACGAGAACACCGAACAGCTGAAGTCCAACCTCGACCTGATCGGCCGGGAGGACATCAACGACCTCGAGGCCGTGCTGAACTTCGTCGGCAAGTACGACGTGGAGGGGTTCCATCGGGTCCCCGACAACTGCCCGGCCGAGTTCACCTGGGATTACGAGAAGGGCGCCAAGCCCCAGCTCGACAAGCTCTATGAGAAGGCGAAGAAGGCGCAGTGGAACGGGCAGACCGACCTCGACTGGTCGATCGAGGTCGACCAGGAGCGCGTGGTCATCGCCAATGCCGAGGCCAACCCCACCCAGCAACAGTGGGACGAGGCCGCCGTGGCCGGCACGGTCCTGGAGAAGTGGGACGACAAGCGCTTCATCCAGTTCGGGATCGAGAACCAGAACTGGCTGCTGTCCCAGTTCATGCACGGGGAACAAGGTGCGCTGCTCTGCACGGCCAAGATCGTCGAGACCGTCCCGTGGATCGACGCCAAGTACTACGCCGCCACGCAGGTGATGGACGAGGCCCGCCACGTCGAGGTCTTCTCCAAGTACCTGGACGAGAAGCTCTCGGGCCACTACCCGATGAACGCCCACCTGGGCCTGCTGCTCGACGACATCGTCTCGGACTCCCGGTGGGACATGACCTACCTGGGTATGCAGATCATGGTCGAGGGCCTCGCGCTGGCCGCCTTCGGCTTCATCCACATGATGACGACCGAGCCGCTGCTCAAGAAGATGCTGCGCTACGTGATGGCCGACGAGGCCCGCCACGTGGCCTTCGGGGTCCTCAGCCTGCAGGAGTACTACAAGGAGCTCAGCGCGGCCGAGCTCAGGGAGCGCCAGGAGTTCGCGTTCGAGGCAGCCGTCCGCATGAAGGACCGCATGGTCATGCAGGAGGTGTGGGAGCGCATGGAGGTACCCACCGCCGACGTGATGAAGATCATGCAGTCCGCACCGGAACGCGACGACTTCCAGATCCTCCTGTTCTCCAAGATCGTCCCCAACCTCAGGAAGCTGGGCCTGCTCGATGCTGCCGACGGGTGGCTGCGCACCAAGTTCACCGATATGGGCGCGATCGCGTTCGAGCATCTGACCGACTCGACTGAGGACGAGGACGCCTTCGCCGACGGGTCGCCCGCGGACCGGCAGGTCGCCTGAGCGCGACGCATCGCTGGTAGCGTGAAGGGGCAATGAGCCAATTGCCCCGATTCGGGCGGGTGATCACCGCCATGGTGACGCCGTTCGACGACGACGGCGCGCTCGACGCGCCTGCGGCCGTCGACCTGGCCCGGTGGTTGGCCTCGCACGGGAGCGACGGCCTCGTGCTGAGCGGCTCCACGGGTGAGAGCTCGGTGCTCACCGACGAGGAGAAGGTCGACCTCTGGCGCGCGGTGGCCGAGGCGGTCAGCATCCCGGTCATCGTGGGTACCGGCTCCAACGACACCGCCCACTCGGTGAAGATGACGGCGCTGGCGGCGCAGAGCGGGGTGGACGGCGTGCTGGTGGTCACCCCATACTACAACCGGCCTTCGCAGTCCGGCCTCTACGAGCACTTCCGTGCCGTGGCCGACTCCGCCGGTGCGCTCCCGGTCGTGCTCTACGACATCCCGATCCGTTCGGGCCGTCGCATCGCCACCGCAACCATGCTGCGCCTGGCCCGAGAGGTGCCGGCCATCGTGGCGCTCAAGGACGCGGCCGGCGACCCCCCGACCACGGCGCACCTGGCGGCGCAGGCACCGGCCGGGTTCGAGATCTACAGCGGCGACGACATCATGACGCTGCCGCTCCTCGCCGTGGGCGCGGTGGGCGTCATCAGCGTGGCGGCGCACTGGGCGGGACCGCAGCTCCGCGCCGTGATCGATGCGTTCATGGGTGGGGACCTCACCACGGCGATCGCAGGCAACGCCGAGCTCCTGGATTCCTTCGACTTCGAGTCGAGCCCCGAGTACCCCAACCCGTTGCCCGCCAAGGCGGCGCTGCGCTCGCTCGGCCTGCGGGTCGGCCAGTGTCGACTGCCGATGGGGGCCTCGACCCCGGAGCTCGATGCCCAGGCGGCCAAGATCCTGGCCGCCGTCGGGCCGCCAGCCGTCACGGTTGCCCCGCTTGGCTGAGCGCGGCAAACCCAAGCCGGTCCGGATCGTCTTCCTGGGCGGACTCGGGGAGATCGGCCGGAATTGCGCCTGCATCGAGGTCGACGGGCGCATCGTCATCCTCGACTGCGGGATCATGTTCCCCGAGCCCGACATGCCGGGCATCGACCTGGTGCTGCCCGAGTTCACCTACCTGCAGGACCGCAGGGACCGGGTGGACGGGATCGTGCTCACCCACGGCCACGAGGACCACACCGGCGGGTTGGCCTTCCTCCTGCGCGACCTGCAGGCGCCCATCTACGGCTCCGAGCTCACGGTCGGCCTGGCCCGGCACCGGATCGAGGAAGCCGGCCTGGCGTCCAACACCCGCTTCGTCCCGGTCGCCGACGGGGAGACGGTGCGCATCGGCGCCTGCGACGTCGAGTTCATCCCGGTCACCCACTCGGTACCCGAGGCCATGGCCATCGCGTTCCACACGCCGCAGGGGGTGATCCTGCACTCGGGCGACTTCAAGCTGGACCTGCAACCGGTGGACGGGCGGCGCACCGACATGTCCCGCATGGGGGAGCTGGCCCGGACGGAGGGGATCAGGCTCCTCCTGTCGGACTCCACCAACGCCGAGGAGCCGGGGTTCACCGAGTCCGAGTCCACCGTGGGCGTCACGCTGCGGCGGGTCTTCGCGGCCCAGTCCGGCAAGCGGCTCGTCGTGGCCTGCTTCGCCAGCCACATGCACCGGGTGCAGCAGATCATTGACGCCGCGGTCGCCAACGGCCGCAAGGTGGCCACGCTGGGTCGTTCCATGGGCAAGAACGTCGAGCTCGGCACCCGACTCGGCATCATCAGCATCCCCGACGGGGTGCAGGTGGACATCGAGGACGTGGACAGCGTCCCCCCGGGCGAAATGTGCGTGATCTCCACCGGCTCCCAGGGTGAGCCGATGTCGGCCCTCTCACTGATGGCGGCGGGGGACAACAAGTGGCTCCGCATCGGCGAGGACGACGTCGTGATCATCAGCGCCCACCCGATCCCGGGCAACGAGTGGTCGGTGGGGAAGGTCATCGACGACCTGCACCGCCGGGGAGCCGAGGTGGTGCACTCGGGGGCGGAGGCGGTCCACGTCAGCGGGCACGCCCGCCAGGGGGAGCTGCGGACGCTGATCTCGGTCGCCAATCCCGAGTGCTTCGTGCCGGTGCACGGGGAGTTCCGCCACATGGTGCACCACGCTCGCCTCGCGCTCTCCATGGGTCTGGACCCCGCCAAGGTGCTCCTGTGCGAGGACGGCGACGTGATTCAACTCGATGCGAAAGGGATCGCCCGGGACGGCCGGGTGCCGGCGGGCTACGTCTACGTCGACGGGACGGTGGGGGACATTGAGCACGGGGTCCTGCGCGACCGCAAGAAGCTCTCCGAAGAAGGAGTGGTGATGGTCGTGGTGACGGTGGACCGCCAGCAGAGCAAGCTGAGCTGCCCGCCCGTGATCGAGACGCGAGGCTGGGTGCACGCCCCGGAGGCCGAGGAGCTCCTCGGCGAGGCGAGCGACGTGGTCGGCACCGCGGTGAGCCAGGCGCTGCGCGACGGGGCGCACGACATCGAGGCGCTCAACCGCCACACCCGCAAGGCACTGGGCAAGTTCGTCGGGGAGCGCACGCGGCGCCGGCCGATGATCATCCCCGTGGTGCTCATGGTCTGAGGCGCTCTTCGAGCCAGCGGGCATTGGCCTCCTCGAAGAGGCGCCGGGTGCGCTCGTGGTCCCGGGGCCGCTCCTCGAGGGTCTCGGCGTCCCACTCGGAGCGCTCGACCGTGAAGAAGTCGCCTCCGTAGACGTGCAGCGCCACCGCGAAGTCCCGGTGGGAGTTCGCGACCGAATGGATCACGTCGTCGCCGAGCACGAGGACCTCCCCGGCGGGCAGCTCGGTGCCGCCGGTTGGCTCGAGGCCCCCGGGTGCTCGGCGGAAGAACGCGTTGTCCTCCTGCCCGCCGTACATGCCGATGGCCGCCCACATGCGATGCTCGTGCGGGTAGAGCACCATCCCGGGCGTCCATGCCACCCGCAGCACCGTGAGGTCGGCCGCGTTGTAGAGCGTGGTGATGCCGCCCGTCTCGACGGGTCCGAGTGCTTCGCCCAGCCCGGGACGATCGGCGATCAGCTCCTGCAACACGTCGCGAGCGGCCAGGACCGGTGTGTGCTCGGACAGCGACGACTGGAGGCGAGCGACGATGTCGTCGATGGTCACCATGGAGACAGGCTATTGCCGAGCGCGCCGCGGGAGTGGCGCCGACGGCGCGCGTACCCCGGCGTCCGTGTCCCGGCGCCCACGGTCAGGCTCCCACCGTCACGCGGAGGAACGTTGCCGGTATGGATGTGGTTCCTTCGCTCGGGCTCGTGTTCTGGGCTGTGAAGAGCGCCTCGAGCTCGGCGAGCAGCTCGGACTCCTTGCCGTTGGCCGCAGCGGCGTCGAATGCGTTCATGGTCGGCCCGTAGTACCTCCGGAACTCCGCGAGGAGCTCCGAGGGTGACGCCTCGACGTTGAAGCTGTAGGTGTCGCGCTGGAACGAGATTCGGTCCTCGGGGATGCCGGCGCCGGTGAACCGCTCCATCACGTTGTCCTCGACGCCCCATGTCATCGGGCTGACGAAGCCCTCGGGAGGAGGGGGCGAGTAGGCCGAGCTGATCTTGAGGATCTGGGCGACGAGCGTCGGATCGTTGGGGATCCAGTTGCCCATGACGATCCGGCCACCGGGCCGCGTGACCCGGACCATCTCCTTGGCCACATCGTGTGGCTTCGGTGCGAACATCGCCCCGAAGATGCTGACGACGAGGTCGAAGCTGTCGTCTGACAGATCCTTCAGGTCGGTGGCGTCGCCCTGTTGGAAGCGGCAGTTCGTGAGGCCCAGGCTCTGGACGCGGGCGTTGCCGGCCTCCACGAGGTTGCTGGCGATGTCGACCCCCAGCACGTTCGCTCCGAGCGCAGCCGCCGGGATGGCGGTCGTCCCGTCGCCACACCCGAGGTCGAGGACCTCGAGACCGTTGGTGATCGACAGGTCCTTGACCAGCGCCTCTCCGCTGTCTCGCATGCTGGTGGCGATACGGGTGAAGTCGCCCTTCTCCCACAGTGCCTGGTTCGGATTCATCGTTCTTCCTCCATCCCTTGGGGTGCCACGGTCATGGTGGACCACAGGGGGTTGCAGGACTAGTTCAAAAAATGAAGCGGTGCGGTAGCTTGGGGGGCGTGAGCGGGTACGGCCAGTTCTGCCCCGTGTCCAAGGCCGCCGAAATCGTCTGCCAGCGGTGGACCCCGCTGATCCTGCGCGAGCTCCTGGTGGGCAGCACCCGCTTCAACGAGATCCGCCGCGGCGTGCCGACCTGCTCTCCTGCGCTGCTGTCCAAGCGTCTCAAGGAGCTCGAGATCGCCGGGGTCCTCGAGAGCACCACGACCAGCACCGGACCGTCCTACGCCTTGACCGAGGCGGGCCGGGAGCTGTTCCCGCTGATCCAGGGCCTGGGGGAATGGGGACAGCGCTGGGCCCGCAGCGACTACAGCCCGGACGACCTCGACCCGGGCCTGCTGCTCTGGGACGTCCGTCGCTTCCTGGCTCCCGGAGCCTTCGACGGTCGCCGTGTCGTGATCCAGTTGACCTTTCCGTCACTGCCCGCTCGGCAGCGGTACTACTGGGTCGTCGCCGACGACGCCGACGTGGATCTCTGCCTGACGGACCCCGGGTTCGAGGTCGACGTGGTGGTCGATGCCGATCTGCGGACCCTGACCGAGGTCTGGATGGGCGATGCCCGGTTCGCCGACGCCCTCGCCGACGGGCGCATCACCATGCGGGGTCCGCGCGAGCTGACCCGGCGCATCCCGGACTGGTTCGGCCAACACCCGATCCTGGCCGGCGTCGGCCGGGGCCTCTGACCGCCGGTACCCCGGGGCTGGGCTCCTACCGGCCCAAGAAACGCCTACCGGCCCAAGAACCGCAGCAGCGCGGCGATCCGGTTGCTCACCACGGCGTCGACCCCGGCGCCGACCACCCGGTCCATGTCGGCCGGGTCGTCGACCGTCCAGGTCGAGACCTTCATGCCGGCGGCGTGGACCGCAGCCACCCCTTCTGGGGTCACCAGTCCGAACATCGGGTTCCAGTACTCGGCGCGCAGCTCTACGAGCAACGGGAGCGGGGGCTCGGAGCCCTGGATCCAGGTCAGGCCGATGCGGGCCTCGGCCGAGAGCCCCCGGAGGATGCGCAGCGCGTCGACATTCCCCGTGACGAACAGCGAGCGCCCGATGGCGCCGGCATCCCGGACGACGTCCAACCCGCCCGGCACCACCTCGCGCCGCGTGAAGTCGACCATCAGCGGGACGGCCACGGCGTCCACCACGTCACGCAGGGTCGGGATCCTGATCTCGCCTTCCCCGACGGCAGCCACTTCGGACAGGTCGAGGTCGCCCACGGATGCGTCGACACCCCACAGGCGCAGCAGGGTCTGGTCGTGTAACACAACGATTGCGTCGTCCCGGGTGCGCCTTAGGTCCAGTTCGAGCATGTCGGCGCCCTGGGCTACCGCCGAGGCGAAGGCGGCCACGGTGTTCTCGCGTTGGTGCACGGGGTCGCCCCGATGCGCGATGGCGATGACCGTCACTTCGGGTCGAGGTGGTTCGGTGCCGGTTCGTCCGCGTGCTCAGCATCCTCTCGGGTGCTGCGGAGGAGCGGGCGGGCGAACACGACCGCCACGACGCACTGGAGCACTCCCGCCAGCACCAACGGCAACCGAAGTCCACCGATGGTCGCCACGCTTCCGGCAACGAGCGCGCCGACCGGCGCAGCGCCCCAGACGATGCCGCGCCAGGCGCCGCCCACTCGCCCCATGAGGTGCGGGGGAGTCAGCCTCTGGCGGAGCGAGATCGCCATGACCGTGATCATGGCGACGGCGACGCCCACGAGCGCGAAGGCGGGAGCGGCCAGGACCCAACTGTGCGCCGAGGCCATGATCAGGTAGCCGACGCCCGAGAGGACGGCAGCCCCGATGAGCGTGCGGGCGCTGCCGAAGCGCCGGACCTGGCCCTCCGTCAGAGCGCTCCCCACGAGGTTGCCCACGGCGACCGTGGCCAGGAAGAGGCCGTAGGCGGCCTTCTCGCACGCCCCACTTGGTCGTCGCCAGGAGCACGAGGACGCCGCCTTCCATGCCCTGGAAAAGGGCGAGCAAGGCGACCACCACGAGCAGAAGGCGCAATCGCCGATCGGCGAACAGCAGCCGCACCCCTTCCCAGATGGAGCTCGAGGCGTCCGTCGACGGGGCAGCCTTCGACCGGAAGCGGACGAAGGGGATGCACGACCCGACGAGTGCGATGGCGTCGGCAACGAACGGCACGACTGGCTCAGGGCGAAGAGGGACGTCCCGACGACCGGACCGGCCAAGTGCTCGGTGGCCGCCTCGGTACCGGTGAGGACGCCGTTGGCACGCTCGAGCGCGTCGGAGCTGACGAGCTCGGGGACCATCGCCTGCAGGGACGAGTAGTAGATCGGCCCGGCCGCCGGCGTTGATCAGCACGACAAGGATCAGAAGCAGCAGACTCATGCGGCCCGTTGCGATGAGCACCGCGGCGGAAATGATGGCGAAGGCGCGCACCATGTTCGCGAGGGCGATCACCGGGCCCCGCTCGAAGCGGTCCGCGAACGCGCCGGCCGGAAGAGCGAGGAGCAGCCACGGAAGACTGTCGGCGGCGGCGACGGCCGAGACGGCCAGCGGGTGCGGATTCACGGCGACCGCCAGCAGTGGAACGGCGCCGAAGATGAATCCGTCTCCGGAGCTGGCCAGGGTGAAGCCCACCCAGAGGCGTGTGAACGGGCGCCCGAGGCGACGTCGGTGCTGTCCCCGCCTCCGAATTCTCATCGAATCGTTCGCCCTGCCCCCTTGAGCGTGGAGCCCTGCTGCCAATCGTACGCACACGCCGCGTTGATCTTGGCTCCGAGCGCGACAAACGGCGGGCGCCGTCTCAGCGAATCCGAAAAATCGCTCAAGGCGGCGACCCGCCGTGCCGATACTGCTACCGCAACACCCCGTACCGATGAAAAAAGGTGTGGCGATGGCAGTGATGCTTTGCTCACTGCGGCGTAGAGCCGCGGGGTTCAGCCGATCCTTGCTCCAAGTTCGCAGGTCATCTCCCACCTCCTTCTCCATCGGTACCGGTGGGGAGTGAGAGGGCAATACACCGTGCGACCGGCGCCTCTCATTCCCCGCGGACCTATTGTGCCCGAAATTGCAACCCCGTTGCAACCAATATTTGCCCGCTGCGTTGTCCCTGGTTGGTTGAAACGTTGTCCCGGACGACGTGAAACGCCCGGTGCACAAGAGGCTCCGGAGGCCGTCCTAGGAACGAATTTCGGCGTTCAGGGCTGGAGCGGGTCGAGGCGGAGGATGTTCGTGAAGCCGCCGGCGGGGCCCCTGTCCTTCTCGCTGGAACTCCACCGATCGAGGAAGCGTCCGCCGCAAGTTACATCGAGGTAACTTGCCGGCGGGGAGCTATCTGATGGCGTGTACCCGGCGAGAGCACCAAGTCCTTATGGTGGGAGCGAACCTCGAGCCGGGTGTAGTGGCGCAAAGTCGAGGGACGCGCCCTGCAGGAGCCACTCCTCGAGGTCCGCCGGATCCCTGGGCTTGGACAGGTAGTAACCCTGGATCTGGTCACATCCGGCGTCGGCGAGCATCGCGCAGGTGACCTCGTCCTCGGCGCCCTCCGCCACCACGCTGAGCCCGAGCGAATGTGCCATGGCGATGGAAGAGCGAACGATGATGCGGTTGCTCATCTCGTTCGGGAGATTGGTCACGAAGGAGCGGTCGATCTTCAGTTCCTGAACGGGAAGCCGGTGGAGATAGGCCAGTGACGAGTACCCGGTCCCGTAGTCGTCAATCCCGATCCGGATGCCCAAGCCGGCCAGCTGGTCGAGGACCTCGGTTGCCTGCGCGAGATCGGACATGATCTCGGTCTCGGTCACTTCGAGCGTCAGCACGTTGGGCGGGATGTCGTGAGCCCGGAGATGTCCGGCGACCCGCGTCGACGAGCGTGTCGTCGGCGAGTTCTCGACCGGAGACGTTCACCGCCATCCCGACGTCGATTCCGCGTCCGGCGCCACCTCGACAATTGCGCACAGGCCTCGGACAGGACGAAGTCGCTGATCTGGCTGATCATGCCCATCTGCTCGGCGATCGCGATGAATTCTTCCGGCGGAATCGCGCCGTGCACCGGATGCGTCCAGCGGGCCAGGGCTTCCACCTGCACGATGGAGCGGGAGCGGACATCGGCGATCGGCTGGTACATCACGCTCAGCTCCGGTCCTCGTCTCGAGAGCGTGGGTCAACAGGCCGCACAGCATGAGCCAGCGTCGCATGCTCCGGTCGTGCTCGACCGAGTACACCTCGACCGTGCTCCGACGCTCCTTGGCCAGGTACATGGCGATGTCCGCTCTCTGGAGCAGCAGCGCCACGTCGTCACCGTGTTCTGGAGCCAGCGCGATGCCGACGCTGGCCGTCACGGCAAGTGTGAGCCCATCCATCTCGATGGGGCGGGACAGCTCGGCGTTGAGCTCGTTGACGATGGCAATGGCCCTCTCCGGCTTCGGTGACGTTCGGGATGACCAGCGCGAACTCGTCACCTCCGAGACGGGCCACCGTGGCCTGCTCGCCGACCGCGCGCAGCAGGCGCTCGGACACCTCGCAGAGGAGCCGGTCCCCGATTGCATGGCCCAGCGTGTCGTTGACGTCCTTGAACCGGTCGAGGTCGAGCAGGACGATGGCGACGCCGCCGCTGCCGTTGAGGGCAGTCGTCGCCCGGCTGAGGAACAGCTGCGGTTGGGGAGCCCGGTGAGCATGTCGTGCGTCGCCTGATGTGACTTGCTGTCGACCTCGTAGCGCAGCTCCTCGACGAGACGGGCACGCTCGAGGTTGGCACTGGCGTGTGCCACGAGCGCCTCGAAGAGACGGAGATCGTCGTCGTCGAAGCCGTCGAGCTCCTCGTCGCGGTCCAGGGCGACGATCGCTCCGATCGCTGTGTTCTCGTTGATGATCGGGGCGACGATGGCATGGACGTATCGCCCGGCGATGGGGTCGTAGCTGCTCCTGCGCTGTCGGTGCGGTGGTCGTGTGGAGGGAGGCGACGCCGTTCTCGATGGCCTGGGTGACGATCGACGACGTGTCGAGGCTGATCGGCTCGACCTCGGAGGTCGCCATGGTCGTCAAGGGAGATCCGGCGCGGGATGCCCGCCGGGCTCGGCGAGCACGAGCTGGGCGCGACGGGCCCGCATCACCGTGCACACCTGGCTGAGGACCTCCAGGCTCATCGAGGTGGGCTCGAGGTTGGCGGTGCCGAGCTCCCGGCTGAAGTCGTACAGGCGTTGGAGCGAGGCGAACCGCAGTGACAGGCGGGTGTAGCCCCTGTACGCCGCGATGAGCAAGGCGCCGACCAGGAGGACCGGCACCATCGCCCACACGTTCAGCAAAGCGGCGTCGAGTACGACGAATGCCAGGCACACGCTCGCCGTGGTCAGCACCGCATTGAACAGGATTTGGGGTGCCGTTCGACGCTCGGTGGTCTGGCCGAGCAGCCTCGCCATGATCACGACCGTCACGTTCGTGATGATCGCGGCGACGCACAGGGCGGGCACGCCCGCCACCCAACCCCAGAAGCCAGCGGCGCTGTGTCCTCCAAGGATCTCGCGGAAGACGATAGCGGCCACCGCTGCGCTCAGCCCGCCCGTGGCCATGTTGAAGAAGACCTTGTAGAACGCCTGCTTGCGCAAGACATGAAGACGAAGGCGACGGCACCGAGACTGGCGAGCACGAGCAGGGTCGGTGACAGGAACACCAGCCCCAGGAGCAGCGGCACCTCCTCGAAGAAGAGAAGGATGGTGTTGCCGCGGTGGTGCAGGGATACGGGCACCCAGAAGACGGCCGCCCAGAGCACGCAGACCAGGGCGAACATCGCGGGCTGTGGGATCAAGACCCGGACGGGACCCGCTCCGTGGAGGGGCCCACGCACGAGCAGCAGTCCTGTGACCAACGCGAGCGCGGTGGAGTACGCGTAGATGGTGGCGAAAGTCAGTCGGCTCAAGCCGAGGGGCAGCGCGATGCTCTACCGCCAGGGGCGGGCGGCGCGATGCTCTGACCGCCGTCCCCCAGAACGGGTGGCGCGACGGTCGCACGCCGGCCTCGAGGACCGGTTCATCGAGGACGGTGGACCCGTCCTCTGCTCCCTGGAGTGCATTCGCCATCGGGTCCACCCAATTCGAACGGACGGCCTGGACGCGATCCGTTCCCAACCCTGCCTATATCGGCAGGATCTGAGAGCGACTTGAGCGGGAGGTCATGGATGGGTGAAATGTCCTCTGAACTGGACTTTGGCGTACGAAAGCCGGTCGTGGGATCAGCTCCCCCTGGCCCTTTTGACCCATGGGTACCGGGGCCTTCGGATCGGCCGGAACGGGCGCTCGTGCATGGGTCCACAGGCGAGGTCAGGACGGGTCGGGCTGAAGGGGCTGCTAGGCGTTGCCGCCGTAGACCGCACCGGCCACGTTGGCGATGATTTGGTTCAGGGCCGGCTCAATGAGGCTGTCGACGGCCGCCTGTGTGATGTGCACCCCGTCCGTCCCCCTCGCCACGATCCCATCGACCACTGAGGCGTAGCTCCCGCCCGGGTCGAGCACCGAGTAGAGGTCGTCGATCGATACATAGTGGTATCGGGAGGCGACCGTGTCGATGATCTGGTTGTAGGCATCGACCAGGCTGTTCGGGGTCCCGTCGGCGAAGTACGGCGAGGTCGAGAGGATCACCGCCCCTCCGTCGGAGTGCGCGATCTGGACCGCTGCCTCCAGGTTGGCCTCAATGAAGGCCGAGTACCCGGGGTCGGCCAACGTGGCGTACCCAGCACCGAATTGTCGTTCCTGGGTCTCCCAGTACCCCGTCTGAATCACCGTCACGTCCGGATGGAAGCGGGAGACCACCCACTGGAGCTGCGACGCCCAGAGTGCGCACGCACCGGGGCTGATGTAGAGCGTGCCAGGGTCGCTCCACGGGAACGTGGGTGCGCCGTCGGTGTACCCACATCCCGCTGCGGCCCCGTCGTCGATGCCGTAGGGCGGATTCGTCTCCTGGATGTAATGCCCCTCATAGAGCGCCAGGGAGTCGCCCGAGAACGCAACGCGTTGAACGCCCTGGTGGGTCGCCTGCGGCCCCGGAACGTCGTTGATGATGGCCACTACCGGAGGGACCGGGATCGTCAGTGGCTGCGGGAAGAGGGGAGGATGGAGCGGCGATTGCGCGCTCCCCGAGAACCTGGCGTCCCCGAAGGTGAAGACGCCCGCGTCCTGGCCCACCAGCCAGTATCCGTTCCCGCCGGGTGTCGGAGCCATGCCGACGATCGGCTCGTTGAGCGCCAGACTCCCGGTGGAGCCGTAGAACCTCGCGTTGCCGTACGTGAAGAGGCCGCCGTCGGAGGCCACGAGCCAGTAGCCACCACCCCCACTGGTGGCGGCCATCCCGACGATCGGCTTGTTCAGGGCCATCCCTCCCGTCGATCCGTAGAACCCAGCGTCGCCGAAGGAGAAGATGCCGCCGTCGGCGGCGACGAGCCAGTAGCCCCTACCGTCGCTGGTGGCGGCCATCCCGACGATCGGCTTGTTCAGGGCCATCCCCCCCGTCGATCCGTAGAACCCCGCATCGCCGAAGGAGAAGATGCCGCCGTCGGATGCGACGAGCCAGTACCCGCCACCGTCGGGGGTCGGGGCCAAGCCGACCACGGGTCGATTGAGCGCGAGGCCCCCCGTCGAGCCCCAGAAGGCGGCGCGCCCGAACGAGAACACGCCGCCGTCGGAGGCGACCAGCCAGTACCCACCCCGCGGGTCGGCTGCACCGCCGACGATGGGTCGCTGCAATGGCACCTCGAGCGTGTCGCCGGAGTATCCGGCACCGCCGAAGGTCATGACCCCACCGGCCGCATCAACGATGGCGTAGTCCGAGTTGGTCGCTGCGGCCGCGCTGGCGGCGCCGGCCCTGCTCACGGCGCCGGGGCCAGTCGGCGGCACGGTGGCGAGCATTGAGGCCCCGAGGAGCACGGCAACGATCGCAGCGGTGCCGCGGCCCGCCCGCCACTTCCGTGTTCCCGCGTGCGGCATGAGTCCACGATCATAGGGAGGATCCGGCGCCCTTCTGGTGCACCCTCGCCTCAGAGGAGCCGCAGCTGCCGGCCGTCCGACGGCGCCCGTGGATCCGGTGCGCCGGGCAGCACCGTTGCGGCCCGGTAGCGATCGTGTCCCGTCACGCCGGATCGCAGGGCGACGCCGCGCACGATGCCCTCCACCCGCTCGCGCTCAGCGTCCTCCTGGTAGGCGCCGCGCTGGAAGCGCCCCTGGTGGAGGCCGACCAGGTCGGGCCGCGCCCCCTTGAGCCAGTCGAAGTAGTGGGCGCGCACCGTGCCCCGCAGGTGCAGCGCCACCGCGTGGATGGAGACGGCGCCGGCCTCCGCGCAGGCCTCGGCCACGGCGCGCAGTTGGGCCTCCGAGTCGGACAGCCCGGGCAGCACCGGCGCGATGAGGGCCCCGCAGCGGATCCCCATGGCGGTGAGGCGCCGCAGCGCCTCGATCCGACGATCCGGTGGCGGCGTGCCCGGCTCGGTGAGCGACCATACGGAGCGGTCGAGCGTGCCCACCGAGAAGCTCACCGAGACCTCGGTGCGCTCCGATGCCGCGGCCAGCACTGCGGCGTCACGGAGGATGAGCGTCGACTTGGTCAGGATGCTGAAGGGGTTGCGCGCTCCCGACAGCGTCTCAACGATCCCTCTCGTCAGGTGGTACTTGCCCTCGGCGTGCTGGTAGGGATCGGTGTTGGTTCCCATGGCGATGGTGTCACCGCCCCACTTGGGCGAGCGCAGCTCGGCGCGCAGCCGCTCCACCGCGTTCACCTTGACCACGATCTTGCGCTCGAAGTCGGTCCCGATCCCCAGTCCCAGGTAGTCGTGAGTCGGCCGGGCGAAGCAGTACACGCAGGCATGGCTGCATCCTCGATACGGGTTGATCGTGTGCCGGAAGGGCATCAGGCTCTCAGGCGGCACCGTGTTGATGATGGTCCGGGCGTTGACGTGGAGGAACTCCATCCCCGCATAGGCGCCCTTGCCGACATGGCGCTCCGCCACCCTCTCGTCGGGAAAGAGGGTCCCGCGGTCCTCGGTCTCCGCAATGGCCCACCGCAGTGCCATTCCGCCTACGATAGCGAACATATGTTCGTAAATCAACGGTCGGGGTGTCCACAAAAACCACCAGGTCAGGCACTAATCTCGGCCTCACTGTGGTGACCAAGACCCGCGGGCGTGTCCCGACGCGTGCGCCCTCACGTGCTCCCGCCAAGAAACCGGCTGCGCGCTCCAGGCCGGCCAAGCTCACGCGGACGCCATTCTGGCGCGTCCAGGCCCGCGACCTGTGGGCCATCGGGCTCATCACGCTGGGCGTCCTCTTGGCGCTGGCGCTCTGGGGCCAGCAGCTCGGGCCCGTCGGCCACGCCACCGACACCGGCCTCGCGCTCCTCGCCGGATGGGCCCGCATCCTCCTGCCACTGGTTGCCGTCGGGGCAGGTCTCACCCTTCTCATCGACCGCGGCGGACGGGGCGAGGACGAGGATGCCGAGGGGGCCGATCCCTGGCGCCTGGCGGTCGGGACGCTGCTCGGCCTGCTCGGGGTGTGTGGCCTGGCCGAGGTGGCCAAGGGGGCACCGCCCCTCTCCGCCTCGCACTCCCTGCGCGAGGCGGGCGGCTATCTCGGAGCGATCGTCGGCCGGCCTCTGCACGCCGGGCTGGGCCCCGCCGGTGCCACGGTCCTGCTCGTTGCCGTCGTGCTCGTCGCCGTCCTCGTCGCGACGGGCGTCTCGCTCGCGGCAGTCGGCCGCTCACTGCACGTTGCCGCTGCCTCCACTGCTCGCACGGCGAAGTCGCTGTGGATGGGCAAGCCTTTCGTGATCGCGCCCGACCATGACGCCGGCATCGTCGCGCCGCCCACTCACGAGGCCGATCTCCCCGACGACCCCGATCTCCCCCACGAGCCCGACGCGGAGGAGATGGAGATCGATCCCGACGTCGACATCGACATCCCCCTGGAGCCCGAGCCCGAACCGGTGGCGTCGGCACCGCTTGCCGCCTCCGCACCACGTGCCCCGGGCGAGTGGGTGCTGCCCCGCATGTCGTTGCTCCTCGCCTCCAAGAAGCTCCGACAGGACCAGCGCCAGATCGACGCCGCCGGAGCGGAGCTGGTCCGCGCCCTCGCCGCGCACGGCGTGGAGACCCGCCTGGTCGGCAGCCGGGTGGGGCCGACCGTGACCCGTTACGAGATCGAGCTGGGCCCCGGGGTCAAGGTGGCGCGGGTCACCACCCTGTCCAAGGACATCGCGTACGCCATGGCGTCGCCCGACGTGCGGATCCTCGCCCCCATTCCCGGCAAGTCGGCCATCGGCGTCGAGGTCCCCAACCGGACCCGCCAGCTGGTCTCCCTGCGAGACATCCTCGAATCGAGGGAGGCCAAGCCGTCGCCGTCCACCCACCCGCTCGAGGTGGCGATGGGGCGCGACATCGCGGGGCGTGCGGTGATGGCGAACCTGGCCGAGATGCCGCACATCCTCATCTCGGGCGCGACCGGCTCGGGGAAGTCGTCGTGCATGAACTCCATCATCACGTCCATCCTCATGCGCGACACGCCGGACAAGGTCAAGATGATCCTCGTCGACCCGAAGCGCGTCGAGCTCGGCCAGTACGACGGGCTGCCCCACCTCCTCAACCCGGTCGTCGTCGACCCCAAGAAGGCGGCCAACGCGCTTGCCTGGGCCGTCAAGGAGATGGAGCGCCGCTACGACCTTCTGGCGGAGAACGGCGTGCGCGACATCACGGGCTACAACCAGCTGGTGCTGGAGGGTCTCATCGCTACCCCGCGCTCGGACCGCAGCCAGGTCCGCGCCGTCGCCGCCCGCGCCCTCGGCGAGGACCACCCCGCCGTCGAGGACGAGGCCGATCTCGACGAGCCGAGCCCCCCGGAGACGTTGCCCTTCATCCTGGTCGTGGTCGACGAGCTCAACGACCTGATGATGGTGGCGGCGCGCGACGTCGAGGACTCCATCGTGCGGATCGCCCAGATGGCGCGCGCCGTTGGCATCCACCTGGTCATCGCCACCCAGCGGCCATCGGTCGACGTCATCACCGGGGTGATCAAGGCCAACATCCCGAGTCGGATGGCCTTCTCGGTCTCGTCGCTGGCCGACAGCCGGGTGATCCTCGACCAGCCCGGTGCGGAGCGCCTGATCGGCAAGGGAGACATGCTCCTCTTGACGGCCTCGTCGAACATCCCACGCCGCCTCCAGGCCCCCTGGGTCTCGGAGGAGGAGGTGCGTGAAGTGGTCGCGCACTGGCGCGGCGCAGGGAGGGCAGACCGAGGCCATCGTCGGGATCGAAGCCATTGACGACGGGCCGGCGGGCGGTGGCGGCGTCGAGGACGACGACGACGAGCTCCTGGTCCAGGCCCGGGACCTGGTCGTGCGCTCCCAGCTCGGATCCACCTCCATGCTCCAGCGGAAGCTGCGGGTCGGGTTCGCGCGCGCCGGCCGTCTCATGGACCTGCTCGAGCGGGCGGGCGTGGTGGGGCCGAGCGAGGGCTCCAAGGCGAGGGCCGTCCTCATGACACCCGAAGAGCTCGACGCGCTGAGCCGGAGGTGAGCGAGGAGGATCCGGCGCCCCTCATGGTGGCGCCGTTCCGGCTCGACTCGCTGCGCGAGCCGGCACAGACAGCACCTGCACCTCCCGACCCGCCGCCGGGCGAGCGGGGCCGTCACACGTCCCACCGCAGGCGCCGCTCCCGACGCGCTGTCGTGTTGCTGGTCACGCTGATCGTGCTGCTCGCGGCCGGCACTGCCGGTGCCGGCGTCCGGTTGCGTTCGGCGCCCCCCACCCCCCTGGTCACCCCCGTGCTGCACCGGGAGGTCCCGGTCCCGTCGCGGACCGTCGTCCTTCCCTGGCCGGCGACAGGTCAGGCGGCGGTCGCAGTCCCTTCCCTCGGGATCGACGTGGCGTCGGGCGCGGAGCAGCCGGTCCCGGTGGCGAGCCTGACGAAATTGGTGACCGCCTACGTGATCCTTCGGGACCACCCGCTGGCCGGGAACGAGACGGGACCCACCATCGGCGTGACCCAGGCCGACATCGACGACTACGAGCACGACAACGTCAGCGACGACTCCAATGCGCTGGTTACCGCGGGGGAGCAGCTGACGGAGCAACAGTTGATGAGCGGTCTGCTCGTCCACTCGGCGGACAACTACGCCGACCTCCTGGCGCGCTGGGATGCCGGGACCACCACGGCGTTCGTGGCCAAGATGAACGCGGCCGCCGCGGATCTGGGCATGACCAACTCCCACTTCGCCGATGCGAGCGGCATCAGCGCGGCATCGGTGTCGACGGCGTCCGACGTGCTCAAGGTCGCGGCGCTGGACATGGCCGACCCCACGTTCGCCTCCATCGTCCGCATGCCGTCGGTCACGCTCCCGGTGGCGGGCACGCTGTCGACCTATACGCCGCTGATCGGCGTGCGCGGCGTCCTCGGCGTGAAGTCCGGCTACACGGACGCCGCCGGGGGGTGTGACGTGCTCGGCGTGGTGCGGACCGTCCACGGGCGACCGGTTCTCCTGCTGGCCGCGGTGACCGGGCAGACGGGGATCCAGGTCTTGGCCCAGGCCGGCCTCCACGGCCTGGCGCTGGTGACCGCGGTGGAGCCGCTCGTCGGCAGCATGCCGGTCCTGCGCCCGGGGCAGCTCGTCGCGCACGTGAGCCAGGGGGGTCGGACGGTGGACGCCCGCGCGACGGCGCCGGCGTCGGTCCTGACCTGGCCCGGGGTCCGGGCCACCCGCACGTTCGAGGCGGTGCACGCGCTGAGCGGCCAGGCGACCCGCGGTGCCCGCGTCGGCACCGTCGTGGTGACGCTCGGGACCCAGCACGTCGCCGTCCCGGTTCGCCTGCAGCGGGACGTTCCCCGTCTGTCGCTGCTCCAGCGGATCTTCTAGGTCCGAGGGCGTAGCCTGAGCGCCGTGCGCGCCCGAGCCCCTGCATCGTCGGCGAACCTGGGCCCTGGTTTCGACACCCTCGCGATCGCTGTCGACCTCTACGTGAGCGTGGAGGTGGAGCCGGCACCGTCCCTGAGCGTGCGCACCCTCGGAGAGGGTGCCGGCCTCTTCGACGACGCGTCACACCTCGCGGCCCGCGTGGTGGCCGAGGTACTCGGTGACGACCGCTTCGCGGTCACCGTGCGCTCGCAGATACCCATTGCTCGGGGCTTGGGCTCCTCGGCCGCCCTCGCCGCCGCCGCCGCCGCAGCCGCCGGCGCCGACGATCCGTTCTCGGTGGCGGCAGCGCACGACGGGCACGCGGAGAACGCGGCGGCCAGCGTGTTCGGCGGGCTGGTGGCTGCCACGACGGTGGAGGGCAGCCCGGTGCAGGCGCCGTTGCCGCTCGGCGGCGACCTGGGGTTCGTGGCCATCGTCCCGGACCGCAACCTCGCCACCCCCGAGGCGCGGGCCGCGCTGCCCGACACCCTCTCGCGGGCTGACGTGGTGTTCAACCTGGGCCGGATGGGCCTCCTCGTCGCAGGGCTGGCCGATCCGGGGGTCCTGATAGCGGCTGCCACCGAGGACCGCATCCACCAGCCGCCTCGAACGGCCCTCTTCCCGGAGGCGCCGGGGCTGCTGCGCGGCCTCGTCGACGCGGGCGCGCTCGCCGCCAGCTGGTCGGGTGCCGGCCCGACGTTGATCGGCATCGTCCGCGCCGGCTCCGCCGAGGACGTTCGGTCTGGAGCGGAGGCCGCTCTCGCCGCATCGGGGGTCCCCGGGCGTGTGCTCGCGCTGCGGCCGGACCGGCGCGGCCTCGTCTACGGCGACGAGGCCGAGGTCGCCCTGTAGCCGTAGGGGGCGCTCCGCCGCCGAGCGCACGACGCCATCACCAGCGGCACCGGTGCCACCGCCCACCTGGCCCGTCGGAGCGTGTGCCCGCCCGAACGGTCCCCGTCCAGAATCTAGGTCGCCGTTCCCTAGACTCTGCCGCGATGTCCCGCACCTACTTCATCCGTACCTTCGGGTGTCAGATGAACGAGCACGACTCCGAGCGGCTGGCCGGGCTGCTGGTCGCGGAGGGCATGGAGCCCGCCACCGCCATGGAGGAGGCCGACGTGGTGGTGCTCAACACGTGCTGCATCCGGGAGAACGCCGACCAACGTCTCTACGGAACCCTGGGGAGTCTCAAGGAGCTCGTCGACGCAAAGCCGGGCCTGCAGATCGCCGTGGGCGGATGCCTGGCCCAGAAGGACCGCGAGCGCATCCAGGAGAAGGTGGGATGGGTCGACGTCGTGTTCGGCACGCACAACCTGACGAGCGCGCCCGAGCTGCTCCGACGGGCCCGGACCGAAGGTCCGGTGATGGAGATCCTGGACGCGCCGGCGCCCGAGTCGGGCCCCAACCCGTTGCTCGGTCCCGGGGCAGTCCGCGAGCTGCCGTACGCCGCGTGGGTCAACATCCAGACGGGGTGTGACAATTCGTGCGCCTTCTGCATCGTGCCCTCGGTGCGCGGCCCGGAGGTGAGCCGCCCGCTGGACGACATCGTCGCTGAGGTTGCGCTGCTCGCCGGCCGCGGGGTGAGCGAGGTGACGCTCCTGGGTCAAAACGTCAACTCCTATGGCCGCGACATCACCAGGCGCCGCCCATTGTTCGCAGAGCTGCTGCGCGCCGTCGGCGGCACCGACGGGATCGGGCGCGTCCGCTTCACCAGTCCCCACCCGAAGGACCTGCGTCCCGAGACGATCGATGCCATGGCCGGCACGCCGGCTGTCTGCGAGCAGCTGCACCTTCCGCTCCAGTCGGGGAGCGACCGGGTGCTGCGCGCCATGCGCCGCGGCTACACGGCGCAGCGCTACCTCGAGCGGCTGTCCGCCGCCCGGGCCGCCGTCGACGACCTGGCGGTGACGACCGACGTCATCGTGGGATTCCCGGGTGAGACGGAGGAGGACTTCGAGGACACGCTGGCCGTGTGTGCCGAGGCGGGCTACGACTCCGCCTTCACCTTCATCTTCTCGCCGCGGCCCGGGACGAGGGCCGCCACCATGGAATCCGCCTTCGTGCCGGCCGAGGTGATCGCCGAGCGCTTTGCACGGCTCAAGAGCGTCATCGACCGCTCCGCCCTGGCTCGCCATCAGGCCCGTGTCGGTCGTTGCGAGGAGGTCCTCGTCGAAGGCGTGAGCCGCCGCGACGAGACCATGCTCAGTGGGCGCACCCGCCAGGGGAAGTTGGTCCACTTCCCCATGCCGGGCCCGTCCGGGGGCCCGGCCCCCGGCGCGCTGGCGCGCGTCACCGTCACGGCCGGGCATCCCCACCACCTCTCCGGCCGTCTCGAGGAGGTGACGGCGCGGCCGCGGCATCGGGTGCGCATCCCGGTCGCCGGGGCTTGAGCGCCGTCGCTCTCGTCGGCGTCACCGCCTCGGGCAAGTCGGAGGTGGCTCTCGAGCTGGCCCTTCGGCGGGGGGACTGCGAGATCGTCTCGGTCGACTCCATGTGCGTCTACCGCGGCATGGACATCGGAACGTCCAAGCCCGGCCCGCGGGCACGGGCCGCGGTGCCGCACCATCTGCTGGACCTGGTCGATCCTGACGAGGAGTTCACGGTCACGCAATTCCAGGCCGCCGCCCGGGTGGCGCTCGCCAGCATTGCGGGGCGCGGGCACCACGCGCTGCTTGTCGGGGGCACGGGGCTGTACCACCGGGCCGTCGTCGACGACCTCTGCATCCCCGGCCGCTACCCCGACGTGGCCGCCGAGCTCGAGGCCGAGCTGGAGCAGGGCGGGGCCGGCCCGGCCGACCTCCATGCCCGCCTCGCGGCGCTCGATCCCCTCGGGGCCGGGCGCATGGAGCCGGGCAACCGGCGGCGGGTGGTCCGCGCCCTCGAGGTCACCATCGGGTCGGGACGCCCGTTCTCGGACTTCGGACCCGGGTTGGAGGCCTATCCGGCCACCGGCGTCCCTCAAGTCGGCCTCGCTCGGGCGCCCGAGGAGATCGACGGGCGCATCGCCGCGCGGCTCGCGGCGATGGTGGAGGACGGGCTGGTCGACGAGGTCCGGGCGCTGGCGGCCCGCCCCGGCGGGATCTCGCGTACCGCGCGCCAGGCCCTCGGTTATCGCGAGGTCCTGGCCCACGTCGAGGACGGCGCCCCGCTCGCCGACTGCCTGGAGGAGGCGCTGCGGCGCACCCGTCAATTCGCCCGCCGCCAGGCCTCGTGGTTCCGCCGGGACCCTCGGGTCACCTGGGCCGGGAGCGCCGCCGAGGCCCAAGAGCTGCTCGGACGGGCGCTCGCGGTGCACGGATGACACACGTCACCTGCGAGAATGGACCGGTGCACGCCACCAAGCACGAAGGGGCCGGCAACGACTTCCTGGTCGTCCTGGACCCCGACGACACCATCCGGCTCTCGGGGGCCCAGGTGCGCCTGCTGGCCGACCGGCGCCGGGGCATCGGTGCCGACGGCATCATCCGCGTCGGGCCCGGGCGCGACGGCTGCGATCTCTCCATGCACCTGCACAACGCGGACGGCGGTGAAGCCGAAATGAGCGGCAACGGCATGCGCTGCCTGGCCCAGGCGGCGGTGGACGCCGGCCTGGTCGCCCCACCGCGCTTCAGCGTGTGGACCGCCGGCGGCCCCCGCTCGGTGGCGTACACGCCGGGGGAGTCCCCCGGGTGGGCGAAGGCGAGCGTCGACATGGGCCCGGCGACGCTCGGGCCGGACCAGCCCCAGGAGTTCGAGGACCGCCGGGCCCGCACGGTCGACGTCGGCAACCCGCACCTCGTGCTGCTCGGCCCCGATACCGCAGCCGTCGACATCGCGGAGCTGGGCCCGAAGCTCCAGGCGGCGTTCGCGGGCGGCATCAACGTCGAGTGGATCACGGCGGCGCACGATCCCAATGGCGAGCTCCTCGATCTCCGGGTGTGGGAGCGTGGCGTCGGGGAGACGCTCGCCTGCGGCACCGGGAGCGTCGCCGCGGCCGCCGCGGCGCGCAGCTGGGGTGCCGCAGGCAGCGGGACCGTCCGGGTGCGCAATCCGGGCGGGACCCTCGAGGTGACCTTGGGGGCCGACGAGCGGGACACCACCTACCTGGCGGGGCCGGTCCGCAAGGTGGCCGATATCGAGATCCACCCGGGGATGCTCTCTTGAGCAACCTGCTGCCCGGGACGCTCATTGAGCGCACCTTCCGGGAGCGGATCATCCTGGTCGGGGTCGTCTTCCCCGGGTTGACCGCGGAGGGGGTCGACGAGGAGCTCGACGAGCTCGCGCAGCTCGTCGACAGCGCCGGTGCCGACGTCGTCGGCCGTGTCGTCCAGCGCCGCGACGCGCCCGACCCGGCCACGTTCGTCGGGCGGGGCAAGGCCGAGGAGATCGCCGAGCTGAGCCGCACCCTGGACGCCGACACGGTCGTCTTCGACGACGAGCTGACGCCGGCCCAGCACCGCAACCTGGAGAAGCTGTTCGGGCGCACCGCCATCGACCGCACCGCGGTCATCCTCGACATCTTCGCCCAGAACGCGCGCAGCCCCGAGGGCAAGGCGCAGGTGGAGCTCGCACTCCTGCGTTACCGGCTGCCCCGTCTGCGCGGCCGGGGCACCTCGCTCAGCCAGCAGGCTGGAGGCATCGGGACGAGAGGGCCGGGCGAGACCCAGCTCGAGGTCGACCGCCGCCGTCTCGTGCGGCGGATGCACCGGCTCGAGGCCGACCTGCGCGAGGTCGAGCGGACGCGCTCGTTGCAACGGCGCAGCCGGGCCCGCGGCCGGCACCGCGAACTGGCGCTGGTGGGCTACACGAACGCGGGGAAGTCGACACTCCTCAACCGGTTGACCGATGCGGGTGTCCCGGCCGAGAACCGCCTCTTCGTCACGCTCGATCCGCGCACGCGCCAACTGTCGCTGTCCGGCGGAGAGACGGTCCTGGTGACCGACACGGTCGGTTTCGTCCGCAAGTTGCCCCACGAGCTCGTCGAGGCGTTCCGCTCCACCCTCGACTCGGTTCGCCTCGCCGACCTGGTCCTGCACGTCGTCGACGCCACCGCCGTGAATGCAGAGGGCCAGATGGCGGCGGTGCACGAGGTGCTACGCGAGATCGGGGCCGAGGGGGTGCCCGAGCTGGTGGTCGTGAACAAGGCGGACCGAGCGCCCACCTCCGCCAAGGCGCTGGCGCACGCACACGAGGGGTCGGTGCTCGTGTCGGCCCGCACCGGGGAGGGCGTCGACGACCTCCTGCGCGTCGTCGGCGACCGCCTGCGCGGGTCGGACCGGGTCGTGCAGCTCGTCGTCCCCTGGTCGCGGGGCGACGTGCTGGCGGCGGTCCATCGTGAGGGTGAGGTGGTGGGCCAGAGCAACGGGGAAGAGTCGGCCACCCTCCAGGTGGTGCTGGACGACGTGGGCCGGGCCCGCTTCGCCGAGTTCGTAGCGTCACCGTGAGCTTCCGCCTGCCGCCCTACCCCTACGACCGGCTGGCGGGGCTGGCCAAGCTCGCCGGCGAGCACGACGGCGGCATGGTCGACTGCTCCATCGGGACGCCGTGCGACCCTCCGCTGCCTGCGGTGGTCGAGGCGTTGGCGTCGTCGGGCACGGAGCGCGGCTACCCCGCCTCGGCGGGGAGCCCCCAGCTGCGGGAGGCGGCGGCCGAGTGGCTGGCTCGTCGTTTCGGCCTGCCCGAGGTCCCGGTCTCCTCGGTTGCCGCATGCGTGGGGACCAAGGAGCTGGTCGCCTCGGTGCCGCACGTCCTCAGGCTGCGCGAGCCGGAGAAGGACACGGTGCTCTACCCGGCGGTGTCGTATCCGACCTATGCCATGGGCGCGGAGCTGGCCGGGTGCCGCGCCGTGCCGGTGCCGCCACAGCCGGGGCGTGTAGGCGGACTCGATCTCGGCGCCATCGATACCGCCGACGCCGAGCGCGCGCTGTTGCTGTGGTCGAACTCGCCCTCCAACCCGACCGGCGGCCTCGGGGACCTCGGTGCAGAGGCGGCCTGGGGCCGGGCGCACGCGGTCCCCGTGTTCTCCGACGAGTGCTATGCCGAGTTCACCTGGGATGGAGCGCCGCGCTCCGTCTTGGAGGGCGGACGCGACGGCCTGGTCGCGGTGCACTCCCTGTCCAAGCGCTCGAACCTGGCCGGCGTGCGCGTCGGCTTCTATGCCGGCGACTCCGAGCTCGTCGAGTTCCTGCGAGCGGTACGCCAGCACGCCGGCCTCATGGTCCCCGGCCCCGCGCAGGCCGCGGGTGTGGCGGCCCTGAGGGACGACGCCCACGTGGAGACCCAGCGGGCGCGCTACCTGGAGCGGCTTTCCTACATGGCCGGAGCCCTCGGTGCATACGGCTGTCCGGTGGCGCTGCCCGAGGGAGGGTTCTACCTCTGGGTCCCCGTGCCGGCGGACCGCTTTCCCGACGCGTGGGCGATGGCCGAGGCGCTGGCCACCGACGGGGGGCTGCTGGTCAGCCCCGGGGACCTCTACGGGGATGACGGTGCGGGGCATGTCAGGGTCGCGGTCGTTCAGCCGATGGAGCGGTTGGCACTGGTCGGGGATCGTCTCGCTAGGGTGAGCCATGGCTGATCTCCAGGCGAGCATCGAGGAGCTGTGGGAACGACGGGCCGAGCTCTCACCGGCCGACACCGATGCGGCCGCGCTGGTGAGCGAGGCCATCGAGCTGCTCGACACCGGCCAGGCGCGGGTGGCCGAGGTCGATCCCGCCACCGACGCGGTCGTCGTCCACGAGTGGCTGAAGAAGTCGATCCTCATGCTGTTCTCGCTGCGCGGGATGGAGACGACGGAAGTCGGACCGTTCGAGTACGCGGACAAACTCCCGCTCAAGCACGGGTTCGCCGAGGCCGGCGTGCGTGCTCTGCCGGGCGCCTCGGCCCGCTGGGGCTCGTTCCTCGCTCGTGGCGTCGTGCTGATGCCCAGCTACGTGAACATCGGCGCCTGGGTCGGCGCCGACTCCATGGTCGACACGTGGGCCACCGTCGCCTCGTGCGCACAGATCGGTGAGCGGGTCCACCTGGCCGGCGGTGTCGGCATCGGCGGCGTCCTCGAGCCACCCAATGCCGTGCCGGTGGTGGTCGAGGACGACGCGTTCGTGGGGAGCCGTTGCATGGTCACCGGTGGTGCGCGCATCGGGAAGGGGTCCGTCCTCGGGGCGGGGAGCTTCCTCGACCCCTCCATCCCCGTCATCGACGCCGAGACAGGTGAGGAGATCTCCCGCGGCATCGTCCCGCCCTGGTGCGTGGCCATCCGGGCCAGCCGTCGCCGCGAGTACCCGGGCGGGGAGTTCTTCGTTCCGTGCGTGCTCGTGATCAAGCGCCTCGGCGAAGGGGAGCGCCACGACAAGGCGCAGTTGAACCAGGTCCTGCGGGACCACGGCGCCAGCACCTGATCCGGTGGGCGACCTCCTCGCGGCCACCAGGGACCTGATGGCCGTGTCCTCGCTCAGCCGCCAGGAAGGTGCGCTGGCCGACGTCGTTCAGACGGCGCTGCAGGCGTGCCCCTGGCTCCAGGTCGACCGGGTCGGGGACAACGTCGTTGCCCGCACCGCCCTCGGGCACGGCCGGCGGCTCGTGCTGGCGGGCCACCTCGACACCGTCCCGCCGGCTGGGAACGAGACCCCGACGCTCGATGGCGACACCCTGTGGGGCCTGGGGGCGTCGGACATGAAGGGCGGTCTGGCCGTCATGCTCGACCTGGCCACCACCGTGAGCAAGCCCGCGGTGGACCTCACGTGGTGCTTCTACGCCCGCGAGGAGATCGGTCGGGACGACAGCGGACTGCTCCAGCTCTGGGACGAGCGGCCCGACCTGCTCCAGGCCGACGCGGCGATATTGGGGGAGCCGACCGACGCGCTGGTCGAGGCGGGCTGCCAGGGGACCCTGGCGGTGCGCATCACGCTGCGCGGGGTCCGTGCCCACACCGCCCGGCCCTTCACCGGCCGCAACGCCGTGCACCGTCTCGGGCCGCTGCTCCAGCGTGTGTCGGGGTGGGAGGGACGTGAGGTCGTCCTCGACGGGTGCACGTACGCCGAGCAGCTCCAGGCGGTCGCCGTCGAGGGCGGCGTCGCGGGCAACGTGGTGCCCGACGAGGCCCGTCTGGTGCTCAACCACCGCTACGCGCCCGACCGGGGGTGCGCAGAGGCCGAGGCGTTCCTGCACGGACTGCTCGACGCGACCCTCGAGCTCGGGGCCGGTGACACCTGGGAGCTGCTCGATGCCGGGGACGGCGCACCGCCATCCCTCGAGCACCCCCTGTTGGCCGCGCTGGTGGAGAGGAGCGGCGCCGCCCCGAAGGCGAAGGTGGGGTGGACGGACGTGGCGTCGTTCTGGGAGCACGGCGTGCCCGCCGCCAACTTCGGCCCCGGGGACCCGCTGCTCGCCCATCACCCCGAGGAGCGCGTGACGCGGGCTCAGCTCGAGCGGACGCGGGGCGTGCTGCTGGCCGTCATCGGCTGAGCGCCGCCGAGGAGCCGTTGGCGGTGTTCCCGGTGGCGGCCTTCGGCGGCGCGGGTATTGGTGGCGCGGTTATCGGGAGAGGTGCGCCAGCGCGCCCGTCAGGAGGTGGAGGCCGCTCTGTCCGGGCAGGCGGTCGACTCGACGGTCGATTCGCTCCACGGCGTCGGCACCCTTCTCGCCGGCGAAGAGGTACCGGACGAGAAAGCCCACTTCTGACTCCGGCATGACGCCCGATCCGACCGGTCGCCACCAATGCGAGAGCGCGAAGCGCGTCAACTTCCGCGCCTTGGGGCTGTCGTGCAGCCGGCGCGTCGCCTCCGACGCGTAGAAGTCGATGTGCGATCCCTCCTGCTTCATGATGCGCCGCAGGAGCTCGCGCGGCGTCGGGTGGCCCGCGGCGTCGGCCAGGCGCGGCGAGCCGGCTCCCCGAGCACCAGGGGGAGGAGGGCGAAGCACCGCCCGTGCCGCGTCTCGTGGGCGAGAGTCGCGCGCCCTTCCGGCCACCGCCCGACGCCCGCCGGCGCCGGCGGAGCCGCACCACGGTCGCCACGCTCGGCGCGATCGCGGTGGCGGCCGCAGCCGTCGCGGTCGTTCTGGGCATCGGTTTGGTGCGCGCCGACAACCGGGTCTCGCGGCTGCAATCGGCGGCCGCCCACCCGCCGTCGGTTGTCGTCGCCGCGTTGCACGCCCGGGGGCACAAGGTGGTCGACCTCACGACGACCACCCACGCACAGATGGCCCAGTTCGTGGTGCTGACCGACGGGCGGGGCTACATGGTCTCCTCGACGCTCCCGCGGTTGCGCGGGACGGAGACGTACCAGCTGTGGGGAATCGTCGGGACGAAGCCCGTCTCTCTCGGCGTGCTCGGCGACGACCCGCAGCAGGCCGCGTTCACCATGGCCGGATCGACGCGGCCGTCGCGGCTCAGCATCACGGCCGAGCCATCCGGCGGCTCCGTCGCCCCCACGGGCCCCATCCTGGCCACGGGGACTGTCTGACCCCTGGGCGCAGCTGTTAGGTTCCCAGCCCATGTCCGACGAAGACGCACCGAGGTCGCGCCGGCCGATCGAGGTCGGTGCTGAGGCCGAGCCGGTCAAGCTCGGTTCCATGCTGCTGACGCTCGTCGAGCCGCACCGCGGCCACGAGGTCGCCTACAACCGTTGGTACGAGCGGGACCACTTCTACGCAGGTTGCATGGTCGGCCCCTACAACTTCGCCGGCCGGCGCTTCGTCGCCACCGCCGACCTCAAGGCGTTGCGCGACCCCGACCCGTCGGCCATCACGGGCGAGCCGGCCCGCGGCTCGTACGTGGCGCTGTACTGGGTGCTCGACGGTTACTTCGACATGTGGAACCGGTGGGCCCTGCGGCAGGTGAACGCCCTGCACGCCGCAGGCCGGATGTTCGCCGAGCGCGACCACGTGCACACGCTCCTGTACCACTATCAGTGGGAGCACCGCCGGGACGCCGACGGCGTCCCCGTGGAGGTGGCCCTCGACCACCCCTATCGGGGCCTCGTCACCGTCTTCATCGATCGCGACCCGTCCGTCTCGAACGAGGACCTGTGGTCGTGGCTACGCTCCGAACACCTGCCTGCACTGATGACGGGGACCGACGCCGACCTGGTGGCGGCCTTCACGCCCGTCGCGCTCGAGGTGGACGCGCCCGGCGACGTCCCCGCGAGGCGGCGAACGACAGCCGCACGGTCCTGCTCTGGTTCCTCGAGCGCGCCGCCCGAGGTCGCGTGGGAGCCGGTGATCGCCGAGCACCGGCGGCGGCTGGAGCAGGCGGGTAAGGGCACGGTGGTCGCCGCGCTCCCGTTCATCCCGACCATCCCGGGCACCGACACCTACACCGACAAGCTCTGGGCCGACTAGTCCCGAGCTCGTCCCGACAGGCGCCGGTCATCCCTCGGCGAGGATCTCGACGTGGGTCACGACGAAGACTGCGTCCGGTGCGGCGGCCCAGCGTAGGAACGCCGCCGCGATGGCCTCGAGCTCCTCGGCCGTCGCTCAGCCCGTACTCCAGCGCCTGCTCGCCGATCCGCGAGTAGCGAATCCGGTCGGCCCACAGCTCGCCCCACCAGGCCCGTGACTCAGGGTCGGCGTAGGTCCAGGTGGAGCTGGAGACGGCGACGTCGCCGAAGCCGGCCTCCTGGGCCAACCCGAGCAGCCGCGGGCCGATCCGGGCGTCGTGGCCGTTGCGTGCGGTCACCGCGAGATACAGATCCCGCCAGCGGTCGAGCATCCGGTCACCCGGCGCCCAGGTGAACGCCCCGTAGTCCGAGTCGCGGGCGGCCAGGACCCCACCGGGTCGCAGGACGCGCCGCAGCTCGACCAGTGCGGCGACGGGATCGCCCACGTGTTGGAGCACCTGGTGGAGATGGACCACGTCGAACGAGGCATCCGGGTGCTCCAGCGCGAACACGTCTCCGACCTCGAAGCGGAGATTCCCCAGGCCGAGGCCCTCGGCGTGCTCGCGGGCCTGTGCCACGACATCGGCTGCGGCGTCGAGCCCGACGACCTCGCCCGGCGCAACGAGGAGGGCCAGGTCGGCGGTGATGGTCCCGGGCCCGCACCCCACGTCGAGCAGGGACTGCCCGGGCTGCAGGCGGGGGAGCAGGTAGGCGGAGGAGTTCTCTGCGGTGCGCCAGGTGTGGCTGCGCAGGACCGACTCGTGGTGCCCGTGGGTGTAGGTCATGCGTACATTGTGGCGTGCCCGAATTGCCCGAGATGCAGGCTCTCTCCGAGCGCCTCGACGCCCTGCTGTCGGGGGCGGTGCTCGAGCGCGCCGACCTGCTCGGCTTTTCGTCGCTCAAGACCTATGCGCCCACGCCCGACTCGCTCTACGGGAGCCGGCTCGTCTCGGTCTCCCGCCGCGCCAAGTACCTCCTCTGGGAGTTCGACGGCGGCGGCCGGATCGTGCTCCACCTCTCCCAGGCCGGCCGGCTCGACATCGAGGATCCACCCAAGAAGACCAAGCCCCGCGGCTCGGTGGCCCGCTTCACGTTCACGACCGCCGGTGAGGAGCCCTCGACCGTCGCTGTCCTGGTGCGCGAGCACGGCACGCAGCGCAAGGCGTCGTGGTGGGTGCTCGCGCCCGGCGACGACGGGCCCCTGGCCGGTCTCGGCCCCGAACCGGGCAGCGATGAGTTCGCCGCCTTCATCCGCACCGGCGACTCCAAGCGTCACCTCACGACGGACCTGCGCGACCAGCGCGTCGTCTCCGGCATCGGGCGCGGCTGGGGTGACGACATCTTGCACCGGGCCAAGCTGTCACCCTTCTCGTCGTTGCGCTCGCTGGACTCGGCGCAGCGCGAGGATCTGCTCCGGGCCGCCACGGAGGTCCTGGCCGAGGCGCTCGAGCTGGAGCGGGGGCGCCCCGGCGGGCTCTCGGAGGCGAAGCTGGGCGGCCGCTTCGCGGTGCACGGCCGCAACGGGGAACCCTGTCCGACGCCGGGCTGCGGCGGCACCCTGGCGCGCGTCTCGTTCGAGTCCTACGAGATGACCTACTGCCCGACCTGCCAGACCGGTGGCAAGGTCCTGGCGGACCGCCGCCTGTCCCGCCTGCTGAAGTAGCCCGGGCTGCGCCTCTAGTTGAGCTGGCGCACCACGGTCACGACCTTGCCGAAGACGGTGATCTCGTCGGGGCCCTCGAAGACCATGGGCTCATAGCGCGCGTTGGCCGGCGTGAGCACGACGCGCCCGTCGCGGCGGCTGAAGGTCTTGACGGTGGCCTCGCCGTCACCGATGCCCGCCACCACGATGTCGCCGTTGTCTGCCTCGGGCTGCTGGCGCACCACGACGTAGTCCCCGTCGTAAATCCCGGCCTCGACCATGGAGTCGCCGCGCACCCGCAGCATGAACGTGGGGCCGTTGCCGGTGAACTGCGCCGGCATCGGGAGCAGCTCCTCGACGTTCTCCTCGGCCATGACGCCCGTACCGGCGGCGACGTCGCCCACCAGGGGCACGTTGTGCACGGCGGACACGGTGAGCCGGGAGGTCGTGTCGGGGTCGAAGTGGACCTGGATGGCCCGGGGCTTGCTCGGGTCCCGCGAAAGGTACCCCTCCCGCTGCAGCACGGCCAGGTGGTTGTGGACGGTGGCCGAGGAGGTCAGACCCACGGCCTCGCCGATCTCGCGCACCGACGGCGGGTAGCCCCGCTCGCGCTGGCAGTCGGCGATGAAGTTCAGGATCTGGAGCCGCTTCCCGCTCAGCACGTCTGCCATCGGTGCCTCCTCGTTCTCGGTTCTCGGGTGGTGGTCTCATCATGCGGAATGCCCTCCCGGCCGTTCCGCCGGGCCCCTCCCGGGGGCGAACATCCGTTCGTGAGCAACCAAGATAGCCACGCGGCGAGTCGGAAGCAAACATCTGTTCGCCGCTCGCTCCGACGGGGGGCCGCTTCCAGAGCCCCACTCGAGACGGGGACGCGAAAAGCCCCCCACCCTGTCCGAGGCGGGGGGGCTTTTCTTTGGGCTGTAGAAAGCCCCCATTTCAGGTGGAGGCCGGTCGGGGGTGGGGGTGGTCGACCGTCTCCGAACCGCAATTGTATGCACGTCTCTGCCGCATTGCTACTGAGGATTGCAAATCTGACGAAGGCGGGCCATTTCCAGTGTCTACGCAGGAATATTCAGCTTCTATTCAGCCTCTATTCAGCCTCTGTTCAGCTTCTGTGCAGCGGTGCGCATCGGAATCCACGGCCGCGGCCGCTCGCTGGCGGGGATCGGGGACTGTCACAGCGAGTACCTAGGGTGTCGTCTTGTGCGAACAGCTGTTCGGAAATGTGTTGACAGCGAACAGGTGTTCGTGTTCCAATATGTTGGTAAGCGAACAGGTGTTCGGATAGGGAGACGCCATGACGGTCGCATATGAGCTCGAGTTCGAGGCGTACCACTCCCTGTACGCCTTGCCGGACCAGCCGGCGCGGGTCGCACCTTCCCCCCTGGTGCGCCGCCGCCGGGTGGTCCTCGGCGTCGTCGTGGCGATCCTCCTCGTCCTCCTCGCCCTGCCCATCCGGTCCTTGGGCGGGAGCACCCTGGCCCAGTCCGCTCCGGCCCACGGCCAGGAGTACATCGTCAAGACGGGCGACACGCTGGCGTCCATCGCGACCCGGGCCGACCCGTCGCACGCCGCCTCCCTGGCCGGGCAGTTGGCGCACGAGGTGGGCTCGACGGTCGTGGTACCCGGGGAGCACGTCTTCATTCCCTGACTATCGTCGGCGGTGTGCGATGTCCATGGTGCGGTGTCGATGACGACCGCGTCGTGGATTCACGGCAGGCCGAGGATGGCGGGGCGATCCGTCGCCGCCGCGAATGTCTGGGGTGCGAGCGCAGGTTCACCACCTTCGAGCGGGTCGAGGATGTCCCGCTGTGGGTGGTGAAGAGGAGCGGACTGCGTGAGCCCTTCGACCGCGCCAAGGTCGTCGAGGGTGTCAGGGCCGCCTGCAAGAACCGACCCGTGACCGACACGCAGATGGACGAGCTGGCGCAGAGCGTGGAGGATGACCTGCGGGCACAGACCAGCGAGCCGACGAGCCAACAGGTGGGGGTCGCCGTCCTCGAGCGCCTGCAGGGCCTCGACGACGTGGCGTACCTCCGCTTCGCCAGCGTCTACAAGGGGTTCGAGGAGGCGGGCGACTTCCAGCGCGAGGCCGGCCTGCTGACGAAGACGACGGAGCCCAAGCGGAAGTGATGGACGAGACGCCCGGTGTCGTGCTGGCCGTCTACGCCCATCCCGACGACGCGGACGTGGGTTGCGGCGGCACGCTGGCCCGCTGGGCCAAGGCGGGCTGCGCCGTGTACCTCGTGGTCTGCACCGACGGCGGGAAGGGTACGACCGACCCCGCGGTGGTGCCGACCCAGCTGGCCGCCGAGCGCGCCGGCGAGCTCGAGGCTTCGTCTGCCCTGATCGGGCTGTCCAGCGTGGAGAACCTGGGCTACCCCGACGGCGAGCTCGCCGACTCCGAGGGCTTCCGCCGCACCCTCGTCGAACGCGTGCGCTCGCTCCGCCCCGACGTGGTGTGCGGGCACGATCCCAGCGCGCTCTTCTTCGGACAGGACTACGTCAACCATCGTGACCATCGGATCGCCGGGGCCGCCTTGCTCGATTCGGTGGCTCCCGCGTCGGCGCTGCCGCACTACTTCCCCGATGCCGGCGCCCCCCATCAAGTGTCGACGGTGCTCCTCTCGGGGACCCTCGAGCCCGACGAGTGGATCGACGTCACGGACACCATCGAGACGAAGGCCGCCGCCGTGGAGTGCCACCGGACCCAGTTCGACGGCCAGAGCGGGTGGGCCGGCGAGGCAGTGCGCCGCCGAGCAGCCGAAGAGGGCCGGAGGGCCGGCGTCGCCTACGCCGAGGGCTTCCGCCGGTTGACCCTCGGTGCCTGAACCGCCACCGGTCCCCACCATCCTCCACGTCGACATGGACGCGTTCTTCGCGTCGGTCGAGGTGCTCGACGACCCCTCGCTGGCCGGCAAACCGGTGATCGTCGGCGGCGCCGGGGCACGGGGCGTGGTCGCCTCTTGCACCTACGAGGCGCGCGTCTACGGCGTGCACTCGGCCATGCCGTCCATGCGGGCCCGCCAGCTCTGCCCCGAGGCCATCTTCCTGGCTGGGCGCCACAGCCGGTACGCGGAAGTCAGCGGCCAGCTGCAGTCCATCCTCCACGACGTCACCCCGGCGGTGGAGCCGATCGGCCTCGACGAGGCGTTCATGGACGTGGCCGGCGCGGTGCGGCTCCTCGGGCACCCCCGCCGCATCGCAGAGGACCTGCGGCGCCGCGTGCAAGACGAGCTCGGGCTCGGCTGCGCGGTCGGGATCGGGCGTTCCAAGATGATCGCCAAGCTCGCCTCCCGCGCCGCCAAGCCCCGGGCGAGTCGGGCCGGCCTCGCGCCGGGGCCCGGTGTCTATCTCGTAGAGCCGGCGTCCGAGCTCCAGTTCCTCCACGCCCACGACGTCGAGGCGCTCTGGGGCGTGGGGCCCGCCACGGCGGAGCGGCTGCACGAGCTCGGAGTGCGCACGGTCGGCGATCTGGCCGCGCTCCCGGTCGACACGGTGGTGCGGCGCCTGGGCAAGGCGAGCGGTGCCCACCTGGCGGCCCTGGCCCGCGGCGAGGACCCGGATCCGGTCAACCCGAACCGGCCGAACAAGTCCATCGGCCACGAGGAGACCTTCAGCCAGGACCTGCTCGACCCCTACGAGCTGGAACGCCACGTGCTGCGCATGGCCGAGTCCGTGGCCACCATGCTGCGCGGTGCGTCGACCTCGGCCCGCACGATCACGGTCAAGGTCAAGTTCAAGGACCTGTCGTTGGTGACCCGCTCCCACACCCTCGGGCGGCCCATCGCCACCGGTGGTGCCATCGGCCAGGTGGCGGCCGCCCTCCTCGCCGGCGTCGACCCCGGGGAGGGCATCCGGCTGCTCGGGGTGAGCGCCTCTGGCCTGGGCGGGGCCGGGACGGACCAGCTCTCCTTCGACCTCGGCGACGGTCTCGACGAGGAAAATCAGAGTGCGACGGCGCGCGAGCAGTCCTGGCAGGACGTGACGCTGGCCGTGGACGCCATCCGCAGCCGCTTCGGCCGTGGCGCCGTGGGCTCGGTGGCCATGGTCACCGACGAGGGGGTGGAGGTGCCGGCCCGGCGTGACGCGCCGTGGGGGCCGGACGAGTAGCGGGCCACCAGCGGATCCAGTAGCCGTGCGGGTGGGTGTCGGCCAGACGGGCCGGTGGCGCGCCCTCGGGGCCGAGATGGACCAGCGCCGTGGCCAGGTCGGGCCCCTCGCGGGGCACGGGGGAGGGGGGCGTGGGGAGGCCGGGCGTCTCGAAGGGGGACTCGCAGTAGACGTGGTGTACCGGTCGCGACACCCCGAGCGCGCGCACCTCCTCCGCCAGGGTGCGTTGCTGCTCCTCGTCGAGGTAGGCGGCGACCCACGAGTGGAAGACGACGAGGGGGCCGTCTCCCGGGATCGTGGCGGCAATCCGGGGGAGGTCGGTGACCATGTCGCCGCGCTCGAGCCGCGGGGGGTGCTCCACCGCACGCACGTGGGCCAGCGCGGCGCGCAGGCGCGCGAAGCGCGGCGGGTTGTCTGGCCACTGGCAGGCCAGCAACCAGCGCGCGGCATCGTCGGAGAAGGGGTCGACCGGTGCCAGGTCCAGCCCGACCCGCGTCGCCATGTCCGGCACGCGGAGCTCGGGCAGGTGTCCCAGCCCGTCACGCGCCGTGCACTCGAGCAGGACGGGCGACGCCGCGGCGCCGGCATCCACGCTGGCCCCCCCATCGGCGGCCGCGTAGGTGTAGGAGTAGTCGTCGAAGAGCAGGTTCAGTCCGGCCGAGGTGCCGAGGTCGAGGAGCGAGAGGGGCTCCTCCCAGCGGTGGAGCGCGGCGACGTGGCAAAGCGCCGGGAACAGCGCGGTGCAGCGCCCGACCTCGTTGGTCTGGGTCGTCCGGGTGGCGATGACCTCCGCCAGCTCGGTCCTGTGCTCCCGGCAGAAGGCGGCGAAGAGCGGCGCGACGTCCCCGGCGGGCTCGTAGGGGACGTCGCGCACGCCCGCCACCGTGTCGTAGTGCGCGGCCAGAGCGTGCTCGGCACCCGAGAGCAGCAGGAAGTGCACCGCCGCGAGCAGCAGGAGTGGACGGCGCTGGTGCATGGGGGCCACGTCGAGGAGCGACAGCAGCTCGTCGTCGTCGGCCGCGGCCCGGCAGATCGCAGGATACGTGGTGCCGCCGTCGCGCTCGACGACGGTGGCGAAGGCCCGGAAGTGATCGGACAGGGGCTGCTCGACGAGCATGGGGTCAGAAGCTGGCGGGGAGGAGCGGGCTGACGGCCCCGAAGAAGAACCACAAGAGCACCAATATGCCGGCGACGCCGAACCCGTAAATGAACCAGCGGCGGTCACGGAAGCGGTGGGCACCATAGAGGATGCCTGCGCCGAGCGCGAGGATGACGAAGCCCCAGAACACTGCATCGGCCGGCGCGACGCTGGAGTTGCCGGCGAGGTCGCCGCTCTTGGGGTCCGCGTGCAGGGTCGCCGCCCGCAGGCCCGAGTTCGGGAAGAGCTGGGAGTGGGCCAGCTTGGCCGTGACGATCAACCGCGTCGATGCGCTGAAACGCGGGTTACAGGTGGTGAGGGTCAGGACGTCGGCGAACTGGTTCTTGATCACGTCGGTGTCGCTGGGCGACACGACGAAGTTATTCGTGGCGTCGTAGACGAAGATCCCCTGCAGGGTGGTCAAGACGATGGGATCGCCGACCTTCACCGAGTCGAGGTTGTAGAAGGGGTGGCCGTAGGTGGTGCGGTGCCCCGCGACGGCGGCGTTGCCGCCCTGGCCGGGGAGCGGCGTGCCGATGTAGTGGCCCGGGCCTTTGCGCAGGTCCGGCGTGTTCGTGCCCTCCACGACGACCTGGTTGAGCCCGATCTTCGGCACCCGGATGTCGCCGATCGGTTGGCCCTCGGTCGGGTCGGCGGTGCGCGGTGCGGTGACGGGCGGCCCGGTGGGGAGCTTGTCGAGCGCCGCCTCCTGCGCCAGGGCGTGGCGGATGGCGTCGTTGTTGGTCTCCTGCTGGAGCTGGGTGCGCAGCCCGGACTGGGTGCGGGACTCCTGGTAGGCCGTGCCCCAGATCTGGTACGCCGTGAAGAGGAGCAGCACGACGCCGGCCCCGATCAGGACCCGCCCGAAGATGTCGACGACCCGTCGTAATGGCGACATCGAGGAGACAGATTAGGGCGGCGGGGACAGATGCCCCGGTCGCCTCGGCCCTCAGGCCTGGACGGAGACCAGGGTCCCGAGCGGCGTGAGCGGGAAGACGACCTCCGCGTTCGACGGCGGCATCTCGACGCACCCGTCGCTCTGGGGGGACCCGTAGGAGGATCGGACGAAGCCGTGGAGGGCGTCCCCGCCATGGAAATAGCTCACCCAGGGGATGCCCGGGTCCGAGTAGTGGGAGCCGTCGGGGTTGGTGCCCTTCATCGTCGTCACCGTGTAGCGGGCGAAGACGGGCCACGTCCCGTTCTCCGTGATGGCGCCAGGCACCCCGGTGTTGACCGGGGTGCTGTAGACCTCGGCGCCGTCCTTGTAGACCGTCGCCGTCTCGGGGAGCGACTGGCTCACGAGGACGTAGTCCCAAGAGAGGGCGTCGCCGTGTCCGCTCTGCACGTCGGCGAGCAAGTCGGTCCACACCTGGGGCCCGGCGATGCCGTCGGTCTTGAGGTTGTTCTGCGACTCGAAGTTCATGACGGCGCCCTGGGTGATGACGTTGTTGGTCCCCGGCGTCCACAGCGTCAGGAGCGCGAGCGGCTGATCGGGCCAGCGCCAGGAGAACGACCCGACCTGGTCGTTGCCCTCCTGGGTTGGCGACGTGACCGGCGCGGAGGGCGTGAAGGTCAGGGGGAGGTAACCCAGCTCGGCCAGCAATTGCTGGAGCCGAAGGATGGAGCCCGGCGCCACGGTGAACTGCGACGTGAACGTCTGGGCCTGGTGTTGGCCTTCGGAACCGAGCACTCCGCCGGCACCGCCCGGGACGGTGACGGTCTCGGTGGCGCCCGGCAACAGCGGTCCGGTCGCCTGGTACTCGAGCAGCGTGGGGGAGAGCACGGCCCAGGCCCCGGGGACGGGCGGGTTCAGGGTCGGCATCGGGCTGCCCGGGGCGAGGTCGGTGGAGAATTGCACCGAGATGGCGGCACCTGCCGCGACGTTGGTGCCGCTCGGCGAGACGGACCTCACGGTGAGGGCGACCGGGGGTGCGGTCGGCGTGGCCGACGCCTGGTTGCTCCGCGCGTGTTCGAGGGCCACGAAGCCTCCGGCGGCGACGACGAGCGCCGCGGCGGAGGCGGCGAGGATCACCCACAGGCGTGGGCTCCTCCGTTGGCGGACGTGGTCTCCCGACATGGCATCGGGGATTCTACCGGCGAAATTGGGGTGCTAAAGGCCCAACTCGGCCCCAATGGCTGCGGAGATGGTCGACAGGCGCCCGTCGTCGGTCACCTTGGACCCGTCGGACTCCCGGACGTAGAAGGCGTCGACAACGATCTCGCCCAAGGTGGAGACCCGGGCGGAGACCACGTCGAGGTCCGATTCGAACAGGGCCCGGGTGATCCGGTGCAGCAGACCGATCTCGTCTGGTGCGCGCACCTCCAGCACCGTCGCGGTCTCGGACGCCTCGTTGTCGACGGTGACGGCACTGACCGGGAGGTGGGCAGCCGAGCCGCGCCGGCGGGGGTAGACCCGTTCGCGCTCGGAGAGTCGCTCGCCGATGGCGAGGTGGTCGGACAGGACGGCTGCCAGGTCCTCACGCAGCTTGGCGGTGTCGGGCCAGGTTCCCCTCGCCACCTCGACCGTGAACACCTCGACCGCGACGCCATCCTCCCCGCTCACGTTGGCGGCCTTGACGTTCATGCCGTTGAGGGCGAGCGCGCCGGCCACCGAGGAGAAGAGGCCCCGGCGGTCGGGCGCCGCCACGATGACCTGCGGAGGCTGCAGCGAGACCGACGGCTGCCCGCTCTGGCGCACCTCGGCCATCAGATCCCGGTTCGCCGCCAGGATCAGGTCCGGCGCGGCCGGCCCGGTCTCACCCTGGAGCACGCGGTCGGTCCGCTCGACGAGGTCCGCGACGAGACCTGCCTTCCAGGACCCCCAGGCCGAGGGCCCGGTCGCCCTGCTGTCCGCCTCGGTGAGGGCAGCGAGGAGGTGCAGAGTGCCGCGGTCGCCCGCGGCGCGCGCCACCCGGGCGATGGTGGTGGGGTCGTCGAGATCGCGCCGTGTCGCCGTGTCGGGCAAAAGGAGGTGGTGGCGCACGAGGTCCACCAGCACGGCGACGTCGGAGGGCGCGAAACCCATGCGCGTCGTGATGCGGGCGACGATCTCCATGCCGATGGTCGTGTGGTCGCCGGGGAAGCCCTTGCCGATGTCGTGCAGGAGGACGCCGACGAGGAGCAGGTCAGGCCGTTCGACTGTGCCGGTCAGCTCGGCGGCCAGTGCGGCCGCCTCGAGCAGATGCCGGTCAACGGTGTAGGTGTGGTAGGCGTTGCGCTGCGGCTTGTTGCGCACGGCGGACCATTCGGGGATCAGCCGCACCAGCAGGCCGTGCTGGTCCAGCGACTCCATCTTGTCGACGGCCGGCGGGCCCAGCGCGAGCAACGCGACGAGGGCATCGCGGGTTTCGGGCGTCCACGGGTCGGAGGGAGGGGGCATGCGGTCGGCCAGCCGGTACAGCGAGCCCTTGGCGATGGGCCGGTCGTGCTCGGCGGCGGTGGCGGCCAGCCGCAGCGGCAGGGAGGTGTCGACCGACACCGGTGCCATCGGGGTGAGCACGATCTCGCCGTCGAGCTCGGCCATGTCGGGCCCGAGGTCCACCGCCGGCGGGACATGGCGCGCCTCGGGGGTGTTGCGGCGGAAGCGGCGCTTCGGTGGGGGAGTGGGATCCCAGAGCCGCCGGCGCCGCCACACGTCGTCGCTCACCCAGGCGATCTGGCGCCCCGCCGTCGAGACGGCGAGCATGAGCGCGTCGGCATCGACGAAGCCGAGGGCGGCGGCCACCTGGTCCTGGTCCTGCAGCAGGAGCTTGTCGTGCTCCCGCTGGGCCATGCGGTGGAGCTCGACCCTGATGGAGGTGAGCAGTGCCGTCGCCTCGTCGAGCGACGCGAGGTCGGCGTAGTCGGCCAGCAGCGGGGCGTAGGCCGAGATGGCACGCAGCACGTTGACGTCGCGCAGGCCGCCGTGACTCTCCTTCAGGTCGGGCTCCAGCAGGAAGGCGACGTCGCCCGCGGTCTCGCGGCGTCGCGCCATCTGCACCTCCAGCAGTGGCAGGTACTTGGTGCCGAGACGGTGACGCCAGGCGTCGCGCGCCTTCTCCAGGAGAGGCTCGGCCACCTTGGGCTCGCCCCAGACGAGGCGGCCGTCGAGGAGGCCGAGCGCGACCCGCACGTCGTCGGCCGCCGCGCTGAGCACCTCGTCGGGCCGGCGCACCGAGTGGTCGAGGTGCACGCCCTCGTCCCACACCGGGTACCAGATGGCGTCCGCCAGGGCACGGATGTCCCGGTGGCCGTCGTGGACGAGCACCACATCGAGGTCGCTGTAGGGGCACAGCGAGCTCCTCCCGTATCCGCCGACGGCCATCAGCGCCAGGTGGCGCTTGCTGTCGCCGGCCACCCGTTCGGCCAGCCCAGAGAGCCAGGAATCCGCCTCGGCGGCGTAACGCCGGCAGAATTCCGTTCCCATGAGGTCGGGCTGGCCCAGCAGCGTGCTCCGCCGCTCACGGAGTGATGCTTCAGCGGCCATGGCGGGAACGTAGCATTGGGTCCGTGAGCAGAGATGTGACTCCCAGGGAGAGCAAGACCCCGATGACCTTCAAGCATGCAGTCGGGATGACGGTGCTGGGTGTAGCGGGAATCCTGGTGGCATATTGGATCTTCAGGGTCCTCGCCGGAATCTTCATCTTTTTCGGCGAGGTCGCCCTGGTGGTCGTATTGATCGCCGCGGTGTTCTGGGCGGTCTCCCGCCTGCGCCACTAGGCGTCGGAACACGGTCGGACCAGAGCAAGGCGACGCCTGCCGTTAGGCTGGCCGCCCGTGCATATACGTGCCCGTGCGCGGCGGCGTGGCCGAGTGGTTTAGGCAGGGGCCTGCAAAGCCCCGTACGGCGGTTCGATTCCGCCCGCCGCCTCTTCTTGTTGGTGCAGGTGGGCGGTACTGCACACCGCTTTGCCGTGTGCCGAGTCCCGGTCGGATACCGCGGAGATACCGCGGCTCCTCACGGACGACAGGGGATCCGAGCGGACTCGTGCGCACTCCGAGCCGACTCGATTACGTCGTCGAGGTAGCTGGCGATCGCCTTGCTCCGGTCCGCCGTTGCGTGCTGATAGCGCAGGGCGGCCACGGGCGACGAGTGTCCGATGGCCGCCATCAGCTCCCGCAGGGTCACGTTGGGGTTACGGGCGATGACCGTCGCCGCGTGGTGACGGAGGTCGTGCGGACGGACGCCAGTCACGCCCACGGCGTCGCAGGCGTCCCTCCAGGCCTGCGAGAGGTCGGCCCGGCGGAGGGGGAGGCCTGAGGGGCGGGTGAACACACCCCAAGACCCCCCAGACGAAAAAGGTCAGGACTCCTCTACTGCTTCAAGCCGCCCGTTCCGTCAGCGGCGGCTTCGCCGCCGCTGACGGAACGGGCGGTCGGGGCCTTTGGCCCCTCCTCGCTTTCGAGGTTTCGGTCTCGAGGATCGGCGCTGTCGGTTGGAGTCCCATGATGCCTCGGTCCGTCCCGAACCATCCGAGAAGATCTGTGGGGGGGTCAGAGATTCTGTGCAGGGGGGCTCCAGAGGGCATCCAGGCCGGCCGGTTGGCGGCCGGCCATTGTCATTGTGGAACTTGCCTCGAGCTCCCGACGCAGCCGTCAAGGGTCCGCTTCGCCGGCCTCTGGCCGCCCCTGACTGCTGCTTGTTGTGGCGTTCCGATCCTGCCCCATACCGAATCAGGCACAACTGGGTTAGTGAGCCGGTGCTCCCAACCGCCGACCACGAAGGCACTCCGACATTGCGAAGCATGCGGGGGGACGACCCCGAGGCTCTCCCGTTGGCCTATGTTGCGGACCCAGGCGCTCAAGTGGCTTCCATCCGGCGTTACGGGCCTGCGGTCCGGTCGAGCCAGCCCTATTCAGTCCCGGCAGCCCCGCCGGTACGACGGTGTGCGTTGACCCATGCAACTGCATCCGCGTGTGCGCGTTCGAGCGATGCACCCACTCGCTCGTCGCCGGAGTACACATTGTCGGCACCGATCAAGTCGGTAATCCCGGTGACTCGAAGCTGCTCTTGAATCGCCTCATTGGCGGACACGATGACGAGCTTGCTCTCCGCGGCAATGAGGCTCTGCGCGTAGCGGTACAGGACGTCCATGACTGTCGTGCCCAGGTCGCTCCGGCCGCGCAGCCGAAGGATCACGATCGAATTGCTCGAATCGTCAGTGGGGGCCGGGAGCCCCGATTCGAACATGGGTGCCGCGGCGAAGAACAGGCTTCCGTAGGGATGGAGGACGACCACCTCATTCGATGGAAGCTCCGACGGTGGATCGGCCTCAATGATGTGTCCGCCAGGGTCGATCTGCCATCTCTTGATTGTGATCTGATTCGACTGGCGCGCGACGTGAAGGATCACGGAGAGGCCCACACCGACAAGAACGGCGTACTGCAGTGCGATCAGCATGGTGAGGACAAAAGTGGTGAGGAGCACGGCCTTCTGTATGGCACCGGTCCTCCAGACTGACCGGAGATCGGCCGGCTTGATGGTTCGGAAACCGATCAGCATGAGCAGGCCGGCCAGTGCGGGCATGGCAATGTGCCCGACCAGGCCGCTGAAGGCGAGGACCACGATGGCCATCACCATCGAGGCGATGACGAGCGCCAAGCGTGACCGTGCGCCAGCGTTCTTGTTCAACGAGGACGCCGAGAGCGACCCTCCGACAGGCATGCCCTGGAACACCCCTGAAGCCACGTTCGCCGCTCCCTGTCCAACGAAGTCCCGGGATGCGTCTGGAGAGCTTCCGTCAGGCTTGGGATAGTTGGCCGTGATGGCGGCTCCTTGCACGAGTCCTACGAAGGCGAGCGAGAGCGCCGGGATGAGGAGCACCGGCACGATACGCAACTCTGGGGCCGTGGGAAACGGGAGCGATCGGGGGATGACGCCAAGGTCGTTCAAAGTTGCCACGTGGGACCATCCCAGGGCGGCGGTGGCGGCGGAGGTGATGACCACGGCGACCACCAGCCCCAGTGGGCCGAGCTTGGTTCGCTCCAGGACGAGAATGAGCGCGAGTGTCGCCAACCCGACGCCGAGCGTCTGCAGATGGAGCCGGCCGGGATGGATCACGGTGTTGAAGGCGCGGATGACGCGGTTTGCTCCCTGCGCGTGGTAGCCGGTGAGGTTGGCCAACTGCCCGAGAATGATGTTCACGCCGACGGCGCTGATGAATCCGACCATGACCGCATTGGAGACGAAGCGGAGCGCCGAACCGAGTCGCAGGAGTCCCGCGGCCAACATGACAATGCCGGTGAGCACGGAGAGCGTGAACAGTGCACGCTGCGGGTCGCTCCCGGTGTGGACCGCCGGCACGTCGGCGACGATGATGGCCATGGCACCGGTGGCCTGGACCGCCATGAACGAGGAGCTCGTGAAGAGGGCGCCCGTCAGCGTGCCGAACATGTAGGCGTAGAGACCCGAGAGCGGGTTGACTGCGGCAAGCAGCCCTGCGGCCAGGCCGTCAGGGACGCTCACCACCCCGAGCACGAGGCCGGCGCCGGCGTCCTTGCGCAGCGTGTCCCCGCGTACCTTCAGTGGGTTCTTCACCGTCGGACCGCGCCGACTAGCTCCACGGAGATCGTCGGAGTCGGGAGGTGGAGCCGAAGCTGCCCTTGACGAACAGACTCCGGACGATGGTCACCGGGGGAACACCATGGTGAGCGGGTTGCAGTCCGGAATGCTGTCGTGCCGACGCGCACGGGTACGACGTCACTGATCCGGACGGTGCCGGGCAGGGAGCAGGTCCGATGTCACGGAGTGAGACTCCGGTTCCTGTTCCGGTAAGAGAGGATGAGGATGTTGATACTGACCAGCAGCACCCAAAAGGGAAAGACGAGCTGCAGCCAAGGGGTCGTTGGGCTCGCGAACAGCAGGACGAGAGCACCGGCGAAGCCGACCACGATGACTGGGCGAACATGGATCCGTAGGCGGAAGGCGATGACCGAAGACGAGAGCATGAACACAGCGCCCACCCGCATCGCATAGACGATGGCGATGTTGAATGAGATCTCCCGACCCAGCCGCCAGAGGGCCAGTGGCGGGTCCCCGTCGTACAGTCCGGCAAGGCTGATGAGGGCGCCGAACAGGGCGCCGAACACGAACAGCATGGCGATGAAGAGCAAGCCGCTCCCCAGGACGATGGTGGCGAAGAACTTGTCCTCGGCTTCGCCGATGTGGGCGCGGACGGCCCCCAGGAACCAGAGGAAGAAAATCCCGCAGAAGGGGATGAGCGCCAGTGCGAAGTCGAGGTTACGGCGGTCGCCCGCATCTGTCAGCAAGGCCCCCGCTGATCGTGGGTCCAACGGCAGGACACTGCGAAAGAGGACGACGATGGCACCGAACATCAGTGCGAACAGGACACCCGCGACACCGGCGGCTCGAGGACTCTCGAGGACTCTCGGGGGGAGCTCCTCATCGGCCGTTTTCGTCATCGCGCTCCGGGGCGTCGGGGGATGACGGCGTGCAGCGCCTCTGGGGTCATGACGGTCGAGCGGGAGCACCGCCGGGTCACGGTCCCCTCCCTGTGGGTGGACTTCTGAGCAGCTCCGTAGGATCCGCGCTAGCCCACATCTGAGTTGAACTACGTGCTCGGGAGGCCGGCACGCAGCTTGTCGAGCGCTTGTTTGATGCCGAACGTGGCCGCCTCCTGGCGGGGCGGGAACTCGAGGAACGACGCCAGCATCTGCGCCACGAACGACTGGGCCGGGACCAGTAGGAAGGCGTGGTCGAGCATCCAGTCCCAGTAGGTGTTCGACGTGAAGTCGGCTCGCTCGTAGGGGTCGGTGCGCAGGTTGAAGATCTTGGGCACCCGCAGTTCGGTGAACGGTTCGGCCCACACCTGCAGCGTCCCTTGCACCCGCTGCTCGAGGAAGACCATCTTCCAGTTGTCGTAGCGCACGGCCACCAGGTCTCCGTCATCGTTGACGTAGAAGAAGAAGTTGCGCGGACTCTCGCCCGTCTCGCCCGTCAGGTACGGGAGCTGGTTGTGGCCGTCGAGGTGCACCTTGTAGGTCGTGCCGTTCAGTTCCGCGCCCGCCTTCAGCTGCTCGGCGATGTCATCGACGCCGGCGGCGGCAAGCAGTGTGGGGAACCAATCGTTGTGGCTCATGATGCCGTTGAGGACGGTGTGGGCAGGAATGTGGCCAGGCCACCGCACGACGGCAGGTACGCGGTACCCGCCCTCCCAGTTCGTGTTCTTCTCGCCACGGAACGGCGTCATGCCAGCGTCGGGCCACGAGTTCATATGCGGCCCGTTGTCTGTCGAGTAGAAGACGATCGTGTCGTCGGCCAGACCGAGTTCGTCGAGCAGGTCGAGGATCTGGCCCACGAGCCGGTCGTGGTCGATCATCGTGTCGTGGTAGTCCGACTGCCACCGGCCCGCCTGGCCTTTGCTTCCTGGCTTCACGTGGGTGCGGAAGTGCATGTGGGTCGCGTTGAACCAGACGAAGAAGGGCGTCTCCGCTTCAGCCTTGTCCTGGATGAACACGCTCGCCGCCCCGAGGAACTCTTCGTCGACGGTCTCCATGCGCTTCCTGGTCAACGGGCCGGTGTCCTCGATGCGCTGGGTGCCGTCAGTGTTGGCCCACGTGTGCAGCACGCCCCGGGGGCCGAAGTTCGACCGGAAGTTAGGAAAGTCCTCCGGCTGGGGATAGTCCTCGAGCTCCGGCTCCTCCTCGGCGTTCAAGTGGTAGAGGTTTCCGAAGAACTCGTCGAATCCGTGCATCGTCGGCAGATGCTCGTCCCGGTCGCCGAGGTGGTTCTTGCCGAACTGTCCCGTGGCATAGCCGTGCGCCTTCAGCGCGGTGGCGATCGTCGGATCCTCCGGCTGGAGGCCGAGCTCGGCGCCGGGAAGGCCCACCTTCGTCAGGCCGGTGCGGGCGGGGTTTTGTCCGCAGATGAACGCCGCTCGGCCCGCCGTGCAGGACTGTTCCCCGTAGTAGTCGGTGAAACGGACACCCTCATTGGCGATCCGGTCGACGTGGGGAGTGCGGTAGCCCATGAGGCCGTCGCTGTAGCAGCTGAGATTGGAGATCCCGATGTCATCACCCCAGATCACCAGGATGTTCGGCTTCCCGTGCGGCATGCGACCTCCTGCGATGGACGAGGAGGCGATGGTAGTCGTGCACGTGGTAGGACGCTGATTCCGTCTCGGGGTGCCGTCGTACACCGGGACGGGGTCCAGCCGTGCGGAAAGGACCGCTTGTCGACTGCTGCGGCACGGCGATTGCTGCCTAGTCGAGATCTGCAGGCCAACCTGTGGCCTCGAACACCGCAACCGGGTCGAGGTAGTCCCGCCACAGCGTCACCCTCCCGTCAGTGATCGTGGTGATCGAGACGAACCGGTTGTCGTTCCGACGCCCGGTCTGCACTGATTCGCCATGCACCTCATACTCGAGGGACCACGATCGACGCTGCGGGATCTCGATAGACATGGAGATTGTCGGCGCAGCGCACGGCCATGAAGCTGTCGTGGTCGCTGTACAGGTCGATGACGTCTTTTCGGGCCTCGACCCGATTCGGATAACCAGGCACTGAGAGGACGTACTCGAAGACGACATCTTCAGCCAGGAGGTCGAAGTAGTCCTCGCCATCGGCGAGACCTTTCAGCCCTTCTCGGATGATGTGGAAGAAGGGGTCATCAGCTCCAAAGTTAGAGCCGTCCTCTGTGTGGCTTGGCCACTCTTCCCCCCGTTGAGTCGCACTGCACTGAGTGGGTACCGGAACTGGCAGCGCAGGTCGTGATCGTAGAGGTGGGAGTGGTGGAGTCTGATCAGCCCTGACCACCCTCGGGTGCGGTTTCTCGAACGCCGGGAGCGGGTCGCGCTCCGTCAGCTGAACTTCGATCTACCCGGCAAGGGCCTGAATGCCTCGTAGACGGCAGGAAAGTCCTGTCGCCCTTGCCGAGTTCGACCGTCCGGTGCAGGCTCTCGAGCAGCACCTGAGGCAGAGAGGCACTGACCTCGGCAACTTCCGGGACGCGAACGAGCGTCTCTGCCCATGCGGCACGCCAAGGCGGTTTCATACCGCGTACATACCGCGGCACCCCTGGGACCCGGGCGAATCCTTTCGAACTCTCACGGTGTCTGACTTGGGGATCTGCCTCGAAGCGAACTGCTGCGAACCCCACTTTTGCCCCTGCAAAGCCCCGTACGGCGCATCGATTCCGCCCGCCGCCTCTTCTTTGCTCGTGGTGAGGGGGACACCGGCGGACGCTGTGAGGGCTCACAGCACCGATGAGGCCATCGAAGGCCTCGACGATGTCCGCGCGTCGTTCTACCGTGGCGTCTCGATCGCAAGACGCGGCTCGGGGGCACATGACCGAGGGTGGCCATCGGCTGGCGCGAAGAATCCACTATGACGATCACTCGTCACACCGTTGAACGGCCGGCTGCGTTAGCCTGCTCGCTTTTGGCGAAGGGAAACGGATAATGGGAACGCATTCTCGAGCCCCCGGCCTGCGGAAGAGGGCACCGAGGCGCATCCGGACACCACTGCTCACCGCGTTGTGCCTCCTGACGGGGCTCGGCTTTACCGCGGGGGCGTCGGTGTCGACGGCACTGCCTGCGGCCGCAGCGAGCTCCTATGCGCTGGTCGCGGTGGAGGGTGCGTCCCTCAGCGGTCTCGGTGTCGCCGCTCCGTACGCCTTGAATCCCGTCTTCTCGCCGGCGTCTACGGACTACGACGTGTCGTGCCAGGCCGGCTCGAACCAGATCTCCCTCACGTTGAGCGGGAACGGGGTACCAATCACGGTCTCGACCAACCAACAGGGCTCGGCGGTCTCGGGGACGACCGTCAGCGTCTCGCTCGACGTGGTCCCGAACGAGGCGATCGTGATTTATGCGCCGAGCCCCGGCGGTGCTCCCGGCACGACCCAATACTGGGTGCGTTGCCTCCCGTCGGACTTCCCCACCCTCCAAGTCAACCAGGCCGGGCCCGCCTCGCCGGGATGGACGCCCGGCTACTACTTCACCGGCAACATCACGAGCTTTAACGGCGCGTACTACGCCATGGTGCTCGACGGCAACGGGGTCCCGGTGTGGTACCAGAAGCTCCCGGCGAGTGCGGCGGGCGCGACCAACGTGGAGCCGCTCACCAATGACACTTTCACTTGGTCGCCGAATGCTGGCCCTGGGTTCGGAACCGGGGACAATATCAGCGCCTACACCGGGTTCGACCTCGACACGCAGACAACCATCGCGTCGCTCCCGGCCGCGGTCACGCCCACCGACCCTCACGAGCTCACACCGCTGCCCAATGGGGACCGTCTGATGATCTCGACGCCTGTCGTGACGAAGGACCTCAGCACGCTCGGCAACGGCCTAGGCGGGGTCCCTGCCTCGGAGGCGAACAATACGGCCGTCGACTGCGTGGTCCAGGAGGTGAACCCGAGCAACCAGGCCGTCTGGACCTGGGACGCCGCGACCCACCTCGGGCTGGACGAGACCAACACCTCGAGCGGTTTGCCATACGCCGGACCCGCCTGGGGGCTGGCGACAATCAACGGCACTCCGGTTGCCGACATCTACCACTGCAACTCGGTCGCGGTCGACGAAGACTCGTCGAGCCCGTATTTCGGCGACGTCCTCGTGTCGATACGGCACCTGAACGCGGTCTTCCTGATCGACCCCGCCACGGGCAACGTGATCTGGAAGCTCGGTGGCACGGCGTTCACTTCCGATGATCCGGAGGTCTCGCAGGACGCACCGGCGCAGCATCTCAGCATCACGGGCGACAGCGAGACGCAATTCTGTGGCCAGCACGACGCCCGCTTCGTGCCCACCCCGACCCCCGCCGTCGAGGACATCAGCGTCTTCGACGACCACACGGGTTGTGTCGGTGCGGCACGCGGCGTCGAATACGCCCTCGACACGGGGGCGGGCACGGCGACCCCCGACTGGCAGTACGCCCAGCCCGACGGCCGGGCGGTTGGGGCCACGGGAAGCTTCCGCAGGATGCCCGACGCCGCCAATGACATCGGCTCGGGCAGCAGCGTCATCGGCTGGGGCTTCTCGAGCTTTCCGTCCGGCTTCACGGAGGTCGACGGCGCCGGGAACGTGTTGGCCGACGTCCGCTTCACCGACGGCGACTTCATCTACCGGGCGATCAAGGTGGACGCGGCGCAGGTGAACCTGCAACTACTGCGGCAGACGGCGGGCTGGACGGGGACTTCCATCCCGCCACCCCCCGCCGCCCCCCCTGGATTGGTGGCCGGCGTCACGCTCAACAAGCCGATCCTCGGCATGGCGGCCACCCCCGACGGCTGGGGATACTGGCAGGTCGCGTCGGACGGCGGTGTCTTCAGCTACGGCGACGCCGGCTTCTTTGGCTCGGCGGGAGGCACGCCGCTGAACCAACCGGTGGTGGGCATGGCGGCGACCCCGGACGGCGACGGCTACTGGCTGGTCGCGTCGGACGGCGGGGTCTTCAGCTACGGCGACGCTGCCTTCTACGGCTCGACCGGTTCCTTGGCGCTCAACAAACCGGTTGTCGGCATGGCGACCACACCCGACGGCAAGGGCTATTGGCTCGTCGCATCCGACGGCGGCATCTTCTCCTACGGCGATGCCGCCTTCTACGGCTCGACCGGTTCCTTGGCGCTCAACAAACCGGTGGTCGGCATGGCGGCCACACCCGACGGCAAGGGCTATTGGCTCGTCGCCTCCGACGGCGGCATCTTCTCCTACGGCGACGCCGCGTTCGACGGCTCGACCGGTTCCTTGACGCTCAACAAACCGGTGGTCGGCATGGCGGCCACACCCGACGGCGGCGGCTATTGGCTCGTCGCCTCGGACGGCGGGGTCTTCAGCTACGGCGACGCCGCCTTCTACGGCTCGACCGGTTCCTTGGCGCTCAACAAACCGGTGGTCGGCATGGCGGCCACACCCGACGGCGGCGGGTACTGGTTCGTCGCCTCCGACGGCGGGGTCTTCAACTACGGCGACGCCGGTTTCTACGGCTCGGCCGTCGGCGGCTGAACCAGCTCCGCCGAGTGCCGACCTCATGCAATGTTGTCGTGCTCTGCGTCCGGGCGGTCAACGGTGGCTGCCGAGATGCACGGCGCAATGCGCCGCTCGGGCATGGCGAACCCTGACGCGTCTCATTTACACTCGCTGACAGGCACCGTCACCCGGGTGACTGAGGAGCGACATTGGCCAAGCTGATCTACGCGGCAAATGTGTCCCTTGACGGCTACATCGAGGACGCGAATGGCAGGTTCGAATGGACCGCGCCCAACGACGAGGTCTTCACCTTCATCACTGACATTGTGCGCCCCGTCGGGATCTACCTCTATGGACGGCGCATGTACGAGACGATGGCCGTCTGGGAGACCGACCCCACCCTGGCCGCCCAGTCGGAGCTGATGGCAGACTTCGCGAATGTCTGGCGAGCGGCTGACAAGATCGTCTACTCCACGAGGCTGACCGTCGTCTCGACCACCAACACGCGGCTCGAGCGCCGCTTCGATCCCGACTCGATCCGCGAGATGAAGTCGTCCGCCGCGAGTGATTTGACCATCGGCGGTTCGACCCTCGCCGGCCACGCGTTCCACGCCGGGCTGGTCGATGAGTGCCAGCTCTTCATTTATCCAGTGCTCGTCGGTGAAGGAAAGCCCGCGTTCCCCAGCGACGCCCGCGTCCAGTTGGACCTGCTGGAGGAGCACCGGTTCGGCGACGGTGTCGTGAACCTCCGCTACCGCATCCGGAGCTGACCCTCCAGCTGGAAGCGAACCGGTCGCCGTCGTGCGTCGCCACCTGCTCGATCAGCGAGTCAAGGTGAGGTAAATGTCCCCGTGCGACGCTGTCGGACCGAGGTCAGCTGCCCGGGGGGATTGAATGCGGTGGGTCCGACCCCGAACAAGCGGGAGCAACTGACAGACTCGCGCATGCGAGCCTGGCCTTTAGGGCGACGTGGTGAGCTCCATCGAGCTGGTCGGGGACGATCTCTGGTTGCGGCGGTACTGGTCGTCACGGTTACGGTTCTTGCGATCGTGGTCGTGATGGCGACTGGCACGAGCCGAGAAGCAGGTGCAGCATCGGCTCCGAACAAGCCCCCACCGAAGGCAGAGGTCATAGACGGCGTTCCGCTAGTCCGGGCGACGGCATCTCAACGTCACGAATGTCAGAAGTTCGCCAACTATCTGAAGAGGGCGATTCCATGTCCTGGATTGTTACCAGATCCGATTCCAGATACCTCGGCATCCGCGGCAGGACTCTGCATCGGAGAGGTGGGAGCGTTTGGTGAAGGTTCTTGTGGCCCGGCCGCGATAGATGTGAGCCGGAAACTGTTTGAACTCAGCCAGTCAAACTTCCAGGTGTCTTCCAGCTATGTCGGTGTGACTTTTGTTCAATCCCAATGGAGCGGTAGCACCGGAAACTTCAATCAGCGGTGGACCGCTCGGACACTTTGTCTTTATGTCTGGGACCGATTTGCAGGACGTCATGACGCACAAGCATGGTAAGAACATTGCCCCGGTGCCGCCATATTGTTCGCGCCTCAGCGGTTCGTGGCTCCGCGTGCAGAAGCGGGCAGCGAGTATTTACCAATGCAGTTCGGCCCAGTCGCCCACTCAGATCGAGCTCATATCGGGGCACACTCTCTTGGTCTGGAAGGACGCCGGAATTACCTCTGAAGTCAGCTTCCACGGACACAGTCAGGTGAACGTGGATTTGGACGTTGCTGTGGCGAATGCCACGGTGCTGGTCTCCCCTCGGAGGAGATGACTGGGCTCATCAAGAAGTGACCCAGTACGGCGGCACGGGCCGCGACATCGATCACGTGATCGGGTCGCGACCTCAATTCGAATAGAACAAGTCGCAGCGCCCCTTCGCCTGTAGCCTGAGCCGGCGTCCGTTGACAGCTGGAAGGAGTTGGTCGATTGCCTGCATGCTCCCGCTGCCTGGTTGAGGTGCCCGTGGGGACTGCACTTTGCCCCAAGTGCGGCGCTGCCATCAGGCCGCCTGTCATGCCGCGACCGACACCCAAGCGGGCCCGAAAGTCGCGGCAACGCCTGAACGCCCTGAACGCTAAGGATCGGGTCGCCGGCCCCGCCACCCTGGCCCTCCTGGTCTCCTTCTGGCTTCCCTGGTACAGCCTGGGTCCCTTCTCTGCTGATGGACTCAGCGTTCACGGATGGCTGTTCATTGCGGTGCTCGACTCGATCGTGCTTGTGCTCTACGTCCTAATCACCGCGTTTGGCGTCGGCGACCTCGCGGAGCAGGGCCGTATGTCCAAGGATCAGCTCCTGGTCCTCATGACCGGGGTCAATGCTGCTCTCGTGGTGCTGGGCTTCCTGCTCAAGCCGGCCGGATTCAGCTGGTCGTGGGGCGCCTTTCTCGCGCTGGCCGCTGCCATCGTGGCTTTTTTGCCGTTTGGAGTTCCCCTTATCCAGGCCCAGCGCCGGCGCTGAATCTGCGCCCCAAAACACCGGATTGGCCGCATGTACTACGAATCTTCAGGCAGTCCAGGTCGCGCCACTCTCGGTCCGACAGATCCAAGTAGCCCCACATCCATCCAACCTTCGTCCCACGTCCTCACGGTGCCATCTGCAAGATTTCACCAACCCGAGGACTATGGGCGCGTATTCACGACGGGGGTGCCCCGTCCTCGCTGCCGGGATGGGCGCTTTCGTCTCTCAAGCACCGGATTGAGCTGGCGGGCAAACTGCGAGAGTGAGAACTTCTACCGGTCGGCTGGTTGCTGCACTCGTCGCTGTGGACGCTGCCGGCGCGATTGTGGCAGTTCGTCATCGTGTAGCCGGTGAGCCCCTTGGTTTTGGTCGCTCGCTCGATATGAGACATCCGGCAGTGCTTGCCATGTGGGGCACAGGATTGTCGGCGCCGCTCGCGTCCTTGATCGTCGCGGTTGCCCTGATTCGGCGGCCCGCCGCGTTGCGAGTGCTAGAAGCAGCCTTTGCCCTAGGCGCCATGTCGGAACCGGTCTTCTGGGGTCGGCGCCCGTGCCCTGGCTACGGTCGGGCACTTCTCTTTGCCCACGTGATCATCGCAGTCGCTCTCGTTGGCGCTTCGACCCGCCCGCGGTGATGGCATCTCGAGCGGGGCCATGGGAGGTGCCCCGGTTCGCCGGGACGGTGTGACAATTCGACACGTCGGGGCATGCTCCACGTTGCTGACGGCTCCATCAAAGTGGGATACGTCGAATCGGTCCAAGAATTCTGAAATTCTGGATTGAAATCGCGGGACCTGCAACGTCCACTTGCATAGACGCTGAGGAGCGCTCGGTAAGGCAGGCGCAGAGCGACAGATTGGACTGCACCATGACAGAGGAAAGCAAGCCTGTCGAGTGTCACGCGGGATCAAAGCACGGGCAGCCCTCATATTCGAGATCCTGGCGAATCCGCAACGTCACATGGATTTCGACGGGTCCGACCTGCTCCGGGGAACCGTCTTCAACCGTCCCATCTCCGACATCGGCGACACCTTCACCATGAAGATGAACCGGCTCGGTCGCGACTACCTCATGCTCAACTATGTGGTGGAGTTCGAGCCAGATCGCCGCATCTTTTCGGAACCCGCTCCGGGAGACCCCTTTAGGAGGTGATCCATCCAAAGTCGGCATCCCTGCGGTCTAAAGCTGGGGCTACAGCCTCACTCCGGACGGTGAGGACGCCACCGTCGTCACCGAGGTCTTTGACTGCGGCCCAGAGGAAAACCGTCAATGCTCCTGCGCGGGGGCGGGGAGTGGATCAAACGGGACCAATTCGGTGCTTGAGTCCATCAGGGCCAGCCTGGAGAGGTTGGAGAAGATCAGTACCGGGTAGGACGGTTAGCCGGAGCGTATGTTCTTGTTCCATGGAGCAGGCTGTCGCCGATCTGGTCGGTCCGGATCTGCGCGTGCTCTTCTGCGGGATCAATCCCGGCACGCTCTCAGGTGACCTCCGCCTGCATTTCGCCCGGCCGGGGAACCGGTTCTGGAAGTTGCTCTGCGCCGGTGGATTCACCGAGTCCATTCTCTTGCCCGCCGAGCAGCGCATACTGCCCGGACTCGGCATAGGCATCACGAACCTGGTGGGGCGAGTGACAGCCGCCGCCAGCGAACTCAGTGTGGCCGAACTGCGAGAAGGCGCAACACAGCTCGAGGGCAAGGTGGGGATGCTGCGGCCCCGCTGCGTCGCCGTGCTCGGGCTGCAGGCGTACCGGACGGCCTTTCTTCGAACCGGAGCCGTAATCGGTCGCCAGCCCGAACTCCTCGCAGGTGCCCGTCTTTGGCTCCTGCCCAACCCAAGCGGTCTTCAGGCGCACTACCAACTTCCGGAAATGACTGAGATGTACAAAGCGCTCTATGAATCGTCCTTCAGAGCGTTCTAATCGGCAGACCCCGTCACATTCGCCGGGAGTGGGCGGAACCGCAACTTCTGGGACGTCCCCGAACATTGCCGTCAGGACGGTCGGGCGCTCCGGCACCAGGGGGCCCGGCGATTGTGATCTACGTCAGCAACTAGTTGGCACCGACCACCTTGAAGTCTTGGTTGACGAAGACGTGATGTGGCCAGTTGAGCCCGATGTTGTGGACTTCGTATTCACCGTTGCTCAGCTTCACAACGCGGTCAACAATCCCTCCTGGGTAGGCCGCCAGCACAGCCTCCGTCGCCTTATTGGCTGTTGTTCCGCTCACGATCGTCCCTGACCCCTCGCCGTAGCTGGCGGGGACCTGACCGATCTGCTTCGACGCCTCCTGCGTACCCCTCCGGAAGGGGACCACCGTCGTCGCCGAGGGCTTAGATCCGCCGCCTGTCGTTTGCACGATGACTTGCGTGGCCTTGATGGTCGTTGAACTGACGGTCCCTAGTACGAGGACGTGTTCGCCCTCAGCAATGGTGTTCTTCGAGGTCGCGCTGGTCCCCTTCTTGTATTTCGTCGAAGTCACTTCGTCGACCGTCGCCTCCTGACCCGCTGACGTCGTAAGGGTGAAGCTCGACTTGGCCACGTTCCGGGACCGTGCCTGATGATCCCCCTGGGGCCGGTCCAGATCGTGCGTTGGATCCCCTGCCGCCGGATTCAAAATGTCCAGTGGAGTTGCCGGCGGCCACGGGTTGCGCGGCCGATGCTGAGGACGACGAGCCGAGGCCGATGAACAATCCCGTCACCGAGCCCATCAGCGCAGCGGCCGCGATCAAACCCAGCCTCATCATCGAAAGTCGACCCTGCATCCTCGGCCCGCATGCTTGCTCAGCCATGGTCACTGTGATGGGCCAACGGGGTGAAGACGCTGGTGGGACAGGCGATACAGAAGCCGCGCGCTCCAAAGCACCAATGACGGTTGGCCCCGACGTTTTGGCCGACTCGGGATCAGAGGGAACGATGTCCCGGGGGCTGCTTGGTTCATAGTCAATCACGACGGCTCTCCTCAAACTCGGGTGCCAGAGTGCCAGCCGTTCATGTGAAGCCCCTGTAGACCGCCTGCGTGGCTGCTCCGAATCCTCTCCGACACGTCATCGAGAGATAGCAACGCCGACCGAAGCGGCGTCCCCTTCGCCGGGACTACGGCACCTCGTTTTGGCACGTCAAGAGACTCCGTTGGTTGGGTGGCGACTCGCCAGTGGCGCAATGCCCCACGCCTGCGCGATCGGACGCTACGGTGCACTCCAGAACCGGAGACGGCGATTGCTAGAGATAGGAGAGTGGCGGTGACCTCACAGTCTGATTTCACGACTGAGGAATGGCAGCTGATCCTAGAAGCGCCACCAAGTGCTGGAATGATCGTGGTCACTGCCCAACGAGGGGGCTCGTTTCGCGAGACCATCGCCATGGCTAAGGCCTACGTCGAGGCACGCCAGCAGCACGGCAAGAGCGAACTTCTAGATGCAATCGTCGCGGCGAAGCCCGAGCGAGATCATGCGCACTATCACTCTCCCGAAGAACTCAAGCAACACGGACTGCAATACCTGCGTGATTCGGTTGCTCTGCTTGAGAGAAAGGCCGCGCCCGAAGAGGTCGAAGAATACCGCCGTTTCATCGTCACGCTGGCCCACAAGGTTGCTGCTGCCCACCGTGAGCATGGTCAGGAAGTGAGCGAGTCCGAGCAGTCCGCGATAGACGAGATCGCGGAAGCCTTGAACGGGGCGATCGAGTAGGAAGCCTCACCACGGGCCTGCATTCGGTCCGAGCCGCTGGACGACGACAGCGTTCGGCCGGAGCGCACCGGCATCGGCGGGCTGCTGAGTCAGGTCGTCGGCAGTGTGGCCTTCGCGATGGCGGAGGAGGATCTCTTCGGTCCGTTCACGGCGGACACTGCGTGATCGCGGCTGTCATGTTGGCGATCCCGCTTCTGAAGGAGTAGCGGGGTGTGCCACAGTACGCAGGCTCGGAGGGGCAGTGCGACACCCTAGGCATAGCCCGTAAGTGGCCGCGGGACGGTCACCGCCGCAGTTCCGCCACCTCTTCCAGTCGTCCTAGCTTGTTCGGATTGCGGACAGCGTAGATCCGCGTGATTAGGTCATTCTCGATCACGAGACTCACCGCGGTGAGATCGCCACCAACATCGAACCGGGAGCCGTATCTTGCTCGCAGCCTCGGTTGAACCGAACACCCGCCGCTTGAGTGGTATCGCCTGACAACGTCACAACCAGCCCGTTGCTCGAACAGCCGGCCAGAACGGGCGCCAGCAGTCCTAAAGGAACAAGGCACTTAAGGACTCGGTTCGTCGGGCATTCCCGACTCACAGGCAAAGGATAGGCAGCGATCCGGGACCGGAGCTGGGTCGTTTGCCGGAACCGGCCTCGATCGCTGGCTGGGGGACCTCATTGCCGAGCGACGACTCGTGATGGTGCCAGGGAGGTCAGACTCTGCGCTATGCGGCCACCCATGAGCCTCCAGGAAGGTCCCTGAGCCGCTCGTGAACGCAGCCTTGGCAGGATTCTTCACCGGCCTATCGCTCATTGTCGCAATTGGCGCACAGAACGCCTACCTCTTGCGTCTCGGGCTCGCGCGGCAGCATGTCGGCGTCGCAGTGGCGATCTGTGCAACCTCTGATGTGGTGCTGATCTTGCTCGGTATCGGTGGGATCGGTCGTATCACTCACACCTTCCCGGGGGCTCTCGAGGTCCTGAAATGGGTCGGCGTCGCCTACCTGGTCGGCTACTCCTTGCACTCGTTCTGGCGTGCAACGCGAACTGAGGTGCTGCTGCCCGCCTCCGCCGGCCCCCATGCGTTGAGGGCCGTGGTCGCCGCGACGCTCGCGTTCACATTCTTGAACCCACACGTATACCTGGACACGGTGTTGTTTCTGGGCTCCATCGGAAATCAGTACGGGAGTAGCCGATGGCTGTTCGCCACGGGGGCTTGCGCCGCTTCGATTGTCTGGTTCACCGGCCTTGGATACGGAGCCAGGGCGGCTTCCCGACTGATGTTCGCGGCCTGCGACGTGGCGCGTTCTCGATGTCGTAATCGGCGCGGTCATGCTGCTCGTCGCGTTGAGCATCGGCACGGCGCACATTGCTGCATGACGATCAGCTCTGTTACCGTGCGCCTCATGCCGCCCAAACACATCGTCATTCTTGGAGCTGGCTTCGGCGGCCTCGAGCTCATGACCGGGTTGTCTGAGTCGGTCCCCGACAAGATGCATATCACGCTCATCGACAAGAGTGATTCGTTCATGTTCGGCTTCTCGAAGCTCGACGTCATGTTCGGTCGACGCCAGGTCTCCGAGGTGTGGAACCCATATCGGCAAATCGCCAAGCCTGGCGTTGAATTCCGCCAAGAGACGGTTACTGCAATAGATCCCGCGCGTCGCCGAGTCGTCACCGATGCAGCGACCTACGACGCCGATATTCTCGTGGTCGCGCTCGGGGCTGACTATGACGTAGCGGCGACGCCGGGATTGGCAGAAGATGGGTATGAGTTCTACTCTGCCGCGGGCGCGGAGCGAGCTCGTAATGCACTCGCCAATTTCGGCGGCGGCGCAGTCGTCGTCGGAGTGCTCGGTCCGCTCTTCAAGTGCCCTGGGGCGCCAAACGAAACCGCACTTCTCCTGGATGACTACCTCTCCCGGCGCGGACTGCGTGAATCTTCGACCATCCACCTTGTCAGCCCGATGCCCATGCCCATTCCGATCTCGAAGAGGACCTCGTCGGCGATCGTGGCCATTCTCGAGGAACACGGGATCGAGTACTGGCCCTCGTCAAGGGTGACTCGGCTCGATCCCGATCACCACGTCGCACACCTCGACGATGGTCGGCAGTTGCCTCATGACCTTTTCTTGGGGATCCCGGTCCACTGCGCCCCCGAGGTCGTCGCCGCTTCCGATCTGGTCGAGGACGGATGGATTCCCGTCGACCCCGCCACTTTCGCCACGAAATTCCCCAGCGTCTTCGCTGTCGGCGACGTGACAAGCGCACCGGTCCCGCGGGCCGGAGGGATCGCCGAAGGCGAGGCGGCCACGGTCGCCAAAGTGCTCATCTCCCAGCTCACTGACGGGAGCGTCGCGCCCCCGTACGACGGTGCGTCGGCGTGTTACGTGGAGTTGGGTGATGACCTCGTAGGGCGCATCGACGTCAATTTCCTCTCCTACGACACACCCGTCGCAAAGTTCAGCGCACCCACTCCAGCGCTCACCCAGGAAAAGCGGGAGTGGGGGTCCACGCGAGCCGTTCGGTGGTTCGGACGCGAATCCCCGACTGCCATCTGAGGCGGCCGATTGGGGACGCGCCGCGATTGGAGGCTTCCCGCCCCGACAGGTCGATCGGCTGCAGCCTGCGGACCGTCGAATTTCCCCATTCCCGCCCGCGATGTTCTCCATGTAGGCTGATCCAGCGACTTCAGATGCAGCGACGTTCGGTCACCCTCGTCGACGACGTGGGCACCGAGTTCCAGCCGTCCGGCGGTGGTTCGGGGGGAGGCGGCAATGAAAGGCGCGGACACTCGGGCTTCGCGCCCGGGGTGCCGGCACAGGCGAAACGGCTGAGGGTGCTCTGGGACGAGATGGAGTTTGCGGTCCCTTTGCCCTCCAACCGGGACTCAGCCTGAGCGTCCCCGAACGCCGTGTCGGTGGGACGTGGTCCACGAGAGCCGGACAACTGTGAACCGGTCGGATCCACGTGATGTACGGCGTCCCGTCGATCGCGCCAGCGCTATGGTGCCCAAATGCCCAGCACACCGCGCTATCGGGTCGTCCAGTGGACGACGGGAAATGTCGGCAAGAGCTCAGTGCAGGCGATTGCTGCGAACCCCACGCTCGAGCTCGTCGGTTGCTACGCCTGGTCGCCGGAGAAGGTCGGCCACGACGTCGGTGAGCTGTGCGGCATTGACCCGCTGGGCATAGTCGCCACCAACGACATCGGCGCACTGCTTGAACTGAACCCCGACTGCGTGGTCTACAACCCGATGTGGCTGGATGTCGCCGAACTGGAACGCATCTTGTCGGCAGGTGTCAACGTCGTTGCAACTGCTTCGTTCATCACGGGGCGCAACCTGGGCCCGGGTCGTGATCGGATCGCCGAGGCCTGCCGTCGCGGCAACTCGAGCATGTTTGGCTCCGGCATCAGTCCCGGGTTTGCCGAGTTGCTAGCCATCGTGTCGGCAAGTATCTGTGAGCGGGTCGACAAGGTCACGGTCAACGAGGCCGCAGATACGACCTTCTATGATTCACCGGCGACCGAAACCCCAGTGGGTTTTGGTCAACCGATCGACCATCCCGAACTTCAGGCGATGACAGCGCACGGCACGGCGGTCTTTGCCGAGGCCGTTGGCATGGTCGCTGACTCCCTTGGTGTCGAGCTCGACGACGTGCGCTGCGAGGCCGAGTACGCGCAAACCACAACCGATCTTGATCTCGGTTCGTGGACCATTGCGGCAGGATGCGTCGCCGGTGTGGCGGCCTCTTGGAAGGGTCTGGTCGGAGACAAGGTTCTCGTCGAGCTCAACGTTCGGTGGCGAAAGGGCCAGACGCTCGAGCCCGACTGGAAGATCGACCAGGACGGTTGGGTCATCCAGATTGATGGGCTGCCAAGCCTGACCCTCAACGTGGGATTTCTCCCGCCACCCGACTTCGAAGCTCAGACGATGGAGGAGTTCATGGTGCTCGGGCACATCATGACGGCGATGCCTGCCATCAACGCGATCCCGGCCGTCGTGGCCGCCGCGCCGGGCATCGTCACCTACAGCGATCTTCCGCTGGTTCTGCCCCGGGGCGTCGTGCCGCTCGCATAGGAGCAATCGGAGGTCTCCAGTCTCGCTACCTGTTGCACCATCACGCCGGGTCAGTGGGACGGTCGGGCACGTGAGGACCCCCGACACGAGTCGGAGAGAGACTGCCACACTCGCCGGCTTCAACGGGATGGATGAAATCTGACGGTCAGGACCTTGATCTGCTCACAGAGGCAAGTTCGAGCAGATCGACGATGGAGCGCTCAGTTTCGGAGAGGTCTACGAATTCGAGTCCTGCTCGTACGATTTCATCCGGGCCGGCCTTTGCATTTCGCACCACACCCGTGAGCGTCATGTCGATGGACGCACCTACCGGAAGACGCACGGAGATGCCACGTCCCACGAGATCGGATGAAGCAGGGTGGCGAAGATCGATTCCCACACCGAGCACCGAGAAGTCGAAGACTCCGCAGTCCCGCCACAGGTGAGTGGGTTCGCCCTCAACATGGCAAGAGCCCATCCAAACGGCGGATTGGCGGTGTGCCCGTCGGCGATTCTCCACGGTCCATCCTCCAGAAACGGCGCAGCGTCGGTTCGCAGCGCGACGCGCCCATTGATCAGTGTCGACCAAAGTCCGGCCGACTTGAACGCATATTAAGAGCCACCCGAAGCGCCGATCCGAATGGGAACCTGACCTGGGAGGCGAGCACGCCGAGCGGAAATGGCCCGGAAGGCTGAGACCTCCTATCGGGGAGGCGTGCCGCCGCATCCTGGTGTGGCTACCGTCGAATTGGGTGGGCCCGTACGCAAGCAGTCAGAGACGTCGGAGGAGGCTCTCGACGATGAGCGTGGCGGCACCTGGGCACGCCTTCGTGAATCCGAGGAACGGCCCGAAGTCCCTCGTCGCAGCGAATCCTGTTATGTAGAGGCCGGCGATGCTCGACTGGAACGCCTCATTGAGTACTGGGAAACCATCGACCAGATCGACTTTGTCGATGAGAGCACCGAGGTACGGCACGTTGGGCAGGTTGGCTTTGTAGCCCGTTGCGAAGAGGATGCGGTCGACGGATAGACGTTCACCATTCGACAGATCAGCTACTAGGGCTCCAGGGTCTTCTCTGACGTTGGTGACGGATGTGCCCGGCCAACGATGGAACTGATCGCTGGCGAGGCGTGGGACGAGCCACCACTCCAGCGTCAAGCGACCAACCTCCCAGAACTGCCGGGCTATCCGCTCCCGCTCGGAATGGGAGAGGGCCCGCCACCACCCTGGTACGGCGAGCATGGAGTCGACATGGTCGTCCACGAACTTCCAGCTGACGCGTTCGAATCGGGGGACATCATGACGGTGGACGATGTCGATCCGCTCGGCCCCTTGCTCACCCATGAGCGCAGCCCATTCGTAGGCGCTCTGGCGGCCACCCACAATGAGGACGCGCGCGCCGCGGAGATCTTCGAAGTGCACGAGATCACAGGTATGCGCCCCCACTCCGGGCGACACTGAATCGGCCCACGGCGGAAGCTGTTGGAAGTGGCGAATCCCCGGCGCAGCGACCACCGCGTCGGCGGCTATTCGCTCACCGTTAGCAAGGAGCGCTTCGAATCTCTTGCCATTGTGGGTGAGTTGGGTGACGAGGTCCTCCCGCGCGATAACGCCTCTGTTGTCCTGGAACCAGGAGGCGTAGTCGAGGAACACTGTGATGGGTACGGGGTCGACCTCGTTGGGTGCAATCCCCTCTTCCTCGAGGAACGCCTCAAAGGTGTGGACGCCGGCCGCATCGAGATGCCAGTCCGGGCCTGAGCGTAAGCACATCCCCTCGGGCATGTGCTGCTTCCAGAAGGACATGGGCCCGCCGACGAGGATCGTTTCGATACCACGCTCCATTGCACGAGCGGCCGTCGCAACTCCATATGGGCCGGCACCGATCACGAGAAGTTCTGAACTGTCCATCAAGGTTCACTGTGTACCAAGTCGACCCACCGTGCAGAACGTGTGCTGGCGGCCGCTCCCGATCCGCTGACCGCGGCGTCGGTGCTGTCCAGCTCAACGTCGCTACCCTCGCCAAAGGAGCCGCGCCTCTTCACACCTCCGGGTCCTGGGACTACGAGGACGCCTCGCGACCAGTGCTGCCTGGAGGTGGGTCGGTGCTCGGGACGCCATCGTCCCTCACGTGCTCCGTCCATTCACGCCCCGACCAATACCGGTGCTCGTGTCGGCCCGAGGGATCGGTCAGCCAGCCGGGAGCGATCCCGGTGTACGTGACCTCTCGGGACGATCCGTCGATGGCATCGGATCCTTGACTTGGAAATGTGGGGGCGGTGAATGAGCTCGTTGAAGGTGCACTCCGTTGGTGGCCCCGGCGGCGTTTCTGAGAGGAGAACGCCCGCAGCGCGAACAGGCCGACAAAGATCACCAGGGCGATCGAGGAACCGTGGCCGTAGAACGTGTCCACAGCCTAGCCCCGCCACCGAACGGGGCAAGAAGCGCGCTGCAGCGTGTTACCGAACGGCGCTGTCGAAGGTCCTCTGCGCCGTTCATCCGCCAGCCGTCCCAGACCACGGCCGTGTGGGGTGAACAGCGCACGCACGTGGGATGGCGTCGTTTCCTCGGTGGTCGTCACCGCCCTGGGCCGTCTCAGCCGACGACTGGAGGCACCAACGAGCAGGCAGGCCTGAAGGACTGGGTGTCGGACCCAGCACGTTCATCACGTCCTCAAGGGTGCACGCACGCGCCGGCGCAGGGTATTCCCGGACGGAGCAGCCGACAAGGACGATCGGGGAAGTCGAGACCGTGCACCTCATCGACGATGTCGCACAGGGTCGCCCCCAACGCCGGTTCGAGGCGGTCTGTTGGTTTCCCACCCCTGAGCCACGGACCTTCCAGGTATCGGGGATGCAGGGCTGCCGAGCGCGTCACCAGCCGGCCCGCGACAATGGACTGTGCTCTTGTCTGGTCGGGTCAAGCGTTCGTGGGCCGCGGTGTGGGTTTTGCTCGGCAGCGCTGCGGTGGTCGCTGTGGCAACGCTCGCCGCGGCGTCCGGCCCCGCTCCACCCAAGGCCTCGAGTAGCTCGGGCCGTGTGGCCATCTCGGCGCCTTCGCTCCTTTTGCGACCCGCACTCGCCTCGCCGAGGCCAAGAGGACTGCGGCGGCGGGCGCACCCGGCCGCACAGCCCGCGCCGACCACCACCACGGTGCCCATGACTTCCAGCCCGGTCGCGCTTGCCGGCTGCCCCGTGCCCCCGCACCCGCCGCTCCCGACCTCACCGCCGCCGTGGCACCCCGGGGTCCTCGTGACGGCGCTTCCGCCGGTGGAGGCGCCGGCGCCGTGGACCGCACACGTCTCGGCGCTCAGCGGGAGGGGCATGTGGATCTGGGAGTGGGCCAGCACTGACGGCGGCGACGCCAACGATGTCGTGCAGCAGGCCGTTTCGGCTGGGCTACACCAGCTGTGGGTCCGGGTGGGCGACTCAATGAACGGCTTCTACGGCGCCGAGGAGCTGGACTCGCTGGTGCCCGTGGCCCATGCCCACGGCCTCGCCGTGATCGCGTGGGGCTTCCCCTATCTGTGGGACCCTGTCGGCGACGCCCAGTGGACCGCGCAGATCCTCGGCTGGCGCGCTCCCGACGGCCAGCAGGTCGACGGGTACAGCGCCGACATCGAGGAGGCGACCGAGGGTGTCATGCTCAGCGCCCAACGGGCGGCCGTATACCTTGAGCTCGTTCGGCACGCCGCCGCCAGTCGGTTGGTCGTGGCCACCGTCTACCCTCCGACCGACGCCAACTGGGACGGTGGCTACCCCTACCAGGCGATGGCGCCATACGTCGATGCCTTCGCCCCGATGGTCTACTGGGAGTGCACCGATCCCGGCACCGACGCCGCGCTCGACGTCGCTCGCCTCTCGACGCTCCGACCGGTACACGTCATCGGACAGGCCTTCAACTTCGCGGGTGACGGCGGCCGGACCGTCTCACCCAGCGGAGCAGAAATCACCGAGTTCTTGAGTGCCAGCCGGCGAGCGGGCGCGCTCGGCGCGTCGTTCTGGGTGTGGCAAGACGCCACGCCGGAGGAGTGGGCCGCGCTGTCTGGCTTCCCCTGGCGCTCGGTTGGAATCCGGCCGAGACCGCCAGGGGTCAGCCCAAAGATGTCCTGACCGTGATCGCTTGCCATGGATCGCGGCCGATGCATGTGGCTGGTCGAAGCATCTCCGTCCGCTGAACCCGTGTCACACCGTGAACACTCCGGACGTGGCAAGTTAACCGACCTGCCGGTGAGGCGACCCTCCCGGAGCCGCAACCTGCATGGGTCGAATGCTGAGAAGGCAGGGAGGGACGCGGCGTCACCCCAACCCCACCACGATTGAAGGTGTTCGGGTTGGCCGGATGAGTGAGGTGGCTCGGCACCATGGGGGAGGGGCCATTCATGAAAACTGGCGAGCCGGCATCCGGCATGTCGCGACGCAGTCGAATTGCTGCGATTCCCGACCTCGAGCGACGCCCTCCCTACGCCCGGCGGCCCAGGAAATAGAGGAACTCCGTCTGCAGGTCCGCACCGGGGGGTGGTTCCAACTTGGGCCCGAAGACGTTGGGCTGGCGGATCATGGCGTCCATCGGCTTGAGATCCTCGTAGGCGTGGCGGACGGAGTCCTCGTCGAGGCGCTCGTCCGCACCGACCGCTCGCGCCAGGTCCCAGGTGTGGACGAGCAGGTCCATGGTCACGAAGCGGCCGATGACCTCACCGGCTGGCATCCTGCCGGTCGGCCCGTCGAACTCCGTGGCGAGCACCTCCGCGTCTCCGGTGATCTCGTCGATCGCCCGAGAGGCCTTCTCCCAGGCCTGCCTCGGGTCCTCGTCGGCGCCCATGGGCTCCGACTCCCCACCCCTTACGCCGGCGATCACACCCCGGTGACCCTCGACCACGTGAGCCACCACGTCGCGGGCCGTCCACTTCTCGCAGGGGGACGGGGTCCCCCACTTGTCAGGAGTCACCGCCCTGACCGCGGCGTCGAAGCGGTTCGACACCAGCCGGTACCTGTCTTGGACATCGGTCATCGCGCCAGCGTAGGTCGCCTCCAGGCCGCATTGAAAGTGCGAACGATGCCGTCACTGAGAGCCTCCGATGCGAAGAGCGTCACAACGGGTTCCTGCAATCCCCGTACGGCCGGCGATTCCACCCGCTGCCGCTTCGATGATCGTGAGCATGGGCACTCGATGCGAAGCCGCCGCTCATGGAAGCGACGGAGAGAACCCTGAGAGTGCCGAATCAGGACCTGGCCGGCCGCGACCCAACCCCGCGGAAAGCAAGGTTGGAATCGCCACCCCCATCGCCCGAGCCCCCCTGGGCGCCGCAGATTGTGTCATGCCCGGCCTGCCGGCGGGCGGCACCCCTTTTGCCGACCCGGTTACGACGCCTCCGCTTCCTGTGGGCGATGACCCGGGCACCCGTCGACACGGGCCGTTACGCCACGTTGTGCCGCCGAATTGCTCGCCGTTCGGCATCGGTGGTGCCGCCCCAACCCCCTCACTCGCGATGTTGACGCTACGTCGATGATGTGGAGGGATGGTGACCCCCTGACAACTGACCCCCCGATCACCATCCCTCGCCCTATGAATGTTGGCAGCGCGACGCAGGGGGAGATAGAGCCGACCGGATCCAACGGGCACAACGTCCCGACAACATCGGTCCCGTCTCGGCTGGGTGGCCGCCCACGGAGGAGGGTCCCAGTTGCATCCCTCTGCGCTGCAGTCGCGGTACCGCGAATCCTCGTCAGGGTCGCGCCGAGACCTCCACGACGACGGGCGGCAGGCGTCGACCGTCCGCGGTTCGCAGATCGACCCGAAGTGGGTACGAGCCCGCGGTCGGTGCGGTGATCGTGATTGTCTGGGGGGCGGCGTGTGCGGGGCCGCACGTGGACGCCGTGCCAGATGCGGCGTTGCTCGGAGCGATCAGCAAGGTGCCAGAGGACGGTGTCACCTGCAGGCCACCCGGTGCCGAAACGACCTGCCACTCCACGGACGCGGCGCGGGCCCCGGCCGCGGCTGCGCCGATCTCCACCGACGCGGGCTCGCCGGCCACGACCGAGGTCGCGCCGCTCGGGGAGGAGAACGCGACGGCGGGCAACTCGCCGGTGCCGAAGGACGGAGGGCTGGAGCGCGGCGCCGAGGCCCAGGCCGTGTCGGGGCCGTCGGACAGGCTGTAGTGCAGCGTGCCCCCGGACTCTATGACCGACGCGGGGAGCCAGGGCAGGGTCCAGCTGCCGGCGGGGAGGTTCCGCCCGACGGAGGCCGGGCACCCCGTCGGCGACGAAGCAGGAGCGGGGCGGGTCACCCCCGAGACGGTCAGGGCGTGGACGAAGGGCCGGGAGGCCGCCGCCCCGGGGGCTTGTTCGATGAGGCGGCGGCCATCGGGCAAGGTGATCGACACGGACGGAAAGAGGGGACTGGCGAGCGCGAGGTTCGCCGACCCCGGGGTCACGGGGAACATGCCGAGGGCCGCCCAGACGTACCACGAGGACAGGGCGCCCAAGTCGTCGTTGCCCGGCTCGTCGACGGGGGCATCCGCGTACTCCGTGTTGACGATGGCACGAACGGTCCGCTGGGTGTCGGCGGGCGCACCGAAGTAGTCGAACTCCCAGGGCGCCCACTCCCCGGGCTCGTTGCCGGACCATTCGTTGGGCACGTTCCGGGTCGCGTTGAGGGAGTGCATGAAGCTCCGCAGCGCGTTCGTGGCGGCGGCATCACCGCCCATTAGTGACGACAGGGCGGCCAGGTTCTGCGGAACCGACCACGTGTACTGCACTGCGTTGCCCTCCTCGAAGCCGGTCTGGCCCCCGGGCTCCAGCTGCGACGCTTCGAAGGCCTGGCCCGGCGGGAAGCTGCCGTCGCCGCCGCGGGCCTGGATGAAGCCCGTGGCAGGGTTGAAGAGGTACTCCCAGTTGGCGGCGCGCTGCATCATGGCGCGGGCGAGTGCGCCGTCGTGCTCGGCTAGGGCGATCTGGGCGATGGAGAAGTCGTCGATGGCGTACTCGAGGGTCACTGAGCCACCGATGGAGTAGTCGATCGACGTGAGATCGAGTGACCCGGCGTTCACATAGTGCTGGGTCAGGTATTGGCTCAGGTACTGGCGCTCGATCTCGAGGCCGTGGCCCGTCTCGTTCTTCGTCGCCCCCTTGACCATGTACTTCAGTGCTGCGTTCACGTCGAAGTTGCGTACTCCCATGGCGTACGCATCCGCGATGATGGGGTCGGCGGAGTCTCCGTTGATCTGCGACTCGTCTCCGCCCACGATGGCCCATTTCGGGAGCCAGCCGTCCTGCTGGGCCTCGTCGAGGAGCGACTGCACCATGTCCCCGACGTCCCGCGGAGCGAGAAGGGACTCCAGCTGCGTCTCGCTCCGATAGATGTCCCACTCCGAGAAGTTGGAGTACTCGTCGCGACCACGAGCCACATGCATCTTCCCGTCGCTGCCGGGGTACTGGCCGTTGTCGTCCGACACGACGTTGGGAAAGAGGAGGGAGTGGTACAGGGCCGTGTAGAACGTGTGCTCCTGTGCCGATGTGCCACCGCCGATGGCGACGCGGCCGAGGATCGCGTTCCACTGCGACCGTCCGAGCGCGGCCACCCGCTGGAGCGACCAGCCGGGGTCCTCCATCTTGAGGTTCTGCGCGGCGTCCGCTGTGCTGACGAAGGAGATCGCCACCTTCATCATGACCCTTCGTTGCATGGTGGTGTCGAAGGTCACGTAGGCGCCGCACGACGCACTCGCACACTCTGTGCCGCCGGCCGTGACCCCGGACCTGTCCCACATGCCACGGGCGGTGAAGGGTCGGTTGAAGTGCGCCACGAAGTGGACCGTGTAGCTGGTTCCGGTCTGGCAGAACTGGCCGCTGGTCACCTGGCCCTCGACCTCGGTGCGACCGACGACACGCACTTCGGCCGCCGTGACTGGGTTGGCGCTTCCGCCCACCTTGAACAGCAGGTTGGACTCGGTGGCAGACGGGAAGTCGAAGGTCGAGATGCCCGTGCGCCGGGTGACCGCGAGCGAGACCGAGACAGGAGCCGGTCCGAGCTCGACCTGGTACCGACCAGGCGCGGCGTGCTCCCGGCTGTGGGAGAACGCGGCGGTGGACGCTTCGGGGTCCGTGCCGACGGGACCCACGGTAGGGAGGATCGGGACATCCTGGTAGGAGGGGCACCCGGTCCCGCTGAGATGGGTGAGGCTGAAGCCGTTGATGCGGCTGTCGGAGTCGGCGTACCCGCCACCGGCCTGGGCGGCGTCGGGGCTGGTGTCGGGGCTCCACTGGATCATACCGAAAGGGAGGTCGGCACCGGGGAACTCGCCCACGGTTCCGGGACTGACGGGACCGGTGCCCGTGCCGTCGAGGGGGCGGACGAGCGCCGCCGGATCCGGGGTCCCGGCCGATCCGGGCGGCTGGCCGCCCGCTGTGCTGACCCTGAAATCGGGAGGGATCGATGCGGACAGTGCGCCGACCGCCAGTGCGGCCGCCATGGTCAGTGGGCGTCGCCACCCGGTCCGGGTGCGGCCGTGCATCGCGAGGACCGTAGCCGTCGGGAACCGGTCCGGGTATCCCTGTTTCTGTCGCACCCTGCTGCCATGCTCGACGCCGTGGGTGCGTGGACCGCCGGCGAGGTACTCGGCCTCGACTTCGAGACGACAGGGGTCGATCGCTTCCGCGACATTCCGGTCTCGTACGCGTTGGTCTCCGTGGTGGAGGGCGTCGTGGTCAAGAGCTGGTCGGGTCTCATCGACCCGGAATGCGACATACCGGCGGAGGCGACCGCGGTGCACGGCATCTCGACGGAGCGGGCGCGTCAGGAAGGCATGCCACTCCGAACTGGGATCGAGCTGGTGTCTGATGCCGTCGTGGCCGCCGGTCGGCGCGGCGTGCCGCTGGCGGGGATGAAGCTCGACTACGACCTCACGATCCTCCAGACCCAGGCGTGGCGCCTGAGCGGCCGAGGCATCATCGAGCGGGGGTGGTGCGGGCCGGTGCTCGACGCAGTCGTGATCGACCGCCACTTTGACCCCGATCGCCATGGTCGGCGCACCCTCGTCGACCTGTGCGACCACTACGGCATCGAGATCACCAACGCGCATGACGCGTGGTCCGACGCCGTCGCGTCCATCGAGGTCCTCTTCGCGCTGGCGTGGCGACATGCGGCGTTGCGTGAGGGCGACCTGACCAAGCTCCACGACGCGCAGATCGGTTGGCAGCGCGAATGGGCGCACTCCTACGACGAATGGCGCCAGTCACAGGAGATGGAGCCGATCGATCCCCGGGACTACGAGTGGCCCGTCGTGGCGTCGTCCCTTACGACGGCGGCCTGAGCCGATCAGGCCTTGAGCAGGTCCCAGACCATGTCGACGCCTTCGTTCTCGGAGAGGACGACCTTGGCGGGGTGCTTCTTGTCGATGTGGCCCACGAGGCCGTTGTACACCGAGTAGCCGACGAGTTCCTGCAACCGACGAGGAAAGGTCTTGACCAGCTCTGGCGGCACGCCGAGCTGCTGATTCTCCTGCTGACGGATGTATCCGGCGCAGTAGTTCATGGCGATCCCCACCCGCCGCGAGTCGGTGCGATTGGCGCCGCCCCCGTGCCACAGGCTCCCCACCCAGACGAGGACGCTTCCCTTCGCCATTTCGGCAGGGATGGTGTCGTAGAGCTCCAGGGGATTCGGGGGCTCGTCGCGCAGGTGGCTGCCCGGGACGAGCCGGGTGGCTCCGTTCTCCTCGGTGAAGCCGGTGATGGCCCACATGGTGTTGCAGATGATCGGCACGTGGGGACGGGCCAAGGGGATGAGTTGATCGTCCGCGTGGATGGGCTGCGCCTGCTCGTCAGGCCCGATGGCGATGGACGAGAGTGACGAGATCAGGAGACCGGGATCGAGCACACCCTCGACCACGGGGAGCACGTTGGGATGGACGGGAATCTTTTGGAAGGTCACCCCGTGAACGAGCAGGTTGTACACCCGGGTGGTGTGCAGGCCCTCGAACAGGTTGTCGGCCGGGACGGTGCCCAGGTCGTGCTCCAGTCTGAGCAGTGCCTCGTCGATCTCGTCGACCAACTCGGGCTCGATCGCGTCGGGGAGCACGGTGTAGCCGTCCTCTGCGATCCGCTTGAGGTGATCATCGAGGTCGGGAAGCGGGCTCGTGGCTGACCCGGCGGTGCCGCTCGTGCTGCCGGTGCCTGTCATGGCTCGCAATTGTAGGGAAAATCCACCAGGGCAGCGCCCGATCGGGCGGTCAGGGCGTCGGCGGCCGAATTGGCTGGTGGTAGGGTTTTCGCCGACGGGCCGTTGGCGCAGTTGGTAGCGCACTTGCATGACGCGCAAGGGGTCAGAGGTTCGAGTCCTCTACGGCCCACCACCGTTGACCCGACATTAGATGTCTCCGGATTCTGGCGGGGTCGCGCCCCTTACCAGGATCACCTCGAGCGCGACGAAGGTGCTTCAAGCTTGAGGTGTGACCCAACAACCAAGAAGCACCTTCGTTCTTCGCGACCATAGCGAGATACTCGAAGCCCTTGTCGGCCTCAAAGACGTGGTGGTCCTGTACTACAAGCCGGTGACCGCCGAGACCAACTTCCACATCCGCTCACGGCTGATCATGTGGGCGACGCCCGCCGCATGGTCAGAGCTTCAGAATGTACCGTGGTCGATCCTGCTTCCAGAATCGCAAGAACCCGAATCGCCCGATTTACCGCATCTGCCCCGCCAGCGCCGCAGCCGTTCCGTGCGGGCACTTGTACTCATCGTGGCGTGGGCTGCCTTGACCGGGCTCCTGATCGGCGTCGGTGTGGGGGTCGTCCACTCTTCCTCAGTCAATGCATTCGACCGCCACGTGACCACCCTTGTTGCCGCTCACCGGACCCCGGCGCTCAACGTGGTCATGAAAGTCGTGACCTGGCTCGGTTCGTGGGTCGCGCTCGTGGCGACCGGGCTCGTATTGGTAGTCCTCGCCTTCCGCCGCCGCCTCCCAGTGGCCGCCGTGGTTCTCGCGGTCGTCGCCTGGGCGGGGGAGAACGGCGGCGTGACCCTGGCCAAACACGTAGTCGAGCGTGACCGCCCGCCACCGGATCTCAGGCTCGTCTCGGCGCACGGCTGGTCGTGGCCGTCGGGTCACACTGCCGTCGCTGTCGTGGTCTTCACGACCTTGGCCCTCATCGTGGGGGCCATCGCCCCAAGATCGGGCTACGGGATCCTGGCGTGGGTTCTGGCGGCATTGGCAGTGGCGGCGGTGGCATTTTCACGGGTTGAGTTGGGTGTGCACTGGACCACCGACGTCATCGCAAGCATGATCTTCGTCAGCACGTGGCTCGTGGTTCTCTTCGCCTTGTTCGGGTCCAATATTCGCCCGAAGCGCATCGACGCCGAGGCTCATTGAATCGCGTCCGGGGAGATCCACCGGGCGACGTCGGTGCGGCCGCAGACCGGACCTGCCACAGCTGCCGTATAACCACGGTCGTATAGCCAGCCCCCCCGACACGTGCCATTGAATTCCGTATCCCCTGTGCCGAACTGCCCCACCGTCCCGGTTCGGAGCTACCCCGACGAGACCTTCTGGACCCGCTACATCCGAGGTGAAGAGACGTTGCAACAGCATCCCTGAGACGCCAAATTCTACGGCAGCAGCACAGTAGGCCAAACTGAGGAGCACAGATCGAAGCGAGGTCGCCATGGACAAGATCCGGCTTCACCGAGACCAGATAGCTTTCGCCGCCGCGGTCGTCCTCCCGCTCGGCGTGGTGGCCATGCTCGTTCCCTTCCGCTCGAGCTTCACCAACACGGCATCTGCTCTGATCCTCGTGGCAGTAATCGTGGCGGTCGCAACATTGGGTAACCGGATCTCGGGGATCGTGGCCACGATCTCTGCCACCGTATGGTTCGATTTCTTCCTCACTCGGCCCTACGAGCAGCTTGCGATCACCCACCGGCAGGACATCGAGACTGCCGTGAGTCTTTTCGTTGTCGGGATCATCGTCACCGAGCTGGCGGCGCGTAGCCGTCAGCACCATGAGACAGCAGTCGAGGAAGCCGACTTCGTCGGACTGATCCACGACGTCTCGGAACTCGCCACTTCGGGTGCACCTTCTCGTGAGGTCGTTGAACGCGTGCGAGACGAACTCGTTACCCTGCTGCACCTCAGATCGTGCCGTTACGAGTCCGGCTCGTCCGACGAACCCACGGTGCAGCTCGAGCACGACGGACGGGTCTTCCTCGGGGGTCGGGTTTGGAGTGTCGATCGCATGGGGCTACCCGGCCCACAGATCGAGTTGCGAGTGCAAAGGCCGGACGCTGGGCCGCTTTGTCATGACGCCGTCGCCGGGGTACGAGGTTTCCTACGAGCGACGTGTGGTGGCTGTTGCGATCGCCGATCAGGTCGGCGCATCGTTGCGACCTCTCTTTGGATCCCGTGTGTAGGGAACCGCACGATTCGCCGCAGGACACCTCAGAAGTGCTTGCATGTCCCACTGTCCCGGCGAAGGGCGGCACCCACCGCGTTATGACTGCGCTGCCTTCAAAAGAGACGTGAGACTCGATTTCAGCCATCGTCTCGCCTGTGCCCAATAACGCAGACTGAGCGACGAACCAGACGGCGCTTGGAGCACATGGGGCTCCGTCAGGCGCTCGCGTTTGGTGAGACCGACTCCTCACGTACCGCCTCGATCCGCACCTCCGGAAGCAGCCGCTGCAGGCGAGAGACGATCGAGCCGTGCGCGATCTCTGCCAGCCGCGAGCGGTGTCGGCCGACGATGAGTCGGGAAGCGCCGTGTTCTAGCACCGCTCGGGCCAGCCCCTCCGGCACCGACCCCGCGGTCAACTCGACGTAGAAGCCTCCAGCCTCTGCGACCAAGTCCCGGTGCTCGGCGTGGGCTCGCAATCGCCGGTCGGTCATACCGTCGTCGAGTCTGACGTGGACCACCAGCAGGTCGGCGTCGTCCTCGAGCGCCCGTTCGCGGGCGCGGCGAATGACGTGCTGGCCCCAGCCGGTATCCGAGACCCCCGCTACCACGGTCGGGCGGGAAGCAGCGACGAGCCCGCGAGCCTCGAGCAACTCCTCCGCCACCGTCTCCAGGGTTCCGTCCATCCAGGCACGCCCGAGGGCACTGAGCGCTTGGAGGTTGGGCACCCGGAAGTAATCTGCCAGCGCGCCTCCGACCCGGTCGGCCGAGTACACCTTTCCGTCGGCGATGCGCCGACGGAGGGCATCGGCGGGTAGATCGACCAGCACGGTTTCCCCGGAGCGCACGAACTCGTCCGGAATCGACTCCACCGTCCCCGCTCCGGTGAGTTGCGCCACGTAGTCCCGGGCCGACACCAAGTTGGCCAGGTTGGCGGTCGTCATGACGTCAACCCCGGCCGCCAGGATGTCCGCCACCTCCTGCCACCTGCGCCTGGTCGTGCCGACCACGGTATGGGCCAGCTCGTCGACCAAGGCGACATCGGCCCCGCTGGCCATCACCGCCTCGACATCGAACTCGGCGAAGGTCCCGCTCCAGTAGGCGACCGAGCGAGGTGGCACTACTTCCAGCTCTCCCATCTGGGCCCGGGTCTCGGCCCGGCCATGGCGTTCGACCCAGCCCACGACGACCCGCTGTCCCGCCTCGGAACGAAGTCGGCCCGCCCGCAACATGGCGTAGGTCTTTCCGACGCCGGGAGCAGTGCCCAGGTACGTCGTCAGGGCGCCGGATCCTCCCACCAGTGCAGCCTGCCACCTCGACCGATCCCTCGCCGCGACCCGGCGTTGAGTGGAGTCGGGGCTACCACGTCGCCATGGACTCTGGGAAGTCGCCTCTGGTAGCAAGGACACAATCCATTCCGACAGGAGGTTCAGGGTGGATCATGAGCAATGCTCTGCGTGCGACTTTGATGGTTCTGAGTACAGCCCGACGCAGCTTCTCAAGGCGATTCGAGAACTCGGACCGCGGTGGAAACACCTCTTGGTCGATGCCAGCGAGAATCTGCGGAAGAGACCAGCGCCGGGAACCTGGTCGGCGCTCGAGTATGCGGCGCACAGTCGAGACATAACTGCGCTCCATGTCTTTAGCGTCGAGGAGGCCCTTACGATCGATGAGCCAACCCTCCACGAGATCGCAGGGGATGAACTCGTGGAAACCGCCGCGGCCAACTACGGCTCAGAGGACCCTGCGATGGTCGCGAGGGAGCTGGATGAACAAGCTCTCAAGCTGGCCGATTTGGCACAGGCGTCTGGTCCGGCCTCTTGGTCTCGGGGCATCACGTTTGGCTCTTCACGGAGCGATGTCCGACGGCTTCTCGAACACGCACTTCATGACTCACACCACCACCTGGCCGACGTCAACGAGGGGCTGGCCTTGCTGAGGACTTCATCGCACTGACCTCGGACCGGCTGCAACTGGGGCGGCTGCATCTATCTGGGCGAGCCTGTGAGGCTTTCATGACGCGTCAAATGACCAGTAGGTTCGAAGTGTGATCGCCCGAGATCAGGCGCCGTTGGCCTTCACAGCATGGGACGAATTGATCGACGCAGTCGCCTCGACCACGTCGACCGAGCTGACAGAGCTGGCTCGTGCCATCGCTCGGGCCAGCCTCGACCCGGCTGTTCCTGTGGCTCCGAGATCTGACGCGATGGCCTTCGCCGAACAGATGGTCGTCGATGTGGCATCCATGACCACTGCTATTCGAGCAGCCGGGCTGGCCGAACTCGGTGCAAGTGCCCCTGCCTTCGTCCTTGCGGTATGGACCGAGGACATGATGATTCGCGCCGATGTCGCCTGGCGTGAGATGTTCGGCGAGGAATGGCGTCCGATCCCGACTTCTGCCGAGACCGATCCCTGGATGGCCCACGAAAGGTTTCTCCTCGAGGTGGCCAAATTGCCAGCCCTCGATCCGGTGACCTCCGAACTGGTCAGGCTCCGCGGCGCGAGAGCCCACGACTGCCGGCTCTGCCAGTCTCGCAGGAGCGTGAGCGCCATCAATCTGGCGGGTCGAAGTGATTTGTTCGATGACAGGGATCCGAGCGGTATCTCCGACGCTCAGGCCCTGGCCCTCCAGGTCGTGGATGCCTTCGTGTGGCAGCCGATCCAGTGGCCACCCGGGCTCGGCGAGCAGGTCGTGGACGCTCTGGGTCCTGCCGCCGCAACCGAGCTGACCCTCGATATCGTCCGCAACGCCGCGAACAAGATCGCTGTCGCCTTCGAGGCTGACGACCCGCAGGTTGAGACGGGCGTCGAGTATTACGACATCGACGTGTCGACCGGGGAACTGCGCTACAACGTCAGCCCGCTCGCACCCAGCGCCTGAACCACCGGCTCGCGATGGGGTGGGGTCCACCCAGGACGGAGTGGTCAACTAAGACGTTTGGAGAACCGCATGCATGCCCGCAGGCCGGCGAGCAATGTACTGGGGCAGCCCCCTACCGCTCAAGAGCAGATGGCTTTAGCGTTCCCTGGAGCCAATCTCCGAGTTGAATCTGAGCTCTATGCTGAGTGGCGGCAATCCCGGTGGGTGTCCGAGGCTGGCTCTGATGAGACCGACCATCGCTGACGCATACCGTCGGCGAGAATGGTGACCGAATTGACGACACTCATGACATCGGTATCGAGCTCGATGTCGTAACGGACACCGCGGTGTACAGATGCGGCCTGCTTGCGAGCTATGCCTGGTGGCCGATCACCACGCTCCTGTTCTCCCGTTGCCGTCGTGTGCGGATCACAGTGCACGGCTACCCAGCACACCGGAAGATCGCCCAGAAGGTTCGTCCCAGCGGCGCTGGTCCTCGCTGCCATCGAGCAAGACCTCGTCAAGGATCAGGTCGATTCCGCTGGAGATCAGGCTGGCGACCGCTCGCTGAAATCCCGCGTACACCCTCATGTAGTCAGCCCCGCGCTGGATCTCGCCGTGGATGACCTGGATTCCAGCCTGATCACCGACCATCTCGGCCGGCAGTGTCCACATCAGCAGGTCGATTCCCAAGAGGAGCCATGGACCGTCGAGGTTGGACTGGAGCTTCCGGCCAGCGTCGTTTTTCCAGCGCTCGATCCACCGTTCAGAGCGAGTAGGGGCCCAAAGGGCAAATCTCCGCCCATGACGTTGTCTGACGCTAGTTCTCGGCAGAGAGCCGCCCCCGGCTCCGTCCTGATTGTACGGCGTTCGGGGGCACCTCGAACTGATCGGTATCGCCCTAACCGAATGGCGATGGATAGCGGCGATGGATCGTCGTGGCCAGATCTAGGGAATCGCTCCGAGCTCTTTGAGCTCGGTGATCCGATCCCAGCTGTGCCCCAGCTCCAAAAGCACCTCTTCGGTGTGCTGAGCGAACTCAGGAGCCGCCCCCTGGGCGGCCCACGGTGTCCCGAGGAAGTCAATCGGTGTGGCAACCATGTCGATCTGGTCACCGCCGTCCAGGGGTACGGTGACGAAACCGCCAGCGGCGCGTGCTTGTGGGTCGGTGACCACCTCATGCGCGTATCGAACCGGTGCCCACCACACGTCCTCACGGTCGAACACGTCGGCCCATTCGTCCAGCGTCCGGGTCGAGAACACCGCGCCAAGCTCGCGCACCAGGGCAGCCGAATTCGCAAACCGCGAGGTGAGCGTCGAATACCGCTCATCGGTGGCCCACTCTGTTCGATCGATCGCTCGCAGCAGGTCCGGCCACAATCGATCGCCCTGCAGACCGAGCAGCCAGAACCGGAGGCCGTCCCCGGCCGTATATGCGCTGATCATTGGATTGGGCGGTGCGTCGATCGTCATCGGCACCGTAGGCATTCCGAGACGCAGAGCCATGTTGATATCCCATCCGACCATGTACATGCCGACGCGCAACAGGGACACCGACACCAACTGTCCAGTGCCCGTACGTTCCCGGGCGAAAAGCGCGGCCGATACGGCCCCTGCCGCTGCCATTGCCGCCATGTGGTCGCCCATGCCCCCACGCTGGTAAGGGAGCGGAGCGCCCTCAGGTACCAGTGCTGCGGCAACGCCGGCACGGGACCAGAACGCACCGACGTCGAACGCGGCCCGATCCCGCTCATCTCCGGCCAGACCGTACCCGGTGATGTGTGCGTAAACGATGCGATCGTTGCGCGCTGAGACGGTCTCGTAATCCAAGCCGGCGCGGGCAAGCGCCGCCGGCCGAGCGTTCGTTACGAACACGTCGGCCTCGTCGACGAGTGCGGCAGCGATATCGCGCGCCTCCGGAATGGAAAAGTCGAGCCCAACACTGCGCTTGTTCCGGTTGTCGAGTTCGAACGGCGGATTGACGCCTTCCGTGGTCCTGAGCATGGACAGAATGCCGCGCATGGGATCGCCCGCAGGTGGCTCAATCTTGATGACCTCGGCACCCCAGTCGCCGAGGATGCCTGCTGCCGCCGGTCCGGCGACCCACATCCCTACCTCGACAACCTTGATGCCCTCCATCGGACCAGACATGTTGGCGACAATTAACCACAGAGGGGTTCGGGGCGGCTGAGTACCACCGCACAGCTTCCGTCGGCATCGCTTCTGGTCGGCCGCCCTGCCTGTTCCCGGGTGCGAGGGTGACCCTGAAGGAGAAGCGTCGGCGGGGGACTTGCCTGTGGTCACCCTTCAACATTCTCGAATTGCCTCACTATCCCGGCGAACGCGGGCACCGGATGCTGCCGTGCCATCTATTCTCGGACCGATGGCGCCCATCACATGGATGGTCTTGAGTCGAGACGTCTCTCATGCCGTTCGGGTGGGTGATCAACCGGTGGTGATTGCCGCGCTGATCCTTGACGTCGATACCGGCCTTATCCGGGGCCTCTCAGCTGCAGAAGACATCCGTAACGCACTGTCTCAGTCCGTGGAACGCGCGCTCAACAGACCAGCGGGATCGCTTCCTCCCGGGTACCCTCAGCGCATTCTGGCGGCTGTCGGCTTGGGTGATTTGGTCGCGGCCGAACTCGGGCGGCAACCGGGCCTCAACCTCATTCCGCCTGTCGATGAGATCGTGCCAGGCGCCGAGGCGGAGGAAATTTTCGACTCCTTCGTCGAAGCCATCGCGGGGCTTCGTCAGCCGGCCGATCCGCTCGAGTGACCTGAACTCTAGGCGCCCTCCACACGAGGCTCCACGCCGCACAACCGGAACTGTGACCCACTCCCGGTGTACGGGGGGCGGGGTCTCCGACAGCATGGGGAATTCACCTGGAACATGATCAGGGATCTAGACGGACCTCTCATAAGTGAGCAAAATGGAGGCCATGGGTAACGCAGTGATGGTCCGTGTCCGTGGTCAGGCGGACGCTACGAGACGAGCGACGGCGTCGTCTCGGACAGAACTTCCTCAAGCCTGAGGTCGCAACAGCACTCGTTAACGCTGCCTCTTTCCAGGCCAGTGACCTGGTCGTCGAGATCGGCGCCGGCCTGGGTAGTTGCACATTTGCGTTGGCGTCCCAGGTCGATCACGTCGTCGCCATTGAGGCGGATCTATTTTTGGCCGGTCAACTCCGTCAAGCAGTAAAACGCCGCGGAGCGACCAATGTCAGAGTGCTCCACGCCGATGCACTCCGGTACCGGTTCGCAAGAAGACCGTTCCGCGTCTTCGGATCGCTGCCGTTTGGAGCGACTACGGCACTCATGCGTCGACTGTTCGACAACCCTGACAGCGCCCTTGTGCGAGCCGATCTTGTGGTTCAGTTGGACGTGGCCCGAAAGCGTGCAGCGGTACCACCCACCACCCTGCTGTCAACCAGTTGGGCACCCTGGTGGGAGTTCAATCTTGGGCAACGGATACCGGCCAATACATTCCGGCCCGTGCCCTCGGTGGATGCCGCTGTACTGAGGGTCACGCGACGGACACCTCCCTTGCTGCCACTCCAACTAGCCGCTGGGTACAGCGAGTTCGTCCGCAGGGAATGGGTGCAGTGAATCGACAAACCGGTCGGATTCGGAGTTAACCCTCATCGGCAGATGAGCTGGGTCGTCGCGAGAACGCCTCCTAGCCGGCGGACGGGGGGTGCGTCCAGGAGATTGGGCGCCATGACAACAAGGAGGTTGTGATGACGTAACCAATCGACAAGCTGAGGGCAGCCAGCCGGTGCGAGTCCGGTCCGGGGAGACGCCAAGGTCCCCGGTAGTGAAGCCCCCGTGCGTGGTCGAGAGGCCGGGTGCGAAGCGGGGCCAGGCAACTGACCAGTCCGCAACATCAAGTGAAGCCTGCAGCGTCGTCACGCCGGTCCGTGTTCGCACGGACGAGGAGGAGCCGAGCCCTTCCCCAATGGGCGAAGGCCATGGACAGCACCAGAGAACTTGGAGCGGGTGCTTATGAACCTCCCGGCGCAGGGGGCGTGGAATGGTCAGAAGGGTGTCCTTGGAACTGGAGAGATCCTCCTCGGCCCCGGATCTGCGGTCCGGGAAGCAGCCCTGTCTATAACCGGGGACGGGAAGTGCCAGGGAGCCGAGAGGAAGTCGGAGGGGGCCGTAGTAGCGATGACGGCCGGGACAACACAACCCGGTCCGAGCGAAGGGCCCCTGCTTCACCGGTGCATGGCGAAGATGGAGAGGAACCCTGATGAGTGCCGAGTTCTCGGCTAGATCCGTCAGCCACGCCGAAGGCGTGGACCCGGTCCGAGCCCTTCAACGCGTGCTTTATCGCAGCGCCAAGCAGAACCCCACCAGACGCTTCCACGCCCTCTACGACAAGGTCGCCCGCAGCGACGTCTTGTGGCGGGCATGGGTCGAGGTGGCGAAGAACCAGGGTGCCCCCGGAGTTGACGGCGTGACGATCGTGTCGATCAGCGAAGGTGGCACCAACGGGGTCAAGGTGTTCCTCGACGGCCTCGCCGTTCAGCTTCAGGCAAAGACGTATCGTCCGAAGCCTCTGCGGCGGGTCCACATCCCCAAACCGGGCAAGCCGGGTGAAACCCGGCCGCTCGGGATCCCCACGGTGGCCGACCGGGTGGTCATGTCGGCGGCCAAGATCGTCCTCGAACCCATCTTCGAGGCCGATTTCTCCCCGCAGAGCTATGGGTTCCGGCCCAAGCGCTCCGCCCACCAGGCTCTCGAAGAGATCCGGGTGACGGCGAATCGGGGAGCCAACTGGGTGCTCGACGCTGACATCAAGGCGTGCTTCGACGAGATCGACCACGAGGCCCTCATGGCTCAGGTCGAGCGCCGGGTTCTCGACCGGCAGATGTTGAAGCTGCTGCGGAGTTGGCTCAGAGCGGGGGTGTTCGAGGGCGGGTTGGTCTCTGACACCGAGTCAGGGACACCGCAGGGTTCACCGATCTCCCCGTTGTTGGCCAACATCGCTCTGCACGTCATTGACGAGGCATGGGCGAAGGCGGCCGCCCTGGGGACGTTGGTCCGCTACGCGGACGATCTCGTTGTCCTCACCACCACCCGGAGCCGGGCCGAAGAGGCCCAGCGCCGGATTGAGGCGGTGCTGGTCGGCCTCGGGTTGCGCCTGCATCCCGACAAGACCCGCATCGTCTACATCGGTGACGGCACCGACGGCTTCGACTTCTTGGGCTTCACTCATCGGAAGACCCCGTCGAAGTTCGGAGATCGCCGCTACCTGTCGAAGTGGCCGTCACCACGGGCCATGGCCTCAATTAGGGCCAAGGTTCGTGATCACACCGACCGCCGCTTCGCCGGCCGGGACCTGCACAATGTTGTCGCTGACCTCACTCCCGTCCTGCGGGGGTGGGGGGCGTACTTCCGTTACGGAAACTCGAACCGCAAGTTCGCCGCCATCGACAGCTACATGCACTTCCGGATGTCCAAGCTGGCCAGCGTCAAGTACGCCACCAGGGGTCGTCTTCGAGTCGACCGGTTCAATCATGGCTGGTTGACCGATCTCGGCGTCTATCGACTCACCGGAACCATCCGGAGATGGGGTTCTGCGCATGCCTGACGATGAACGGTGTCGGGAAGCCGTGTGCGGGAGAACCGCATGCACGGTTTGATAGGGGGCCGCTGGGGAGGTTGACGTCCAGGCGAGATGGAACACATGCACCCAACGGGAAACCGACGGGACTGAGCCCATCCGCCGCACCGGCCACACCGAACCAGCGGCCTACACCCAGAACGCGCCTGCTTTCGGCACTCCAGGATGGATCAGGAAAGCCTCTCTCGAACCTCCATCAAGGCGAAGCCAAGGAGGTTCAGCCCTCTCCACTCGCTCGGTCGACTGGCGAGCCCTTCTCGCTCCGAGAGCCCAATGCCCCACACGGGATCACGAGGGCTCGCTTCGACGAGTACGCGGGGCGCAGTTGAGAGCAAATACCGAAGGAGGTCGTCGTTCTGGCTGAACTTTGCCAGGTTTCCCCGAACAACGATCCCGTATCGCTTTGCCACCCAGACGGACTCGTCAAACCCTCGAACAAGGCGCCCCAGATCCTTGGCCTGGGCCGGATGTCCGGCGTTGAGGATCTGTTGGAGCATGTCGTGATCGCGGAAAAGTCGGGCCTTCTCACACATCAGGTAACCCTCAGCGTGGGAATAGGAGATGGAATCCACCTCGAATGAAGCCGGCCACCACTGACTCAGGACCCACGGTCCAGCATGCGTAGCCGTTGCCTTATCGCCCCAGAAGAACAAAAAGGGGGGCAGCTCTCCTTCGATCTCTTGTCCGAAGAGGCGATCCAGCCGAGCTTCTGGGCTCAGGATGCCGTCATCGGTGCTCACAACATGGCTTCCCTGATTCCGCAACTTCGCGCCCGACGCATACGCGCACGATATGCCCATTGCCGAGCGGGACCGCGTTGTCGAGGGACTACCCCTATGGTGCCGCCCGATGTCACCTCAGCCCGGCGTATGGGGACATTTAGTGTTGGTTCCGGGCATCCACCGATTTGGGGGAAGCCCTTCGTAGGGTGCGTCGGGTCGGTTCTTCTGGCTTGACTGATTTGGGATCGGAGCGAGCGCGAGCTCGACTCCATAACGGTGATCGTCGCCCAGACGAGCCTCCCGACGCACGTGCATCCCTGTTCTGGAACTCGGCGGCCGACCATGGAGTCGGACCCCTGCTTCTCGAATGTCTGGATGGTCACACCCCTGCGGAACGTGCACCCGTCGACGACGAACAGCCGACTGATCAGCGCCGCAGAGAGAAAGGACCATGACATGAAGGAAGTGAGGTTGGGCATCGACGTCGCCTGTCGGGCCGACCACCGGGCCAGCCTGGCCGACGAGCGAGGAGAGTTCATCTGGTCGTCGTGGAAGTTCCGCACCACGACCACCGATCTCGAGCGCCTGTGGGCGAAGATCCCCGACGGGTCCTCGGTGACCGTCATTCTCGAGCCCACCCGCAACGCCTGGGTGCCGCTGTCGGCCTGGCTCCAAGCACGCGGCGCGACGGTGATCTTGGTGCCACCCGAGCAGTCAGCCGACCTGCGGGACTACTACAACAAGCACACCAAGACCGACCGGTTGGATTCTCGGGTGCTGGCCCGTTTGCCGCTGCTACACCCCGAAGGCCTCCGCGGCATCGACAACCTCGGTCCTGCGCAGTCACTGCGCCGTGCTGTCCGTCACCGGGCCAGCCTGGTCAAGCGTCGCAGCTCCGCCAGTCTTCGTCTCGACGCACTGGTCGAGTTGTTGGGACCGGGGTGGGCCGATTCCCTCGGATCGGCCACTGCATCGAAGACCGCCCTGGTCGTCTTGGAGAAATATGCCGATCCACGGGCTCTCAAGCGTCTCGGGCGCAGCCGCCTCGCCGCTCTGTTGATCCGCTCGAGTATGGGACTGTGGCGTGAGGACAAGGCCGACGAGCTCTTGGCCATGGCGGACGAGACCCTGGCCCTGTGGTCGGGTGGGGGTATCGACTTCACCGAGTTGGCCCACGACATCGGCTCAGAAGTCCGAGTGCTGCGCCAGCTCGACGACGAGATCGCGGCGGCCGACAAGCGGATCGCTGTGCTCTATGACGAGGCCGACCCCAAGGGCATCGTCCGTTCGGCCCCAGGTCTCGGGCCTGTCCTCTCGGCGGCCATCTTGGGCAATGCGGGCGACTTCAACCGCTTCGCCAACCTCGCCGGCGTGCGCTCCTTCACAGGCCTCGTTCCGAAGATCGACCAGTCCGGACTGGTGGCGGGACACAAGGGCATCACCAAGGCAGGCGATGCCGGCCTGCGCCAGGCCCTCTACATGGCAGCCGATCACGCCCGGCACATCGACCCGACACTGGCCCAGCGCTACTACCGACTCGTCATGGTCGAGGGCAAGCACCACAACTCAGCGCTGTGCTCAGTCTCGGCCGTCCTCATCACTCGGATCGCCGCCTGTTGGCGCAAGGGAGAGCTCTATCAACTCCGAGATGAAGACGGCGAAGCGATCACCGAGGCCGAAGGCAAGGCTGTCTGCACCGACCGCTTCAAGATCGATCCCAAGGTCCGGGCCGCCCGTCGCCGGAACACGCCGGCCAAAGTTCTCAAGAACAGGGTGGCGGGTCGAGGCAGAAAGGAGTCGGCCCAGAAGGTCGCTCCGGCCACCGACCCGCCGGGAGAAGAAGCTACCGAAAATGTGGCCTGAGGGGCTTGACTGCCGTTAGGAACTCACCCTTTGCCGGATCGTCTGTCGAGCGTAGCTTGGGCAGTTTTGGGGACAGGCGGCTCGCCGCGACATCTCATAACGTCGTTCTCCGGGCATAGCGGGCCGTCGGACGACCACTGCAACTCACATCTCGGACTGCACTGCTCAATACCTGTGCCGCCCGGGCGAGCACGGAAGACGTGGTGTGTGCTGCAATGTGGGGGTATGACCCACGCGGACACCGACCTCGCGACCAAGCTCGGTCAGATCGCAGAGTACGAGCACACGGTCCACAGCACCCTGCTGACACGCATCTTCCGCAGACTCGGGCCGACGAAGGGGTTCATCGCTTTCTATCGCCGGTTCGGGCCCAAGGTGGACCCGTGGGTCATGCGGAGCCGGGGCGGTCGCACGATGACCCGCCTCTACGGGCTTCCGGGTTTGCTGCTGGATACCACCGGCGTAAAGACCGGCTTGGTGCGCACCTCGCCCCTGCTCTACGTACGTGATGGCGACGATTTCGTGGTTGTCGGTACCAACTGGGGGCAGCTTGCTCACCCGGCATGGACGGCGAACTTGCTCGCCCATCCCCAGGCCCATATCGAGGTCGCCCAGGTCCGGGTAGCCGTCGAGGCAGAACTCGTCGACCAGGTTTGCTGGGACAGGAACTGGACTCGCTTCTGCGCGGTCTATGCGGGCTACGCCAGGTACCTGGAGACCTGTGGGGACCGCGTGCCAAAGATGTTCCTGCTGCATCCCGCGGCCTGAGAGTTCCACCACCAATGCCGCGGCCGCAGGATGGCACTCAGTCGCGGCGAAGAGGGGCAGTCACCGGCCTCGCTCTACAGCCCAAGTCCACCGTCTCGCCCTCCTTCACTGTCAGCTCCATTTCTCGGGACGCCATATCGTCGATTCTGACTTGTATCCGGTGGTTCCCCCATTCACCCACCCCACGGTTGCGGTTCGGCCTGCGATCGAGGAGCTGAACGGGTATCGTGCGGGACCGGGGGCTAGCGCAATGAATGAGGAGGCCCATCCAGTCACGACGCACCTGAGCCGACGCCAGCTGTTGGCGGGCGCTGGCGCGGTGAGTGCATTGGCAGCGGTCGGACCCGGAGCGCGCGCTGCCGGCGCCGCAGCCCGCGCCTACGAGCGGACGGCCTTCACAGGGTCCGCTCGACTTCTCGGCCAGGGCGGCACGCCGACGGGCATGTCGGCACTTGCAGGGTTGGCTCGTCGATACGGGGAGGGGCAACCGCTGATGTTCGTCGATCTGGCAGCCGTCGATCGCAACGCTAGCGTGATTCAGAACTTCGCCGATCGTCAGAATTGGAATGTCCGGCCAGCACTCAAGGCATTCCAGTGCCCGCAACTCTGCGGTTACATCATGCGCCAACTGCCCAAGCCTCGTGGCTTGGTATTCCGCTTGCGCCAAGTCGATCAAATCATGACGGCTGCGCCAGCAGGCACGGATCTGATGATGGGCTACCCGTCGACTGGCGGAGAGCTGCGCTGGTTTTTGGGTTCCCAGCCGCCGATCGGCCAGCGCAGCTATACCCTCACAATTCTTGCCAGCTCGCTCGAGAACATCGAGGATCTCGCGGGTCTCGCACGCACCACTCCCCGTGAGCTACCGCTCAACGTCGCCTTGGAGTTCGACTCCGGCGAGGGCCGCGGCGGGTTTGTTTTCGAGCCGGAGATCTCGGAAGCGATCAAGTTGCTGCGTCGCGCCAAGCGCCACCTGCGCCTCAGGGCGACACTTTGCTACGACGGTTGGGCGACTCTGACCGGCGATCAGAACTACCGCCTTGGCGTCGCCAAAACGGCAAGCGGCTTCTACGGAAGATACCTCGCGCAACTAGAGGAGGAGGGTGGCGACCTCTACAACCCCAAGACGCTCATCCGCAATGGCCCAGCCAGCTCCAATTACCAAAACTGGGTGGGCAAGCCAGAAATCAACGAGATCAGCCCGGGATCCGCGTACATGTATGCCGGCTACCTCCAGACGTTCGACAACCAAGGGCTCGTCCGAGCGGCTACGCAGTGTTCCCCGGTGCTCAAGGACATCGGCCCCTATCCGTCACAGCTCATCACCCAGATCCCGCAACCCCCGATCACCGCTCACGCGTGGTACCTGCTCGGGTCGGCCTGGCCCGACAGCAGCGGCACCCAGCCAGCGTTCATATATCCGCCCGGCGTCGCAGACAACACGCGTGCAGGCGGCCGCGCGGCCATCGTTGCACCGAGCGGGGCACTATCGGTCGACGACTATGTGCTCCTGTGGCCGAATCAAAGCGGTGAGGGCGTGGACTACTTCGGCTCGCTTCACGTGGTACGCAACGGCCGGCTGCTCGACGTGTGGCCGACGTTCGGAAGGCCAACAGACCTTCAGTAACGAGGGGTGGCTCCCGTGTGGCATCTTGCCGGAAGTTGACTGTCCCCGATGTGGTGCGTGCTCGTTTGCTTCCCTGTCTGTGCTGGTCCCGGCTTCGACGCCTAGACGCAACCCAAGGCGGGGTGTGGACGAAATCCCAACCCGGGTACTGCACCCAACACAGGTGCCCGGTTGGTTGGGAACGGCCCTGCCTGCGGCGCGGGGTCGTTCCGCGTTCGGGGCGGATCTGACGCCGTTTCGCCCCGACCCCCAAACGCCTGATCGCGGGGGCCGGGGGCTGGTCAATGAGCGAACGGGACGCTCTGACCAGCACAGGGAAAACGACGTTGCCACGCGGATCTTGCGACTGGGAAGCCGCCACTTCTTCGACCTAGGCCCAGACGATCCGCGCGACGGATCGCCCATCGGCCAGGACGCGGTTCACGATCCTGAGGATGGTCTCCTCGTGTTGGTCTCCGGCGTCGCGCCGGCTGAGCTTCGAGTAGACGCTCACCAAATGGATGTCGCCCCAACCCGTCGAAACGTCGACGCGCAATACGAGCGAGAAGTCGTCAGCCGGGAGCTCTGCCCGCAGAGCGTCGTGAATCGCGGCCGAAAGGTCCGGGTTCGCCACCACGCAGCACAACCTCACTGATCGAACGGTCCTCACACCAGGGCCAAGATCACAGATGAAAGTTGAGGGGCGGTGACTCCCAAACGGTGTGAGGTCGCCTATCCACCGCCCCTCGGTTACCGATGCTGACAGCGCTGAGCTCGGCCGAATAGAGCCGACCGGGCCGAACACCCACAACGGACCGACAACTCCGGGTCCACCCGCACCGCGCTACCCGGCCGTACCCTCAGAGTCGATGAACGAGGCCCTCACGGCCTGGCTGATGCTCCCGACGCGCCCGACCCAGCTGCCGTGGACGCGGAACTCTTGCAGCGCCCCGAGTGGCACCAGCAGGGCGCGTGTAGGGGCATGGGCGTCGAAGCGTTCCTCGGTGACAACTGAGACGATTACGCCGATACCCGCGGGCTGTGCGCCGGCTGCGCGGTTCTCGCCGATTGCCTCGACTACGCGCTTAGTGACCTCGACGTCGAGGGACTCTTCGGCGGCACGACGAGGGGCGAACGCCGGAAGATGCGGCAGGGGCTGGCGTAGTGCGCGAGTTTGTGCAGCAACCCAGCCCAATATTTGACCGGACCCTCTCGGACGCATAAGGACACTTGAGCAGGACTAGCAGTCTGATGCGTACTGACTCGGACCCGCTCGGACCGTTCTTCTTTGCATGACGCGCAAGGGGTCAGGGGTTCGAGTTTTCTTTGTCTACCAGGAGAGTCCTCCAAGCCTCTGAACGGTGCCATCGGTTACCCGTGGATGTCGTGGAGGAAACGGCTCATCGTTTGCGCTCGGATCGAAGCCTCTCGATCTCATCGAGCGTACGCACCATGCCGCCTCACCGGGCCGATCTCAGTATGGCGACTTCGGGCATCTCCTCGGGCGGGCCGAAGCCGTGCTCAATCAGCCAGCGGACGTTAAGCACGCATCGCAACGACCACCACGCGCGGATGAGGTCGCGGTCGACGTTGGTGCCGTAGCCGGCGACGACGTCGCCAAGGCGCTCCTCGTATCCGAGCGTGAGGGTGGCGAGGTCGAAGAGCGCGTCGCCCTGGGACGCCTCGGACCAGTCGACGAGGCCGGTGACCTCGTCACCGGTGACGAAGACGTGGTCGACCTGCAGGTCGCCGTGGATGAATACCGGCGTCCACGGCCGGAGCGCAGTCTCGGCGAGCCGGTGGTTGCGCGTGACCACCTCGGTGGGAAGGACGTCGTTGGCGACGAGCCACTCGCACTCGGCGTCAAGCTGTGCCGCGAACTCGTCGACGGTCCGACCAGGCCATGGCGGCAGCGGCGCGGCGTGCAGCGTGCGAACGGCGGTACCGGCCGCAGCCCACGCCGCCGCCGACGCGGTCGACGGCTCGCCGAGGTGGCCTAGTGCCGCCCCAGGGAGAGCGGCGAGCGCGAGCACGGGCGGCTTCCGCCACAGGATCTCCGGCGTCGGGACCGGCGCTATCGCCATCGCCTCGACCTCGACGTCGGTGCGGGTCTGATCAGCGTCGATCTTCAGGAACACGTCGCCCACGCGTAGGGTCGCGCGCTCGTTATGGGCGACGACTACCTCGATCTCCTCCACGTCGGCCATCATCGCGGATGACCGCTGTCGTCGCCGGGCATATCGCGTGCGACCGCCCCGCTGGACCGCGTCGCTGTCCAGAAGCTTCGTTCGTGCCACCGACTGCAGGCAGGTCGACCACCGCCTCCGTCCGCCGGGCCTCGCCACAGTGGAGGAATGTGTTCAAGCGTCGGCGGCAGAGGAAGCCGCTCTGCTTGCTGCACAGCAGCATGCAGAGCGCGGACCGCGGGTTCATACTGCCCCCGTTCCCCCTGTGTCGGGAGTGGAACACCTAAGTCCGCAATGAACTTCGGCTCGTCACCCTAACCTTCGCCGCCACCCATGAAGATTGCCCGACGCTCTCAGGATGCGGCCACCGACGTGCGCCCGATCCGGCGGAGATAGCGGAGGATGTCGAGGTACGCGCTCAACGGCCTCTGCTCGACGTAATCGATGCGGCGCTCGGCACAGTACGGGCGAACGAGGCGACTCGCCCGCCGCAGGTTCGCCCGCGGCATGTTCGGGAACAGATGATGTTCGATCTGGGTGTCGAGCCCTCCGAAGATGAATCCGCTGAAGGCTGAACCGCACAGGTTGCGCGAGGTCAGCAACTGGCGACGCAAGAACCCAAGGTCGTCTTTGCCGACCAGCGTCGGCATGCCGACATGGTTCGTCACGAAGCTCGCTCCCAGGTAGAAGCCGAAGAGCAATTGCGTCACGGTAATGAATGCGACCGCCCGAAGCGGGCTGAGAATCAAGAAGGGCGCGACGAAGAACAGTCCTGCGTGAATCAGCAGCAGCCCGCCCTCAACGAGCGCACCCCGGTCTCGTCGGCGAGCGAGGGCCACCGCGCTGGCCACGTGCATGTTCAGCGCCTCGAGGCACATGAGCGGCAGGAGCGTCAGCGCCTGAACCCGCGCCAGCGATCGGCCGAACGGCCCGCGCCCTTCGACGTGTCCCGGTATGTAGGCGATCGCCCCGGGAGCCATATCGGGATCCTCGTCCTGGCGGTTGGTATGGGCGTGGTGCCGGTTGTGCTTTGAAAGCCACCATCCGAAGCTGAATCCGGCGAACATATTGGCGTGCAGGAGGCCGAGCACGTCGTTGCCCCTGCGACGCGAACTGATCTGCCGGTGTCCCGCGTCATGGCCAATGAATCCGAGTTGGGTGAGGACGAAGGCGAGGCCAACGGCGACGACGAGATTCCACCATGTGTCGCCGACGACCACCGCAATGGCGATGAGAGTGCTCAGGGCGGCGATCGTCAGGCTGATCTTGATCCCGTAATAGGCGCGTCTCGGTGCCAGGAGCCCACTGTCACGAACAAGTCGGGACAACTCGGCAAAGTCCTCGCCGTTCGACCCCGGCCTGGGATATGGCTCCAGCTCGACCACCATCGGCGACCCTCTTCGTCAGGCTTCAGAGCGCACGATGCGCGCGTGGAAGGCCACATCGAGATAAGACCAGCGCCCCGGCTCCGAGGTCCCGCCATTCATTTTGCTACCCACTGCCGCTCTTGCCGCCGTCAGCGGTGGCGCTTTGACTCGAATTGAGGTGATCTCATATTACACCGTTGAGACTCTCCGTAAGTGAGCGCAAGAGGAGAGACACAGCACATGATCCGAGGCGTGCTCCGGCGAACGAGACCCCAGGCTCGGCGACCAGCTCCTCGAGCAGCGCCGGATGACGGTGCCGTGGGGATCGAAGGGTCGCCCGGCGTCGCCCGACGAGGGCCGTCCACGAACCCACGGCCAGCACCGACAGGTGGAGGAAGGCGAACGCCACGTTGTTGAGGCTTGCTGCCGTGAAGCTCATGAGTCCGTATCCCATGGCAGCCAGCTGGAGGAGCATGAAGAGCAGTGTGGGAAGCACCGCTCCGGACTGAGCGTGGTCGGCGCCTCGTTTGGCGGTGACCACGAACCGACGACGCCGGCCGCCCAGCACGAACAGCGTGGAGAGGACCTGCACGAAGGAGGTGGCGTCTTGTCACCGGTCGAGACCGGATTTGGCGCGCAAATGGTGGTGGTGATCGCACGTACGCACCCACATCACGGACATGACGAAACGGGTGAGAGCCCTTTTGCGGGTTGCCAGCGAGCCTCAGGGGAGTGAGGGCAGATGATCGGCGGGAGCAGCGGTGGGAGCGCTCATGCGACCGCTGCACAGCAGGACCGCGCCGACGACGACCGCCGCGAAGCTCAGCACCCGGGCGACGCCGGCCAGTCCGGGGGGGATCGGCTCGTGGAAGACGACGACCCCGCCGACGATGGGGATCAGATTGTTGACGAGCGTGGAGGCGCCGCCGGTCTCGAGGACGCGGCCGCGTTGAAAGGCCAACTGCAGGGTGACGAACCCCAGTGCCGTGCAGACGGCGAGGACGGGAACGAAGAGGAGACCGAGTCCGTCAACGGCACCCTTGGTCGCCAGATCCCCGACACCGAAGAGAAGTCCGGCGGCACAGCCGAGCAACGCTCCCGGGCGAACTCGTCGTGACAGGAGGACCAGTCCGCCCGCCAGTCCCGCTCCTACCGCGATGACCACGACCAGCGTCATGCGGTGAACGGGAGCGGTCGCCGACACATCGGAGGTGAGAGAGAGCCCGAGGAGCGCGAGCCCGCCGACGGCGACCCCCGTGCCGATCCATTCCTGACGTGTGAGCGGTGTGCCCAGCCGGTGGGCCAGGATCGCCAGCACGCCCACACCCCCGGCGGAGACGGACTGCACCAAGGACAACGGCGCCAGGCTGAGCGCTGCGATGTAGAGCCCCCAGCCGATCCATCCCGCCCCGTAGCCGAGCATCCATTGGCGATTCGTCACGAGGAGTCGGGCAGACGCGAGTGGATGCCGCAGCGACAGTGACACCATCGCATTGGTCGCACCGTGCTGCACGAAGTAGCTGACGTTGAGCGCCATCGCCGCCAGGAGCGCCAGCAGCAGGCCGGCAGCGAGGGTCATCGCTCAGTGCCGTTCCGCTGCCACCGCGCCAACGCTAGGGGATCGGACCGTGTCGGAGGACGCGTCGCCCGAAACCGCTCAGCGATCCCGGTCTTCATCGGATCTCCGTCCGCTCGGGCCCTTCTGTGACCCGCCGCGTCTCTTGTCGTCTGGACCGCCGGGTGGAGTTCCTCATGGCGCCGTGCCTGCCTGTGCCGTGTGCCGGTGCGCGCGTGCGCGCAGGTGAAACCGAGCGACCCACTGTGATAGACGAACTCCATGAATCTCAAGGTCGTTGGCGCAGGGCTGGGGCGAACCGGCACGCACTCGCTGAAAATAGCGTTCGAGCAGCTGCTCGACGGTCCGTGCTACCACATGCTGGAGGTGCTGGGCCGGCCCGAGCAACGGGACATATGGGCGGCCGCGGCGCGCGGCGATGAGATCGATTGGGCGAGCTTCCTGTCGGACTACCGCGCCACCGTGGATTGGCCGGCGGCGGCCTTCTGGAAGGAGCTCAGCGACGCGTCGCCCGACGCCGTGATCGTCCTCTCCGTCCGCGAGGACGAGGCCTGGTGGAAGAGCGCGTCGGAGACCATCTTCGCCGTGCTGGCGCGGGGCGCCCCTCCCGACGATACGGGCGCGGAGGACGAGCTTGCGATGATCACCACCCTCCTCGAGAAGCGGTTCACGCCCGACTGGCGAGACCGGGAGGGTGCCATCGCCGCCTACAACGCGCACAATGACCGGGTTCGCGCGGAGGCCCCCGCGGGCCGGCTGGTGGAATGGCACCCCGGGGATGGATGGGCCCCGCTCTGCACCGCTCTCGGCCTCGAGGAGCCGTTGGTGCCGTTCCCGCACGTGAACACGACGGACGAATTCCGGGCGATGACCGGACTCGACCAGACCGGGGCGTAGCAACCGGTCGCATCGCAGGTCCGGGTGCGCGCACTGGGGTCAGTTGTCTTGCCCCCCGGTGCCGTTGTGGTGATGCGGGGCGTGCCCCTGGTGCGACGGCGTCGTGGGCACGGTGGTCTGTGGCGCCGTGGTCGGCACCGTGGCGCCCGTCGGCTGCAAGACATTGGCGACGTCCTGGTACTGGGTGGGCGTGATCCCTCCTCCCGCCAGGAGCACCACGGCGAGCGCGATCGCCTGCTCCGCCGCCGCCTGCCGGTTCGCGCCGGGCTTCTGGCCGGCCGTCGCGTCGAGGGCGCGCGCCATCGCCCCGTCGCCCGGCAGCCCAGCGTTGGCCAGTGACGTCGCGAGTGACCTGATGGCGGCCCCTTCGGCGTCGGCCCCGCGCGAGCGCTGCACCCCGTGATGCGACGCCGCGGAGGCCGTTGGTCCGGTGGGCTGATTTCCGTTGGCCAGGATCAAGAAGAAGAGGAGGCCGATCAGCGCCGCGAGGGCCGCCGCGGCAACGAGGGCTCGACGGCGGCGGCGAGCGCTCGTTCCCACAGCGCGTACGGCGTGGGGCGCCTGCATGACGACCGTCCCCGCGAGGGTCTCTCGGGGAACTGCCGGCACGGTGGCCGCAGCCAGGGCCTCGGTCGCAGGAGCCCGTGTCGCACTCGTCTCCGAGGCGGCGGTCTTGGCGGGCGGGCCCGGCGGCGCCGGCCGTGCCGTCACCCTCGTCGCCTCCGGGCTCCTGATCGCCTTCAACATGGCGTCCGCGGAAGGGAACCGTTCGCCGGGGTCGGCCGACAGCGCCCGTGCCGCCGCGCCGCGCAGCGACGGCGGAAGATCCTGCATCGAGACGGCCCCTGGAGGGGCCCGCCGGCCGGTGAGTGCTTCGACGATGACCGCGCCGACCGAGTACAGGTCGGACTGCACGGTGGCGGGCCGGCCGGACCTTCGCTCTGGTGCGAGATACCCCGGGGTGCCCAGGACCACGCCGGTCATCGTCAGGTCGTCGGCGTGGTCTGCTTCGGCGTGCGGGTCGAAGCTCTTCGCGATGCCGAAGTCGGCGATCTTGGCGTGCCCGTCGTCTTCGAGGAGGATGTTGCTGGGTTTGATGTCGCGGTGGAGGACGCCGAACTTGTGTGCGGCCGCCAGGGCGGCGAGGGTCTCGGCCGCGACCAGGCGGACCCGGGGTGCCGGGATGGGCCCGTGCGCCATCTCGTCGCGGAGCGTGGTTCCGGGAAGCCGCTCCATGACCAGGTACGACGAGCTGTCCTCGCCATAGTCCAGCACGGCAACGATGTGGGGGTGGATGAGCCGTGCCACGATGCGCGCTTCCCGCTGGAACCGTATGCGCATCCCGGGGAGGGCCTCGGTCTCGGGCCGGAGGATCTTGACGGCGACCCGGCGCTCCAGCCGCTCGTCGAAGGCGTCGAAGACGCGTGCCATGCCGCCCTCCCCGAGCAACCCGCAGATCCGGTACCGCTCCGCGATCACACCCGTAGCCGAGCGCGCCTCCACCCCTGTTGTGTACCCCCGGGCCTGAGGCGGTAGTCCTGCCGGTCGCTCATCCGGGGGTGCGGAACCAGAGAGCCTCGGGGGGCCCACCGGGGTTGCGGTGGCCGGACGCAGATCAGCCGGCGAACTCGGCCATCTCGGCGACCAGGGTCACGGCGTCGGCCGGCCCATCGGCTCCGAAGTCCCGGTACAGCGCATGGACGTTTGCGACCAGCCGTTCCGGTTCGCCCCAGCCTGCGTAGGGGCCCAGCTCGATGTCCCGCGCCGCCTCCATCGGAGTCATTCCATGGTCGAAACGAGTTCGGGCGGCTCCGGTGAGGAATTCGAAGTACCCCTTCAGGTCGGCGACCGCAGCCGTGGTGGCCAGTGGGCCGTGCCCGGGCACCACGACGGTCGGCTCGAGCTCCAAGATGCGGTCGCAGGCCCGGATCCAGTTGGCCACCGGCCCCGCCCAGACGATGGGGTGGCCCCCGTGGAACAGGATGTCGCCCGTGAAGACGATGTCCTCCTCGGGCAGGTGGACGATGACATCCCCGTCGGTGTGGGCGGGACCGGTCTCAATCAGCCTGACCGTGCGGTCCCCGACGCGCAGATCGAGCTGGCCCTCGAAGGTCCGCGTGGGCAGCGTCAGTGGAATGTCATCGAAGGAGAACGGCGCAAAGATACGGGCCAGGAATGCGCCTGCGTGGCCCAGCGACGGGGCCTCGCGCATCATGGCGGCCATGGTTGCGGGGGGCAACTGGCCCATCTCCTCGGCGCAGCGGGCCGAGGAGATGATCTCCGACCCGGCCAACAATGCGTTCCCGTAGCAGTGGTCGCCGTTGGCATGCGTGTTCACCAGGGTGCCGACCCGCTCGGCCGATCGTGTCACCTTCCGCATGGCGTCGAGCATCTCGGCCGTCAGACGCAGGTCGAAGAGTGTGTCGACGAGCAACGAGGTCTCGCCATCCGTCACAAGGCCTGCATTGGACCAGCCCCACCCGCCATCGGGCTGGAGGTACGCCCACACCCCGTCGCCCACCTCGTGCAGACCCTTCTGGTACCTCATCAGGCCACGGTCCTCTCGACGTGCCGGTCGCTGGGTGCGCCGTGGGTGTGTCGGGCACGGTCGGTGGCCGGCGTCCATGCATGTTGCCCCAGGCCGTGTCGACATTGTGAACAAATGATGAACTCGCCCCCCACGCTGCGCATTTGTTGATGGGCCTGTGATAGGTAGCAGGCGAATCTCGTCGGCCTCGGGCATGCACGACAAGGTCTGCTCGAGGCGATCCCAAGAGGGAGATGCCACATGAAGGAGCGCAGCCCAGCCGAGGTCGTCCGGCTCGTGAAGGACGAGGGGATCGAGGTCGTCGATCTCCGGTTCTGCGACCTCCCCGGTCTCATGCAGCACTTCTCGATCCCGGCCCACGGGCTGACCGAGGAGGCGTTCGGCGAGGGATACGGGTTCGACGGCTCGTCCATCCGCGGCTTCCAGCAGATCCACGAGTCCGACATGATCCTGCGGCCGGACCCGTCGACGGCCGTGATCGATCCGTTCCGTCAGCACAAGACCCTCAACCTGCACTGCTTCGTCCACGATCCGCTGACGCTCGAGCCCTACAGCCGGGATCCGCGCTTCGTCGCCAAGAAGGCAGAGGCGTACGTGAAGACGACGGAAGTGGCCGATACGTCGTACTTCGGGCCGGAGGCGGAGTTCTTCATCTTCGACGACGTGCGCTTCGCACAGGACCAGCACGCAGCGTTCTACCAGGTCGACTCCATTGAGGGCATCTGGAACTCCGGGAAAGACGAAGGGCCGAACCTCGGTTACAAGCCCCGCTACAAGGAGGGCTACTTCCCCGTCCCCCCGATGGACCACTATCAGGACCTGCGCTCGGAGATGATCCTGACGATGGAGAAGTTCGGAATCGAGATCGAGGTGCAGCACCACGAGGTCGGCACCGCCGGCCAGGCGGAGATCGACATGCGCTTCGACACGCTGCTGCGCATGGCCGACAAGCTGATGCTCTACAAGTACGTCGTCAAGAGTGTCGCCAATGCGGCGGGCCTCTCGGCCACCTTCATGCCCAAGCCGCTCTACGACGACAACGGGTCGGGCATGCATGTCCACTCGTCGCTCTGGAACGGCAAGGAGCCGCTGTTCCACCAGGAGGGCACCTACGCCGCGCTGTCGGACATCGGCCGCTGGTACATCGGGGGCATCATCGAACACACGCGCTCCGTGCTCGCCTTCGCGGCGCCGACGACGAACTCGTACAAGCGGCTCGTGCCGGGGTTCGAGGCGCCGGTCAACCTCGTCTACTCGCAGCGGAACCGCTCGGCGGCTTGCCGCATCCCGGTCTACTCGCCGAGCCCCAAGGCGAAGCGGGTCGAGTTCCGCGTCTCTCCGCCATCCTCATGGCCGGCCTCGACGGCGTGGTGAACCACACTGAACCGCCGCCTCCGGTCGACCAGGACCTCTTCGACATGCCGGCCGACGAACTGGCCAAGATCGGCCAGGTCCCCTCGTCGCTGGAGGAGGCGATGGACGCGCTGGAAGCCGACCACGACTACCTGAAGGCGGGAGGTGTCTTCACCGACGACCTGATCGAGACCTGGATCGACTACAAGCGCTCCGCCGAGGTCGATGCGGTGCGGCTGCGGCCCCATCCGTGGGAGTTCATGCTCTATTACGACATCTGAGGCCCGGGCCCGGCGGCTGGCCCGACGCGAGCCAGACCGCCCGTCCACATCAGTAGATGAAGACGGCGGTCCCGATCGGGTCGAGGTTGTTGGCCCAGATCCAGTCGATGGCCTCGTTGCTGACCCGGACGCACCCGTGGGACACCGGCGTGGGGGGCACGGAGGAGTCGCCGTGGATGGCATAGCCACCGGTGAAGTACCTCGGCCGCCACAGTTCACCGAGCGGCGAGATGTCGAGCCCGTTGACCACCCGGTAGGTGTGGAACAGTCCGGTCGGCGTGATGGCGACCGAGGTCACGCCCTGAGAGGTGTAGGTGTAGCCACCACCGGTGGAGGTGTTCAACGTCCACTGGACGTGGCCGTTGTTGACGAACATGACGAGGTCGTTGGCCAGGTTGACCTCAATCACGTAGCCCGAAGTGGTGCGCGGTTGTGGTGCCACCCCCGCATTGAGCGCGGCCCACGTGGCCGGCCCGACGACACCGTCGCGGGGCAGTTTGGCCGCCTTCTGCAGCGCCCACACCGCCTGCTCGGTGCTGTCGTCGAAGGAACCACCCGTCGTGTCGACCCAGTACCCCAGCGCGTAGAGCTGCTGCTGCAGCGTCGCAACTGCTGCGCCGCTCGCCCCCGGGCCGATGGTCGGTGGTTGCGGCGGCGGTGAGGTCGGCAGGAGCCAGTACCCCGCGCCGTCGGGTGTGGCCGCAATGGCCCGGATCGGGTTCCCATTGGACTGCCCGCCCATCGACCCGAGGAACGGGGTGCCGAAGTTGAAGACGCCGCCGTCCGCTGCCGCCATCCAGTAGCCGCCCGCGCCCGGCGCCATGCCGACGATGCGGGCGTTCAGCGGGGTCCCGCCCATCGACCCGAGGAAGGGGGCGGAGCCGTAGTTGAAGATGCCCCCGTCGGCGGCCACCAGCCAGTAGCCCGCCGCGCCCGCCGCGGCCATGCCGACCACGGGTTGGTTCAGTTGGATGGAGCCGGTCGAGCCGTAGAAGGCGGCGTCGCCGTAGGAGAAGATGCCCCCGTCGGAGGCGACGAGCCAGTACCCCCCGCCGTCGGGCGTCGCCGCCATGCCCACGACCGGCTTGTTGAGCGCCAGGCCGCCGGCGGAACCGAAGAAGCCGGCGTCGCCGTAGTTGAAGATGCCCCCGTCGGAGGCGACGAGCCAGTACCCCCCGCCGTCGGGCGTCGCCGCCATGCCCACGACCGGCTTGTTGAGCGCCAGGCTGCCGGCGGAACCGAAGAAGCCGGCGTCGCCGTAGTTAAAGATGCCGCCGTCGGAGGCCACGATCCAGTAGCCCTGACCGCTCGGCGTCGACGCCATTCCTACGGCGGGCTGGTTGAGCTGCAGCCCACCGGCCGGGCCGAAGAAGCCCGTGCTCCCGAAGTTCACCGGCTGGGCAGGATTGTCGGGATAGGCGGCCGAGGCGGTGCCCGGCGCCACGGCGACCAGCGCCGGGACGAGCACGACGAACCCGATCAGCGCGCTGAGCACGTGGCGGCGGTGTCCACGCTGCGGGTGGTCGCCCGTGGTGGATCCTCGGGACGCGCGGTGAACGGCCGGCATGGGGCTCCTTAGGGTCTGCTCCGGGCGTGTCCCAGGACGTCGGGGTTCACCACGTTGATCGGGGCCCCGCCGGCATAGGCATTCACCTGGTCGAAAATGTCGCTGAACTGTACCTCCCGCCAGGCCCGTCCGTCGCCGTCCGTGCAGTCCGCAAGAGTCCCGCTGAACAGGGCAGATTGGGGAGCGGTGGCAGCCTCGGTGATGCTCTGTCCGGGGCAATCCGCAAGCGTCTGTGACCTCGTTGTGACTTCACGCGACCTTCACGGCCCGGCTGATCTGGCGTCCCTCGCCGAGAAAGGGGTCTGCGTGTCAAACGTCGCGGGAGGACTACCTGGTGGCGCTCTACGAGCTGTCTGACGGTGACCCCATGAAATGGCCCACGTACCGGCAGATCGCGGCGCGAGCTGGTCTCCCGGAGGAAGTCGCAATGACCGTGGGGACAGATCATCGCCGATCAATATCTCGCGGAGCCTCACGGCCCGGTCGGGGTGAACGGACCCGTGGGAATCACGGCGAATGGCATACAGGTGGCCGAACGGATCATCACTGATCGGGAAAGACAGGGTCTGCCCCTCTATGCCGGGGTGGTCGCTTACACCGACCAAGAGCTGCGGGAGCATCTGGAGTCAGCCATTTTCGTCGTACGTCAAGAGCTTGACCAGGATGCGGACCTGGCCGCGGAGACCCGAGACGACGTGCAGTCAGACCTCGATTCGGCCAGCGACCAACTGCGGGCATCAAGTCCGAACCGTTGGGTCATCAAAGCCGCGTTCGACCGGATTCAACGCATCTGGCCCGCTGTCGCTCAGGTGGCGGCATTAGGCGCCGCGGTGACCGAGATTCTGCATGGTCTCGGGGTGTAGCTGAGCTAGGCCGAACAACACCCGGTCGAGCCGGAGCCGCAGTTCGGTCCGGTCCGGCGCCTTGTCTGGGACTCCCGGGCGCAGCTTGCCCCGGAGGGCGAGTATCCGGTTCACCTGTGCTGCCGTAAGTGAGGTGCGCCTAGAACGTGAAGGTCAGGGTGAAGTATCGGTGACGCCGGCGACCGCCTGCGGGTTTCATCGTCATCTTTCGCTGACGACCGCTGTCGGTGTCGGGTTGGTGCCGCCGACCGTCCCGTTGCCGAGTTCGCCGCCGGTAGGTGATGCACGTCATACCTACCGTGTGCCAAAAGTACGAAGAACCCGATTTCACCCAGGAGCCCAATGAACAAAAAGGCGACGATGGTGTGATTAGCTTGAAGTGATGGCGGTAACCGCGGAGCCCGGTCCGAGCACAGACGAGCCGAAGGCCGACCGGAGACTCGCCCTACGACTGCTCGTCGCGTCCGCCCTCGGGATCGCCGGCGCCAGCCTCTGCTATTTCCTCATGTTGCGGACGTCCGTCGGCAAACGGTTCGACTATTCCGCTTACATCGGGTCTTTACCGGTCAATCCGGCGGTCCTCTGGGGAAATGCGATGCGCAGCCTCACCCCCTATGTCTTCGCCGTGGTGATCGTGGTGGTGGTCGTGATCGGCTTCGTTCGGCATCGCCCGCTGCTCGGCATAGGTGGAGCCCTTGGTGCCGGGATTGCCGTCCTCGCCACAGACGTTTTGAAGAACGACGTCCTTAACCGTCCCTTCCTCACCCGACCGGTAGCCCGGGCAGCGCACACCTTTCCCAGCGGCCACACAGCGGCGGCGATGGCGTGCACCATGGCCCTGGTGCTCGTCGTGCCGGCCCGCTGGCGGAGCACGGTGGCCATTCTGGCCGGGGTGTACGGGGTGCTCACCGCCGTCCAGCAGCTAACGACCAGCATGCACTATCCAAGTGACGTCATCGGCGCTACCCTCCTCGCCTTCGCTGCGGCAGCCGGCGTGGCAGGGCTCCTGGCGTGGTTCCGTCCCGTGCGGTGGGCTCGCAACCGCTACTACGCGCCGACCCTGGCCGTGCTCGGAGTCACTTCGGCCGTCGCCGCAGCGCTGTCGGTATGGGGCGTGGTCAGAGTGCTCAGCGGGTTGGGGTCGCGGGCGATACCGGCTCCCGCCGCGGCGATCAACTACGACGCCTTCCTCACCGGGGTCGCCCTCACCATGGCGGTCGGGATCGCGGTCGTCATCTCGTTTCTGATCCTCCTCGGAGGTGCCGAGCTGGGCTGATGCCGAAACCCCGTCGGCGGCTACAGCCGAGAGGCTGATGCGGTCAAACCGGCCATCAGGCTTGCCAGTCCCGTCCGTCATGACCCATCGTCACTGCATGCTCGCGCCACGAGAGGGAGGCAACCCCGTAGCCGCAAGCCGAACGGTCACTGACACCTCTGGGCAGGTCGGGGTGCGCTCCCGGATGAGGACCAGCGCCTCCGTCTCCGCGAGGCGCTGCGCCAGCGTCTCGGAGTCCTGCACGTGGTCGGTGAAGACCGTGACGTCGTGCCCGGCCAACTTCGCGAAGGACGGGAGTGTCCGGAGCGTGTCGAACCAGTCGTCGAGGATGGCGACCTTCACCGCACCTCCGGAGTCAGCTCGGTCGCTCCCAGCGGACGACGTCGTCCAGCTCGCCGCTCTCGACGTCGTAGACCAGCCCCGCGATCATGCGCAGCCGCGTCAGGTAGGGCGTGCGCGCCAGCATGTCCACGTCCTCGCGCAAGGCGGCGGCGTGATCGTCGATGGGGAAGAAGCCGAGGTCGGCTCCCGTCAGCTCTCGCAGCTCGGCGTCCGTCACGCCCGCCAGGCCGCACTTGGTGTGTTGCATCACGACGGCCGTGTCCACACCCAGCACGCCGCTGGAGAGCGCAAGGCTGCGCAGCACGTCGGTGGTGACGCGCCCGCCGGCATTGCGGATCACGTGCGCCTCTCCGAGGTGGAGGCCCAGGACGGCGAACACGTCGATGCGGGCGTCCATGCAGGTGACGACGGCCAGGTGCCGCCCCGGCCGCGGATCGGCGACGTTGGCGCGTGCGGCGGCGTAGCCGCGGTTGGCGATGAGGAGGTCGGAGATCTGGGTCATGACATCAGTGGGTCGAGCGCAACGTAACAGGCTCGCCCCCCGTGGCCTGTCAGTTGCGGTCGCAGAAGCCCTCTCCACGGTGCTGGTCGAGCGCGGGGACCTCCCCGGCCGTGTCGAGCAGAGGCAGCCGGATGGGGAAGCCCGGGAACGGGGCGCCGGCGACCATTGCCGCGCGGTCCAGCACCGGAGCCACCGGCACGCCTGCCGCGACGAGGCCGGCCACCAGCGGGTCCCGCGCCCGGCTCCCGATGGACGCGCCGATGACCTTTTGCAGCTCTGCTCCCCGTCGGGTCCGCTCCACAGGGGAGAGGCCCGCCTCTTCGTGCAGGCCGAGCTCCGCGCACAGGGCAGTCCAGAAGTGCTGCTCGTTGACCACTCCCAGGGCCACCTGCCCGCCGTCGGCGGTGACGAAGATGCCATAGCCGGGCGTGGGCTCTGCCTTGGACTGGTCGGGCGCCGCGGCCCCCGCCCGTCCGGTCCATGTCGACAGCACGTCGGTCATGGAGATGTCGAGGTAGGTCCCGTCCCCGCCGCCAGCGCGACCGAGGAGGCCGGCACAGATGCCGAAGGCGGCTGTCATTCCGGCGGCCAGATCGGCGATGGGCAGCGGCGAGACCGACGCGGTTCCGCCCTCGGGGGTGAGCGCGCCCGCCCAGGCCTGGTAGTTGACGTCGTGACCCGGGAGCGCGGCGCGGTCGCCTTGTTGCCCGTAGCCCGAGATGGAGCAGTAGACGATGCGGGGATTGACGGCACGGACGGTGGCGTCGTCCATTCCGAGCCTGGCCATCACGCCGGGGCGGAACCCTTCGACCAGGACGTCCGCCTCCTCTGCGAGCGTCAGCGCCCGATGGCGACCGGCGGCGTCCTTGAGGTCGAGCACGATGCTGCGCTTGCCTGCATTGATCTCCTTGAACAGGCCGGCGTAGCCGCGCATGGGGTCGCCGCCCGGCGGTTCGACCTTCAGGACGTCGGCACCGAGCGCCACCAGCAGCGAGGTGGCGTACGGGCCGGGGCGCCAGATGCTCATGTCGAGCACCCGCGTACCGGAGAGGAGCGCCGTCGTTGGAGGCATCGGCCGCAGAGTCTTGCATTCGGAGGCGAGTAGCCTCACGTGGTGCTCGGTTTCTTCTCCTTCACCGAGGTGACCGACCCGTCAGCCCACGAGGCGTACAACGCGTGGCACCAGCTCGACCACCTGCCCGAGCAGTTCACCGTGGAGGGCATCACGTTCGGCCAGCGCTGGGTGCGCTCGCCGCGCTGCCGTGCGGTCGAGGCGGCGACGGGCACGCTCCTGGAGCCCTTCCACTACATGACGCTCTACCTCATGCGCGACGAGAGCCCGCTGCCCGGGTTCTTCGCCCTGGCCGAGCGGTTGAAGGCCGAGGACCGGTTCTTCGCCGCCCGGCGGTCCCTCCTCTCGGGGCCCTTCGAGGTCACCGGGCGGTGGGCGGCGCCCCGGGTCGCCGTGTCCGGCGGCGCCGTGCCCTTCCGCCCCTCACATGGCGTCTACGTCGTCGTCGGCCCCCCGGTCGACGGCGCCTCCCTGACCGGCCATCCCGGCGTCGCCGGGGCCTGGCAGTTCTCCGACGAGCAGGCAGGTCGCACCGTCACCGTGGCCTTCGTCGACGGGGACCTCTGGCAGGCGGCGTCCGTGCTCGGTCCGATCTGCGCCGGCGGGGGTGCCGCCCCGGCCGAATGGGCCGGGCCCCTGGAGCGTGTTGATGCCTTTCGCTGGGACTGGTTCGCTACGCTGACGCCCCAATGACCAGTAGAACGCAGTCGAAGGCCCAGCGCAGGTCTGAGAACCAACGTCGTGCCGCCGAGAAGCGGGCTGCCGAGCTGCGCAAGAAGCGGGTGCGGATAGGCCTCCGGGTCGGGGGTGTCGTCGTGGTCGTGGCGGTGGCCGCGCTGATCATCTCCAACGTGGTCGGAGGCGGCTCCGCGAGCGTGCCGCCCCAGTTCAAGGACCCCCACGTCCCGCTCCAGCCCATCCCGGCCTCCATGTCGTCGAGCTGGGTGCAGCCGCCGGCGGGGACGACGGGCCCCGAGGGCATACCGGTCCCCAGCGGCCCGAAGCTGGCCACGCTGCTCAATGCCGCCACGGGACAGACGATCAACGGGGTCCAGTGCCAGGCCGGCGAGAAGACGGTGGTCCACGTCCACACGCACCTGACCATCTTCGTGAACGGCAAGGCCAGGGTGATCCCCTACGGCATCGGCATACCCGGCTTCCAGGCCGTCCAGTCCTCCACGGGTCCGTTCGTCGAGACGGGGAGCTGCTTCTACTGGCTCCACGTGCACGCCAACGACGGCATCGTCCACGTCGAGTCGCCTAGCACCACCCAGGCCTTCACCCTCGGCGATGTCTTCGACGAGTGGGGGATCCCCCTGAGCAGTACCCAGGTCGGCTCGGCCACCGGCAAGGTGACCACGTTCTTCACGTCGCCGGGGAAGAAGCCGGGCCTCTACACCGGCAACCCGCGCAATCTCCCGCTCGGTGACCACTACCAGATCCAGCTCGTCGTGGGGACGCCGATCGTGGCTCCCGTCCAGCTCACCAACTGGGGCCAGCTGTAGACCTCGTGGAGGTCGATGCCATCGTCGTCGGCCTCGGTCCCGGTGGCGAGGAGGTCGCCGGGCGGCTGGCGGAGGCGGGCCTCGAGGTGGCCGGGATCGAGGCCGAGCTCGTCGGCGGCGAATGCCCCTACTGGGGGTGCATCCCCTCCAAGATGATGGTCCGCGCCGCGGACCTCCTGGCCGAGGGCCGCCGCATCCCCGGCATGGCCGGCGCGTCCGTGGTGACGCCCGCCTGGTCGCCCGTGGCCCGGCGCATCCGCGACGAGGCCACCGACTCGTGGGACGACGCCGTCGCCGTGCGGCGCTTCGAGGGCAAGGGCGGGCGGCTCGTCCGGGGCCGGGCGCGGGTCACGGGTCCGACGTCGGTCGAGGTGGACGGCGAGTCGATCTCGGCCCGGCGGGCCCTGGTGCTGGCCGCGGGCGGCCGGGCCTGGGTCCCGCCGATGTTCGCCGACGTCCCGCACTGGACCAACCGGGAGGCGATCGCCGCCGAGGAGGTGCCCGCCTCGCTGCTCGTCATCGGTGGCGGCGCGATCGGTCTCGAGATCGGCCAGGTCATGCTGCGCTTCGGGGCCCGCGTGATCGTCGTCGAGATGACCGACCGGCTGGTCGCCCCCGAGGAGCCCGAGGCGTCCGAGTTGCTCACCGAGGTCGTGCGGCGCGAGGGCATGGAGGTCCACACCGGGGTGACGATCGAGCGGGTCGAGGCCTCGGGCGACGGCGGCGCCACGGTGCACCTGGCCGACGGCAACGCACTCTCCGGCGAGCGGATGCTGGTCGCCACCGGGCGCCGCAGCGATCTCGCCGGCCTCGGTGTCGACACCTTGGGGCTCGATCCCGACGACCGTGGCATCCCCGTCGACGGCAGGATGAGGGTGCAGTCCGGGGTGTGGGCCGTCGGCGACATCACCGGGAGGGGTGCCTTCACCCACGTCGCCATGTACCAGGCCCGTCTCTGCGTGGCCGACATCCTCGGCACGCCACTGCCCGAAGCGGACTATCGGGCGTTGCCGCGGGTCACCTTCACCGATCCCGAGATCGGGTCGGTCGGGCTCACCGAGGCCCAGGCTCGCGAGGGCGGCGGCAACGTCACGGTGTATTGGGAGCCGGTTCCAGAGTCGACCCGCGGGTGGATCCACCGCGGGGAAGGCTTCGTCAAGCTCGTCGCCCGGGACGGCGTCCTCGTCGGGGCGACGTCCATGGGTCCCACGGGAGGCGAGGTGCTCGGCCTCCTCGCGCTCGCCGTGCACGCACGGGTCCCGCTCGAGACCCTGCGCTCCATGATCTTCGCCTACCCCACGTTCCACCGCGCCGTCGACTCCGCGTTGTGGTCGCCCCCCATCAGCGCGTCGAAGATGGCGGGAGCCTGATGCGGCAGGAGCGACAGGTGGCCTTCGCCCGGCACGACTGACACGGTGGCCCCCGCGATGTGGCGCTGAAGGAAGGCGCGGTACCCAGGCGGCCCGGTCCGGTCGTCCGAGCCCTCCCAGATCTGCACGGGGACCTTGATCTCCTCGAGGGAGAAGCCCCAGGGGTCACCGAAGATCCGGTAGTCCAGCACGCAGCCCTCGGCACCCTGCCGCAGTGCCTCGCGGACGAACGCCAGCGCGAGGTCCGGCGGTCCCCACTCGGCCAGGATCGAGCGGTCGGCCGGCGGGAACGTGCGCATGGCCGCGCGCAGCAGCCGCGCGTTGCCGGCGTTGACGATGCTGACCTTCATGACGGCGCCCGCCAGCCAGGGCGCCCGCCGGGAGAGCGCCGTGAGGACCCGGTCCTCCGCGGTGAGCCCGCGCGTGGTCCCGTAGAGGTCGAGCGGCACCGCGCTGGAGAGCAATGCGGCGGCCGTGACCCGGCCGCCCATCTTGGCGGCGCAGACGGCGGCGTAGGGGCCTCCCGCCGACCAGCCCATCACGGCGAACCGGTCGATGCCGAGCGACTCGACGAGCCCTTCGACGTCCGCCGGCCAGTCGGTCAGTCTGCGCCCGGGCTGAAAGGTCGACAAGCCCATGCCGGGGCGGTCCGGGGAAACGAGGCGCACGCCCTTGGCCACGGCGGCCTCGTGTGCGGGGGCGGCGTCGAGGCGCGAGCTGAGGCCGCCGTGGCAGCTCAGCACCGGGAACCCTGTCGGATCCCCGTACTCCTCGTAGGCGAGCTCCCGCCCGTCGGGCAGGGTGACGGATCCCGTCACGCCGGTACGATTCCGTGGTCAGCGGGGCGGCCGCCGCCCGCGCTCCGCTGTCGCATCCCTCCAGGCTGAGCAGGTGCCGCCACGAGAGCACGCTATAGGGTGCGGGCATGAGTCCGAACGTCGACGAACTGGTGGACGGCCTGCTGGCCGACTTCCCACCCGCGACCACTCCTGCGCAACAATTCTTCGGGGAGCAATTCGACCGGGGTTTGGCCTGGCTGCACTTCCCACCCGACTGCGGCGGACTCGGCCTGACGCCCAAGGACCACCAACGCGCCCAGTCGCGCCTGCACGACGGTGGCGCTCCGGTCGCCGGGGTGCGGAACCCCATCGGCTACGGCATGTGCGCGCCGACCATCGTGACCCATGGGACGAGCGATCAGAAGTCCCGCTACCTGCGGCCGCTCTTCACCAACGAGGAGATCTGGTGCCAGTTGTTCAGCGAACCGGGCGCGGGCTCGGACGTCGCGGGCCTGTCGACCCGCGCCGAACGTGACGGGGAGGAGTGGTTGCTGAACGGACAGAAGGTGTGGACGACGCTGGCCCACATCTCGTCGTTCGGGTTGATCGTGGCCCGCACCAACCCCGACGTTCCCAAGCACAAAGGGATGACGGCGTTCCTCGTCGACATGAAGGCCCCCGGTGTCGAGGTGAGGCCACTGTTCCAGATCACCGGGGAGGCCGAGTTCAACGAGGTCTTCTTCACCGACGTCCGGATGCCCGACAGCGCCCGCATCGGCGGCGAGGGCGAGGGGTGGCACGTCGCCGTCACGACCCTCATGAACGAGCGCGTCTCCATTGGAGGTGCCGTCACCCGCCGTGGCCGGGGCCCGATCGCCGAGGCGCTGCGCATCTGGAACGAGCGCTGGAAGGGGGACACGTCTGCGCACGCGCTCGCCCTGCGCGACCGGCTGGTCGCCAGCTACATCCGGAGCGAGGCGTTCTCCATGACGAACATGCGCGCCGCCCAGACCCGCAAGGCCGGCACGCCGGGACCCGAGGGCTCCGTGGCCAAGCTGGCCTTCGCCGAGGAGAACAAGCGCGTCTACGAGCTGTGCATGGACCTGCTCGGCAACGACGCCATGCTGTTCCCCTCCGGCTACCCGATGGTCCGGCCGGACCTGGTCGGCATGGGCTCGCCGGACGTGCACAAGCTCTTCCTGCGAGTCCGGGCCAATTCGATCGAGGGCGGCACCTCCGAGGTGATGCGCAACATCCTGGGCGAGCGGGTCCTCGGTCTCCCCGGTGACGTCCGCACCGACAAGGAGCTGGCCTGGAAGGACGTCCCGCGCAGCTGAGCGCCGGCACGCCGTGACGGCGCCCGACATCGTCGCGGAGAAGCGCGCCGCCGCGCTCGCCGCGGCCGCGCTCGTCGAGGACGGCATGCAGGTCGGCCTGGGGACGGGCACGACGGTGGCAGAGCTGGTGCCCGCGCTCGGCCGGCTCCAGCGGTCGATCACCTGTGTCGCCACGTCGCCCGCCACGGCGGAGCTGGCGGCCGCCCACGGCCTCGACGTGCGACCCTTCTCCGACATCGAGCGGCTCGACCTGGCCATCGACGGGGCCGACCAGGTCGACCCGGCCGGCTGGCTGGTCAAGGGAGGTGGAGGCGCCCACACCCGCGAGCGCATCGTGGCCGCCGCCGCGGATCGCTTCGTGGTCATCGTGTCGTCGAACAAGGTGGTGACCCGGCTCCGTCCCCCCGTCCCACTCGAGCTGCTGTCCTTCGGGCTCGCCGCGACCCTGCAGGCGTTGCGCGCCGCGACGATCCGCGACGCCGCCCGGACGCCGGACGGCGGCGTGCTGGCCGACTACCAGGGAGACATCGTGGAGCCGGCGCCGCTGGCGGCGTGGCTGGACGCGGTGCCGGGCGTCGTCTCCCACGGCCTCTTCCCGCCGTCGATGGTGACCACCGTGCTCGTGGCGCGCGGGGACGAGGTGGAGGCGCGTCAGATCGGCTGAGCCAGCGGATTCCGGGCCGGAGGCGCGACGCGGGTAAGCGTGTTGCGGTCGCTGTGGTGGAACTCGCCCTGCACGCCGTGCACCTTCAGGATGGTGTCCTGGTGATAGGACCATTCGTCCTCCGACGTCACGGTGACGGTCATCGCGAAGGACACCGTGTGGAAGGCGTAGTCGAGGAACGGGTTCGTGATGATGCCGAAGTGCGGGTCCCCCACGCCGCGCCGCGACCTCGAACGTGGTGGCGTCCGCGGCGGCGGTGCCGCCCGCCATGGCCACCTGGCCGCGCGGGATGGCCAATGTGAGCAGCACGTTGCCCGTCGCGGGCTCCCAGAGCCAGTACCCGGTCTGGTCGTGGAAGGTCTCGACCTCAGCCGGCTTCGTGATGTGTGTGTGGTAGCGCAGGCCGTAGAAGAGCTGGGGCCCGTTCGTCTGGGCGTCGATCGGCGTCAGCTCGTAGTGCTCGACGTAGGCGTTCTCCTCGGTCCCCTCGGCGACCGGGTGCGAGTCGGCACCCGTCCCGACCCAGGTCCCCGCCAGGGCGCGCAGCGGGCCGAGATGGGCCAGCGTGTCGGGAGCGGGGTCGGGCTCGGTGAAGACGTCCTGAGGGAAGTTCACGCCACGGACCCGAGGGTCACCGTGCGACCCCGAAGGTCACGGGCAGCGCGGTCGGGGAGCGGAACACGTCGCCTCGGATGTGCGGGTCGGTGTCGCCCGGGTCGAAGGTCAGCCCCGGCAGGCGGTCGAGGACGCGGGTGAGCAGCGCCCGCGTCTCGAGCCGGGCGAGATGCATGCCCAGACACATGTGCGGGCCGTGGGCGAAGGCGATGTGGGGGATGGCCGGACGGAAGATGTCGAACGTCTCCGGATCGTCCCAGCGGGTCTCGTCGTGGTTGGCCGAGCCGAGGTGCGGGGTGATGCTCTCCCCGGGACCGATGGTCACGCCCGCCAGCTCCACCTCGCAGGTCGTGGTGCGATTGATCGTGAGCAGCGGCGGCTCGCACCGCAGCCCCTCCTCAATGGCCTGGGGGAGCAGGGTGCGGTCGGCGGTCACGGCGGCGAGCTGCTCGGGATGGGTGAGCAGGAGGTAGAGCAGGTTGCCCGACGAGCGGTACGTCGTCTCCGCCCCCGCGGGCAGCAGGAGGCGCAGGAAGGAGTAGATCGCCTCGTCGGTCAGCTTCTCGCCGTCCACCTCGGCCGAGACGAGGTCGCTGATGACGTCCTCTGCCGGCCGCGCCCGGCGGTCGGCCACGACGCCGGCGAAGTACTCGCGCAGTGCCTCGGAGGCGGCCAGCCCGCGGTCGATGTCGGCCACCAGGCCGATGAGCTCGACGGACCAGCGCTGGAACTGGGGGAAGTCCTCCTCGGGCAGACCGAGGAGGCGCGAGATCACCCGCACCGGGAACTCGAAGGTGAGCTGGCGCACCAGGTCCGCCTCGCCGTCGGCGACGAAGCGGTCGATCAGCTCGTCGATGATCGGACCGATGTACTCGGGCTCCCAGCGCGCCAGCGCTTTCTCCCTGAACGCGTGGGCCACCAGGTTCCGGTGGCTGCGGTGCTCGGGGTCGTCCATGCCGAGGATCATGTGGCCCATGACCATGCCGATGGTGACGTCGTAGCCCGTCGACGTGAACGTCTTGGCGTCGCGCAGGATGCGCGAGCAGTCGTCGTAGCGGTAGGCGATCCATCCCGGCTCGACGTCGATGCCCTCGGGGAGCGCCTCGGGGGAGATGGTGAGACCCTTGACGACCGGGGTGTCGTGGCGCTTGGCGACGAGGTCCGGATAGGGGTCCCGGGTGGTGCCGGCGATGACGTCGTCGAATGCGGCGAACGGGTCGTATTCCTGTGCGTCGGACGTGACCATGGCGCAGCTCCCTCCCTTCGGGTGCCCTGGGTGGCGACGCTGTCAGGCTACGGGTCCCGGACGGCGGGCGCACCTCGGCGCGCAGCCGGGGCGACACCCTGGGTGACGGCCTAGGCTCCGGCCTGCATGCAGACCCTCCGCACTCCCGACGACCGCTTCGCCGGCCTGCCCGGCTACGACTTCGAGCCGCGCTACGCCGACGTCACCGACGGCGAGGGGGGCACCCTGCGCGTCCACTACCTGCGCGAGGGCGACCCGGCGGCACCGGTCGTGCTCCTCATGCACGGGGAGCCCTCGTGGTCGTACCTCTACCGCAAGATGATCCCGCTGCTCACCGGCGCGGGGCTGCAGATCGTGGCGCCCGATCTGGTCGGGTTCGGCCGCTCGGACAAGCCCGCCGAGCGCGGCGACTACACATTCGCCCGTCACGTGGAGTGGATGCGCGAGCTGCTCTTCGACCGGCTCGAGCTCCGCGACGTGACGCTGGTGTGCCAGGACTGGGGCGGGCTCATCGGCCTCCGCCTCGTGGGCGAGCACCCGGAGCGGTTCGCCCGGGTCGTGGCGGCCAACACCTTCCTGCCGACCGGCGACACCGACCCGGGGGAGGCCTTCTTCGGCTGGCAGCGCTTCTCCCAGGAGGTCGAGGAGTTCCCGACCGGCGGCATCGTCCGGGGCGGGTGCGCGAAGCCGGTGCCGCCCGAGGTCGAGGCGGCGTACGACGCGCCCTTCCCCGACGAGTCCTACAAGGCGGGGGCGCGGGCCTTCCCCCTGCTGGTGCCCTCCCGGCCGGACGACCCCGCCCACGACGCCAACGTCGCCGCCTGGGTGGGCCTCGCCGCCTTCGACCGGCCCTTCCTGTGTGCCTTCAGCGACGGCGACCCCATCACCAGGGGGGCGGACCGCACCCTCACGCGGGACATCGCCGGCGCCCAGGGCCAGCCCCACACCACGATCGTCGGCGGCGGTCACTTCCTCCAGGAGGACTGCGGTGAGGAGCTGGCCCAGGTGGTGATCTCCTTCGTCGCGTCGACGTCGTGACCTTCGAGCACCGGGTCGTCGTCGTCGGCGCGGGCTTCGCCGGGATCGGCATGGCGGCCCGCCTACGCGCCATGGGCATCGACGACTTCGTCGTCCTCGATCGGGGCAACGACATGGGCGGCACCTGGCGCGACAACTCGTATCCCGGCGCCGCCTGCGACGTGCCGTCGAACCTCTACTCGTACTCCTTCGCCCTGAACCCGGACTGGACGCGCTCGTTCTCCCCCCAGAGCGAGATCTGGGACTACATGCGCGAGTGCGTCGACCGTTTCGACGTCGGGGGGCACCTCCGGCTCGGCCGGAGGGTGGACGAGGCGCGCTGGGACGACGAGACCCGGCGCTGGGTCGTGCGGACCGCAGGCGGCGAGGAGTACGTCACACCGGTACTGGTGTGGGCGACCGGCCCGCTGAGCGAGCCCTCCATCCCCGACTTCCCGGGTCTGGACGGTTTCCGGGGGAAGGTCTTCCACTCGGCCCGCTGGGAGCACGGGTTCGACCTGACGGGCAAGCGAGTGTGCGTGGTCGGCACGGGGGCGTCGGCCGTGCAGTTCGTGCCACGGATCGCGCCGGTGGTCGAGCACCTGTACCTGCACCAGCGGACCCCACCGTGGATCGTCCCTCGGCGCGACCGGCCCGTCTCGCGGTTGCGCAAGGTGGTGTACCGCAAGGCCCCGGCCACCCAGCGCCTGTCGCGTTTGCGCATTTACGCCACCTTCGAGTCGCTCCTGTCCGTGTTCGTCGGGCGGGCCACGCGGCGCAAGGCCGCGGTCAGGAAGACGGCCCTCGACCACCTCGCCAAGCAGGTGCCCGACGAGGCACTGCGCGAGACGCTGACCCCGCACTACGAGCCGGGGTGCAAGCGGCTGCTCCTCTCCGACGACTTCTATCCCTCCTTGACCCGGCCCAACGTGGAGGTGGTCGCGTCCCCGGTGGCCTCGTTCACCGCCCACGAAGTCGTGGGGCACGACGGCATCGCCCGCCCGGTCGACGTGGTGATCATGGGCACCGGCTTCGAGGCGGCCGAGCCGCGCTACGCCGAGCACATCGTCGGGAAGGGCGGCGCCAGGCTCTCGGAGGTCTGGAAGACCGAGGGCGTGGAAGCCTATGCGGGCACGACGGTGGCCGGCTTCCCGAACCTGTTCCTCATGATCGGGCCCAACTCGACGCTGGCCCACAATTCCATGATCTACATGATTGAGTCGCACATCAATTACGTCGCCAGCGCGCTCGCCTTCATGGCCCGGCCCGGCGTGCACACCGTCGAGGTCAAGCGGGGCGTCCAGCGGCGCTACAACGAGCGGTTGCAGGCCAAGCTCGAGCACTCGGTGTGGGTCGAGGGCGGGTGCGGCAGCTGGTACCTCGACCACCGCGGCAGGAACACGACGCTGTGGCCCGACCACACCTGGAAGTTCCGCCGGCTGACCCGGCGCTTTCACCCGGGCGAGTACACCGTCCGCTCGTAGGCGCGCAGCGCCAGCACCCCCAGGACGGCGGCGAAGAGGGCGAGCGCGCCCACCTCGGGCAGCACGGCCACCAGCCCCGCGTGGTGGTAGATCAGCTGCACGAAGGCGTCCATCGCCCAGGCCTGGGGCACCACGTGGCCGACCGCCCGCACCACCGGGCCGACGACGTCGAGCGGGTACATGCAGCCGCCGAGCATGCCGCACACGATCCCGAGGACCACGGCCAGGGAGATCGCCTGTTCCTCGGTGCGCGAGCGCATGCTCACGAGAGCGGCGGCCCCGGAGTACGCCAGGGAGAGGGTGGCGAGGACCAGCAAGACCGCGGCCGGGTCTCCCCAGTGCACGCCGAAGATGAGGCGGCCCACGAGAAGGAGCCCCGCGGACTGCACGGCTGCGACGGCCAGGCTCGTGGCGATCAGCGCGGCCACGACCGTCCGGCGGCGCACGGGGGCCGCGGCGAGGCGGCGCATCACACCGAGGCGGCGCGACTCCACCACGCCCGACGCGAGGAGCAGCACGGTGATGCCGAGGAACAGCACCAGGTCGGCCGGTGCGACATACGAGAAGGGGCTGAGCGCGGCAGGGAGGTCGGTGTGGGCCAGCGTGACGTCGGTGACCGCAGAACGATGGCCCTCGGCGACGATCAGGTCGAGCAGGCCCACCACGTCGGTGCGTGCCTGGACCGCGCTGGTGGATGCTGACTCGCTCACGAAGTCGACCCGCACCGAACCGGCCGGCGACGGCAGCGAGACCAGCCCGGCCACGACGCGACCGCGCAGGATGTCGTCGCTCATCTGGGCCCGGCTGGGCTCCACCCGCACCTTGAGGTCTCCGGTGTGGGCGACCAGCTCCAGCAGCCGCTGCGACGGGTGCACCAGGCCGATGGGCTCCTTCGGGCTCCCGGCCAGGAGCCCGGTGACGAGGATGAAGAGGACGGGGAACACGGTGGCCACGAACAGGTAGCGCCGGTCCCCGCTGGCCCGGCGCAGGTTGACCCGGACGATGGGGATCACGGCGTCACCATCCGGCGCACCCGGGCCATCGCGAGCCCGCCCGTCACGAGGGCGATCAGGCACAGGACCAGGAACGGGCCCACCACCGACGACGCCGGGTCCCGGAGCAGGGACAGGCGGCCGAACCCGACGAGCGCCCAGCCGTTCGGCGTCCCGAGACTGAGCACCTGGAGCGGCTCGGGGAGCGCGCCGGGAGGGAGGAGGTTGCCGCCGAAGAGCGCCAGCACGAGGCCGATCACGAGCGACGCCGCAAAGGCCTCCTGTGGCGTGCGCGGCGAACGAGGTCACGAAGGCGCCGAGACCGCACACGGCCGCCGTCGCGCCGACGCACAACAGGAGCACGCCGAGCGGGTCGCCCCAGTCGGCGCCGAAGACGGCGGCCGTGACGCCCCACACGATCAGGATGGAGCTGAGGCCGGTGAGGGCGATGGCGAGCAGCTTCCCCCACACGATGGCGCTCGGGCGGATCGGCGCGGCGGCCAGGCGGGCGAGCGTGCCGGTGCTGCGTTCCATCATGAGCGAGCGCATGCCGAGGCCGCTGCCGATGAAGAGAAAGATCACCGCGATGGACGGCGCGAAGTAGTCGAGGACGGCCTTCCCGCCGTTGCCCAGCGTCTCCGTCGCCACGGACAGCGGGGCGCGGCCCGTTGCCGTCCCGTGCGCCAGTCGGCCGGCGTAGAGCCGGCTGGCCAGTCCCGCCGCCACCGACTCAGCCACCTCGTGCCCGACGAGGGCGTCCCCCCGGTCGACCACGTCGAAGCCGGGGGACGGGGTGGCGCCCGGGGCCACCATGGGGACGAGGAGGTCCGCCAGGCGCTTGCGGGCGGGGGAGACCACGACGCCACCGGCCAGCGTCCCGTCCGCCACCTCGCGGCGGACGGCCCCCGCGCTCGGGACCACCCGGACGACAACGTCGTGGGGGAGCTGGCTGGCGTGCACCGCGGCCTCCACCAGCGGCGCTGATGCACCCGAGACCCCGATGGCCATCGTGGCGGTGCTGGCGTTGCCGGCGAAGGCGAAGCCCAGGATGCCGGCGATCGCGACTGGTGCCACCAGGCAGGTGATCACCGCCGAGCGGTCACGGACCCGACGGCGAAGCTCGTTGGTGGTGATGGTCCGGATCAGCCGCCGCGCTCCTCGCCCTGGCGACGTGACTGCACGAGGTTCAAACTACTTTGGGCGGAGTGATCGCGCTGGAGCCGGTTGGTGTCGTGCTGGGTGGACGCACGGAAGCGGTCGACGACGACTGGGGCGGCGTGGAGGCGGTGATACGACTCGATGCCACGCGCTTCGGCGACGACGCCGTGATGGGGCTGGGTGACTTCTCACATCTCGTGGTGGTCTTCCAGTTCCATCTGGTCGGCGAGTCGGAGGTGCAGACGGGATCCCGGCGGCCTCGCGGCAACCGGGACTGGCCCGTGGTCGGGATGTTCGCCCAGCGAGCCAGGATGCGCCCGAACCGCCTCGGGGTGTCCGCGTGCAGACTGGTGCGCGTGGCTGACCTCGACCTGCACGTGCGCGGCCTCGATGCCATCGACGGCTCGCCCGTCCTCGACGTCAAGCCCTACATGCGCGAGTTCGAGCCAGACGAGGCCGACGTCCACCAGCCGGCCTGGGCGAGCGAGCTGATGCGGGGGTACTACTGACGGGCGCCGCACCCTGGGCGGACGCCCGGCCCCTTTCATCTTGCAGGCGCGGGACCTAACTTTGGTCGCCGTGTCGCGCCGCCGTGGGAGCGATCACCAGAGGGAGGCGCATGAGCACGGCAAAGAACGGTGATGTGGAGATCTACTTCGAGTCCTTCGGCGAGCCGGATGCCCCGATCCTGCTTCTCGTCAACGGCCTCGGATCACAGTGCATCAACTACGCCGTCGAGTGGTGCCGGCTGTTCTGCGAGGAGGGCTTCGGGGTCGTGCGGTTCGACAACCGCGACGTCGGGCTGTCGGCGAAGCTCGACGGGGTGGACTACACACTGGCCGACATGGCGGAGGACGCGCTGGCCGTGCTCGACGCGCGAGGTGTGGACAAGGCGCACGTCATGGGATGTTCCATGGGCGGGATGATCGTCCAGCGGCTCGCCATCAATCACCCCGAGCGTCTCCTCTCCCTGACGTCGGTCATGTCGCGCACGGGCGAGCCCGGCTACGGCGACAGTTCCGAGGCCGCCCTCGCCTTCCTCACCGCGCCGCCGGCCCCGTCGCGCGAGGCCTACATCGACAACCAGGTCGCCGCCCTGCACGTCTACGGGTCCAAGCCCGAGTGGCTCGACGACGACGCCATCCGGGCCCGGGCCGCCGCCGCCTACGACCGGTGCTTCTGCCCGACCGGGATCGGCCGGCAGATGCGCGCCGTCATGCACGACGGCTCGCGCGCGGAGCAGCTGGCCCTCGTCGATCTGCCCGCACTGGTGATCCACGGCAGCCGCGACACCCTCATCGATCCGAGCGGCGGGCGGCGCACCGCCGCGCTCATCCCCGGTGCCCGCTACGTGGAGATCGAGGGCATGGGGCACGACTACCCGCCCCCGGTGTGGGAGGAGTGGGTCGGCGCCTGGTCGGCGTTCGCGCACGCCAGCGCCGCACGACCGCGCTAACTGCCGTAGGGCCGGGTGAGGACCTCCATGTTGTGGCCGGACGGGTCCTCGAAGTAGAAGCCGCGTCCGTTGGCGTTGAGGCGGTTCTCCTGATGGTGGCCGGGATCGGCCCAGTAGGTCAGGCCGCGTGCGGTGACCCGAGCGAAGATCGCGTCGAACTCCTCCTCGGTCACGAGGAAGGCGTAGTGGTGACGTTCGGGCGCGGCCCGGTCGTCGTAGTCGAGGCTCACGCCGTTGGCGGTCTCGACACACAGGAACGGCCCGAAGGGCTTCGGCGGGTCGAGGCCGAGGATCTCGGCCAGAAAGGCGGCCGCCGCCTCCTTGTCCGGGGCCGGCACGATCGTGTGGTTGAGCTGGACTGCCATGGCGTGTCGCTCCTGATCTCGGCGACGGGGTTCAGTCGAAGGCCGGTCGCCGGTCCCGGGTCCGCTTCAACTCGAAGAAGCCCTCCGTGCCCAGGCACAGGAGCACGCCGTCCCAGAGCCGCCCGGCGCTCTCGCCCTTGGGGACCGGGGTGACCACCGGGCCGAAGGTGGCCTTCCCGTTGACGTGGATGACCGGGGTGCCCACGTCGGTGCCGACCAGTTCCATCCCGGCCTGGTGCGACGCGCTGAGCGCCTCGTCGTAGTCGGTCGAGGTCGCGGCGTCCGCCAGGGATGCCGGGAGCCCCACTTCTTCCAGCGCCTCGGCCATCACCGCCTCGGCCTCCCCCTCCTCGCGCCCGCGCCGCTCGATGTGCATCCGTGTGCCCAGCGCCGTGTAGAGCGGCAGGAGCACGTCGGAACCCTTCGTCTGCTCGGCGGCGATGCAGACCCGCACCGGGCCGAACGCGCGCGTCATGCGCTCCCGGTACTCGTCCGACAGCCCGTCGCGTCCCGCGTCGAGCAGGGCGAGCGACATCACGTGCCAGTTCGTCCGGACGTCGCGCACCTGTTCCACCTGGAGCATCCAGCGCGAGGTGATCCAGGCCCACGGGCACAGGGGGTCGAACCAGAAGTCGGCGGTGTCGGTCACGAGATCCCGCCGTCGACCCGCAGGGTCGCCCCCGTCGTGTACGACGAGGCGTCGGTGGCGAAGTAGAGGGCGGCGCCCACGATCTCGTCGGGCTCGCCGGCACGCTGCAGCGCGTGGTGCCGCAGGCCGGCGTTGATGGTGGCGGGGTCGCCGTCCCCCCAGGCCTTGGAGATGTCGGTCAGGAAGGGCCCGGCCATGATGCAGTTGACCCGCACGGTCGGACCGAACGCCTTGGCGAAGCCCTCGGTCAGCGTGTTGAGACCCGCCTTGGCCGCGTCGTAGGGCAGCATGGTCGGCCCGGGCCGTATCGATCCTGTGCTGGAGACGTTGATGATGGACCCACCGTATGGGCCGGCCGCCATCCTCGTGCCGACGAGCGCGGTCAGGCGGAACGGCCCCTTCAGGTTGACGCCCAGCACCTTGTCCCACAGCTCCTCGCTGACCGCGGTCAGGTCTGGGTAGAGGGGCGACATGCCGGCGTTGTTCACCAGCACGTCGACGCGGCCGAAGGTGTCGTACGCCTGTTGCACCAGGCCGTCGATCTCGTCCCAGTGACCCACGTGGCAGCCCACCGCCAGGGCGCGTCGGCCCAGCGCCTCGACCTCGCTCGCCACCGCCCGGCAGTTGTCGACCTTCCTGCTGGCGACGACGACGTCGGCACCGGCCGCCGCGAAGGCGAGCACCATGGCCCGCCCGAGCCCGCGGCTGCCCCCCGTGACGAGGGCGACCCTGCCCGCCAGTGGCGTGGTGGCCGCGCCACCCGCCCCGCTGACGAGCGCTGCCATGGACCGGAACCTATCCCTACTTGACGAGCTCGGCGACCGCGTGGGTCACCGCCTTCGCCATCGGGATGTGGAGCGATTCGTTGGGCCCGTGCGCGTTGGAGTGGGGCCCGAGGACGCCCGTGGCGACGAATTGCGTGCCGGGGAACCCTCTCTGCAGATCGGCCAGGAAGGGGATGGAGCCGCCCTCGCCCACCGCGCCGGGCTCTCGCCCGAAGCGCTCCTGTGAGACGGCGGCCAGCGTCGTCGCCACACCCGGCCCCAGGGCCGGGGCGATCCACCCCTGGGCGGCAGCCTCCATGTCGATCGTGATGTGCGCCCCTTCGTCGGTGCGGATGGCCGAGATCAGCGCGTCGCAGGCGGCCTCGGCGTCGACGTCGGGCGGCAGCCGCAGCGAGAACTTCAGCGTCGTCGACGGCCGCAGCACGTTGCCGCCGTCGCGCGGCGTGGGCAGCCCGTCCGCTCCCGTGACCTCCAGTGCGGCCCCCCACGTGCGCGCGACCAGGCGCTCGACCGGGTCGGCGGAGAGCAGGTGCAGCCCCTCGACGGCCGGCACCTCGCTGGCGGGGAATTCGGTCGCCAAGGCCTCGAGGTTGGTCCGGTGCGCCTCGGGGATCCCCGCCCCCACCAGCTCGGGCAGGAGGATGCGGCCGGTCGCCTCGTCCTCGATGCCGGACAGGATCCGGCGCAGGATGCGGAACGACGACGGGACCACGCCGCCGCCCGCTCCGCTGTGGATTCCCTCGCTGAGCACGTCGACGCGCACGGTGGCGACGAGGTTCCCGCGCAGAGAGGTCGTGAGCCACAGCCGGTCATAGCTGAGCCCGCCCGAGTCGAGGCAGATCACCAGCCGCGGCGTCCCGATGCGCCCCCCCAGGTTCTCGAGGTGGGGAAGCAGGTCGGGGCTGCCGCTCTCCTCGCTCGCCTCGATGAGCACGAGGACCCGGCCGCGCCCGCCGCCCGCCGCCAGCAGACCCGTCACGGCGGCGAACGTCGAATAGCCGTCGTCGGCGGTGCCCCGGCCGTAGAGGAGGTCGCCCTGGCGCACCGGCTCGTAGGGACCGAGCCCGCTGCGCCACTCGCCGAGCGGGGGCTGCTTGTCCATGTGCCCGTACACGACGATGGGCTCGCCCGAGCCGCCGTTGTCGATCAGCAGCAGCGGGGTCCGGCCGGGCAGCTCGACGATCTCGGTGTGCAGCGCGGGCTCCTGGTCGCGCACCCACGAGCGCAGGAGCTCGGCCGCCTCTGCGATGGCGCCCCGCTCGGCCCAGTCCGGGTCGAAGGCGGGGGACAGGCACCGGATGCGGGTGTACTCGCTCAACGCCGGCAGCACGCGCTGCTCCCAGGCTGCGTCAATCGCCCCGGCGTCAATGCGGGCGCGGCCGGAGTCGCCGGTCACGTGCGGGTCACCGGCGGCGTCACGCCTCGGTGGACGGGGTCTCGGGCGGCGGGGTCTCGGTGGCCTGGGTCTCGGTGACGAGAGCCAGGCGCTCGAGCGTCTTGGACATGGAGCCGGCCGTGTGCTCGCCGACCTTGCCGTTCTTGAGGAAGAAGGACTGCTTGTCCCGGGAGATGTCCCATGTCTCGGTGACCCGGGTTCCCCCGTCGACCTCCTGGAGCTCGTAGCGCCAGATGCGGCCGCCGACGAAGCGGCCGAGCGGCCCCGAGAGCACGGTCTGCCAGGCGATGCGCCGGTCCGGCTCGAACTCAATGACGGTGTTCTTCATGGTGTAGGGCACGCCCAGCTTCATGTGCATGTCGAACGTGTCGCCGAGTGAGAGGCGCTGCGGCACGGCACCCTTGGGCCGGACCACGCTGCCCGAGCCGTCGATCTCGGGGTGGCGAGAGGCGTCGGCCACCACGGCGAAGATCGACGAGGGCGGGGCATTGATGAGCCGGTCGACGCTGACCGTTGTTGGTGCCATGACGCGTGCTCCCTTTCGTCCCTCCCGGTACGGTCCCGGCTCGTTCGGTCCCGGGCGCCGAGACTAGATGGCGTGGGCCACCAGGTCGGCCAGCTGCACCCATTCGAGCGTCGCGGCGTGGGTCGAGGCCAGGACGACCGGTGGCGCCATGCCCGCCTCGAAGGCCTCCTGCCAGCGCGCCGCGCACAGGCACCACTGGTCGCCGGGCTGGAGCCCGGCGAAGCCGAACTCGGGGTGCGGCGTGGACAGGTCGTTCCCGACCGAGGCGGAGAACTGTAGGAACTCGGCGGTGACCCGGGTGCACACGGTGTGGACGCCCAGGTCCTCGGACCCCGTGTTGCAGCAGCCGTCCCGGTAGAAGCCGGTGAGCGGGTCGTAGTTGCAGGGTTCGAGCTCGTCGCCCAGGACGTTCTGTGCCATCGCTCATTTCACCACGGCCGGCGGGGGCGCTACGAGCCCCCGAAGGGAGCGCCCATGTACCGGTCGACCCAGGTGAAGGACTCGACCGGTGCCCGCTTCAGCCGGCGCGGGGCGGTGACCGGCCGTCCCAGCACGACCAGGGCGGCGACGGCAAGCGTGTCGGGGATGTCGAAGAGCGCGCGCAGCTCGTCCTCCCGGCGCACGGCCATCGTCGTCATGACGCCGCCCAGGTCCTCGGACCGTGCGGCCAGCAACAGGCTCCACACGAAGGGGTAGATGGACGCGCCGCCGACCAGCGTGTAGCGGGGCAGGTCGCGGTCGACGGCGGCCAGCGCGGTCAGGTCGGCGAGGACGAGCAGGAGGGCGGGCGCCGTATGGAGGGTCTCGGCGAAGCCGGGCGAGGCGGCCCCGGCGGCCGCGAACTGCGCCGCCTCGGCGAGGGCGCGCGCCTCGGCCGCGCGGTCGGTGACCGGCGCCCAGGGTGTCAGACCGGCTGACCCCAGTGCGAGGTACTCGTACCAGGTGCTGACGTAGAGGTCGCGCAGTGCGGCCCGGGCGGAGGGGTCTTTGACGACGATGACGCGCCAGGCCTGCCGGTTGCCCCCGTTGGGGGCGAAGCGTGCCACCTCCAGGAGGCGCTCGAGCGCCTCGTCGGCGACCGGCTCGGGGTGGAATTGGCGCACCGCACCCGTGCTGCGCAGCGTGGTGACGAGGTCGAGGTCCACGAGTAGCGCAGAGTAGCGGCCATTGGGTAAGCCTGGGACGTGCGGACGGCCCCCAGCTCCGACCCTGCGGAGGCCGGGCGGAGGCTTCGGGGGCTCTCGGAGTGGCCGCTCGTCGTGGCCCCGATGTCAGGCGGCCCGACGACGGTCGAGCTGGTGGTGGCCGCGGCGGGATCGGGCGCGCTCGGCTTCCTGGCCGGCGGCTACAAGCCGGCCGCCGACCTGGCGGCCGACATGGCCGCGGTCCGGGCCACCGGCGTCGGCACGTTCGGCGTCAACCTGTTCGTCCCCGGGCGCCGCGCGCCGGACCCGGTCCTGGTGGCGGCCTACGTGGCGTCGCTCGCCGGCGATGCGGCTGCGCTGGGGGTGGCGCCGGGGGAGCCGTCATGGGACGACGACCAGTTCCCGTCGAAGCTCGAGGCGGTGTTCGACCATCCGCCCGCAATCGTCAGCTTCACCTTCGGCGTGCCCGGGACCGAGGTCGTGCGGTCGCTGCAGTCGGCGGGGTCGCTCGTGGCCCTGACGGTCACCACGCCCGAGGAGGCGCGGGCCGCGCTGCGGGCGGGCCCCGACGCGCTCTGCCTCCAGGGGGCAGAGGCGGGGGCGCACCGCGGCAGCCTGGCCAACGACGACGCGCCCGACCAGGACCGGCCCGTCCGCTCGCTGCTCGCGGCCGTCGGCGGCCGCACCCGGGTGCCCCTCATCGCGGCAGGGGGCGTGGGCGGGCCCGAGGACGTCGCAGACCTACTGGCGCGGGGCGCCACACTCGTGCAGGCCGGCACTGCGTTCTTGCGTTGCCCCGAGAGCGGCGCCTTCGGTGCCCACAAGGACGCGCTGGGCGACGACGCCTTCGCCGCGACCGCGGTGACCCGGGCCTTCAGCGGGCGGCGGGCGAGGGCGCTCGTGAACGCGATGGTGCGCGTTCACCCGGGCGCTCCGGCGGCCTACCCCGAGATCAACAACGCGACGCGCCCGATCCGGGCCGCCGCCGCCGCGGCGGGCGACGCCGAGCACATGAGTCTCTACGCGGGCACGGCGTTCCGCCGGGCCGAGGCCATGCCCGCCGGTGAGGTCGTGCGGCAGCTGGTGTCAGGATTGCGCCGGTGAGCAGTCGTCGCGAGACCTCGACCATTGAGTTCACGCCCCCCGGGACGGATGGCGTGGAGGAGGCGCTCCGGCGGCTGCGCACCGCCGGGACCGGCTGGATCAACCTGCTGCCCGGAATTGAGGAGGGAGCCGTCGCGCTCGAGGAGCCGGCGGGCCTCTTCGCCTTCTTCGGTACGAGGGCCCCACCCGTCACGATGGCGACGATCATTCCGGCGCGCAAGGATCGCCGCGACAGCGAGGGGTTGACCGTCGGTCTCATGCACCCCACCGGCGCCAAGGCGGTGGGGCGCCTGGCCGAGGTTGGGGGCGGCGCGGCCGTCCCCGCCGACTGGGTGGTGCGTCAGGACCATGTGCGCCGGGGCCTCGTGCTGCGGACCCCGGTGCGCGTCGCGGAGGCGGACGTCATCGCCTGGTGCATCAGGGCGGGTACGGCGCTGTGCCGGGCCGACATGACGGGGCGCTGGCGCGCTGTGGTCTACCTTCCCTAGTGGCCACCGGCCGTCGGCGCGACGACGCAGCGCTCCGCGAGGGGCTCGGCCGCTGGGTGTCGGCCCACCCCGAGCTCGTCCCCGGTCCGGGGCGCAGCGACGGGCGGCGGCCGCAGATTGCCGCCTTGTCCCACGCCCAAGGCGGCATGGCGAACGAGACCGTGCTCGTCGACCTGGGCCGCGACCATCCGGGGATCGTCGTGCGGCTGCCGCCGCTGGAGCCCACCTTCCCGGGTTACGACCTAGGCCCGCAGGTGGTCGTGCAGAACGTGGTCGCCGCGTGCGGGGTCCCGGCGCCCGCCCCGGCCGCCCTGGTCACCGACATCGCATGGATCGGCTCGCCCTTCCTCGTCATGCCCCGCGTGGCCGGCGACATCCCGGGGCCGGCGCCCGTGTTCGACCCCTACGTGGTCGAAGCGGGTCCGGAGCTCCAGCGGCGCCTGCACGACGGACTGATCGACACGGTGGCCGCGGTCCATGCCGTGCCGTGGGAGGCCCGCGGCCTGGATGGCGTCCTCCCGGGCACCGGCCTGCGCGACGCCCTCGGTCGCTGGGCCGACTACGTGCAGTGGTCGTCGCAGGGCGACCCCCTGCCGGAGCTGGCCGAGGCGCTCGCGTGGTGCGGGAGCCGCCTGCCGGCCGAGCGCCCGGCGGTGCTCCTGTGGGGCGACGTCCGCCTGGGCAATCTCGTCTTCGACCCCGAGCGCCGGGTGCGCGCCGTGCTCGACTGGGACCTGGCCACGCTCGGGCCGCCCGGCATGGATCTGGGCTGGCACTTCGGGCTCGAGTTCATGATGACGTCGTTGTTCGGGCGCGTCGTGCCCGGGTTCCCGGGCCGGGCCGAGGCCATGGCGCGCTACGAGGAAGCCGGCGGGCATGACGTCGCCGACGACGAAATGGACTGGCACGAGGTCTTCGGGCTGGTGCGCGCCCTCGCCATCAACGACCGCCACCAGCGCATCACGGGCGACCCTCGCCGGGCAGACAACCCGATGGGCGCCCTGCTGCTGCGCCGCATGGAGGAAGCCGGCGCCGCGCTGGGCTGAGCAGGCTTCGGTCCGGCGCCCGGCGCCCGCGCCCGGTGCCGCAGCTCGGGTCCGGGCGTGCCTCAGGGGACGATGGGCACCAGTCCGGGATGGGGCACCATGGTCAGGATCGCGACCAGCAGCGCACCCTGCAGGCACGCCATGACACCGACGAGCACGCCGTCGGCCTGCCGCGGCAGCCTCCAGGCGAAGACGGCGAACAGGGGGAACGCGGCCATGGTGTAGCGCGGGATGCTGGCGGTGAAGTAGGCGCTGTAGGCGATCAGCAGCGCGCCGATCGTGTAGATCCACCAGTGGACCGGGACCGCGGCCGTGCGATCACTGGCAGTCGATGCCACCAGCCCGTCGGGGCGATGGTTGATTCGGTCGAGCAGCCAGATGCCGGTGCACCCGAGCACCAAAGCCGCTCCGGTCATGGCGTCGGGGACGAAGGTCGCGACGCCGGGCCCCTTGCCGACCGCCTCGAACAGGGCCTCGACCGGCGTGACGAACCAGACGAAGTGCTGCCCGTGCCAGAAGCGCTGCGAGGAGAGGAACGCCAGTGGCGTGCCGACCATGGTCCAGCTGTACACCATGAACGAGACCAGGCCGATCGGTGCGATGGCGGCGGCGACGGCCGGGCGCAGTCGGCGCTCCCGCCAGGCCGCCAGCAGGGCGGTCACGACCACCGCGAGCACCACGACCAACCCGGTGTTGCGGGTGAGTCCCGCCACGCAGGCGCACAGTGCCGCCGTGACCCAGTAGCGGCGCGACAGTGCGAACAGGCAGGCCGCGGCGGCGGTGAGGAAGAGCCCCTCGGTGTAGGCCATCGACAGGACGTAGGCCGTGGGGAAGAAGACGAACAGCAGCACCGCCCGGTCGGCCAGCCGCGCACCGAACACCTCGCGCACGGCCAGCCAGACGGCCAGCGCCGACGTGAGACCGAAGACGAAGGCGGCCACGACGGCAGCATCGGGCAGGCTGAGGCGGGTCACCACCGCCACCGCCCTCACCGCGGCAGGGAAGGCGGGGAAGAAGGCCCAGCGGCTCCCGTCGCCCTCGTTGGCCAGCTGATGGGGATAGCCGTGCTGGGCGATCATCAGGTACCACCGGGCGTCCCAGAGCGAGCCGAGGGCGTGTACGACGCGCAATTTCGGGTGGGCGGTGGCAGCGACCAGCGCCGCTCCGAGGACGGCCACACGGGAGGCGATGTAGTAGCCGGCCGGGCGCAGGAGCGGCCGGCAGCGCTGTGCCAGGCCGGCGCCGACGACCCCGCGGCGACGCGCCGCGCCCGGTGGGGCCTCGGCGGATTCCGCCGGACGAGAGGCCGGACGAGAGCGAGCCGGGAGCGTCGTGCTGGGCGAGTCGATGAGGTCGGTCACTGGACCGGTGTCAGCGAGGGCCCGCGGGTGGGGAAGGCCCACACACGCAGGAGCGAGAAACGGGCGGGCGACGCCGCCACGTTGGCGACCGTCGCCGCCACGGCGAGGACCACCAACGACGGTCCCACCACGGCATCGGCGATGGCGATGGCCGCTGTCGACGCGCCGAGGCTGACGGCGTAGAGGACCGCCAGGACAAGGGCGAACGGCGGCGACGCCGACGGGGCCTCCGGGCGGCCCGGGCGGTGGCGCGCCAGCGAGCGGTGCAGTCCGGTGTTGACGAGCGTGCAGAAGGCCAGCGCCGTCGCATTGGCGATCCAGGGTCCGAGCACCGACAAGGTGCTGGCGAAGAGCAGGAGGTAGCTGAGGGTACTGAGCACCCCGACGCCGGCGAACGAGAGCAGCTGGTCGGACGTCGCGTCCTCGGCCGCCGCGCCCTCCGAGCGTTGCGAACGCACGAGCTGCAGGCGGCTCCCGTGGGACATGCGCCAGATCCCGCGCAGGTCCTCGGCGGCGGTTGCGATGATGTCGACCCGCGAGTCGGGGTCGTCGACCCATTCGACCGGCGTCTCGGCGATGCGCACCCCGAGCCGCTCGGCGGTGACGATCAGCTCGGTGTCGAAGAACCAGGCGTCGTCCTCGACGAGCGGGAGGATCTGCAGTGCGCGCTCGCGCCGCATGGCCTTGAACCCGCACTGGAAGTCGACGATGCGGCTGCGCAGCGCGAGCCGGACGATGCGGGAGTAGGTCCTGGAGATCAATTCCCGCTTTGGTCCACGCACCACCCGGGAGCCCCGGGCCAAGCGGGTGCCGACGGCCAGCTCGCTGTGTCCCGACATCACGGACCCGACGAGTGGCAACAGCGCCGAGAGGGAGGTCGAGAGGTCGACGTCCATGTAGGCCACGACGTCGGCGCGGCTCGCCGTCCAGGCCGTCCGGAGTGCGAACCCGCGGCCCTTGCGAGACAGGATCGTGGCCTGCACGCCCGGGAGGGTCGAGGCGAGGCGCTGGGCCACCAGCGCGGTCCCGTCGGTGCTGCCGTTGTCGACGATGGTGACGAGGGTCCGGAAGGGGAATGACGCATTCAGGTAGGTGCGGAGCTTCGTGATGCTGGCGGCGAGCCCGCGCTCCTCGTTGTAGACGGGGACGACGACCTCGACCTCGACGGGCTCGGGTTCCCGGCTGTCCGACGTGCGACCTTGGCCACGGGGATGAGAGCCTGCGGCGCGGGTCTGAGGGCGGACATGGCCGTACGCGCGCGTCGCGTCGGCCCGGTCAGGGCGGACGGGTACGGCGTGCGCCGCTCGCTCCATTCGACATCCCCCTCAGGTGACGAGCAGCCGGGCCGCAGTCGGCGGCGTCCGGGCGCTCCGGTTCCTGCTCCCAGGCTACGGACCGGGCCTTTCGGGTGCATGAGCCAAAAGCACCAGATTGCAGGCGGCCGGCGGCGTCGAGGCTCGTCGGAGCACCGGCCTGGTGTCGGCACGGTCGGGGGTGGGCCGCTCCTGCGGACCCCGGCCGGCCGCCGCGCCGATGGGAGGCGGAAAACCGCGGCGGCCAGTCCCGAAGGGGTGCCGTCGGCCCGGACGGGAGTCCTTCAGGAGGTCGGATCGAGGAGCGAGAAGCCCATGACCCCTGCCTTGGCCACCTCGTAGCACAGCGTGTCGTAGGGCTCGACCAGGCCGTAGGTGGTCTCGCCGTCGCACGTCACCCGGCAGTGGTGCTGGTCCTGGCCGGCCAGGCGGCTGCGCACGGCGGGGTCGTTCACATCGAAGGTCTCGCCGTGCACGACGACCTCGTCGCCCTGCGCGACGGGCATGCCGTGCCAGAGGTCGCCGTCGGGCGTGCCCCCGTTGGGGCCGCCGTACATGCCGCAGCGCAGGAACGCGATCTGGTTGCCCAGGCGCTCGAAGGCCATGGTCTTGACCGATCCGTCCGCGAACACGAGGTCCACCTCGCCGGAGAGGAGCAGGTGCGTGTCGGGCTCGAAGCGCATGCGGTGCACCCGCTTGGCCAGGGTGCCGCTGCGCTTGCGCGTGTCGCCGATGTTGTAGAGCACGTGGTCGCCCCAGATGCCGAAGTCCTCGAACTCGACCCACTCGCCGCTGTGGGGGTGCTGCATACCCATGTAGCGACCGGGACCGCCGACGCCGTCGCGGGTGCCCCAGTGGTGGTCACGCGTGCCGAGATGGGTGGTGGGGGAGAGGGCGAAACGCTCGCCGGCGGAGGAAACCCATCCCTCCTGGCGCCCGAAGCCGTCGTAGCCGGCGACCGGGCTGACGGCGCGGCTCCCGACGATCATGCCGGCGCCGAGTTGGCGGAAGACGGGACGCTTCGTATCGAGCCAGGTCATGTCGTAGCCGACGCTGTGCTCGGTGGCGCCGGGGTCGAGGCGGAGGCGCCAGCGACGGAAGGGCTCGACCATCTCGAAGCTGAAGGGGCCGAGCGTCATGTCCATGCGGTCGGTGCGGAGCTTCTGGTGCGCCCGCACGGTGGTGTGTCGGCCGCGGACGTTGACGATGGCGAACGCCTCCGCCGTGCCCAGGTTGGGGTAGAAGGCGAGGCCGATGACCACGAGGACGTCGCCCACCTTGTCCTCGCAGGTGAACCAGACGCGCTCGTAGGCCTGGGCGTCGGGCGTCCACATCACCCGGACGGGGTAGGGCGCGTTGTGGATGAGGAACTCGTCGATCCCACTGAGCGGTGCGTGCTCGACGGAGGCTCGGTAGGGCGATCCGCCGTGGCCGGGCTCGGCGGTCAACGCCCGGCCGCCGCGCTGGTGATCGTGTGCTCGGGGAAGCCGTCAGGCCGGCTGGTCTCGAGGCAGAGGATGTCGTAGTCAGCGCGCACCGCGCTGCACAGTACGCTCCGATCGTGGCCGGGGGCGAGCGCATCGATCCGAGGGATGCGGGGTTCTTCGCCCGGTCCGACTTCCACGAGGTGCTGGCGCGCCTGCGCGCCGAGGACCCTGTGCACGAGTGCGCACCAGGATTCTGGGCGGTGACCCGCTACGAGGACATCCGGGACCTCAGCCGCGACCCACGACGGTTCTGCTCGGGCCGGGGCGCACTGGTCAACGACCCGATCCGCGCCAGCGGGACGCCCATGTTGGCGCGCTCGATCCTGCACATGGACCCGCCCGAGCACGGATCCTTCCGGGGTCTTGTGAACCGCCGCTTCACGCCCCGGGCGCTCTCCGGCCTGGCCGAGTCGATCCGGGCCTGCGCCGCCGGCCTCCTCGACGCGGTCGAGAGCCGTGTGGAGATCGACTTCGTGGGCGAGCTGGCGGCGCCGTTCCCCCTCATGGTGATCGCAGAGCTGCTGGGGATCGACGAGGCGGACCGGGCGAACTTCCGCCGTTGGTCCGACGCCGCCATTGAGTCACCCGACCTGCCTCCCGACGAGACGGCGGTTGCACTGGGCGAGCTGTCGCGCTTCATCGTGGAGCTCATCGGGACGACACGCGAGCGGCCGGGGGAGGACCTGGTGTCGCTGCTCGTGGGCAGCGAGGTCGACGGGTGCCCGCTCAGCAGGGAGGAGGTCTTCATGTTCCTCCTGACCCTCCTGGTGGCGGGCAACGAGACGACGCGCACGCTCCTGTCCGGGACGGCCGTCGTGCTGCACGAGCACCGCGACCAGCGCGCGGCGCTGGCCGCCGATGCCGCGCTCGTGCCCGGAGGGGTCGAGGAATGCCTGCGCTGGGTCACGCCCGTGCAGGCGTTCTGCCGCACCGCCACCGAGGACGTCGTCGTGGCCGGGACCCCGGTGAGCAAAGGTGACTACCTGTGCATGCTGTACGCGTCGGCGAACCGCGACGAGCGGATCTTCGGGGACGACGCGGCGCGCTTCGACGTCCGGCGTCCGGTCAACCCGGTGCACCTCGCCTTCGGGTTCGGTGAGCACGTGTGCCTCGGGGCGAGCTTGGCCCGCTTGGAGGGCCGGATCTTCGTGGAGGAGTTCCTGGCGCGCTTCCCCGACTACGCCGTGACGGGCGCGCCCGAGCGGGTGCTCTCGACCACCGTCGCCGGCATCAGGTCGCTGCCGGTGGTGCTGGCACCGGTGCCGGCGCCGGTGTCAGCGAACGTGCCGGTTCCAGCACCCTGAAGCACGGCGAAGCGCAGCTCACCGAGCAGGTTCTCGACGGCGGCCGGGTCCGCGCTCAGGCGCAGGCGGCCGGCCACCCGCTCTGACCGGACGAGCCCGCTCTCGCGCAGCACCTTGATGTGCATGCTGACGGTGGGTTGGGCCAGCCGGAACAGGAGTGCGAGCTCGCCCACTGTGCTCGGCGCGGTGGCCAGCGAGTGCAGGAGCGCCAGCCGGGTGGGCTCGGCCACGGCCTTCAGGCGACGGGCCACCGACTCGGTCTGCGCCCGCGCCTGGACATCGCCCTGGCCCACGCCCGTCCCGATCACGATGAGGCTGGGGAACTCGAGGTACATGCTCGACCCGAAGAACAAGCAGGGAACGAACAGGAGCCTTTGCCCCGCCTCGACGCTCGCCGGGATGGAGGGCGCCCTGTCCCGCAGGATGTCACACCCCGGCGTTAGAAGTACCTGCAGTGACTGCGTGCGTTCGAAGTGCACCACGATGTGTCGGCCGGCCTCGGCCATGAGTGGCAGTGCCTGTTGCCACATTTCGTCAACCGGGGCCCAGACCTCCTGCAGGAGCTCGAGGTACGACCGCGCCAGCTCGGGCGACTCCTTGAGTCGGCGGAAGCGATCGACGTATATCTGCCGTTCTTCGGGCGTCTCGGAGGGCATGTCCAGGTCGAGGGGCACCGTGGCGATGGCATCCTCGACCGCTCTCCACAGGGCGGCGGGATTCGTCTCGGTGGTGCACCCGGCATGGTGGGCCAGGATCTGCATCTCGGTGAAGCACGTCTCCTCGGGGCCATCACTCCAGAAGCTGCGGACACGGTCCGCAAGGTCCTCTCGGCCGCTGAACATCTCAGCCAGCTGTGGGTACCGGGCCTGCATCGAGGGGCGGGCCGCGACGGAGAGGAGCCAGGAGAGGTCACAGGCCAAGGAGGGGGAAGCCGCGACCGACGGGAGGGTCTGGGGCGGCGTGTCCTCAGTGAACATAGGCATATGGCTATATTAGGGTATTCTTGATTTGTTGTCAAACTTTGGTTAAGATGCAGGACACCGGGAGGAGAGCGGACCAGAAAAGCGGAACAGGTCGAGCGAGGTGAATCCGATGATCCAGGCCAAGGCAGTGCACTCCCAGGCAGATGCCCACCGAAACGAACTGATGGTGGCGGCCGGCTCCCGACGGCACGCCCGTCCCCACGCATTGCCGATGCACGACGCAGGGGCGGCGCAGCCCTCGGTTGCCGGAGTCCCGGTTTCCGGCGGCCGAGCGGTACGCCGGGCACGGGCGCCACGCATCGGCGCGTGGCTGATCGACTTCGGGGTCCGGCTCGGAGGGACGTCCGTCCGCACGTCGTGAGCCCCGCGGCGGTCGGCCGTCGCGCCATCCGGCCGGCTCGCCCGGGGCTCGCACTCCCGTCATGGGCAAGAGTGGCGAGATGTCTCCGGCCCGCAACGTCCTGTTCATCACGCTCGACCAGTGGCGCGGCGACTGCCTCTCGGCACTCGGGCACCCCGTCGTGGAGACCCCGACCTTGGACGCGCTGGCCTCCCGGGGCGTGCTCTTCGCCAACCACTGGGCCAACGCGGCACCCTGCGGGCCGTCGCGAGCATGCCTGTACACGGGGACGTACCAGCACCGCAACCGTTCGATCCTCAACGGCACCCCGTTGGACGCCCGCTTCACCAACGTCGCACTCGTGGCCCGTGAGCTCGGGTACGACCCGGTCCTCTTCGGGTACACCGACACGTCGGTCGATCCGCGCACGGTCCCGCCCGGCGACCCGAGGCTGTCGAACTACGAGGGCATCCTGCCCGGCTTCCGCGCGCTGATCGAGGATCCCTGGGAGAAAGGGAGCCCCGCCTGGGGCCGCTGGCTGGCGTCCCGCGGTGTCGACGTCCCCGCCGACCCCCACGAGCTGTACGAGCCGATCGATGGGTTCCCGGGGGCCGACGAGCACGGGTCGACCTGGGCTCCGGCTCGCTTCCCCGTCGAGCACTCGCAGACGACCTTCGTGCGCGAGGAGCTCGTCACCTGGCTGGAGCGCAACGCGGACGCACCCTTCTTCGTCCACGCGTCCTTCATCCGGCCCCACCCGCCGCGTCGGAACCCCCTCGGCTACCACGACCTGTACCAGGCCGAGGAGGTCGGGCCGTTCGTCGGCTGCCCGACCCCCGAGGAGGAGGCGGCCATCCACCCGTTCGGGGCGTTGGCCACGGCCGTGCGGGGCGTCGGCGCTCCCCACGATGACCGGGATCGTCGCCAGGTCCGTGCCACCTACTACGGCGCGCAACGCGAGGTGGACGACGGTCTGGCGCCCCTCTTCGACTACCTGCGCCAGAGCGGGCTGGACGCCTCGACGCTCGTCATCGTCACCAGCGATCACGGCGAGATGGGCGGTGACCACTGGCTCCTCGAGAAGCTGGGCTTCTGGGACGAGAGCTATCACGTCCCCCTCATCGTGATGGACCCCAGGCCCGAGGCAGACGCCGGCCGCGGCCGCCTGATCGACGCGGTGACCGAATCGGTCGACGTCCTTCCCACGATCTGCGAGTTCATGGGTGCCGAGGTCCCGCTCCAGGCCGACGGCTGGTCGCTCGCGCCTTTCGTCCGCGGCGAACCGACGCCTGCGCATTGGCGGGACACCGCCCATTTCGAGTGGAGCTTCGCCGACCCCGTGGGCCTGCAGGCGGAGACGCTCCTCGGCATCCCGATGAGCCACTGCTCGCTCGCCGTGACGCGTGGGCCCCGTCACAAGTACGTCCAGTTCGGCGCCGCAGCCGACGTGCTCCCGCCCTTGCTCTTCGACCTGTCCGCCGACCCCGAGCAGACCCACAACCTGCTGAGCGAGGGCGGACCCGACGTCACCACCATGGCCTGGGAGGCGACCCAGGAGCTGCTGCTCTGGCAGATGCGCAGCGCGGAGCGGACGTTGAGCGGCAGCTTCCTCCACGGAGAGCGCGGGCTGGTCGAGGCCCGGGACACCTGGAGGTGAGGGCGGACGCCGTGGCGGGCGGGTGTGGAATGCTGACGCCTGCCCGTCACGAGGAGGCTGTGCGCAGTGGCCGACATGCAGGGGAAGACGGTCGTTGTCACGGGCGGCAATTCCGGCATCGGGTTCGAGACGGCGGCCGCGCTGGCCGCCATGGGGGCCCGCGTGGTCGTCACGGCCCGCAACGCCGACAAGGGGCGGGCAGCGGTGGCGGCCATCACGCAACGGCTCGGAGGTGACGCCCGGGTCCAGCTCGTCGTCTTCGATCTGGCCGACCTCGCCTCGGTGCGGCGGGGTGCGTCCGAGCTCCTCGAACAGGCGCCGAGGCTCGACGTGCTCGTCAACAACGCGGGCCTGGTCCTCTCCGAACGGGCCGAGACCGTAGACGGGATGGAGGCCACCTTCGCCACCAACCACTTGGGGCCGTTCCTGCTCACCAACCTCCTGCTCGACCGGATCCGGGCGTCGTCGCCCGCACGCATCGTGAACGTGGCCTCGACCGCGCACAACGCGGCGCGGAAGGGGATCCCCTTCGACGATCTCCAGTCGGAGAAGAAGTACGCCACCATGCGCGTCTACGGCCAGTCGAAGCTGGCCAACATCCTCTTCACGCTGGAGCTGGCGCGCCGGCTGGAGGGCAGCGGGGTGACGGCGAACTCGCTGCATCCGGGAACGGTGCGCACCGGCTACGGGGCGGACGGCGACGCCCGCGGCCTGCTCGCCCTGGGGCTCAAGATCAGCTCGCCGTTCTTCCTCTCTCCGGCCAAAGGGGCCCGCACGTCCATCTACCTGGCCTCGGACCCCGCGGTGGAGCACGTCAGCGGGGAGTACTTCGTGAAGTGCAAGCCGAAGCAGCCCAAGCGGTGGGCGCGTGACGAGGAGGCGGCTCGACACCTGTGGCAGGTCAGCGACGAGCTGGTGGGCCTCGCACCGGCAGGGGCCTGAGACGTGCGGGTGCTCGTGACCGGGGCGGCCCGGGCGATCGGGCGGGCCACGGTCGAGGTCCTGGCCGGACGGGGCCACGAGGTCGTGGCGACCGCCCGGGACGTCGACGCCCTCTCGGGACTGCCGGCCGCCCGGTTCCTGCCCCTCGACGTCAGCGACCCCGAGTCGGTCCGCGGCGCGGTGGTCGAGGCCGGCGAGCTCGACGCGGTGGTCAACAACGCCGGGCTGACGGGCCATGGTCCCCTGGAGACCTTCCCGCTCGACGCCTTCGCCCGGGTCCTCGATGTGAACACGCTCGGACCGTTGCGCATGGCGCAGGCCGTGCTGCCGTCGTGGCGCGAGCGAGGCAGCGGGGTCCTGGTCAACATCAGCTCGGTCCAGGGCAGGATCGGCACGCCGCTCGAGGGTGCCTACGCCGCGTCCAAACATGCCCTCGAGGCGCTGTCCGAGTCGCTCTACTTCGAGCTCGGCCACTTCGGGATCCGCGTCGTCGTCGTGGAGCCCGGGTACATCGCGCCGGGGATGAAGCACGAGGCCGACTACCCGGGCCCCGCGGCCTACGACGACCTCCACACCCAGTGGGGTGGGACGGTGACGACGTTGACCGGTCCCGACGGCCGGCCGGGCCCCGACGTCGTCGGCAACGCGGTGGCCGACGCCATCGAGGATCCCGCGACGCCGCTACGGGTCGAGGTCGGCAAGGACGCCGCCATGGTGCTCCAACTCCGCCGGACCCTCGACGACGTCGAATTCGAGGCCACCATGCGCGAGGCGCTGGGGCTCACGTGGTGAGAGCGGAGGCATCGTGGAGAAGCTGATGTACCTGGTCTGGCTCGACCCGCAGAGCGCCCGGGGTGAGGTGGCCGAGATCGTGCGCGGCACGCTGGCCGACGAGCTCCTGTCGCTGGACCCGCTGCGCCTGACCATCGACGTGTGGGACCCCGAGAGCGACATCCCGCCCCCGGTCCCGACACCCGAGGGCGAGACGCCCCTGCATGCGCTGGTCTCCCTCTGGATCGACGCCGTGGACTACCGCGCGCCCTTCGAGAAGGTCCTTGGCGCGTCGGCCGCGCGGCTGGCCGGGTACGAGGTGGTCGAGTCCCTGTACCGCGACTACGGGGGGAACCAGTGGTCGGCGCCACGCCAGTGGGCCGACGGCGAGCGGTCGCCCGGCGTGCTCACGGTCGCCCTTCTGCAGCAGCACCCCGCGCAGACCTTCGACGAGTGGATGACGAGGTGGCACACCCGGATCTCGCCGATCACCGAGAGCGATCCAGCCGCGTTGCCGCTACGTCCGCAACGCCGTCTTCCGGGCGGTGACCGACGAGGCCCCACCCGTACGGGGCATCGTGGAGGAGGCGTGGCCCTCCCTCGAGCACGTCACGGACCCCATGCTCTTCTATTGCGCCGACGGTGACCCCGAGCGTATGAACGACCACGTGACGCAGATGATCGAGGAGATCAACGCGTTCGTCGACCTGAGCACCCTCCGCAGTGTCACGATGAGCGAATGGATACTCAAGTCGTGACGCCCAGATGGAGCCGGGACGAGCTGGAGCAGGCGCACCGGCACTACATGGAGACGGCGGCGCGTTCCGCCGCCAGCGGGGAATGGCGTGAGTGGGCCGACCTCTTCACCGACGATGCGGTGTACCTCGAGCACACGTTCGGCACCTTCCACGGGCCCGACGAGATTTACGCCTGGATCGCCCCCCTCATGGCGGAGTGGCCCAACCGGGCGATGACCGCGTTCCCGCATGCGTGGTGTGTGTGCGACGAGGAGCGCGGCTGGTGGGTCTGTCGGATTGAGAACCGCATGAAGGATCCGGGCGACGGGTCGGTGCACCAGGCCCACAACATCACCGTCCTGCACTACGCCGGAGACATGAAGTTCTCCTACGAGGAGGATGCCTACAACCCGGCCAGCTTCGGTCCGATGATCCAGGCCTGGACCGAGGCCGTGGCGGCCAACGGCGGCGGTCCCGAGTAATGCCCTACCACCCGATGTCGGATCGGGAGGTGCGGACGTTCCTGACGGCGTCGCCGCCACGGACGGGGAAGCTGGCCACGGTGCGCGCCGACGGCCGGCCCCACCTGGCGCCGGTGTGGTACGACGTCGACGACGACGGGAGCGTGCTCTTCAACACCGGGGCCTCCACGGTGAAGGGGCGGAACCTGACGCGCGACCCGCGGGCGTCACTGTGCGTGGACGACGACCGCCCACCGTTCAGCTTCGTCGTCATTGAGGGCACGGTGGAGATCAGCGACGACCTCGTCGAGGTGCGGCACTTGGCGACCCGGCTCGGCGGCCGCTACATGGGGGCGGAACGGGCCGAGGAGTACGGTGCGCGCAACGGGGTGCCCGGCGAACTCGTGGTGCGCCTGCGCCCGGTGCGGGTGACGTCGGCGCGCGACCTCGCCGACTGAGCGACCCGAGTCGGGTCGGACCGGATCAGGTGGTGCCGGTGCCGGTGCCGATGCCGGTGGCGGTGCGGGTGCCGGCACCGGCCAGCACGCCGCCCCCGACCTTGGGGCCCCGCCCGGTGCCGTCCTCGTCCCTCGCCCCGAGTGGCAGGGGTAGGCCGACCCGCTCCCGGGCCCCGGAGGCGCCGAGTGCCAGCGGCGTGATGGCCACCGCCAGGAGCATGGCCACGAGAAGCAGGTCGGTCACGACGAAGGTGTGGATCATCCGCATGTAGATGTCGTGCACCGACGTCACGCCCGCGAAGGCCCAGAACGTGCTGATGACGATGACCGCCGTGCGCAGACGCCCGACCGCCGCGGGCGCGACGACAACCACGCCCCAGGTCACGTACCAGGCCCAGACGATCGGCCCGAGCAGGGCGAGGACGAGCAGCGTCAGGCCGAGGCAGAGGACGACGCCGTCCCGCGGCGAGCGCAGCAGAAGCCGGTAGCCGACGTAGGCGGCGACGACGAGGCCCAGCACGCTGAAGACCGGGCGCGCCTGCATCGTCGAGACGGGGACCAGCAACATGTGGCTGAAGATCGACGCCCCGCGCGCCACCATGTTGACCGGTGTCACCCCGATGAAGGACGCGTCGGCGGTCGTGGTCGTCCGGATCCAGCCCCAGCCCGTTCCCGAGGCGAGCGCCATGACCTCCATCGTGGCCAGCGCGATCGCGCCTGCGCCCGCGGTGTGGGCGATGCGCCGGCGCGTGGACGCGCCGGGCCCGGCCCACACCCACCCGAGGAACAGCACGCCCAGCGCGGCCGGCGACTTCACCCCTGCCGCGAGCGCGCACAGGATCACACCGGGCACGGTGCCGACACGTTTCGCCACGGCCAACCCGGCGACGAGGAGGCCGATCATCAGGCCGTCGTTGTGGTCCCCGCCGATCAACGACAACAACACGAGGGGTGAACCTGCCCCCAACAGGACGGCATGCGCGGGGTCGTGCTTGAGGGAACGGGCGAGCAGCGGCGTGGCGGCCACCATCAGGCGCGATGCCCGCGACCTCGAGCAGGCGGAGCAGGACGAGGTCGGCCAGGATCTGGTGCCCGGAGGCCTGATCGACGACGCCGTCGACGGTGAGGAAGGTCGGGCCATACGGCGACTCGGCCCCCGACCACGTCGAGTCGGCGAGGGTGTTGAACGGCGTCGTCCCGAGCACGTTGGGCCCGTAGGTGTACGGGTTGATGTGATGGCTGACCATCTCGCCCTGTGCGGCATACGTGTACACGTCCCGGCTGAAGAGCGGCGGCGCCAGCAGCAGCGGTACCGCCCAGATCGCGACGACGAGCACGACCCGCTTGACCGGGAAGCCCTCGTGGCGGCGCAGGAAACGGAGGAAGCCGATCCACACCCTCGTGAGGAGGATGAGGCCGCCGAACACGAGCGCCAGTGCGGCGACCGGCGGCAACGTGTCGCTCGTGCCGGCCGAACCGAACAGCCCGCCCGGCATGCCGAAGAACCAGGCACCCGGGAGGTGGGTCTCGAAGGACTGACCACCGAGGAGGGAGCCGACGACGATCGCTGCCGTGCCGACCAACCCGAGGACCGCCGTGCGCGCCACCGCGAGGTGATCCGCCGGTTGCGGCGGCGCGTCGAGGTCGGTCGTCTCGTAGGGGGTCATGGAATTGGTGGTCGCGCTCGGGGGTGCGACGTTCATCGGGGGATTCCTCTTCGACATCACGTGGCCTGAGGGCCGCGGGCCACCGCGGGTACCAAAATCTTCATGAAACTGCAGTGATTCTGTCACAGATGCGGCCGATTTTGGGGACCCCGAAAGATTCCGGAATTCGCGATGGAGTCCGAGCGGTCTCTTCGAGGACCGGACCCCCCGAACCACGGCGGGTGCCATCGGTGAGTTCTGCGGCGCGAGGGCCTGATCCCGGGTATCTGCGACAATCTGGCGTGGCCACGTTGGCGTCTCCCTCCGCCAATCTGGAGGATCGCGCCCGGTCGGAGCCCGACCGGACCGACGTCGTTCCCGACAGAGCGTCCCGCACGCCGTCACTTCGCCGGCCGCTTGTCCTGGGGCTGCTGGCCTCGGTGGCCATCGTCTGCGGCGCCCTCGCAGGCGGCCGGATGTTCGTCTCGACGCTGCCCGGCGCCTGGTTCTTCGGCCCGACCTCCAGCGCCGCCGACTCAGCGGCCGCGGCCCGACCTTCCGTACTGGCCCTGATCGGCGTCTACGGCGGCATCATCCTGCTGGCCCGGGGCTGGCTGGACCTGCTGCGGCTGAGCCGTGCGCATCCCGGGATGCCGGTGCGCCGGGTGGCCAAAGTGATCGGCGCGTGGGCCGTGCCCCTCGCCCTCGCCCCGCCCCTCTTCAGCCGGGACCTCTACAGCTACGCAGGCCAGGGCGAGATGGTGGCCCACGGCATCAGCCCGTACCTCTACGGGACCGGCGTCCTCGGGGTCACGCCGTTCAGCACCCTGCCCGGCCCGTTCTGGGCCAACACGCCATCGCCCTACGGGCCCGGATTCCTCTGGCTCGACGGGCTCACCACCGACATCGCCCGCCACCAGGTCCTCGCCAACCTGTTGTTGCTGCGCCTGCTGGCCGTGGCCGGCCTGGCCCTGGCCCTGTGGGCCATCCCGGTGCTGGCCCGAGCGGCCGGGCGGGACGCCGCTCCGGCCGTGGTGCTGGCCCTCGGTTCCCCCCTCGTGCTCACCACCCTGGTCGGCGGCGCACACAACGACGCCCTCATGGTGGGCCTGCTGCTGGCCGGCCTGGCTCTGGCCCGCCGTCACGCCACGGTCCTGGGGATCGTGCTCTGCGCGCTGGCGGGCAGCGTCAAGGCGCCGGCGCTGCTCGGGGTCGTCTTCCTGGCCTGGAACTGGCCGGGGCCGACAGCCAGGCTCCCCCGGCGGCTCGGCCATGCCGCGGCCGGCTGCGCCATCGGCCTGGCGACGCTCAGCGCGGTGTCGTGGATCACGCACATCGGGTGGGGGTGGGTCCGGACGGCGGCGGCCCCGACCAAGGTGATCACGGGCATCACGCCGGTCGACTCGGCGTCACGCGTCCTGACCGACGTCGCGCACCTCGTCGGCTTCGACGTGGGGCCATCGGGGGTCCGCACGGTGGTGGCCGCCGTCGCGCTCGTCGCAGTGTTGCCGCTCGGCGCCTGGCTGCTGTGGCGCTCGCCCGAGCTCGGCGTCGAGCGCTCACTCGGAGTGGTGCTACTCGCACTCGTCCTGCTCGGACCGATCCTGTGGCCCTGGTACCTCACGTGGGGACTGGTCGTCCTGGCTCCGACGGCCGGCCGCTGGACCCGCCGGGCGGTGATCGCCCTCGCCATCGGCGGCGCGCTGGCCGGCGCGACCGCGGTCGTCAAGGCCGTCGCTGCCTTCGCCGCGGTCGGCGTGGCGGGGGAGTTGTTGGCGCTCGTCGTCCTCGTGGCACTGGCCGTCGCCCCTCTCGGCCGGCCGGACGCCCGGCGCCCGCCGGCCGAGGTGACGACACTGCTGCGGGACTAGGGCTGCGCCCCGTCTGGTGAGGACCGAGCCGGTAACGTCTCCGGGACTATCGGCTCGGGGGACTGGTCGTGGGGTGGGTGAAAGGACGAGCACCGTGGGATCGCCCGCCGCAGTGAACCGAGCCGCCCCGAGGACTGCCGTCGGCTCCACGAACCTGTGGATCGCCCTCGGGACTCTCGGGTCGGTCGGCATTGCCGTCCTGGGCACGAGTATCGGCGCCATTCCCCGGCCCGGCCCGGACCGCTTTTGGTTCCACGTGACCGGCGGTGGATACACGCCGGCGCACTTGGGCTTCTACCTGTCGGTGGCGCTTCTGGTCGGCGCGTGGGTCGGGGTTGGCCTCGAGGCTCGGCAGGGTCGCCTCTCCGTTCTCCGCTGCTGGGTGATCCTGGCCCTCTGGGGCCTACCGCTCTTCGTCGGCCCCCCGGTCTTCAGCCGCGACCTCTACAGCTACATCGGCCAGGGCCTTCTCGCGCACCACGGCCTCAACCCGTACCACGTGGCGCCCTCGGCCCTCGGAAGGGGCCCCCTGCTGGACTCGATCGCCCAGGTGTGGCGTCACACCGCCTCGCCCTACGGCCCCCTCTTCGTGATGGTCAGCCGGGCGGCCGTCATCGTGTCGGGCAGCTCGCTGGTGGCCCAGATCCTGGTCTTCCGGGCCGCCGAGCTCCTCGGCCTGGCCGCCATCATGGTGTGCCTGCCCCGTCTGGCGCGACGGCTGGGCACCGACCCGGGCCTCGCCCTCTGGCTCGGCGCGCTGAGCCCGCTCGCCCTCTTCAGTTTCATCGCGTCGGGCCACAACGACGCGCTGATGGTGGGGCTACTGGTCGCCGGTGTGATGGTGGCCACCGAGGGGCGCCTGGCCGTCGGGGTCGCCCTGTGTGCCCTGGCCGCCCTCATCAAGCTGCCGGCAGCAGTGGCAATCGTGTTCCTGGCCGTCGTGCAGTTCCAGGCCGCCTCCGTTGGGACGCGATGGCGGGTCGTGGTCACGGCGGTGCTGGTCCCGTGCGCGGTGGTGATTGGCGGGACCCTGGTGGCCGGCTACGGCTGGACATGGCTCGGCCCGACCGCGCTGCACGTCCCGACCGAGCTGCGGGTGCTGGCCACCCCGGCCGTCTCACTGGGCGTCTTCTTCCACGCGATCGTGCACGGCATCGGGATCCCGGTGTCGCAGAGCGTCATGGTGTCGGCCATGCAGATCGTCTGCGGCCTGCTGGTGGCGGCGGGCACGCTGTGGCTTCTCTGGAACGCGCCGCGGCTGGGCGTGGTGCGCGCCATCGGCCTGGCGCTCGTCCTCATCGTGGTCGGGAGTCCGACGTTGTGGCCCTGGTACCTCACGTGGGGGGTCACGTTGCTGGCGGCGACGACCGCCCAGCGCTCGCGCGGGCTGGCCGCAGTGGCCGGCCTGGCGATGCTGGTGGTGGGAGCCGGGGGCTCTCCGATGTTGAACGGACTGGCCTATGTCGTCACGGCGCCGCTCCTCCTGGGCGGCTGCGCATGGCTCTTGTGGGACCGGCACTGGCAGAGGGTGGTGGTGGGCCATGAAGTCTGAGGCCCCGGTCGAGGACGAAGCCATGGGCGTGGTGCGCGGGGAGGACCGGCCGGCGCCGGGCGGCGTCGACACCTTGCGCGCGCAGGATCCGTCCCCGCCGGCGGAACCGTACGGCTGGGCCCGCCGGGCACGGCGATCGTTCCTGTTCTGGCCGGTCGTCGCCTACCTGGCCGCCCGGGTCGTCACCGTGGTGGCCCTGCTGCTGGCCGACCTGGCGAACCACCGGAGCCTGGCCGGCCAGATGGCCCGTTGGGACGGGTCCTGGTTCCTGCGCGCCGTCGAACAGGGGTGGCCCCGCCACCTGCCGATGTCCCACGGCCACGTGTCGGCCAACACCACCGCCTTCTTCCCCGTGTTCCCGATCTCCATCCGATGGCTTGCCGACGCCACCAGGCTGTCGCCCCTCGGGGTCGGTGTGGCGGTCAGCGCCATCACAGGGCTGGCGGCCGTGGTGTCCGTCGGCCTGCTGGTCCGGCGGTTCGCCGGGAGCGAGTCGGCCACGCGGGCGACGCTGCTCTTCGCGGTGTTCCCGGGCACCTTCGCGTTCAGCCTGATCTACGCCGAAGGGACCGTGATCACCTGCGTCGCCCTCGGGCTGTTGGCCCTTCTGCAGCGCCGGTGGTGGCTGGCCGGACTGCTGGGGCTGGTAGCCACCGCGACCTCACCGATCGCCCTCGCCTTCGTCCTCAGCTGCGCCTGGTGCGCCGGTTGGGCCGCCTGGCGCGACCGGAGCGTGCGCCCGCTCGTGGCCCCGGTCCTCGCTCCCCTGGGTTTCGTCGCTTACATGGGCTGGCTGTGGCGGCACACCGGCGAGCTCAACGCATGGCGCCTGACCGAGAAGGGCGGGTGGCACAGCTCGCCCTCCCTCACCTACCCGTTCCGCGTCGTCGCCACCTTCGCCCGGAACCCTGTCAGCCCGACCCTCACAGGCCAGATCCTGGTGGCGGGCACCGTGGTCGCGGTCATCGGCGGCGTGCTGGCCATCCGGCAGCGCCAGCCGGCCCCGGTGCTCATCTACGGCCTGGCGGCGGCCGCGCTGGCCGCCATCGCCTCGCCGGTCGACCTGCGTCCCCGGTTCATCATGGTGGCGTTCCCGCTCGTGGTGGCGTACGGGACCCGCCTGCGCGGTCGCATGTACACCGGCGCGGTGCTGGTCTCGTCCGCGCTGCTGGTGGCCATGAGCGCGCTCGAGTTCACCTCATGGGCAGTGTTCCCTTGACGGGCGACCTGCGCACCTCGCTCAGGGTCACCGACGAGCCGTTCGGCGAGCCTGCGGACGAACCGTCGGCCGAGCCGTCCGACCGGGCCCCCGGCGAGCCGTCCGGCGGTTCCGGCGTCCTCGTGCAGCGGGGCGGTTGGACCCTGGTCTGGTTCGCCGTCATCACCGCCGGCCTCGGCTTCTGGAGCGCCTGGACGTCGTGGCCCGGCGCCGCCGTCCTGGCCCCGCTCCTGGTCGTGGTGGGCCTGGCCGGCATCGCTGCGACCTGGCTCGTGCCCGACCCCAGGGTGCGGGTGCTGCCGTGGGCCGGACTCGCCGCCTCCCTCCTGGCCGTCGGGCTGCCCCAGGCCGTGGCCATTCACGTGCGCCGCTACTACACGACCGACTCGGCCGCCTTCAACCAGCTGGCCACCCGGGCCCTCCTGCACGGGAAGGATCCGTACGAGACGTCGATGGCCGCGGCGGCGAATCTGCTCGACCCACCCTCGCACTTCTGGACCTACCTGGCCGGTGGCGGCCACATCACCCAGGTGTCCTACCCGGCGGGCTCCTTCGTGCTCGAGGCCCCGGCCATGGCGCTCGGCTTCCACCACGAGCTGGCCGACTGGACCGACCTGGTCGCGTGGCTGGCCACCGGCATCCTCCTCTTCGTCCTGTTGCCGGTCGGTCTGCGCTGGCTGGCGGCCCTCGTGCTCATGGCCCCGGCCTTCGTCGGCACGTTCTCGGCGGGCGGCACCGACGCCCTGTTCCTCCCGTTCCTGGTGGTGGCCGTCTGGCGCTGGGATCGCTTCGGTGCCGGAAGGGGCGCCGGCGTGGCGCGCTGGATCGGACCGCTGGCCCTCGGTGTGGCCTGCTCGGTCAAGCAGAGCCCCTGGTTCTGCCTGCCCCTCCTGGCCATCGGGCTGGGCCTCGAGGCAAGGCGGCGTGGCGAGCCGGCGTGGCGAGTGCCCGCCCGCTACGTGCTGGTGGTGGTCGCGGTGTTCGCCGCCTTCAATCTGCCCTTCGTGGTCTGGGGTCCCCACGCCTGGGCCAGCGGCCTCTTCATCCCCTTCACCAAGCCCCTGGTCGCCGACGGGCAGGGGCTGGTCACCCTGGCCATTCACGGGCTGACCGGCGGCGTCGTGCTCCCGCTCCTGTCGGTCGCCGCAGCGCTCGCCTACGTCGCACTCCTGGCCGCGTTCGTCATCTGGTATCCGGCCATGAAGGTCGTCTGGCTCTTCGTCCTCCCCGTCGTGCTCCTCGTTCCCGGCCGCAGCTTCTCCAGCTACCTGATCGACTTCTTCCCCGCCGCGCTGGTGGCCGCTGTGACCGTGGTCGGCGTGCCGTCGGTCGCTCGGGTCGACGCTGGGTCGCCGGCCCGGCGATGGGTGGCCCGCTCGGCCGTCGGCGTGCCGGTCCTCGCGTCGGCGGCGGTCTGCGCCCTGGCCTTCACCTCGGCGCCCCTCGACGTATCGGTCGTCGCCGTCCGCACCTCCCAGGCCACGCTGCGCCTGGAAGCAGTGACCGTCACCGTGCACAACCTGACCGGGAACCGCGTGACCCCGCACTTCTTGGTGGCCATCGACAGCACGCACCCTTCGGGCTTCTGGACTGCCGTGCGCCCGGGCGGCCAGCTGGTGCTCAGGGCCGGCGGGACGGCCACCGTCACCCTCCGCCCCAAGGAGTTCACCTGGTCACCCGACCACGGCGCCCACTGGCTGGTCGAGGCCTACACGACCTCGCCCAACGCCCTCAGCACCTCGTCCCTGCAGGTCTGGTCGCTCGGGCACCAGCGCTGAATTGCAGCGGCGGTCACCGGCCGGTCCCCCTGTCCCAGGGTTCCGCGGATGGGCGCCCCCAGCTCATCTCCAGTGAGCGGCGGTGCGTTTCGCGGCCTGCGCCGCTTGCTGAGGACCGGGCAGCCGACCGGTCCAAAACGCGCGCATAACCGAATTCACAGGGGATTCCCAGCATTCGGGGGAAGACTTTCCTGTCACGCATGTGAAATCTCGCTGTCACGCAACGGAAGGAGTCAGGTGCGAATTCTGGTCCTCGGGGGCGACGGCTATCTCGGCTGGCCCACTGCGCTGCATCTCTCCAGATCCGGATACGAGGTGGGGGTCGCGGACAATTTCGCCCGGCGTGGCTACGACCTCGAAATGGGGGTCGACTCCCTGGTGCCCATCGCTTCGCTGCACCGCCGGGTCGACTGCTGGGAGGGGGTCTCGGGGAAGCGCCTCGACGTCTTCATCGGGGACCTCACCGAAGAGGAGTTCGTGTACGACATGGTGGGCACCTTCCGGCCTGATGCCATCGTCCACTTCGCCGAGCAGCGCAGCGCCCCCTACTCCATGGTCGACCGCAAGCACGCGGTCTACACACAAGTCAACAACGTGGTCGGCACGCTCAACCTGCTCTACGCCATCGCCGACGTGGACCCGTCCATCCACCTCGTCAAGCTCGGGACCATGGGGGAGTACGGCACCCCCAACATCGACATCGAAGAGGGCTACATCGAGATCACCCATCGGGGTCGCACCGACGTCCTGCCCTTCCCCAAGCAGCCCGGAAGCTTCTACCACCTGTCCAAGGTCCACGACAGCCACAACATCGCGTTCTGCTGCAGGGCATGGGGTCTCCGCTCGACCGACCTCAACCAGGGGGTCGTCTACGGGCAGTCGACCCCCGAGACGACGCTGCACGCAGACCTGGCGACGCGCTTCGACTACGACGCTGTCTTCGGCACGGTCCTGAACCGGTTCGTCATTCAAGCCGCGGCCGGCGAGCCGCTCACCGTCTACGGAAGCGGGGGTCAGACGCGGGGATTCCTCGACATACGCGACACGCTGGCCTGTATCGAGCTCGCGATTCGGAACCCCGCCAACGCCGGCGAGTTCCGCGTCTTCAACCAATTCACCGAGTCCTTCTCGGTCAACCAGTTGGCGGAGAAGGTCTCGGAGGCCGCCGGAGGGTGCGAGATCGCCCACCTCGAGGACCCGCGGGTGGAGATGCAGGAGCACTACTACCGGGCAGCCCACACGAAGCTCCTCGACTTGGGGCTGTTGCCGTTCCTGCTCGGCGACGAGTTGCTGGCCGACCTCCTGGCCATCGCCCGCGCCCACCTCGACCGACTGGAGCGGTCCGCTCTCGAACCCAACGTGCTCTGGCGCTCGACCTCGAGCAACATCACGCGTACGGCGAGGCCGAACCTCTCCGACGATTCTCCATCGGAACGCCCATTTTGAGGGCTTGCCCAGGGTGACGAGCTAGCTTTCGCCCGACTGCGCCCCACCGCGGCGACCCTTCGTCGGAAGGCGCATACCTACGAACGTCCGGAAGGCGCCCCTCGCCGGTGAATCGACTACGAGCACACCTTGGTCCTTTGTGGCCCTACGTGGTGTTGATCGCCATTCCGACGGCCGCCTTCTTGGTGCCGGATCTCATCGGTGGGCACCTCCTGCTCACTGGGGACAATCTGCAGCAGAACTACCCGCTCCGTGTCCTGGTCGGCTCGATGTACAGCCACGGGCAGTTGCCCTTCTGGAACCAGTACATCTTTAGCGGCACTCCCCTGATGGGCGATTTCAACGCCGGCGCGTTTTACCCGCTCACAGGCTTGTTCGCCGCCATGCCGGACCGCGCAGCCTGGATAGCCACCGAGGTCTGCATCTTCTCTTCCATCGCCGTCGGGATGTACGTCTTCCTCCGCGCCCTGGCGCTCTCCACTGCGGCGTGCATCCTCGGAGCCGCCACCTTCGCATTCGCGGGACCGGTGCTGAGCCAGGTCAACCACGTGGACATGACCGAAGGATTCATCGCCATCCCGTGGATGCTGCTCGCCGTCATGCACATCGTGCGCGGCGGCCGATGGCGCTGGTCCATTCTGCTCGGGATCGCGTTCGCCACCGTGATCCTCGCCGGTGCGCCCGAGGCAATGCTGGACGAGGCGCTGCTCGTCATCGCGTTCGCGGCCATGTCGGCCGGCCGGGACTGGGCCAGGTGGTGGCGCGTTTTGTCGCGAGGCGCCGCGGGAGCGGCATTGGCCCTTTCGCTGGCGGCCATCCAGTGGCTGCCGGGGCTCGACGCAATCCGCAACTCACAACGGGGCACCGGGTTCGTCGCTGGGGCGGGGAGCTACCCGAGACCGTTCGGCATATTGGCGCTCGTCCCATACCTCGATGGCGGGTACGGACACTGGGGCGAGTCGCAGTTCTTCAGCCAGTACAACTTGCCCGAGGTCGGCATCTACCTGGGCGTGCTGCCCCTGATTGCCCTCTTGACGCTGCTGCACCCGCGTTGGCCGAGCAGGATTTCACCACGCGACCGCCTCACATGGTACGTCGTGGGGCTGTTCGGACTTCTCCTGGCTCTGGGGTCGTACACACCTCTGGAGCACCTGTTCAACAGCCTGCCGCTCTATGGCAATCAGCGCCTCCAGAGCCGCAACATGATCACCGTGGCGACCGCCACCTGCGTGCTCTTCGCCGGTTGGATCGACCGCACGGACTCGCCACAAGTGAGGAACCCGATGAACCGGTACGACCGGATCATGGCGGTGGTGCCGTTCGCCATCGTCGCGGCGCTGTGCATCTGGGCCCTCGTCGCGACCGGATCTCTCGTCCACGTCTTTGCCGAGGTCACGGCTCGCCCCGGCATCACCCACACCGTGCGCGAGGCAACCGTGATTGCCCTGGGCCTCTGCACCGCCGCCGCCGCAATCGTGTGGATCCGGCCTGGGCTCGGGACGGTCCCGTGGGCCCGGGTGGTGGCAGTGTTCGTCGCCGTCGACCTCGGGATCATGGCGGTCACCAGCCAGTTGGCTTCGACGCCGCCGAACGACCTGTTGGCCGGGACGACCCCGATCCAACAGCTGATGGCGGCGAACCTGGCTCCCGGCGCGCGCCTGGTGAACTACGACCCCCAGGTCTATAACAGCCAGCCTGGAAGCCCCCAGGGCGTGCCCGACCTCAACATCATCCCCCTGCTGCCCTCGGTGGCGGGCTATGCGTCCATCGTGAACGGGAATTACGAGTCGGTGACCCGCACCCACGAACAACACGACCTCGACATCGGCCAGCTGACGTCGGGGACGCTCGACCGGCTGGACCTCCGTGAGCTCGTCAGCCTGCCGGAGTACTTCCTCGTCCCGCTCACGTCGGTGCCGCGCTCGATCGACGACACCACCCATCAGACGTCGGAGGGTTTCGGCACCGACCCGGTGCTCCCCAGTGGTTACGGTGCAGACTTCAACGACACCGGCTACCCCTTCTACCCGGGGCCCCGGGGTCCACTTCGCAGCGGCCAGACCGCCTCCTGGTTCTTCGGAGAGGTGCTCAACCCCACGTCGGCCACCCTCGTCCTCAGCAGCGGCGCCGCGCCCGGCACCGTTGTCACTTTCGGGACATTGTCAGCCGATGGGTCGACGCATTGGGGTGCCCGGGTCCCAGTCGGCCGAGGGGCACTCCACGTGACGGGGCGGCTCCCGAGCGGTGGGGCCATCGGCTTGGCGGTCCGGGTGGCCGGCACCCTCCCGTCGCAGCGGGCGGTGGTCGACGTGGCGGGCCGGCCCTACGAGCTGGGTGGGGCGCTGTCCTCGGCCATCGTGCCCGGCCCCTGGCACCAGGCTGGGACGTCGCAAGGCTACGCGGTGTTCACCTTGCAGAAGCCGCCCGTGCCCATCTCCGCCAAGACGGCGGGAGGCCGGCAGCTCCACGTCGATGTCCTGTCGAGCACGACGAAGTCCGAGGAGATCCGGGTCGACTCCCCGGCGGCGGCGGCAGTCGTTCGCTCCGTCGCCTGGGACTCCGGGTGGACGGCGTCGGTCTCGGTCAACGGAGGGAAGGCCCAGACCATCCCGGTCCGTTCCTTCGACCTGGTCCAGCGGGTACGCATCCCGGCGGGCCGCGACGTCGTGACGTTCCGCTACCGGCCGCCGCACCTGGTGGTGGCGAGCGTCCTGAGTCTCGGCGCCTCGGCTCTGCTGCTGATGCTGCTCGCCGGGTGGGCGCTGCGCCGTCGGCGCCCGACGAGCACCCGGGAACCCGCGGGCGACGTCGACACTGATGGCGACTGTCCGACCGGGTCGAGCGGTTCCGACGTCAAGGACGCAGGCGCTGGGTCGGAACCGACCGAAGAGCCGGACGCGGCGGATGCACCGGACCCGTCGGCTGAATCAGAGAAGTGGTCGCCACCCCTCGACGACCTCGCAGAACGTCAGGTCAGGCGACTTAGCAGTATGGATGGGCCAGCGTGAGCAGAAACTCCCCGTCGTCGGCACCCCACATCTCTTCGACCACGAATCCCGCTTCCGCCAGCTCATGCTCCACGCGCTCGGGAGTGAACTTGGCGCTGATCTCGGTGAGCAGGTCCTCATCCTCGTCGAAGCGAACGGTGATGCCGGCGCCGGCGAGGGAGACCTCCGTGGCACCCTGCGCGCGGAGTCGCATCTCGATCCACTGTTCGTCTTCGTTCCAGACCGCGACGTGACGGAAGTTCTCGGGCTCGAAGTCGCCACCCAACTGCTCGTTGAGCACGTGGAGCACGTTGCGGTTGAAGTCAGCGGTCACGCCCGCCGCGTCGTCGTAGGCAGCCACCAGGCGTCTCCGGTCCTTGACCAGGTCGGTCCCGAGGAGGAGGGAGTCGTCGCTCGACATCGTGCAGTTCAAGTCGAAGAGGAACCGGGCGCGCTGGGCCGGGTTCAGGTTGCCGATCGTGCCGCCGAGGAATGCCACGATCCGCCGGCCCTCGGTCGGGATCTCGGCCAAGTGCTGATGGAAGTCCCCGATGACCAGGTGAATGTCCAAGTGATCGAACTCGTCCGAGAGCGTCGTGGCGGCACTCCGCAGGAACTCGTCGCTAACGTCGAACGGCACGTATCTCGACAGCGACCCCGTTTCCTCGAGCGCGCTCGAGGAGCACCCGCGTCTTATCGCACGCACCGGCGCCGAGCTCGACGAGTGTGTCGGCCTTCGAGAGCTCGGCGATCGAGGGGGCATGCTCCTCGAGGAGCGCCCGCTCGGCTCGTGTGGGGTAGTACTCGGGCAGCTGCGTGATCTCCTCGAAGAGGCGGCTGCCTCGCTCGTCGTAGAACCAGACGGGCGGTATCGACTTCTCGTCTCCCAAGAGCCCCTTCAGCGCGTCCGCCCGCATCTGGCTCCGCACCTCGTCGGGGGAGAGGTGGACATCGATGGTGTAGGCCACGTTCAGGGATCCCGGGCCAGGCGCACGCCGCCGAACGCCCATCTGGCGCCGGGTGGGAAGAAGTTGCGATAGGTCGTGCGGACGTGCCCGGCCGGCGTGGCACAGCAGCCGCCCCGGAGCACGTACTGGCTGACCATGAACTTGCCGTTGTACTCACCTACGGCGCCCGGCGCCGCGCGGAACCCGGGATACGGGGAGTAGGCGCTCGACGTCCACTCCCAGGTGTCGCCGAAGAGCCCGTTGTTCGAGATGGCGGGACGCGGGTGCGGCGCACCGAGCGACAGCATGTCATCGCGCAGGAAGTTGTCGCCTTCTCCGTGTGACGACGCGATGGTCTCCCATTCGGACTCGGTCGGCAGTCGCATCCCCGTCCAGTGGGCGAAGGCATCGGCTTCGTAGTAGCTGACGTGGCAGACGGGCTCGTCCGGGTCGACCGGGCGCAATCCGGAAAGCGTGAATTGCAACCACCGATCGGGATCGTCGGGATCCCGTGACCAGTAAAGAGGAGCTTCCCACCGCTCGCCGTTGACGACGGCCCAACCGTCGGACAGCCAGAACTCGGGTCGGCTGTACCCGTCGTCCTCCATGAAGGACAGCCATTCGCCACAGGTCACCGGCCGGTCGGCCAACCCGAAGGGAGTCAGGTGCACGGTGTGCACCGGGAACTCGTTGTCGAAGCCGAATCCCTTGCCGCGGTGGCCCATTTCGACGGGCCCACCGTCGTGTTCCAGCCAGCCGGCCTTCGGAGGGTGGGTGCTCGAGGTGGCGGGCGACCCGGCCAGGTACACCGGGTTGAGGGGGTTGCGGGACAGGACGTGCTTGATGTCCATCAACAGCAGCTCCTGGTGCTGTTGCTCGTGATGCAGGCCCAAGGTGATCAGCTCGGACAGGCCCGGCTGTCCCGGATCCGAGAGGAGACCCTGCATCGCCTCGTCGACATGGTCGCGGTAGCGCGAGATCTCCTTGATGCCCGGTCGCGACAGGAGCCCGCGTTCGGGCCGGGGGTGACGCGCCCCGACGGCCTCGTAGTACGAGTTGAAGATGTAAGCGAACCCATCGTCGAAGGCGCGGTAGCCGGCGTCATACTCCCCGAGCACGAACGTTTCGAAGAACCATGTGACATGTGCTCGATGCCACTTGGTGGGGCTGACGTCGGGCATGGTTTGAACGGTCTGGTCCTCCGCGCTGAGTGGGGACGCCAATCGTTCGGTGGTGGCGCGAACCTGCGCGTAGTCGTCCTGGAGGTTGGACGGCGCTGCTCGACCGCTCGTCTCCATGGCATTCCGTCCCTTCGCCACCCCACCCGGAGCGGTCGCGCACGCTGGTTGGTTGCGTTTCACCCTACCCAGATGTGGTTCCAAACAGGCGCGTCTGGCGTACTTTTCGGAGAACGGCCGGAAGACCAGGTGGCGACGGTCCCGCCGCCGGGCGGAGTCTGTGCGTGGCCCGGATGACCCACCGAGAGCCCCGATGCAGGCCGGATCCATTCCCGGGATTCATGGCCTACTGTCCAGCCGTGGTCGGTGACCAGCGCTTGGGGGACACGGTCGACGCGTATCTGGCTGCGGTCGACTGGTTGAATGAGATCCTCGGTCGCGCGGAAGTGGCGGCTGTCTGGGATAAGCCCAGCGTAGTGGCGCAGTACTCCGTCGGTGGGGTCGCGGCGCACGCGGTGACCGGCGTCCTCTGGTTGGAGCAGCTGCTGAAGGACGCCGAGCCCGTCGCCCTGCGGGCGGTCACGATAGGGGAGTTCTTCGGACCCAATCGTGTCGAGGCGGAGGGGGACGGTGACGGAGGCGACGGCCCCGAGGACACGTTGTCAGTCTCGTTGCGAGCTTCCGCGGAGGAATTCGCGCTGACCGGTGCCGACGCCGTGGGCGCGGCATGCGCCGCGTCGAGGGAGGCACTCGTCGACCTCCTTGCGCATGCGCCGGCAACGCGCGCGGTGCCGGTTCTCCGTCTTCGCGGCAGCCAGGTGCCGCTGCGCGACTACCTGCGGACGAGGGTGCTCGAGGTCGTCGTGCACGGCGACGATGTCGTATGCAGCGTGCCCGGCCTGGCGGCTCCCGATCCTCCTGAGGCGGCGGTCCAGGTCTCGCTCGGCGTCTGCCTCGAGCTGGCGGAGGCCCGGCTCGGAGGTCTCGCCACCCTGCGAGGGTTCACGCGGGCCGAGCGGTCCCAGCCCGGGGTTCTCCGGGTCCTCTGAACCACCCGGGCCGCGGCCAGCGGACCGGGCGAGGAGGCGGCTCGAGGTCCACCGCGTGCGGTCAGGTGAGGACCTTGCCGCGGAAATTGCGCAGGCCGAGCACCAGGAAGACGACGCTGAACGTCACGATGGCGGGATAGATCACGTAGAGGTGCATGTGCTCCGCGTTGGTCAGGGCAGCCCGCATCCCCTCGTTGATGTAGATGAGCGGGTTGATGAGCACGAGGATCTGCAACCAGTGGATCGGTCCGGCCTGCACGGGTGACAGCCGCGTCCACTGGTAGTAGGTGCCGCCCAGGAAGGTGATGGGCAGGACGATGAAGCCGAACATGAGTCCGAGGTTGCGCGGTTCGAACGAGGTCCCGAGCAGGAGCCCGAGGGACGCCATGCACACGCACGACAGAGGAACGAGCGTGACGATGAGCAGCCAGTGCAACGTGATGTGGGCCTCGACACCGGACGCGTGCACCACCGAGGCGATCGGAAGGACGATCACCGCCGAGATCAGCCCCTGGGCGCCTCCGGAGATCACCTTTGAGATCGCCACGAGCCAGATCGGGCAGGGCGCCTGGACCCGGTCCTCGATCTCCCGGGTGAAGCCGAACTCCTGCGCGAGCGGCATCGCCACGGCCTGGATCCCTTGGAACATGATCGACAGTCCGACCACGGCTGGGACGAGCACGGTGGCGAACGCGGATTCTGCGCCCGGGTGCCCGCTGGACCCGCCGATCCCCTGTCCGATCTTTGGGAACACGTAGAGGAACACGAAGCACAAGAGGAAAGGCTGCACGAGCGTCCGCACGGTGAATTCCACCTTGTGCTTCCACAGGACGACCATGTCGCGCAGGATCAGCGCGTGCAGCGACGTCCAGCTGGCAGCGGTCGCCGAGCGTGTCGGTGTCACATCGATATGGCGGGAAGCGGGCTCGCCGAACGTCGTCGTCGAGACGTGGGGAGATGCTGTGGCGGACATCAGTCGCGCAGGTCCTTTCCGGTCAACCCGATGAAGACTGTCTCGAGCGTGGGCTCGGCGACGGAGAGGTCGGCGAGCGAGATGCCCGCCGACTCTGCCGCTTCGACAATGCGCGGGACCAGTCGTTCCGAGCCGCGGATCTGCAGCTCGATTCCCTCCGGGATGGGGCGGGTCCGAGTAAGGCCCTCGAGCCGGTCGTCGAAGGCGGCGGCCAGGTGGTCGCTCTCACCGGCGGCCTTGACGGTCACGATGGTGTCGGCGCCGACGCTGCGCTTGAGCTCGGACGGCGTGCCGAGGGCGAGGATCTTGCCGTGGTCCATGATCGCCACCCGGTCACAGAGCTTGTCCGCCTCCTCCATGTAGTGCGTGGTCAGCATGATCGTCTGCCCCTCTTCGTTGAGTCCGCCCAGCAGGTCCCACAGCGCAAGGCGTCCCTGCGGGTCGAGTCCCGCGGTCGGCTCGTCGAGAAAGAGCACTGCCGGCCGGTGGAAGATGGCGCGCGCAACCATGAGCCGCTGGGCCATGCCGCCGGAGAGGGCGTAGACCGAGGCCTTGGCGAACCTGTGCAGCTGGAACCGCTCGAGGAGCTCGTCGGCCGTCTGCCGGCACTCGCGGGGAGCCATCCCGAACAGCCGACCGTGGAAGTAGAGGTTCTCCCACGGCGTGAGCTGCCGATCGAGGGTGTTCTGCTGGGACACGACGCCGATCAGTTGCTTCACCAGCGTGGGATGGCGCACGACGTCGAAGCCACCGACGAAGGCCTCGCCCCCGGTCGGAACCACGCGCGTCGTGAGCACCCCGACCGTGGTCGTCTTGCCGGCACCATTGGGACCGAGCAGCCCGAAGACCTCTCCGGTCCCCACCCGGAGGTTCAGCTCATCGACGGCGCGGAAGTCGGTGCCGGCATAGGTCTTGGTGAGACCCACAGTCTCGATGATCGGCGACCCTGATCCCGGGGTCGCGCCATCGAGGCCCGGTGTTGCGATGGTGGTGGTCATTGCGCCTCCCCGAGCACAGTACCGGTCGACCGAGGTCCCACGGGACCTCGGTGCCTCGGACCAAGTCCGGCCCGAGTTGGACCGAATATTCGCGAAGCTGGTCAGTCCTCGGCGAGGATCGCGTACAGCTCCTTGCGAGCCTTCTGGATGACGTCGATCCCGCGCTGGATCTGCTCCTTCTGACCAGCCCCTGCGAGTTGCTTCGCCGCGCTCATCAGCTGTCCCATCCCGACCCGCAGAACGCGGACCACGTCGTCGCTCTCGCCTTCCGCTTGGAAGGGGAGAGCGGTCTTCTCTGCCACCGCTCGGCCCGCGTCGGTGAGGGCGTAGGTGCGGCTCCCCTCGACCTCGGACGAGTGCACGAGCCCCTCGTCCTCGAGCATCTGCAGGTGGGGGTACACCGAACCAGGGCTCGGACGCCACAATCCACCGCTCATCTCCTCGAGCCGGCGCATCACCTCGTACCCGTGGGCCGGTTCGTCGCGTAGGGCGACCAAGATGGCCGTCCGGATGGCGCCGCGCGGCATCCTGCGGCCTCCGGCCCAGCCGCCTCGTTCCCCGCCCCAGCGACCCCGGGGGCCTCGCATCCCCCGTCCGGCGAAGAAGTGCTCGTGTGGGTGGTCGCGGTGCCCGAGTTCGTCGTGCTGGTGGGCCTCGCCGTGGTCATGGTCGTGTTCGTGTCGCATGGTGACTCCTTTGCTCTGTCCCGGGTGATCTGGGTCTTGGGTTGATCTGGTCTCTTCGTTCGGGATCTCAGGGGATTGGTCCTCCGGTCCTCGGTGGACCTATCACGAAAGTATACGATATATCATAACAGCTCGCAAGGGGATGCGTGACAGACCGTCATGGACTGGTGGATCGCCCATACTGAAGACGCCGGCGACCGTCGAGAGGTGAGCGGTCGCCCGCCACGCACATTCTCCGAAGGGGGCTGCGATGCGACTGTTCACACGCCGAATGGTGAGCCCGGACCGCGCGTTGCCGGGCCGGGACGAGCCGATGGCCGTCTCGTTGCCCCACCTCGTGCTCGGGACGGCGCTGACGCCGCCGTTCCCCGACGGGCTCGAGCAGGCCGTCTTCGGATTGGGCTGCTTCTGGGGCGCCGAGCGGGCGTTCTGGTCGCTGCCCGGCGTCTACACCACCGCCGTGGGGTACGCCGGGGGCCTGACGCCCAATCCGAACTACCGCGAAGTGTGCCGGGGCCGCACCGGCCACGCCGAGGTCGTCCTCGTCGTCTTCGACCCCTCGGTGATCACATACGAACAGCTCGTGCGGGTCTTCTTCGAGAGTCACGACCCGACCCAGGGCATGCGCCAGGGCAACGACGTCGGGACGCAGTACCGCTCGGCCATCTACACGTCCTCCGCCGAGCAGGCCGCCAGGGCCCAACGCATGGCCGCTCGGTACGACGAGGCGCTCCGCAGCGCCGGTCACCGCCCGATCACGACCGAGATCGCCCCGGCCGCCAGCTTCTACTACGCCGAGCAGTACCACCAGCAGTACCTGGGGGCCAACCCCGGCGGCTATTGCGGACTCGGAGGGACCGGTGTCTCGTGCCCTGTCGGGCTGGCGGGGGACGGGTGACCTCCACCGGACCAGAGCGCCTCACCGAGGACGAACAACGGCGGCGGCGGGCAGCGATCCCCGAGCTCTTCGCCCAGACGCCCTTCGTCGCCTGGCTCGGGCTGCTCGTCGAGCGCTACGAGCCTGACGACGTGGTGACGCGCCTCGGGTTCAGGGTGGACCTGAGCAACGACGGGTCCACCTACCACGGCGGCGTGATCGGAGCCGCCATCGACACCACGGGCGCGCTGGCGGCCTGGTCGAACCACGACTTCGAGCGCGGCACGCGCTCCTCGACGGTCTCCATGGCGCTCCAGTACGTCGCGACCAGCGCCGGGTCGGATCTCTTCTGTTCGGCGCGGACGGTTCGGCGTGCCCGCGAGCTGATCTTCACCGAGATCACCGCAACCGACGAGTCGGGCAAGGTTCTCGCCCACGGGCTGCAGACGTATCGGATCGCGTGATGGGGGTTCGGCGCCGCAGCGGAGTCGGGGTCAGCGGAGCCGGATCACGTTCCCCGTGACGAGCGCCGAGGCGTCCGAGGCCAGGTAGGCGATCACCTCCGCCACTTCCCTGGGCGTGGCCACCCGGCGGCCCGACGAGCGGGCGAACGACGCGACCCTCGGGTCGATCCAGCCGGTGTCGGTGATGGGGGGGTGGACGACGTTGGCGGTGACGCCGTACTTGGCCAGCTCGGCGGCCGCGCTGAGCGTGAAGTTGACCTGAGCCGCCTTCGCCGCCCCGTAGGAGACCTCCTCGGGGAAGCCGCCGTCCTCGCCCGACGTCAGCCCGATGATGCGCCCCCATTGCGCCTGGCGTTCCACGTGGAGGCGGGCAAATTCGGCGATGAGCAGTGCCGCCGCCCGGGCGTCGACGGCGAACACCTGGTCGAGCGTGCGCGCGGCGAGCGGGGACTGCGCACGCCCGAAGCGGTCGGTCGCGGCCGGGACGAACGTGTCGGCGATCCATCCCGACGCGTTGTTGACCAGGATCTGCACCGGCCCGAATTCCGCCTCGGCGGCATCGAAGAGCCGAGGCACCGCGGTGGCATCGGACAAGTCCGCCTCGAAGGCCGCGGCGCGGCCGCCGGAGGCCCGGATGGACTCGACGACGAAGTCCGCCCGCGCCATCCGGGTGGCCCGGTACGCGGCCGGGAGCGAGGGATCGTCGAGGCCCCCTTGCCGTTCGCTGCGGTAGTACGCGCAGAGCACCGCGGTGCCCTGCGCCGCCAAGGCCTTGGCCGCCGCCGCACCGATGCCGTGGTTCGCCCCGGTGACGAGCGCGACCCGGGGCTCCGAACTTGGGTTCGACATCGGGACCCTTACGGCGCCTGTCGTCGCGGCACGGCGGCGGCGGTTCGCAGCTCGGCTCGGGCGGTCACCGCAACGTGGACAGGCGGTCGAGGACGTCCTCGGCCTCGGCGACGAAGCGGTGGACGAGCTCGGCGGCGGGCACGAGCTGGGAGATCGCACCCACGCCCTGCCCGGCCGGGTAGCACTCCTTGTCCACGTCGACGCCGTCGGTGAAGGAGTCACCCCCGAGATGCAACGTCCCGTTCCCATAGGAGATGCCCAGCTGCTCGGGGAACTTCTTGACCTCGTCGGGGTGCTCGTCGTAGTAGTCGGTGTACGCGTTGCGCACGACGCGCATCGTCTTGCCCGAGTAGGCACGGCTCACCGTGGTCTGGTCCTCCCGGCTGGACAGCAGCTTCTCCTTGTAGCCCAGCACCCCCCGCGCCTCGGGCGTGGCGATGAAGCGGGTGCCGACCCACACGCCGTCGGCGCCGAGCGACAACGCGGCGGCCAGTCCCCGGCCGTCGAAGATGCCACCGGCCGCCACCACGGGCACGCGAGCGCCGACGGCATCGACGATCTGCGGGACGAGGGGCAGCGCCGCGACCTGACCGGTGTGGCCGCCGGCCTCGGTGCCCTGCGCCACCACGAGGTCACACCCCGCCTCGACCGCGCGCACGGCATGATCGACCTTGCCGCACATGCTGACCACGATCACGTCGTGCTTGTGGCACAGGTCGACGACCTCGGTGGGGACACCGAGCCCCGCCACGAACGCGGAGGCGCCGCCCTCGATGATGATCTTGACCTGCTCGGTCATGCCGCCCGGCATGGCCGTGAGCAGATCGACGCCGAAGGGCTTGTCGGTCGCGGCACGCACGGCGGCGATCTCCTCCGCCATCTTCTCGTCGCCCATCGTGGAGGCACCGAGGCAGCCGAAGCCGCCCGCGCCCGAGACGGCCGAGACCAGCTCCGAATAAGAGACACCGCCCATGCCGGCCAGCATGACGGGGTGCTCTATCCCGAGCAGATCAGTGAGGCGAGTACGCATGGGGCTTGCACCTTTCTCGATCGATCCGTGTGCTCGTCGCGCCGCGACGGCAAGCATCCGCCGCGGGGACCGTAGCGCGGGTGGCGGTGGCGCCCTGCAGCGGAGCGTCGGTGGCCGCCGGGACCGGTCCGGCGGCAGCGGGCGGCGAGCTGCCCGGTGGTTGCATTTCCACCAGGACGTTCCTACTCTGAGCCGATCGTGGCAGACGTCGGGAGGTGGGTGTGAGCGTCGTCACCCCACCCCTCGCGGTGGAGAAGATCACCAAGCGCCGGTTGTGGTTGATCCTGGGCGCCCTGCTGCTGGGCATGTTGCTGGCGGCCCTCGACCAGACCATCGTCTCGACGGCACTGCCCACCATCGTCGGGGACCTGCACGGCGGGTCGCACTTGGCCTGGGTCGTCACGGCCTACCTGCTGGCTTCGACGGTGTCGACGCCGCTGTGGGGAAAGCTCGGCGACCAGTACGGGCGGAAGACCTTCTTCCAGGCCGCCATCGTGATTTTCGTCATCGGCTCCGCCCTGGCGGGGTTCAGCCACACCATGACCGAGCTGATCGCGTTCCGCGCCGTGCAGGGGCTCGGCGGCGGCGGGCTGATGGTCGGCGCGCAGACGATCATCGGCGACGTCGTGTCGCCCCGCGACCGGGGTCGCTACATGGGTCTCTTCGGCGCGATGTTCGCGGTGGCCACCGTGATCGGGCCGCTCATCGGCGGCCTCTGCGTCACCTACCTGTCGTGGCGTTGGGTCTTCTACATCAACCTGCCGCTCGGGATCCTCGCGCTGTTCGTGACCGGCGCCGTGCTTCCCGGCCATCTGCGCCGGGTCTCGCATCGCATCGATTACCTGGGGTCGCTGTTGCTGGCCGGCTCGGCGACGTCGCTCATCATCTTTGCCAGCCTGGGCGGAATCTCGTGGGCCTGGGTCTCCGTCCCGAGCATCTTCACGGCCGTCCTCGGCGTGGTGTTGGCGTTGGCGTTCCTCCTGGCCGAGCGCGGGGCCGCGGAGCCGGTGATCCCGCTGAAGCTCTTCCGGGAGCGGGTCTTCAACGCGGCCAGCTCCATCGGCTTCGTCATGGGATTCGCCATGTTCGGGGCGCTCACCTTCCTCCCGCTCTACATGCAGTTGGTCAAGGGCGTGAGCCCCACGGCGTCGGGTCTGCGGATCTTGCCGCTGATGCTCGGTATGCTCGGTGCGTCGGTCACCTCGGGCCGGCTCGTGACGCGCTGGGGTCGCTACAGGATCTTCCCGATCGTCGGCACGGCGTTGATGACCGTCGGCGCCTATCTCTTGTCGATGATCGATGCGTCGACGAACGGGTGGGTCTTGGCCGGCTACATGTTCGTCTTCGGCGTCGGCATGGGCCTGGTCATGCAGGTCCTCGTGGTGGCGGTGCAGAACGCGGTGTCGTATGAGGATCTCGGGGTGGCCACCAGTAGTGCGACGTTCTTCCGCATGATCGGCGGCTCGTTCGGCACGGCGGTGTTCGGGGCGATCTACGCCATCGTCTTGAACCACACGATCGCGCCGACCTTGGCCAAGATCCCGGCGTCCGTTCTGAGGAACTTCAACCCGCAGACGATCAATCCGGCCGTGCTGGGCAAGCTCAAGTCGACTGCCGCGGGTTTGTTCTTCTACAGCAAGTACCTCGATGCCGTGACCCACGCGATCCAGACCGTGTTTCTGGTGGCGGTGCCGATCGCATTCGTCGCCTTCCTGTTGAGCTTCCTGCTGCCCGAGGTGGAGCTGCGCAAGACGGTGGAGACGGTTGACGTCGGCGAGGTGAACGGGATGCCCGAGCATCGGTCGTCGCTACAGGAGATCGAGCTGGCGCTGCACCGGCTCTCGGTGCGGGAGAACCGCGTCGAGCTCTACCAAACGCTGGCCCATCGGGCGGGCATCGACCTTCCTCCGCGTTCCGTCTGGTTGCTCTACCGCCTGGCCGATCAGCCCGACTGCACGGTCAACGACGTGGCGCAACGGTTGAAGGTGGACCCGGACCTGATCCAGCCCGGGGTGGACGGGCTGGTGGCTGCCGGCATGATCGAGGAACGGAGCCGGGGCGTTGGCGCTGAGTGCGATCTCTCTCTCACGCCAGCCGGGACGACGGCACTCGCGAAGCTGACCGAGGCGCGGCGGACGGGGCTCACCGAGCTGCTCGAGGGCTGGAACCCAGAGGAGCACCCGGAGCTCATCGAGATGGTGAAGGATCTCGCCCACTCGCTGCTGGCCGACGACGAGCGGCTGCTCGCCGATGCAATGCCGCACTCCGTCGCCACGGCGGCGGCAGGGAGCGGCGGCGGGGGTTGAGCGGCGGGGGCTGAGCGGGGCTGCGCCTGGCGGTTCGGTTTCTCCGTCAAGTCGGTTCTGGGTCAGGCGGTTCGGCTCTGCGTCAGCCTGCGTCGGCCGGGCCGAAGGCCTCGCGCACGGCGGCAAGGGCGCTCGGGGGCGCGCCGATGGCATCGAGCCCGATCAGCGCGGCGCCGAGCACCGGAGGCACATCGAGGCGGACGAGGACGGCCCGGGGCGCGGTGTCGTGGATGCCGGCGGCGACCCGATCGTGGAAGCCGGTGTCGGTGGTGTCGAACACGCCGCCGCCCAGCACCACCTCGACCGGTGCGTCCTGGAGGCCGAGCCGCACCACGGCGGCCCGCACGAACGCGACCACCTCGTCGGCCAGCGTGTCGGCCGCCTCACGGGCGAGCGCGTCGCCATCAGCCGCCGCTTGGAGCAGGATCGGTGCCAGCTCGAAGAGGCGCGCGTAGGGGATGGTGCCGGTGTAGATGCCGGTGAGCACTGCCTCTGCGTCGGGCTGGCCCAGATGCGCGGGCACCCGTTCGCTCAGCGAGGTGGCCCCGCCCCGGCCGTCGCTGGCTCGCAGCGCCAGGCCCAGGGCACGCACGCCGAGCCAGGAGCCTCCGGGAGCGAAGTCGCCGGACAGCTCGGCGAGGGCCGGGAACCGCACCGTTCTCCCGTCCGGCCCTACGGCGGCGCAGTTCATCCCCGTGCCGCAGACGACGCCGACTCCCCAGGGGGACGTCGTGCCCGCCCGCGACACGGCGAAGGTGTCGTTGCGAAGGACCACACGCTCGGTCCAGCCCTTCTCCTCGATGGCGGGCGCCAGTGTGTCCTCGTCGACGGCGAGGTCGATCCCGGCCAGGCAGTACACCCCCGTCGGGCAGATCGGGAACACCGTGCGGGACAGGTTTGCCGCAGCCGTGACAGCGGTGAGCGCGTCACGCAGCGCTTCGAGCATGCCGTCGAGGCCGACCAGTTGGTGATTGCTCGGACCGACACGAGCCCGGCCCAGGAGCGCGCCGTTGCGCGAGACGAGGACGATGTCGGTCTTCGTGCTGCCCCCGTCGACCGCCAGCACAGCCGGCTCCGGGGCCGAGAGGTCGGGCACGCACGGATGTTACGTTGCGTTTCGTGGGCACAAAGGTGGCCGTCGTCGGTGGCGGGAGCACGTACACCCCCGAGCTGGTCGACGGCCTGTGCGACATGGAAGACCGCATCGCCGTCGACGACCTCGTACTGCTCGATCCCAGCGACATGCGGCGCGAGATCGTCGGTGGGCTCTCGGAGCGCATCCTGCGCACGCGTGGGTGGGGCGGGACCTTCTCCACCACGGCCGACCCGCAAGCCGCCCTCGAGGGGGCCGACTTCGTCGTCGTCCAGCTCCGGATCGGCGGCCAGGCCGCCCGGCACGTCGACGAGACGCTTCCCGTCGGCTACGGGTGCCTCGGTCAGGAAACGGTCGGGGCGGGTGGGCTGGCCAAGGCATTGCGCACCGTGCCGATCGTCCTTGGCCTGGCGGAGGAGATGGCGGCCCGGGCCAACCCGGGCGCGTGGCTCGTCGACTTCACCAATCCCGTGGGGATCGTGACGCAGGCGCTCCTCGACGAGGGTCACCGCGCCGTCGGTCTGTGCAACGTCGCCATCTGGGCCCAGAGACGGCTTGGCCACTATCTCGGTGTCGATCCCGATGAGGTCCAGGTCGAGCACGTCGGGCTCAACCACCTGACCTGGATCCGGTCCGCCGTCGTTCGTGGCCCCGGCGTCGGGGGTGAGGGAGGTGCGGCCGGGGCGGATCGGCTGGACGAGCTCTTTGAGCGCTTCGGTCCCGAGCTCGAGCTCGAGAGCGGCGTACCCATCGACGTGCTCCGTCTGCAGCACGCGCTGCCCTCATACTACGTCCACTACTACTACCAACACGATGCCGAAGTAGCCCAGCAGGCTGCACTCGGCTACCGCTCGCGAGCTGACGTCGTCGCCGAGCTCGAGACCAAGCTCCTGGAGGAGTACCAGGACCCCGCGCTGGTGTCGAAGCCGGCGGCGCTCTCGTACCGCGGCGGCGCCTACTACTCGTTGGCCGCGGTGCGCCTGATGGCGTCCCTCCACGCCGGCACCGGCGACGTCCAGGTCGTCGACATGCGCAACGACGGGGCGGTGCCGGGGCTTCCCGACGATGCCGTCGTCGAGACGACCGCGGTCGTCGACGCCAGCGGCGCCCACCCGCTCCCGCAGCGGCCGCTCTCGCCGGAGATGCTGGGCCTCGTCCAGCACGCCAAGGCGTACGAGCGGCTGGCCGTCCGGGCCGCCTGCTCGGGGAGCCGCCAGGACGTGGTGCGTGCGCTCCTGGCCAATCCGCTCGTGGGCCAGTACCCGCTCGCAGCCGAGCTGACGGACGAGCTCCTGGCGGCCAACAAGGACCATCTGCCCCGGTTCTTCCCCTCGTGAGCCCCGCGGCGGGACGAGTGGACGGCTAGTGTTCTCGCAGTTCAGCGGAGTGCCGGGAAGCCTGGTCGGCGACGAAAGAGATCTGCCTCCATGACCGACGCCAGCCCCGTGAACCGCTTCCTCGGCGTGGCCGGTGACCCGCGGCCCCGTCCTCGTCCCGATTCGCCCTCGCGCCCTCGGGTCGTTGCGCTCTCTCTCGGACAGGGCTTGCCCTCGTGACCGACATCGACGAGATCGTCACTCCCCAGCCGGCGCGCGCCGGCAAGGATCGGCGCCAGCTCCCGAGCTGGCGCTGGGAGGAGCTCCGCACGACGCTGTGGGTGGTCCCGAGCATCCTCATCGTCTTCTCGGTCCTGCTGTTCATCGTGACGTTCGAGATCGACCTGGCGGCGTTCCACGGTCACATCCACCTTCCGTCCTGGATCCGTACGGGGACTGCCGACGCGGAACGCCAGGTCCTCATCGCCATTGCCGCCGCCGTCATCACGGTGGTCGGCGTGGTGTTCTCCATCACGATTCTGGCGTTGACGCTCGCGTCGCAGCAGTTCGGGCCCCGGATGATGCGGAACTTCGTCCGCGACATCGGCAACCAGGTGACCCTCGGCGTCTTCGTCGGGACGTTCGTCTACTCGGTCCTGGCGCTCGTCTCCATCAACAGTGCGAGCAAGGACTTCGTCCCCTACCTCTCGACCTCGGTTGCCGAAGCCCTCTTGATGGTCGACCTCGTGGTCCTCATCTATTTCATCCACCACATCGCGAAGTCGATCCAGCTCCCCGAAGTGATCGCGGGGATCGCCGACGACCTCATGAAGTCGATTGATGCGGAGTTCCCAGACCCCGTCGGGTCCATCACCGAGAGCGCGCCGCACTTGCAGGCAGGGAAGTCGGTGCCCGAACTGCTGAAACTGATCGAGGAGCGGGGGGCCGAGGTCCCTTCGCAGGTGAGCGGGTACATCCAGTACGTCGGCTACTCCCAGCTGATCGGCATCGCCACCCGCACCGACTCGGTGATCCGCCTGGAGCACCGGCCGGGTCACTACCTGGCCACCGGTCGGGCGCTGGCCATGGTCTGGCCCCGGGGCGCCGCACCCGAGGTCGCCCTGGCTCTGTCCAAGGCCCACGTGACCGGGCCGCACCGCACCCTGGTGCAAGACCCTGTCTTTGCCATCGATCAGCTGGTCGAGATCGCCATCAGGGCTCTCTCGGCCGCGGTGAACGACACGTTCACTGCGCTCACGTGCATCGACTGGCTCTCCGCCGGCCTCGGCCGCGTCTCGGGCCGTATCCTCGACGAGGGTGTCTACCGGGACGCCGCGGGCACCGTGCGTCTCATTGAGTCCGATCCGTCTTACGCCCGCATGGTCAACCGCGCCTTCGACAAGATCCGCCAGTCCGCAAAGGGCACGCCGGCCGTGCTGATCCGGCTCATCGACTCCCTCGGTTCGATCATGCTCGACACCACGTCGGCCGACCAGAGAGCGGTGCTGCGCCGCCAGGCGGACATGGTTCTCCGACTGTCGGAGGAGACGGTGACCGAGCCGAACGACCTGGAGGAGATCCGGTTCCGCTACCGGCGCATCCCCGGCGAGGATGCCTTCGGGGAGAAGCCGCACACCTGGTCGAAGATCGACCTGCCCTAAGGAGCAGCAGGATGGTCCGGTCGGGACGAGGAGTGTTCCTGCGCCTCCGACCAGCGCTTGGCCCATTGCTGGAGTGGAGTGATGGAGTCACCGAGCTGGTGCCCGATCGGGGTCAGGGCGTACTTGCCGTCGTCACCCTTGGCGATGAGACCCGCCGTGCGTAGCTCGGCCAGCCTCTCGTAGAGCACGCTCGAGGACATGTCGTCGCAGCGGGCCCGCAACGACCTGGCTCCGAGGCCGCCCTCACGCAGTTCCCAGAGGATGCGGAGCGTCCAGCGCCGGCCGAGCAGGTCGAGCGCGGCCATGAGGGGCCGCCCCGTGGTCGACCCCCGGACCGGGCGGCCGGGGAGGGAGGGCGCTGGTGTCATCGGGGCGGTGTCGTCGGGGCCGGGTCAGGGGGCATGGGGCATGGGCTGGTCGGATAGACATGTTCGGAATCCGAAACTTATCAGGTAAGGTTCGGCTCGCAGCAGATGTTTCGGATTCGGAAATCATGGAGGAGGACCCACGTGAAGACCCAAATGGATCGGACGCCGCGCATCGCACCGGTCGAACCGCCCTTCGAGCCCGTCGTGGAGGCGCAACTGCGCTCGATGATGCCCCCAGGGGTGCCGCCCATCGCGCTCTTCCGGACGTTCGTCCGGAACTTGCCGATGAGCGAGGCCATGCAGCCCTGGGGACGGCACCAGCTCGGTCGGACATTGGCCGTCGGGCTGCGGGAGCGCGAGATCGTGATCGACCGTACCTGCGCGCGTTGTGGCTGTGAGTACGAGTGGGGCGTCCACGTGTCCTTCTTCGCCGACCGGGCGAGGCTCGACGCGGCCCAGGTGACCTCGCTGACCCATGGCGGGCCCGATGATTCGTGCTGGGTGGACGAGGGTGAACGCCTGTTGATCCGGTTGGTGGACGAGCTGCACGACTCGTCCGACGTCGGTGACTCGTTGTGGCGGGTGCTGCAGGGTCATTACGACGATGCCCAACTCCTGGACCTCTTGCTCCTCTGCGGGTGGTACCACGCGATCAGCTTCGTGGCGCGTGGGGCCCGCGTGCCCTTGGAGGACAGCGCTCCGACCTTTGCATCGGTGCGTTGACCTCAGGACAGCCTCATGGGCCCGCACGAGGGGCCCGCGCGGTCTCAGCCGGCGTTGTCGGTCGCCGAGGTCGTGGTCGCGGCCGATGCGGTCGTCGTGGTGGCGTGTGCGGCTGTCGTTGTCGTCGACGATGAGGATGAGGAGGACGACGAGGAGGAGCCGGACGAGCTCGCCGTGGTCGTGGTGGTCGCCGACGCCGGAGGAGCGACGAACGGCTTCGTCTCGCCACTCAGGCTGGTCAGGGTGGCCGTCGGGGTGACCGACAAGTTGGTGCATCCCCTCGCTGCGTTCCAGCTCTGGACCGCGGCCGCTGCGGGCGCCCCGGTGAGCGGCCGCGGCAGGCCCGCCACGATGGTGGCCGGGCGGAACACCGCACCGGTGATGTGGCGGCCCTCGGCGGTGATGATCAGTGAGCCGCTGTTCGTCTCGGGGGGGTTGGTGTCGTAGAAGGCGAAGTTGCCGAGCCCGTAGTCGACGTACGCGCTCCCGAGGTAGCCACCCCCCATGAGGACGTGGGTGTCCGCGCCGATCACGATGTCAGCGCCGGCCTTGACGAGCTGCTGGGCGAGCGGTTCCTGCTGGGGGTTCGGGCAGGAGTCGGGCTCGGTGCCCCAGTGGACGTAGACCACCACGGTGTCGGCGCTGCGCCGCACCTGCTGCACCTCGCGCACCAGCTCGGTCGGGTCGATGGCGGACGCGACGCCGGGCTGCGTCGCGCTCGCCGTCCACGTGGCGACGAGGTTGTCGGGGATCAGCTGGGTCGCGGCAATCACGGCGATGCGCTGGCCGTCGATCGTGACCCGGAACGGCGTGAAGGCCTGCGCCGCGGTGTTGCCGATCCCGATGATCGGATAGCCGGCCTGCGAGGCGACGGTCAGGTTCTGGGACAGGCCCTGGGGACCGCAGTCCAGGCCGTGGTCGTTGGCCTCGGTGACCAACGAGATGTTGGCGCTCTTCAGCGCGGTGACGGCCGATGCGGGCGCGTCGAAGGTGTACTGCTCGCCGGGCGGCTTCGACTGGGGCTCGGGGCAGGTGCCCTCGGTGATCACGCTCTCGAGGTTCACCATCGTCATGTTGGTTCCGGCGAACAGCTGCGGGATGGTGGTGCCGAGTGCGGTCGAGGGGTTCTGGGCGAGGCTCTGACCGACGGGCCCCTCGAAGTGCAGGTCGCCGCCGAAGCCGAGGGTCACCGCCCGCCCGCTGCCCGTCCAGCCGGGGTTGAGGGGGGAATGCTTCGGGAAGCCGGCCGTGGTGGCACCCGTGTGCTGCGACGTGGTCGTGGTCGTCGTGGATGGCGTGCCCGAGCCGCCCGAGATAAAGGCGAAGTAGATCAGGACGAGGATGAGGATCCCACCCCCTGCCGCGAATTGGCGGCGCCGGCGCATGACCCTTCGCGAGACCACGCCGGCACTATGTCACACGAGGTGCCGCGAAACCCTTTCGGGTGGCATGTTGACCAGCACCTTCGCGTGGCCCGGTGCGTCCGGGCCTATGCCGCCCAGAGCGAGTCCCAGTGCAGCGCCAGCGAAGCCACCAGGCCGGCACAGGCTGCGCCGATCATGTCCCGGCACTCGTCGAAGAGGGCGTCGTCCCCGTAATAGGGATCGGGCACGTCCGCCGCGGCGCCCGACGCGGCGTCGAACGCCCGGAGGAGGACGAGCCGGTCCGGATCGGCCCCGAGCCCGCGCAGGGTCTGTTGATGGCGGCGGTCGAGCGCCACGAGGAGGTCGACCTGGCCGAACTGCGACGACATGAACTGGTGGGCGACGTGGCGGTGGCGGGGGTAGCCGGCCCGGACGAGCGCCGCCGACGCCAGCGCGTGCATCGGCTCGCCCTCGTGCCAGGGGCCGGTGCCGGCACTGCGCACCTCGAGATGGTCGGCGAGCGCGGTGCCGTCGTCCAATGGGGTCGATCCTGCGAGCGACCGGGTGATGACCTCGGCCATGGGCGACCGGCAGATATTGCCGGTGCACACGAAGACGATGCGATAGGGGCGGTCGCCGATGGGTCCCGGCGGGACGAGGAGCCCGGGCCGTGAGGCGGTCACGCCGCCGAGTACTCGTCGCGCAGCGACTTCTTGACGATCTTGCCCGTTCCCGCCCGGGGCCATTCGGCGCGGATCTCCAACTGCTCGGGGATCTTCTGGGTCATGAGGCCGGCGTCGCGGCAGAAGCCGACGACCTCGGCGAGCTCGAGCGCGTCGGCACCCTCCGCGAGCTGCACCACCGCACAGACCCGCTCACCCCGCTCGGGGTCGGGGAGACCGATCACGGCCACCTCGATCACCTTGGGGTGGGTGTAGAGCAGGTCCTCGATCTCCTTGGCGCTGATGTTCTCCCCCTTGCGGACGATGACGTCCTTGAGGCGGCCGGTCAGGGTGAGGTGCCCGTCGGCGCGCAGCCTTCCGAGGTCGCCGGTCCGGAAGTAGCCGTCCGCGTCGAAGGCCTCCCCGGTGAGCGCGGGGTCGGTGTAGCCGTGGAAGACCATCGGGCCCTTGACCCGGACCTCCCCCTCCTCGTCGGGGCCGGCCACCCGGCCGTCGAGCGTCACAATGCGGACGTCGGCGCCCTCGACCGGCTTGCCGTCCGTGTTGGCCAACTGCTCGTCGGTATCGTGCGGCGAGCCGTTGGAGATCATCGGCACCTCGGTCATCCCGTAGCCGTGGACGACGCCGCGCCCGCCGATCTCGTCGCGCACCTCGTAGTGGACCTCGGGCGGCTTCGCCGCGCCGCCGCCGGACATGAGCCGCAGTGCGGGGAGGATCGGCTCCTCGGGCGCCTTGCGCTGTTCGGCGAGGTAGGCCACGTAGAACGCAGTGCTCCCTCCGACCATCGTCGCGCCGTAGCGGCGGAAGATCGGGAGGACGTCGGGGGCGGAGAAGGCCTCGACCAGGATGGCCGGGAACCCGAACGAGAGCATCGTGACCAGATAGTCGGGCCCTGCGATGTGGGCGAAGGGGAACGCGATGGAGCCGACGTCGTCGGGGCCCATATCGAGCGCGCGGGCGAGGCCCCACCCCCCGGCGATCAACGTCTGGTCGGTGTGCTGCACGCCCTTGGGGTCGGCGGTGGAACCCGACGTGTAGTAGATCCAACGGATCGGGGCGTCGTCGGGGTCCGTCCCCCGGGGAGGTGGGGGCAGGACGGCGGGGTCGGCTTCCGGAAGGCCGGCGTCGATGGAGAAGACGACAGGCCGCTCCGGGGCGTCACCCAGTGCCCGCTCGGCGATGGCGCGGTAGTCGATGTCCCGCCAGGTACCGGGGATGACGAAGTGCGAGGCACCGGTCTGGCGGAGCGCGAAGCCGACCTCTCGCTCGCGGTAGAGGTGGATGATCGGGTTCTGGACGGCGCCGAGGCGCGACAGTGCAATGGAGAGGACGATGCTGTCGATGCGGGTCGGGAGCTGCCACGAGACGATGGAGCCGGTCGTGACCCCCATGCCACGAAGCCCGGCGGCGACCCGTTCGGCCCGGTCACGGAACCCGCCGAAGGTGACGGTCTCGCCGTCGGCGGCGATGAGCATGGGGTGGTCGGGCGACGCCTCGGCGCGGCGGGCGACGAGCTCCCACATGGTGCGGGAGCCGGTGAGTATCTCGCTCGTGCTCATCACCCTCCTTTCGGGAACACTCTCATAGCAGCTGGCGGGAGTTGGCCGGGCCGTGGGGCCGTGCGGCGGGTGCCGCGACGGCCGTCGCACCGCGGGCAGAATGGGCCCATGGCCAAGCCTCCGATGCATTCGGACCCCCACGATTCCGCTGGGGAAAAGGGCAAGGAGGTCGACCGCCGGCGCCAGGTCACCCTGGTCGGGGTCGCGGTGGCCGGGATCATTCTGGGCTGGTTCGCGCTGGCCAATATCGGCAACGTCCGGATCGACTTCTGGGTCTTCCACCGCCAGGCGCCCCTGATCCTGGTGATCGTGATCTCGGGCCTGCTCGGGGCACTGATCACCGCGCTGGCCATGCGCCACCGGGGGCACGACTAGGACCGCCTGCCGGCGGCTGGCGGCGGGTGATGGGGGGGCCGTATCCAGGGGCTGCGAGGCACCGTGCCGGGTCGGGCCCCCGGCCGGCCGTTACAACTTCGTGACCGCGTGCCGTCCGTTCGGATCCGGTTCTAAGCTGAAGGGCGGTGGAGACCGCCAATTGGGTACGGACGAACGGGGACCTCCTGATTGTCCGTGCCGTTCGGGCGTGCCAACATGGTGCGCAGATGGATGTGGAGATTCCAGGGGGCCGGTGGTAGTGCCACTTTCGGACCACGAACAGAAGATCCTGGCCGAGCTCGAGGAGTCACTGGTTCGCCAGGACCCGGAGTTCGCCGAACGGGTCAGGTCGGAGACGGTGTACCGGCACGCGGGCCGCTACTGCAAGTGGGCCGCCGTGACCTTCGTCCTCGGCGTCGTCGTCCTCGTGGCTTTCTACAGCAAGTCGGTCATCGCCGGGTTCGTCGGGGTCGTCATCATGTTCGCCTCTGCGGTCTGGTTCGAGCGGAACCTGCGCCGCATGGGCCGGGCCGGTTGGCACGACCTGACGCGGGCGAAGGACGGCGAGCAGTCGAAGTCGGCCGGCGCGTCGAACGGGATCGAGGGCGCCGTCACCGAGGCGCGCGACTGGTTCCGCTCCCGCTTCCACCGGCGCGAGGACTGAGCATCTCGCGGGGCTGCCCGCGATCCCTCTGAGCCCGAACCGTCTGTCGACATCGCGCCGGGCCCGTGGCTGACCTCGTACTGGCCGTCGACGTCGGCGGCACCAAGATGGCCGCCGGGTTGGTGTCTCTCGACGGTTCCGTGCTGGAACGGGGGATGGTGCCGACCCGGGCCTGGTCGGATTCGGGTGACGGGGACCCCCTCGAGGCCGCTGAGCTGCTGTGGGGCGATCTGGCCGCTCTGGTCGGACGGGTCATTGCCGCCGCGGGCGGGGCGGACTCGATCGTCGTCTCGGGGGCGGGCTGCGGTGGGCCGATGAGCCCGGGCGGCGTGGACGTGTCACCGCTGAACATCCCGGCGTGGCGAGCTTTCCCGTTGCGGTCCCGTCTGGCCGACCTGACGGGCGTGGCGACATTCGTCGACAACGACGCCAAGGCGCTCGCGCTCGGTGAGGGTTGGCTCGGCGCGGCAGCCGGCTGCACCGACTACATCGCCATGGTGGTGTCGACCGGGGTCGGTGGCGGGATCGTGCTCGACGGGCGACTCCTCGGCGGCCGGCTCGGCAACGCGGGGCACGTCGGCCACATCGTGGTCGAGCCCGAGGGGAGGGAGTGCCACTGCGGTGCCCGCGGCTGCCTCGAGGCGGAGGCGTCCGGGAGCGCCGTCGCCGCCATCACCGGTCATCCGGCGCGACTGGCGCCCGCCGAGGTGGTGGAGCGGACCGGGACGCTCGTCGGCCGGGCCATCTCCTCCGTCGTCAACCTGCTCGACTTGCCGCTGGCCGTGGTGAGCGGATCGGTCGCGCTCGGCTTCGGTGCACCCTTCTTTCGAGCGGCCCAGGACGAGATGGACCGACGCTGCCGGCTCGCGTTCGCGCGGGGTGCTCGGGTGGTCCCCGGTGGACTGGGAGACCGGGGACCACTGATCGGAGCCGCCCGAGTCGGACTGTGCGGGGCGGGGCTGGCGTGAGCGCTGCGGGGGTGCGCGCTCCGGCGCCGAAGGTTCCGCCGGCGGGTCGCGTGCCGTGGAGCCGCGACGCGGGCGTGGTGGCGCGGACGGTGTTGCGTCACCCAGGGCTGTGGTGGGCCGCCGCCGGGGCTCTGCGCCGGCTCGCTCGCCGCGGCTGGTGGCACCATGCCCCCTTCGCGCCGCTGCCGGGCGAGTCGTACTGGCATTTCCGTCGGGTCACGGCATACGGAGGGGACGGGGAAACCGGGGCGCTCTCCCCGTCCGACGTCGTCGCCTACCTCCGATGGTGTCAGAGGTCGCGGCCCCGCCGCGGATAGCCTCTCTGGGGTATGGAGCGGGTGCTCCTCCTCAATGCGACCTACGAGCCGCTCGCCCTCGTCTCGGATCGCCGTGCCGTCGTCTTGATGCTTGGCGGCCGCGCGGAGGCGGTCGCCATCCGCCACGACTGCAAGGTCTTCCACTCCGCGAGGCTCCAGATCGAGGTGCCCTCCATCGTGCGTCTCTCGCACATGGTTCGCATCCCGCGCTGGGCCCGCACGCCACCGGTGACCAGACGGTCCGTCCTGCGCCGGGACGGGGGACTGTGTGTCTACTGCTCCCAGCCGGCCGACACCATCGACCACGTGATCCCTCGCAGCAGGGGGGGCACGCACGACTGGTTCAACGTCGTGGCCGCCTGCAAGCGCGACAACCTGGTCAAGGCCGATCAGCTGCTCTCCGAGCTGGGGTGGACGCTGCGGGTGAAGCCCGCACCGCCGGACGGGCACCTGTGGCGTCTGCGCCACTTGTCTGACGTGGACCCGCTGTGGGAGCCGTATCTCGCCGCGGCATCCTGAGGTTGGCCTCCTCGCAGCCGCTCCTCGACGTCGAGCAGTACCGTCGCGAGCCGCACCGCTTGGCCCTCGCCCGTGAGGTCGCCCGTCCCACCCTGGTGCTCGGCAGCACGCAGGCGGTGGGGGTGATCGATCCCGTGTCGGCTCGCCGTCGTGGCGTGGAGGTGGCCCGGCGGCGGGGTGGGGGAGGTGCCGTATATCTCGAGCCGGGCCGCCAGCTCTGGATGGACGCGTGGATCCCGCGGGACGACCCCTTGTGGGCGGGCGATGTCTCGGGCGCCGCGTCGTGGGTGGGGAAATGGTGGACGGAGGCCCTGGCGCTCGGCGGGCAAGACGGCTTCGATGTCCACATCGGTCGCGCCGTGCCGGGCGCGCTGGGCGCGCTGGTGTGCTTCGCGGGCAGGGGACCCGGCGAGGTGTTCCACGACGGACGCAAGGTGGTCGGCCTGTCGCAGTGGCGGGCGCGCGAGGGCGCACTCTTTTCCTCGTGTGCCTACCTGCACTGGGAACCGGCGCCGTTGGTGGAGCTGCTGCACGCAGGCGAGCCGGGTGGCCGGGTCGACCTGGCCGACGATCTGATGTCGGTCGCGGTCGGCGTGCACGAGCTCGAGCCACCCGTGGGGGAACTGACGCGCCTCCGGCAGGCTCTGCTCGAGTCCTTCGGCACCGTGGGGATGGCGTCGCTCGGCGGCGAGGACGGCGGGGACGTCGAGGGCGATGGGGACGGCGGTCCGGGCGCGCCGTAGCGCCGCCGGCCCGACTCGACGCTTCTCTCACCACCTCTCACTGCTTCGGTTCCTCCCTCCTTCCTCTCCCCGGGCCGTCGCTTCTCGTCCTCTCTTACGCGGAGGTGGGCCGACCCGCGCCGTCAGAAGGGTCGGCCGGCGGTCTCGGGGCGGGTCGGGGTTGCGTTTGGGTTGCCCGTGGTGTTTGGTGGTTGTTCGGTGGTGGAAAATGGCGTAAAGTGGTTCGAAGTGGTGTAAGGGGGCGTCAAAGGGACGCAGGCCAGGGAGCGCCGTGGGAGATCGAGCTGGTGGCAGGTTTCGTCGGGAGGTACGAGCACTCGCTCGACACGAAGGGCAGGGTGATCCTGCCCGCGAAGTTCCGCGGCCAGTTCGAGCGCGGCGGCTACCTGACCCAGCACTCCGAGGGCTGCCTTGCGCTCTGGACCCCAGGGGAGTTCGAGCGGCAGATGGAGACGATGCAGGAGCGAGCGGACACGGGGCGATCCGACCGGAACCGAGCCCGAATCTGGGCTTCGAACTCGGCCGAGGTCGAGATCGATCGCCAGGGACGGATGCCGATCCCGTCGCACCTTCGTACGTTCGCCGGGCTCGATTCGGAGGTGCTGGTTCACGGCGCCATCGACCGCGTCGAGCTGTGGAACCCCGCGGCCTGGGCGGAGCGGGTGCAGCCCGAGGAGAGCTGGCTTCTCGAGGGCGGCGAGGATTGACAACAGGACTGACAACAGGACTGACAACAGGACTGACAACAGGACTGACAACAGAAAGGACACACAACAGGGCAATCGACAGGACCACAACACCGACACTCGGAATGCACTGGACCATGTGCAGCTCCTCGACCGGCGTGCTGGAAGGCGTCTCCACCACTTTCCTCGGCGGTCGTATGGAACTCCACCTCCCTCTCGACCCACCGGCCGAGGGGCTGCAGATGGCCCACTCGTTCGAACACACCCCCGTGCTGCGCGACGAAGTGGTGTCGCTCTTCGCGTCCGTTCCTCCGGGCGTGATCGTCGATGCCACCGTCGGCGGGGGCGGTCATTCCGCGGCGCTGCTGGAGGCCTATCCAGCGCTGAGCGTCGTCGGGTTGGACCGCGATCCGGTGGCGCTCCAGTCTGCGGGAAACCGGTTGGCCCCGTTCGGGGACCGGGTCACACTGATCCGGTCCCCGTTCTCGGACTTGGAAGAGGTTGTCTCCGACACCGGGGTCGGGCCGCTGTCGGGCGTTCTGCTCGACCTGGGAGTCAGCTCGCCCCAGCTCGACCGGGCCGAGCGGGGATTCTCGTTCCGCGTCGACGGCCCGCTCGACATGCGGATGGACCCGACGTCGGGTGTCACGGCGGCCGAACTGGTGAACGGCCTTCCGGAGGAGGCACTGGCGGCGCTGTTCCGCGAGAACGGAGAGGGGCGGCTGTCCGGGCGAATCGCCCGCGCCATCGTCAGGGCCCGGCCCTTGACCTCGACGGGGGAATTGGCCGACGTCGTGGCGAGGGCGGTGCCGGCCGCCGTGCGCCGGAAGGGGCATCCGGCCCGCCGGGTCTTTCAGGCGCTTCGTATCGAGGTCAACGACGAGCTCGGGGAGCTCAGGACGGTGCTGCCGGTTGCGCTGACTCATCTGGCCGTCGGTGGTGTCTGCGCCGTGATCAGTTACCACTCGGGCGAGGACCGGCTGACGAAGCAGACGTTCGCCGAGGCCGCGTCGGGCGGGTGCGTGTGCCCGCCCGGTCTGCCTTGTGTGTGCGGCGCCGTCGCCCGGCACCGGCTCGTGTTCCGTGGCGCACGCAAGGCATCGGAGGCGGAGGTCGCCGCGAACCCGCGGGCCGAGAGTGCTCGGCTGCGCGCCATGGTGCGGACGGAAGAGGGCTGATGGCACCGCCCGCAACGGCGACGGCAGCCCCGGCTCGCCGGCACGCCGGTGGACAGAACACCGGCTCCCCGCGTCGCTGGGGACGGGGTGCCGCGGCGCCCGGTACCGATCGCCGCTCGCCGCTGCGGGTCGTCCCGAGCCGGTCCAGGCGCAGGACGCTGGTCGTCAACCGCCGGTTGGTCAACACCGTGTCCATCTCCATCGTCGTGGCGGCGCTCCTGGCCGTGGTCGTGGCGCAGGCATTCCTCACCAACGGCCAGGTCAAGCTGTCCGGGCTCCAGCATCAGCTGATGCTCGAGCAGAGCGCACACCGCCAGGCCGAGCTCGCCGTCGCCGGGCTGGAGACCCCCTCTCGCATCGTCGCGGCGGCCTCGGGCCAGGGCATGGTGCGTCCCGCCACGGTCACCGAGCTGCCCTACGTCTCGTTGTCGGTCCCGCTCCCGACCCCCAAGGTGACGCCCGGTCCGCCGCCGGCAACCACTGCGACGACCACGCCCGCGTCGTCGCGCACGACCGCGTCCGGCGCGACATCGACCGGCGCCGCGGGCACGGCCGGTTCCACCGGCGCCTCGGGCACGGCCGGTTCCACCGGCGCCTCGGGCACGGCCGGTTCGTCCACGAAGACGACAACCTCGACGCCGTGAGCGTCACCACCCGACACGAGCCTCGCGCGGCGCGCGCTGGCGCAGGCCGCACCAAGCCGGCCGCGATCCCGAGAACCCGGGTGAACGCGATGGCGAGGTCCTCCCGCTCTCGCGCGTCGTCACCCGCGCCCCGATCGACCACATCGACCCGACCGACGCGGCCCGCCTACGCACCGGCCCGCCGCCCGACTCCGACCCCCGGGGCCGCCGGCGCACGCCCCTCTCCCCGCACCCGCCCGCACCGGCCGCCGGCGAAGGCGGCCCGGCGTCCGGCGGCGCGGCCGCGCGCGTCCTGGGCGAGCGGCACATTCCACCGCCGCGTCCGTCTCGTCCGCCTCCTGCTGGTCGTCGCGCTGCTGCTCCTCGTGGCCCGCCTCGTCGACGTCCAGGTCCTCCACGCCGGCGCCTACCAGGCCGCGGCACGCGGGGAGTCCTCCATCACAGTGTCGCTGCCCTCGGTGCGCGGCGGGATCTACGCCCGCGACGGGTCGCCCTTGGCCATGTCCGTGCAGACCGACGACGTCGTCGCGGACGACTTCCAGGTGGCCCACCCGCTGAAGACGGCGCTCGCGCTCGCACCGCTGCTCCACGTCCCCGCCACGACACTTGCGACCGAGCTGCACCGGCCGTCGGGCTATGTCGTGCTGGCCCGCCAGCTGCCGCGGGCGACGGGTGACACGATCGCACGGAATGCCCTCCCCGGCATCACCCTGATCGACGACTCCAAGCGGCTCGTGCCCAACGGCAACCTCGCGGAACCGGTCGTCGGGTTCACCAACGGGTCCGGCCAGGGCGCGGGCGGCCTGGAATACGGGAGCAACCGACTCCTGGCGGGAAGCGCCGGCAAGGAGACCATCATGGCGTCCCCCGCCGGTGTGGTGCTGCCGCAGTCCCCGGTGACCAACCGCGTCGCCACCGCGCCCGGGACCGGCCTGGAGCTGACCCTCGACACCCAGCTCCAGTACGAGTCCGAGCAGGCCCTGGCCAAGGCGATCCAGTCTTCCAACGCCGTGAGCGGCACCGCTGTGGTGATGGACGTCAAGACGGGGCAGATCCTCTCCATGGCCAATCTGGTCGCGACGCACCCCGGGTCCACGGGGCCGCCCGCGGCGCCGGCGACCGGCGCAACCGACCCGGCCCCCGGAGGGGTCATCCCGATCGGGCCGCACGACGCCGTCGACGAGGCACCGAGCAACCTGGCCGTCACCCAGCTCTACGAGCCCGGCTCCGTCTTCAAGCTCGTGACCTTCTCGGCCGCGCTGCAGGACGGCCTGATCAACCCCAACAGCGTCTTCACCGTGCCGGACCAGCTCAAGCTGGACGGCTCCACCTTCCACGACGCCGAGCCGCACCCCACCGAGACGCTCACCGCCACGCAGATCCTGGCGCAGTCGTCCAACATCGGGACGTCGGAGATCGCCCAGGGTGTCGGGGAGCAGCGGCTGCTCAACCAGGTCAAGTCACTCGGCTTCGGGCAGTCCACCGGCCTCGACTTCCCCGGGGAGTCGCCGGGCCTGCTCGCCACGGCCGCCCAGTGGGAGCCGACGGACTACGTGTCCCTGCCCATCGGGCAGGTGGACGCCGTCAGCCCGCTCCAGGTGCTCGATGCCTACAACACGGTGGCCAACGGCGGCCTCTTCGTCGCCCCCAAGCTCGTCCAGGCCACCCTCAGTCCCTCGGGAGCCCTCACCCAGACGGGACCGTCGGCCACGCACCCGGTCTTCACGCCCTCCGTAAACGGCGAGCTCACCAACATGCTCCAGCAGGTGGTCAACACCGGCACGGGCACCAGCGCCGCGGTGCCCGGCTACACCGTGGCCGGCAAGACGGGGACGGCCCAGATCCCCACCCAGGGCCATGACTCCTACATCCCGGGGGCGTACATGGCGACCTTCGTCGGGTTCGCCCCGGCGGCCAACCCCACCCTCTCCATGGTCGTGGTCCTCGACCGCCCCACGCCCATCTTCGGCGGGACCGTCGCCGCTCCCGTGTTCTCCCAGATCATGAGCTACGCGCTGCACCGCTACGACATCCCCACAACCCCGGGTGCGCAGACCACGACCCCGTCCGGCCCTGCCCCGGCGACCAGTCAGGCCCAGGACATCACGTGACCATCGCCCACACACCCATTGTGGGCGTGACGCAGGGGTGGCCGAGGCATGTAACGCTGTCGGGTCGATCATGCCCACCGTGCCCATGAACCTGCTCTTCGATGACATCGAGGTGATCGAATCGGTCGGGGACCCCGCCGCCGTCGAGGTCGGCGGCATCACCCACGACAGCCGGAGGGTCGTGCCCGGGGACCTGTTCTGCTGCGTGCCCGGACAGATGAGCGACGGGCACATCCATGCCGCCGAGGCCGTCGAGCGCGGGGCCGTGGGCCTCCTGTGCGAGCACTTCATCCCCGAACTGCTCGAGCGCGACGTCGTGCAGTCGCGGGTGGCGCTCGGGACGATGCGACCGGTCATGGCCCGGCTGGCCGCCGCCTTCTACGGCCACCCGGCGCGCGACCTCGTGATGGTCGGGGTGACCGGCACCAACGGCAAGACGACCGTGACCCAGTTGCTGGGCGACCTGCTCAGCGCGACGGGACGGCCGACCAACGTGATGGGGACCCTCTCGGGCGCCAGGACGACGCCTGAGGCCACCGAGGTTCAGCGGATGCTGGCCGGGGTGCGCGACCGGCAGAAGTCCGACGGAGCGCGCCACGCCGTGGCCATGGAGGTGTCGAGCCACGCGCTGGTGCAGTCACGCGTCGAGGGCATCCATTTCGACGTGGCTGTCTTCACCAACCTCAGCCACGACCACCTGGACTACCACGGGACCATGGAGGAGTACTTCGAGGCCAAGGCGATGCTCTTCACCTCCCGCTACGCCTTGCGCGGCGTCGTCAACGCGGACGACCCGTGGGGCCGCCTGCTGCTGGAGCGCTCCCGCATCCCGACCGTCGCCGTGCGCCATGCCGACGCCACCGACGTCGTGCTGGCCCCCGGGCACACGGAGTTCACCTGGCGCGGCCAGCGGATCACGTCCCCGCTCACCGGTGCCGTCAACGTCGACAACACCCTGGTGGCGGCCGAGGCGGCGCTCGCGCTCGACGAGCTCCACCTGGGCCCCGAGGAGGTCGCGCACGCGTTGCGCCACGTGTCGCCCGTGCCCGGCCGGCTGCAGGTGATCGCAGCCCCGGGGGGCGCGCCGGCGAGGGGGAGGGGCCACCGTTCACCGTGCTGATCGACTACGCGCACACGCCCGCGGGCCTCGAGGTGGTCCTGGGTGAGGCGCGGAGCCTGGTGCCCGGCGGCCGCGTGCTGAGCGTCTTCGGGTGCGGGGGCAACCGGGACCGGGCCAAGCGGCCGGTCATGGGCGGCGTGGCCGAGCGACTGAGTGACGTGACGTTCGTCACGTCGGACAACCCACGCGACGAGGACCCGCTCGAGATCATCGACCAGGTGCTGGGCGGCATCGCCCGGGGGAGGGGCAACCCGCGGGTGGTGGTCGAGGCCGACCGACGGGTGGCCATTCGACTCGCGCTCGACGAGGCCGGCCCCGGGGACGTGGTGGTCATCGCCGGGAAGGGACACGAGACCTATCAGGAGATCGCGGGCCAGCGGTTGCCCTTCGACGACGCCGTCGAGGCCCGCGACGCGCTCGCCGCGAAGTACGGACCCCTCACGGCGCCACGGGCGACGAGCAGCAGCGGCGCGCACCCGGAGGCCTGATCAAAACGTGCTCGGACTGCTCGTCTCGGGAAGCATCGCGTTATGGGTCGCCATCCTGTCCACCCCGATCGTCATCCGTTATTTCCGGAGCCGCGAGATCGGCCAGTACATCAGGGAGGACGGCCCCGCGACCCACAGCGCCAAGGCGGGCACGCCGACCATGGGCGGCATCGCCATCGTGGGCTCGGTCGTGCTGGGATACGCCGTCGGGCACATCGGCACCGAGGTCCGCTTCTCGCGAACGGGCTACCTCGCCATCGGCGCCGTGGTGGCCTTCGGGCTGATCGGGTTCTTCGACGACTACATCAAGGTGCACCACCGGCGCAGCCTGGGGCTGAACAAGCGGGGCAAGGCCGCGGCGCAGGTGGTGTGCGCACTGGCCTTCGCGGAGCTGGCCGTGCACTGGGCCCACACTTCGACAGCGCTGTCGTTCACCCGCGCCGATGCCATCGGCATCAACCTGGGGGAGGTCGTGTGGGTGATCTTCGCCGTGGTGGTCATGGTGGGTGCGTCCAACGCGGTGAACATCACCGACGGCGTGGACGGGCTGGCCGCCGGCGCGGGCACGTTCTGCTTCGCCGTCCTCTCCATCATGGGGTACTGGATCTTCCGGCACCTGGCGATCTACCACGTGCTGCCGGCGTCGGCGATCGACCTCTCCCTCGTCTCGGTGGCGCTCGCGGGGGCGTGCATCGGCTTCCTGTGGTGGAACGCCGCACCGGCCAAGATCATCATGGGCGACACCGGATCCCTGGCCATCGGCGCCGGCCTCGCCGCGCTGTGTCTCCTTCTCGACCTCGACCTGCTGCTCCTCGTCATCGGCGGCCTCTTCGTCATGGAGACGGTCTCGGTCATCCTCCAGGTGATCAGCTTCCGCGTCTTCCACCGGCGCATCTTCCGCATGGCCCCCATCCACCACCATTTCGAGCTCGGCGGATGGCCCGAGACCACGGTCATCGTGCGGTTCTGGATCCTCGGCGGGCTCTTCTGCGCGTTGGGCCTCGGCATCTTTTACGGTGACTTCCTCACCGTGGCGAAGTTCACATGACCTGCGGCGACACGAGGCGCCCCCCCGTGACCCTCCGCCACTTCGGCGCCGCCGTGCGGGAGACTGGTCGGGTGCAACGGGTGTCGGACCGTGTAGAGGGGCGCGCCCGCGCCCGGGGCGAGCGCCCATGGTGACCCAGGGCGTCTCCGTCAAGGGCCGGCGGGGCCCGACCGGCCTGGCAAAGCCGGCCCCGGCGGGCCTTCGCCTCGGCGGGTGGCAGCTGGCGACCTCGACCGTGCTGCTGGCCGACGTCGCGCTGCTCTGCGTGGTCGGGCTGGTGATGGTCGGGGCGGCCTCATCGGTGGCCTCCATCGCGATGTACGGCACCCCGTGGGCGATCCTCATCCGCGAGGTCATTTGGATGGCGATCGGCGTCGTGGTCTTGGGGTTGGCGGTGCGGGTCGACTACCACGCGTTGCGGCGCTTCAGCCCCGTGGTGCTCCTGATCACCTTCGGGCTCCTCTTCGTCGTCCTGGTGCCGGGTCTCGGCGTGCACGCCCAGGGCTCCAGCCGGTGGGTGGGCTTCGGGCAATTCCGCCTCCAGCCGTCCGAGCTCATGAAGCTGGCGCTGACGCTGTTCGCCGCCGACTTCATCGCCCGCCGCCTCGATGAGGACGCCAGCGACCGGCGCATCATCGGGCCGCTCATGCTCGTGACCGGCTTCGCCGCCGTGCTGATCCTGGCCCAGCCCGACATGGGCACCGCCATGGTCCTCGGCTGCATCGCCCTGGCCCTCCTGTTCGTCTCCGGCGTGCGGCTCGGTCCGGTCATGAAGGTGATGGCCGCCCTGGCCGGCTTGGCCCTGATCGTGGCGGTGGCCTCTCCGTACCGCCGGGCCCGGCTGTTGTCCTTCGTGAACCCCACCGCCCACGGCTCGGGGTCGGGATACCAGGTCCTGCAGTCCGAAATCGGCCTCGGGTCGGGTCACCTCGTCGGCGCCGGCCTCGGGGGCGGGCAGGCGCAGTGGGGCTACCTGCCCAACGCGCACACCGACTTCATCTTCTCCGTCATCGGCGAGGAGCTCGGCATCATCGGCGCGGTCCTCGTGCTGGTGCTCCTCGGCTCCTTCGTCTGGCTCGGCATCCGGGCGGCCATGCACTCGCCCGACCGCTTCGGCGCCCTCCTGGCGCTGGGGCTGGTGGCCTGGGTGGGAACGGAGACCCTCATCAACGTCGGGGCGGTGGTCGGGGTGCTGCCGGTGACCGGGATCCCGCTGCCCTTCATCTCGTTCGGCGGCTCGTCCCTCGTCATCACCATGGCGGCGGCGGGCGTGCTGATCAACGTGGCGCGGCAGGGCGAGGCCGGGCGCACGTTGCGCGTTGCCGGGGGTTCTCGGCCGAAGAGCAGCGCGGGGCACGGCGGGAATGGTGGGCGCGGTGGGCACCGTGGCGCCACGGCCCGAGGTCGGTGAGCGCACGGCGCGGCACGGTGATCGCGGGTGGCGGGACGGGAGGCCACATCGTCCCCTCGCTGCAGATCGCGCGGGCGCTCGTCGAACGCGGGCACGCGGCCGACACGATTGAGCTCTACGGCTCGCGGCGGGGGCAGGAGGCCACCATGTGGCCGAAGCTCGAGTTCCCCTACACGCTGTTGCCCGGGCGCGGTGTGCGGCGGAGCCTGCGCCCCGACGCCCTGTGGGCCAACGCGGGAGCGGTCGTGGGCCTCGCCTGGGCGTGCCTTCGGGCGTTGGGGTCGTTCGTGGCCCGCCGGCCCCGGGTGGTCGTCATCGTGGGGGGCTACGCCAGCTGGCCGGCGGGTCTGGCGGCCGTCCTGACCAGGGCCCCGCTCGTGTCGGTCAACACCGATGCCGTGCCGGGCGCGGTCAACGGCCTCCTCGGGCGCTTCGCGGCGGCCAACGCCGTGGCGTTCGAGGGCACCGACCTGCCGCGGGCGCACGTGACGGGCACGCCGGTCCGCACCGAAATCGTCTCGCTCGACAGGACCCCCGCCGGACGGGCGCACGGCAGGGCGGCCCTGGGACTCCCACCGGACCGCCAGACGGTGGCCGCGGTCGGCGGCTCCCTGGGGGCGCTGCGCATCAACCGGGCCGTGGCCGACGTCGCCGCGGCCTGGTCGGGTTGCGACGAGCGAGCCGTTTATCACGTCACCGGCCGGCGCGACTACGAGGCGTTTTCGGCCGACCACGCGGCACCCTCTGGCGCCGCGTCCGGTGGCACCGCATCCGGTGACACCGCATCTGGTGACACCGCATCTGGTGACCTGGTGTACAGGGTCGTGCCGTTCGAGGACCGCATGCCGGACCTGTATGCGGCGGCCGACGTCTGTGTGACTCGGGCCGGTGCCATGACGGTGGCTGAGTTGCTCGAGGCGGGGGTGCCGGCGATCCTGGTGCCGCTTCCGGGCGCGCCACGGGACCATCAGACCCGCAACGCCGAGGCGTTGGTGGGCATCGGAGCCGCGGTGCACGTCCCCGACGCCGAGTGCGACGGGCGGCGGCTGGCCGAGGAATTGGACGCCCTCCTCTCGGATCCCGAGCGACTGCGGGCGATGAGCGAGGCGGCCCGCATGCATGCCCACCCCGATGCGGCCGCCCGCGTCGCAGAGCTGGTCGACGCCCATGCCCGCTGACGGCGGCCGCCCAGGGCAACCCGGTCCCGAGCTGGACCTCGAGGTGCCGCGACGCATCCACGTCGTCGGCATCGGCGGCGCCGGCATGAGCGCCATCGCGCTGGTGCTGCGGGCGATGGGCCACACGGTGTCGGGCTCGGACCTGAAGGATTCGCCGGTTGCGGAACGGCTGCGCTCCCGCGGGATCTCGGTGGCCGTGGGCCACGCCCGGGAGAACGTGGCCGGCGTCGACGCGCTCACCTATTCCCCCGCGGTGCCGCCGGAGAACCCCGAGGTGGTCGCGGCGCGGGAGCACGGAGTTCAGGTCGTGGCCCGCTCGGAGATGCTGGCGGCCATCTGCGCCACCCGGCGCTGCCTCGCGGTCGCCGGGACGCACGGGAAGACGACGACGGCCTCCATGCTGTCGCTGATCCTGGTGGAGGCGGGCCTGCGGCCGTCCTTCGTCATCGGGGCCGACGTCAACGAGATCGGCACCAACGCCGCCTGGGACGCGGGGGAGTGGCTGGTCGTGGAGGCCGACGAGAGCTACGGCACCTTCCAGGCCATCCGGCCCGACCTGGCCGTGCTGACCAACGTCGAGCCCGACCACCTTGACTACTACGGGACCTTCGAGTCCTTGCGCGGCGCCTTCGCAGCCTTCCTGGCCGGCGCGACCAGCGGAGCGGTCGTGTGCGCCGACGACCCCGAGGCGGCGGCCATCGGCCGAGAACACGGCGCGATCACCGTCGGCACCGACGCCGGGTCGACCTACCTGATGGACGACGTCGACCTGCAGCGCAGCTCGGTGTCGTTCACCCTGCGTGGGCCAGACGGGCAGCTGGGTCTGCTCCGGGTCGGCGTGCCCGGCCTGCACAACGCCCGGAACGCGGCGGTGGCCGCGGTGGCGGCGCTCCAGGCCGGCGCCTCCATCGAGGCGGCTCGGACGGCCCTGGCCCGGTTCGCCGGCGTCACGCGCCGCTTCGAGTTCCGGGGCGAGTCGCGCGACGTCACGTTCGTGGACGACTACGCCCATCTCCCGACCGAGGTGCGCGCCGCTCTGGCCACGGCGAGGACGGGCGGCTGGTCCCGGGTCGTCGCGGTGTTCCAGCCGCACCGCTTCACGCGCACGGCCGCCCTGGCGTCCGAGTTCGGGACCGCCTTCTCCGACGCCGACGTGCTGGTGGTCACCGACGTCTACAGCGCAGGGGAACGGCCGGTCCCGGGGGTCTCGGGTCGACTGGTGGCCGACGCCGTGAGGGCACAGGACCCGAGGCTCCCCGTCATCTACGCACCGGGGCGCGAGGAGCTGCGCCGGGCGGTGGGAGAAGCCCTCCGTCCCGGTGACCTGTGCCTCACCCTGGGCGCCGGGGACCTGACCACGCTCCCCGACGACATACTCGCCGCGGCGCAATGGTGACGCCGGGCCCGAGCGAGCCCGGAGATGTCCGTGCCGAGCTGCGCCACCTGGCCGGTGTGCTGGGGGAGCGGGCATCCCTCCTCAAGCCGCTCGGACCGCTGACCACCTACGGCGTCGGCGGCCCGGCGGCGCTGTACGTCGAAGTCGAGACCCCCGCCGACCTCGGGACCGTGCGAGCCGCTCTGCGCGACGCGATGAGCGGGGGCGGCACACCGGAGAACATGCCGGTGTTCGTGATCGGGCGAGGCTCCAACCTGCTGGTGGCCGACGCCGGGTACGACGGGATCGTCCTGCACCTCGGGAACGGGTTCGCCGGCCTGGTGCTGCCCGAGCCGGATGACGACACGCGGGAGGCGGTCGTCCACGCAGGCGCCGCACTGGCGCTGCCCGTCCTGGCCCGCCGAGTGGCCGATGCCGGCTGGTCGGGCTTGTCGTGGGCGGTCGGCGTGCCGGGATCCGTCGGCGGTGCGGTGCGCATGAACGCGGGGGGACACGGATCAGACATGGCCTCGTGCCTCGTCCGCTACGCCTGGGTCGACCTCTTCAGCGACGCGGGTGGGACCGACACCGTCGACCGCCTGGCGTACGGCTACCGAAGCTCGTCGGTGACGCCCACGCAGTTGGTGACCGGCGCGGACATCAAGGTCACGCCGGGTTCGGTGGAAGAGGAGCAGGCGGCGGTGTCCGCGATTGTGCGATGGCGGCGGGAGCACCAGCCCGGAGGCTCCAACGCCGGGTCCGTCTTCACGAATCCCGAGGGCGACTCCGCCGGGAGGGTGATCGAGGCGGCCGGATTGAAGGGCTTCCGGATCGGCACGGCCCACGTGTCGGAGAAGCACGCCAATTTCATCCAGGCGGACAAGGGCGGCCGCGCCGACGACGTGCACGCGCTCATGGAGCACGTGCGGGGCGTGGTGGCTGAGCAGTGCGGCGTGGTGCTGCGCACCGAGGTCCGCCTCCTCGGCTTCGGCGACGGGAAGACTGAGGCGATGGCCGGGACCGATGATCGGCAGGCGGCGGGCCGGTCGAGTGCCGCTGCTTCTGCGCCTGCGTCTGAACCTGCGGCCGGGCCGGGCGTCCAGGACACGGGCCACGCCCGGGGCCAGCAGTGACGCCGGTCGCGAAGGCGCCGGCGAAGGGCCGCCACCGGGTCGGCACCGGCAGGATCGCCCGCGGCGTGGCCGGCGCCATCGATGGCGTGAAACGGAGCGCCGTCGCAGTCGCCAAGGGCGCAGCCAACGGGGGTGCCAAGGGCGGAACCAACGGGGGCGTCAAGGGCGGCGCCAAGAGCGGGTCGGGCGCGACCACGTGCGCACGGGTGGACCCCCGCATCTCGGCTCGGCGCAGCGCCGTCATGAAGGAGCAGGGTCGGCGGCGGCTGCGCGTGCTCGTCATCGGCCTCGTCTGCACGGCGTGTCTGGTGGGCGCCTGGTTCTTGATCCATTCACCACTCTTCTCCGCCCGGTCCGTGACCGTGACCGGCAACGCGCACGAGTCTGCCGCCCAGGTGGTGGCGCAGGCAGGGCTGGCCGACCACCCGCCGCTGCTCGACGTGAACGCGGGAGCTGCCTCCGCCGCGATCGAGCAGTTGCCCTGGGTGCACACGGCGACGGTGCATGTCTCGTGGCCCGACGGCGTGCACATCGCCATCACGGAGGAGACCCCCCGCCTCGTGGTCGGCGAGCCCGGTGGGAAGTGGGACTCGCTGAGCGCGGACGGCCGGGTGTTGAGCGTGTCCGCTGCCCGCCCGCAGGGACTGATTCTTCTCACGGTGCCCACGCCTCCCGGGACACCGGGAACCATGCTCCCGGCCCGCGACGAGCCTGGGCTGCGCGTCGCCTCGACCCTGCCCCCTTCGTTCGCCGCACAGGTGACGGCGGTCACGGTGGAGCCCGCGGGGTGGGTGCAGCTGTCCATGACGACCCCCATCGCGGTGGACATCGGATCGGCCACCGAGCTCACGGCGAAGTACGAGGACATCTCCTCCATCCTTGCGGGGGCGACGCTGCACAACGGGGATGTGATCGACGTCAGCATCCCCAACGCACCGACGGTGACGCCAGGGTGACGTAGGATGCTTGACCTGCCCGAACACCCCCCGTATGGTGGGGCCACGTTGCCGTACCGTGAACATCAACCTTTCCCAAAGGTTCAGGGATGGCCGGCTGGGCGCAATTCCACGGCCGGCGGAACGACACAGCGAGTGACCGGTCGGCGATCGACCCGAAGACGAGGGAGTTCATGACGACCGTGCCTTCCCAGGGCAACTACCTGGCAGTGATCAAGGTGGTCGGGGTCGGGGGCGGGGGCGTCAACGCCGTCAACCGGATGATCGACTCGGGCCTCCGCAACGTCGAGTTCATCGCGGCCAACACGGACGCCCAGGCGCTGTTGATGAGCGACGCCGACCTGAAGTTGGACATCGGGCGCCAGCTCACCCGGGGCCTCGGAGCGGGCAGCGACCCCGAGGTGGGTCGCCAAGCGGCCGAAGAGCACCGTCCCGAGATCGAAGAGGCGCTCCAGGGGGCCGACATGGTCTTCATCACCGCGGGCATGGGCGGGGGCACGGGAACGGGCGGCGCGCCGGTCGTCGCCGAGGTGGCCAAGGCCATCGGCGCCCTCACCATCGGTGTGGTGACCCGCCCCTTCACCTTCGAAGGCCGACGCAGGGCCATGCAAGCGGAGAAGGGGATCCAGGTCGTCAAGGAGAAGGTCGACACGCTCATCGTCATCCCCAACGACCGGCTGCTCACCGTGTCGAACGACAAGACGAGCATGGTCAACGCGTTCAAGACGGTTGACGAGGTGCTGCTCCAGGGAGTGCGGGGCATCACCGACCTGATCACCGTCCCCGGGCTGATCAACACCGACTTCGCCGACGTGAAGATGGTCATGACAAACGCCGGCACGGCCATCATGGGCATCGGCTCGTCCATCGGGGAGGGGCGGGCGGCGAATGCGGCGCGGGCCGCGATCACGTCGCCACTGCTCGAGGCCTCCATCGAGGGAGCCCGTGGCATGGTCCTGAACATCGCCGGCGGCTCGGACCTCGGGCTCTTCGAGGTGAACGAGGCGGCCGAGATCATCCACGCCGTCGCGCACCCCGACGCCAACATCATCTTCGGCGCCGTGATCGACGACAACATGGGCGACGAGGTGCGGGTGACGGTGATCGCGGCCGGCTTCGAGCGCTGGGAAGAGGGCGCCGGGTCGTCGAAGGGGGGCGACCTCGCCTCCTCGATCTTCGCCACACCGGAGCCGGTGGACATCTTCGCCGACGCCACCGGGTCGGAGGAGGATCTCGACCTGGGTGACGACGATTTCGACGTCCCCTCCTTCCTTCGCTAGCGACGAGGTCGCCAGGAGGCTGGCCGCCGTCCGTCTGCGCATCGAACGCGCGGGGGAGACGCGTCACGCATCCGGGTGTTGGCGGTCACCAAGGGATTCGGGACCGAAGCGGTGCGAGCCGCCTACCACGCCGGCCTGCGCGACGTCGGCGAGAATTACGCGGCGGAGCTCGTTGCGAAGGCCGGCGCCCCCGCACCGGACGACGTCGTGTGGCACTTCCTCGGAGCGGTGCAGAGGAACAAGGTGCCTGCGCTGGCGCCGATCGTCGGGATGTGGCAGAGCGTGGCCCGGGAGGCCGAGGGGGCGCGGATCGCCCGCTTCGCGCCGGGGGCCCGGGTCCTGGTGCAGGTGGACGCGACCGGACTGCCGGGCCGCAACGGCTGCCCACCGGCACAGGTCGGCGACCTGGTGGCCCGCCTGGCCGATCAGGGACTCGACGTGCGGGGGCTCATGACCGTGGCGGCACCGGGTGCGGCCGCCGCGCAGGACGCATTCGGATCGGTGGCTCGGCTGGCCGACCAATTGGGGCTGGAGGAGCGCTCCATGGGAATGACCGACGACCTGGAGGCGGCGGTGGCGGCCGGGACCACGATGGTGCGGGTGGGGCGTGCCCTGTTCGGGGACCGCCCGACCTCTGCCTGAACGGCCCGTGAGGCACGGGTGGCCTGTTGGTGGGACCCTCCCAACTTGCCGAGCAGGCACTACGCTGTCACTGGACAGGAGAACAATGGCACCCTCGTTCATGAAGAAGACCATGGTCTACCTCGGCCTGCTCGACGACGAGTACGACGAGTACGACGACCTCGAAGACCGGGCGCCGCGCGGGTTCTCGGCGGCGACGCGGGTGGAGCCCCGGACCCAGGACTACGAGCAGGCCGAGGAGTTCAGCGGCGGGATGAGCAGGGTCCGCACCATCCCCCGGGAATCGGCGGTCCCCAGCCAGTCGAAGCCGGCCCCGAGCACCGTCTCGCCCCGCCCGGCGGCGGTGCGCGCCATGCCCGTCGACACCTCCCTCAGCCCGGCAGGCTCGGCGCAGTCCTCCGCCAAAGTGCACGTCGTGGCCCCGTCGAGGTTCGGCGACGCCAAGGAGATCGCCGACCGGCTCAAGGACAACCGTCCGGTGATCGTGAACCTGCAGATGGCCGATCGCGACCTGCAGCGGCGGATGATCGACTTCTGCAGTGGTGTGACCTACGCCCTCAGCGGCGAGATGGAGAAGGTGGCGGACCAGGTCTTCCTGCTGGCGCCGACGAACGTCAAGGTCTCTGACGAGGAGCGTCAGCGCCTGGTGGAGCGCGGCTTCGGCCGCGACTAGGCCCACTAGCCTCACCGGCAGGTGAACCTCTTCCATCTCCTCGCGTGGGCAATCGAGGCCTATATCTGGCTGGTCATGTTCCCCTACGCGATCTTGAGCTGGTTCCGGATCCGGCCGGGGACGACGCTCTCCCGTATCCAGTACTTCCTCTACCAGGCGACCGAGCCGGTCCTCCGTCCGGTGCGCCGGATCATCCGCCCGATGGGCGGGCTGGATTTCTCGTTTCTGGTGGTCATCCTGGTTGCCCAAATCGTGCTTGTGCCCGTGTTGTTGAGGAGTTGAGGCCCATAACTGGAATCGCAGGAGGGGATGGTTAGACTCGGCCCCCATGGACAACTCCCAAGCGCCCTCCTCGATCCTCGACACCCTCCGCACCGTGGAGTTCCGACTCGGCCTGAAGGGGTACAACGTCGATGAGGTCGACGAATACCTGGACAAGGCGGCCCAGGAGGCGGAGGGACTCCAGGAGCACGTCCGCCAACTGAACGAGCGGTTGCGTCAGGCCAGCGATCGGATCGCCCAGCTCGAGCGCGACAAGCGGGCGGCACCGGTGGCCGACGCAGATGAGGGGGCAGCGTCCGCGGACGCGGCGCTCTCCGACGAGACGTTGCAGCGGACCCTCCTGCTGGCGCAGAAGTTCGTGGACCAGACGAAGCGGGAGAGCGAGGCGGAGGCCGCGGCCGTCATCGCGCAGGCCGAAGAGTCGGCACGGGCCTCGATCGCCGCCGCTGAGGCGACGGCGGCGCAGCTGCAGGCCGAGACGCACCAGAAGCTGCGCGAAGAGGTGACCCGCCTGGAGTCCACCCGGACCGAGCTGGCGGCGGACGTCGAGAGCATGGCCCGACACCTCGAGTCGGAGCGCAACCGGCTCCGTGGTGCGCTGTCGGAGATCCTCAAGTGGGTGGACGAGAACGTGCAGCCGGCCAATTCGCTCATGGGTGTGAAGTCCAAGTCCGCCAAGTCGGGCGGCGGGGATTCGGTCGGGCCGCTCGAGGCGGACGACGGCGCTCCGACGCTGAACCTCGAGAGCGTTTCCGGCGCCGGCGTCTCTGGAGGCACCCGCTCCGTCTGAGTGACGCGCTCCAGTGGGTACGGCGGTGTTGCCCTGTGCCGTCGCGGTCCGATATCGTCACCCGCTCCCTGGACGAGGCCGTCGTCCGGGAGAACGGCCACGCTGGTGTGGTCCGAAGGAGGGAACGTGACCCCAGCGAGCAAGGGCACCCAGGTCAAGAGGGTGTCGGGGTCGCGGACGGCGGCCTCGAAGTCCTCCGTACGCGGCGGGAACAAAAGCTCGTCCGCCAAGGTTGCTGCAACAGCTGGGAAGCGTCCCGCTAGCACCAAGAAGAAGGCAGTGCCCGTTTTGAAGAAAGCAACCACGGCGACGAAGAAGACGGCTGCGGCGGCCAAGAAGTCGGCGCCCGCGGCCAAGAAGACGGCTGCGGCGGCCAAGAGCCCGGCCGCGCCGAAGAAGGCGGCACCGGCCTCCCGTAAGGCAGCGGCCCCGGCCAAGAAGGCGCCGGCCAAAAAGGTTGCTGCGACGACGGCTGCGGTCAAGAAGGCGCCGGTCAAGAAGGCGCCGGTCAAGAAGGCGTCGTCGGTCGCCGCCGCCCCGGCGCGCACCACCTTCACGCCCAAGCCGAAGCCGCCCGCCCCCGTCCGGCCGAAGACCGGCCCCTACGCCAAGGACGCAAAGTTTCTCGAAGAGGTCCGAGAGCTTCTGCTGGCCGACCGCGCCATCTACCAGGAGCAGGCGACGTCGTTGCGGGCCGAGGCGGACTCCCTTGCCCTGGAGCGCGAGCCGGGCGACGTGCAATTCGATGAGGAGTCGGGGGAGGGGGGCACGGTGACGGTCGACCGGGAGCGGAATCTCGCCCTCTCGGGCCAGGCCCTGCTCGCCGTCGAGGAGATCGATGACGCTTTGATCCGGATCGACGACAAGACCTACGGGTACTGCGAGCGGTGCTTCCAGCCGATCCCCAAGCCCCGCCTGCGGGCGCTGCCGTACGCTCGACTCTGCGTGGCCTGCAAGAGCGGGGGGCTGTCGCGGCGCTGACCCGACCCCGGGTACTGGCGTTTGCCATAGCAGCCCTCGTGGTCGTCGCAGATCGGGTGACCACCACGATCGCTCTGGACCATCTCCACGATGTACGGCACCTCTGGGGCCCGCTCGGGCTCTCGATGACCTTCAACTCGGGCTTCGCCTTCTCTCTGTTCAGCGGTCGGGCGATCGTGGTGACGGTGCTCCTGTGCATCGGCGTGATCGTGCTGGCCGCGGTCGTGGCCCAGGTCAAGACGGTGCCGCTGGCCATCGGCGCCGGTCTGGTGCTGGGCGGTGCCATCGGGAACCTCAGCGAGCGCATCGCCGGCGGGCACGGCGGCCGGGTGCCTGACTTCGTCACATTGGACTACTGGCCCACCTTCAACCTGGCGGACGCCTGCGTCACCGTGGGCGTCATCGTGCTGATCGTGACCCTGTTGTTCGGGGGCGGCCGGACGGACCTGCACGAAGGGGGCAGGGCGGACGTGCGTCACGGGGGTGCCGAGTGAACCGCCGTGGCGGTGCCGGCGGGGTCGACCCCGACGCGGGCCGCGTCGCCGACGGGGCGGAGGAGAGGGGCGATGCTGGTGCAGCCGCACTTCCTGATCTCACCGAGGAGACGATCTCCACCGAGATCCCGGCGCTGATGGGGGGAGTGCGGGCGGACCGCAGCGTGGCCATGCTGGCCAACGTGTCGCGGGCGGTCGCCGCCGAGCTGATCGAGTCCGGCCGGGTGCTGGTCGACGGCGTCCCGCTGTCGGCCGGACGCGTGCCCCTGCCCGAGGGAGCGACGCTGACCGTGCGGGTGCCGGGCGCCCGCACCGTCGGGGCGGTGGCCGAGCCCGGCGTCCGCTTCGACGTGGTCTACGCCGACGACCTGGTGGCCGTGGTGGACAAGCCGGCGGGGCTCGTGGTGCATCCGGGAGCGGGGCACGACGAGGGCACGCTGGTCGGAGGCCTCCTGGCCCGCTTCCCGGATTTGGCCGAACTCGTGTCGGCCGGGGTGTGCCCGCCCGACCGTCCCGGAATCGTGCACCGGCTGGACAAGGGGACGTCGGGCCTGCTCGCCGTGGCGAGAACGGAAGCTGCGTACTCCGCGCTGGTCCAGGAATTGGCCTCGCGGACGATGGAGCGCCGCTACCTGGCGCTGGTGGCGGGATCGGTCGAGGAGGACCGCGGCGAGGTCGAGGCGCCGATCGGTCGCTCGGCCCGGACACCCACCAAGATGGCGGTCACGTCGGGCGGGAAGCCGGCCCGGACCTCCTACACCGTGTTGGAGCGGAGGGTGGGCGAATCGCCGACCACGTTGCTGGAGCTCGCGCTGCAGAGTGGCCGGACCCACCAGATCCGGGTCCACATGGCGGCCATCGGGCACCCCGTCGTCGGCGACGCACGCTACGGGACTCCGGACAAGCGCCTCGGGTCGGGGCGGTTCTTCCTCCACGCCTTCAAGCTCGCGTTCATCCACCCCGGAACCGGCGGCCGCATGGAATTCGCCTCGCGGCTCCCCGAGGACTTGAAGGCGTATCTCGCGTAGCGCCGGACCGCGAACAGTCCGGACCACGAAGCGGCCCTGAACGCGAACAAAACCCCAACGCGAACGGGCCGCCCTCGCAGAACCCTGGGTCTCGGATGGGGCTTAGCCCCGGGCGGCGTCGAAGCTCAGGCTGCCTGGTGGACGCCGACGACGTCGGCGTCGAAGGACAGTGCGGCCAGGGCCTCTTCCTCGGCCCGACGCACGCGGCGGACGCCCACGCCGAGGCGCTCGGCCGTCGACTGGAGCGACGCGGGGGAGTCCCCGTCGAATCCGAAGCGGAGCCGGAGCACGTCGCGCTGGAGGCCGGGAAGGCGCTCCACTGCGTCGCGGACTCGTTCGTAGACGAGGGTCTCCTCGACATCGGCGACGAAGTCCGAATCGTCGGGAGCGACCAACTCTCCAAGCGTGGTAGACGACTCTGACGCGGCCGGCTGGTCCAGCGACGCGGTCACCCGGGCCACGTCCTCGAGCGACTCGCGCTCGTCGGCGGTCAGGCCGGTCGCCTCGTCGAGTTCTGCCTCTGTCGGAGCGCGGCCCAGCGTGCTGGCGAGCTCGGACTTGGTCAACTCGAGGCGCTGGATCTGCTCACCGACCTCGAGGGGGATCCGGATGGTGCGGCCGTGCTGCTGCACGGCCCTCTGGAGGGCCTGGCGGATCCACCATGTCGCGTAGGTGGAGAAGCGGAAGCCGCGCTCCCAGTCGAACTTGTCGACGGCGCGCATGAGGCCGAAGGTGCCCTCCTGGACGAGGTCGGCCATGTCCACGCCTCGGTCCTGGTAGCGCCGGGCCCAGTGCACGACGAGTCGAAGGTTGGCCGCCACCATCTGTTTCCGGGCAGCCTCGTCCCCGGCCACGACGCGCTTGGCCAATTCGACCTGCTGCTCATGATCGGGCATCGGAAACCGGTCGAGGTCCTTCAACATCAGCCCCAACGTGTCCGACGTGCTCACCGCGCTCTTCATCATCGCTCCAGACGCTTTTCGCTCACTCTCAGTCGTACGTACCCGGAGGGTTCCGGGATGAACCTGTCGTGTATAACCGTCCCTCGGTCTCGATCATTCCAGGGGGGTGTTCGGACCGGGTTTGCGCCCAAAGGCAGCCCGTGGTGTTCTACGGCCCGTGGCCCCCCGGATGGTGTTGCTGCGGCACGGTGCGACTGAATGGTCCCAAAACGGTCAACACACGGGACGCACGGATATTCCCCTCCTCGACGAGGGCCGGGAACAGGCCAAAGGCGCTGGTGAGCTGCTGCGGGACCGCGGCTTCACCACGTTCAGCCTGGGGCTCACGAGCCCCCTCCGCCGTGCGGCGGAGACCGCTGCCCTGGCCGGCTTCGAGTGCGAGGTCGACCCCGACCTGGTGGAGTGGGACTACGGCCGGTACGAGGGGCTGACGGCGGCGGCGATCCGGGTGGAGCGGCCCGGCTGGACGCTGTGGGACGACGGCGTCCCCGAAGGCGAGAAGGGCTCGGACGTGGGCCGGCGCGCCGACCGGGTGATCCAGCGGGCCAGGACCCAGGACGGCGACACGCTGTGCGTGGCCCACGGGCACTTCCTACGGGTGCTGGCCGCCCGCTGGCTCGGGTTGCCCCCCGTGGCGGGGAGGCTCTTCCTCCTGGCGGCGGCCGGGATCAGCGTGCTGGGCTGGGACCTCGAGTGCCCGGTGATCCAGGTCTGGAACCTCGGGCCGGATTGACGCCTCGGGCCGGATTGACGCCTCGGGCCGGATTGACGCCTCGGGCTGGGTTGGGGCCTCGGGCTGGATTGAGGCAGCGCCAGGTTCAGACGGGCGCCGCCACGTTGCCGCGAGCCCGGTCGACCATGTCGGCCAGGCTGTAGGACTGCAAGTGGGTGCGGATGGTCTCGCCTACGTCGGCCCACACCGCGAGCAGAACGCACTGCCCTTCGTGGTCGCAGGCCCCGTTGGCATGGGGCTCGCCGAAGTCTCCCGCCGCAATGGGACCGTCGACGGCGGAGACGATTTGTGCCAGCGAGATCTCTTCCGGAGGGCGGGCGAGGACATAGCCGCCTCCCACGCCCCGCTTGGAGCGGACGAGCCCGGCGCCCTTGAGGGCGAGGAGGATCTGTTCGAGGTACGGCTGGGGAAGCGCGGTGCGCTCCGCGATGTCCCGGACGGAGGTGGGTGTCTCCGCACCGTGCAGAGCCAGCGAGAGGAGCGCCCTGCTGGCGTAGTCACCCCGTGTCGAGACCCTCACAGGAACGGATGCTACCGGCCCCCACGTGGGTGGAGGTGGTGCGCGGGTCGTAGGGTGTGCCCCCGTGAGTGACGGCAGGGCGGCCCAGGCATCCGACGCGGAACCCCTGAAAGGGGCCGACAAGCCCGGGCAAACCGAGCCGCTCCTGCCTGACTGGGACGGGCCGTGCCTCCACCGCGTGGTGCCGGGGCTCCTCGGACAGCTCGCGCACCCGGGCCGGATGACGCTGCCGCCCTGGTTCCCGGCACCGGTGGGCGAAGCGAGCCAGATCGTCCTCCTGGTGATCGACGGGCTGGGCGCAGAGCAGTTGAAGGAGCGCCAGCGGCTGGCCCCTGTGCTGACGGCCGCTTCGGGAGGATCGATCACGTCGGTTGCACCGAGCACGACGGCGTGCGCCCTGACCTCCCTGGTGACGGGAAGGGTGCCCGCCGAGCACGGGGTGGTCGGCTATCGGGTGGCCCTCGACGGCGAGGTCATGAACGTCCTGCAGTGGTCGGTCAGGGGCGCGGATGCGCGCATGGAAGTGCCGGCACCGGTGTTCCAGCCCTTCGAGTCGTTCCCGGGCTCGCACGGCCTGGTGCCGGTCGTCACCCGCTACGACTATGGCCCCACCGGATTCACCGCGGCGCACCTCGGACGGGTGGACCTCCATCGGTGGCACACGCCGGCCGGCCTCGTCACGGCAGTGCGCGAGCTCACTGCCGGCGGGGCCCCTTTCGTGTACGCCTACTACGAGGGGATCGACAAGGTGGCGCATGCGCAGGGCCTCGGTCAGTACTACGACGACGAGCTGCGCGCCGTCGATCGTCTCGTCGAAGACGTCCTCGCGGTATTGCCGCGGGGAGCGGTGCTGGTGGTCACCGCAGATCACGGCCAGGTGGATGTCGGTGGCTCCGTCGAGGTGCTCGGGCCGGAGATCATGGCGGAGGTGACCCTCATCAGCGGCGAGGGCCGGTTTCGCTGGCTGCATGTCCGACCGGGCGCTGAAGAAGAGGTCGCAGACTTGGCGTCCGCACTGCACGGCGACGTGGCCTGGGTGCGCACAAAGGAGCAGATCGTCGAGGAGGGCTGGCTGGGCGGGGTGCCTTCCGCTGCCGTCGCAGCCCGCCTGGGCGACGTGGCCCTCGTGCCGTTCGCCCCGACGGCGTTCCTCGACCCGGCTGACACCGGTGAGCTGCGCCTGAAGGCCCGCCATGGGTCGCTCACCCCGGCCGAGATGCTGATACCCCTGCTGAGCTGGCCGGCCTCGTGACCGGGTTGCCAAGGGTGGCAACATTGGATCGTGACTGACGACGGCCCGCGTGAGGCGGAACCGACGGGAACGGAAGGAACCATGGACGACGCGACGAATGACGGGACGGGTGGCGATGTCGCTCCTGGCGCATCGGGTGCCATCGCACCCGACGAGGTGCTCGGCGGCCCCGGCCGGGACGGGCAGACCCCCGAGAAGACGATGGAGGCGGTGCAAGAGCCGGCCCGGGTGTTGCGCATCGGTTCCATGGTCAAGACGCTGCTCGACGAGGTGCGGGCGGCGCCGCTGGACGAGAAGAGCCGGGTGCGTCTGCGCGAGATTTACGAGCAGTCGATCCACGAGCTATCGGAGGGGTTGTCCCCCGACCTGGTGGCCGAGCTCGACCGTATGGCGCTGCCCTTCGACTCGGACGCACCGAGCGAGGCCGAGTTGCGCATCGCCCAGGCGCAGCTGGTGGGTTGGCTCGAGGGCCTGTTCCAAGGGATCCAGGCGACGCTCATGTCACAGCAGATGGCCGCCCGGGCCCAGCTCGAGGAGATCCGCCAGCGAGGCCTGCCCTCCGCCGGGGAGACAGGGCGGACGGGGGCGTACCTCTGAGGCATCCGGACCGGCCATCGTGACGGGGGGCACGAGGAGGAACTCCAGCGTGCCAGCGCGCCCGGATCGGTGGTCCCCGGGGTGGGCCCGGCGGGCTAGATTGCGGAGTCCCAGGGGAATCACACCGGTGTAAGTTTGACGTGGCGAAAGGAGGGCCGGTGTCGGAGCGGTCGTTTACGCATCTGCACACCCACACCGAGTTCTCCATGCTCGACGGCGCGGCCCGGGTGGGGGATTTGGTGGCGGCCGCAGTGGCCGACGGCCAGCCCGCGCTCGGGATCACGGACCACGGCAACATGTACGGGGTCCTCGACTTCTACAAGGCCTGCCGGGACCAGGGCATCGTCCCGATCATCGGCACCGAGTCCTACATGGCGGGCGAGTCGCGCCACGAGCGCCCGGTGCGTCGGGGCCGGGTCGACGACACCGGCGGCGACGTCGACGGAGGCCAGAAGCTCTACTACCACCTGACCCTCCTGGCCGAGACCGTCGAGGGCTATCGGAACCTGATGCAGCTGTCCTCGGCCGCCTACCTCGAGGGCTACTACTACAAGCCCCGCGTCGACTGGGAGCTCCTCGAGCGCCACCACTCCGGCCTCATTGCCACCACCGGATGCCTGGGAGGGGTGGTCCTCCAGGCGTTGTTGTCCGGCGACGTGGCGGAGGCCGAGCGGCGGGCCGCTCGGCTCCAGGACATCTTCGGCCGCGACAACCTCTTCGTCGAGCTGCAGGACCACGGGATCGCCGATCAACACCGCACGAACCCCCAGCTGATTGAGATCGCCCGCCGCCTGGACGCGCCGCTGCTGGCCACCAACGACAGCCACTACACCCACCGTGAGGACGCCGTGGCGCACGACGCCCTGCTCTGCGTCCAGACCGGGGCCCTGCTCTCGGAGACCAACCGTTTCAAGTTCGAGGGCACCGAGCACTACCTCAAGTCGGCAGCCGAGATGCGCCACTTGTTCCGGGACGTGCCCGATGCGTGCGACAACACGTTGCTCATCGCGGAACGGGCCGACGTCCAGATCGAGCTCGGCAAGCCGAGCCTCCCGGAGTTCCCGGTCCCGGACCGCTTCACGGGGGACACCTACGAGGAGCGCGCGACCGCCTACCTGCGCGACCTGACGATGGAAGGGGCCCGGCAGCGCTACGGGACGCCGCTCCCGGACGAGGTGGTCGAACGGCTCGACTACGAGCTCGGCGTCATCGGGAACATGGGCTTCGCCGCCTACTTCCTCGTCGTGTGGGACCTGATCCGCTTCGCCCGGGAGTCGGGCATCCGGGTGGGGCCGGGGCGAGGCTCGGCCGCCGGATGTTGCGTGGCCTACTGCCTGCGCATCGTCGACCTGGACCCGATTCGCTACGACCTCATCTTCGAGCGCTTCCTCAACCCGGGCCGCAAGCAGATGCCCGACATCGACATGGACTTCGACGAGCGCTACCGCGCCGACGTGATGCGTTACGCCGCAGAGAAGTACGGCAGCGACCGGGTGGCCCAGGTGATCACGTTCTCGACGATCAAGGCCCGGGCGGCCGTGCGCGACGCCGCCCGGGTGCTGGGCAAGCCCTACATCGTGGGCGACAAGATCGCCAAGGCCATGCCGCCGCTCGTCATGGGCCGCGACACGCCGCTCCACGCCTGCCTGACCAAGACGGACGGGCACGAGGAGGGCTACGCGGCGGCGGCGGAGCTCCGCACCATGCGCGACGAGGACCCCGACGCCAAGGAGGTCCTCGACGTCGCGCTCGGCCTCGAGGGCCTGCGGCGCCAGGACGGCATCCACGCGGCGGCGGTGGTGATCTCCCGGGACCCGCTGACCGACTACCTGCCGGTGCAGCGCAAGCCCGACGCGGGCGGGCTCCCCGAGGACGCGCCGATCGTCACCCAGTACGAGATGCACGGGGTCGAGGACCTCGGGCTGCTCAAGATGGACTTCCTCGGCCTGCGGAATCTCTCGGTGATAGAGCGCACGCTCGATCTGATCGAGACGGAGACGGGGGAGCGTCCCGACATCGACAACGTCGACCTCGCCGACGAGCCCACCCTGGAGATGCTGCGGCGGGCCGAGTCCGTGGGCGTCTTCCAGCTCGAGGGTGCCGCCATGCGCCAGACGCTGCGGGCCCTGGCGCCGACGAGCTTCGACGACGTGGCCGCGCTGGTCGCCCTCTACCGGCCGGGGCCCATGGCGGCCAACATGCACCGCGACTACCCCGAGCTCAAGAACGGCCGCAAGGAGCTCACCTACCTGCACCCCGACATCGAGCCGATCCTCAAGGACACCTACGGGCTCATGCTCTACCAGGAGTCGGTCATGAGGGTCGCCCAGAAGTTCGCCGGTTACACGCTCGAGGAGGCGGACAACCTGCGCAAAGCGTGCGGCAAGAAGATCCGTGCCCTGATTGCCGCCGAGCGCGAGAAGTTCGTGGCGGGCTGCGTCACGGAGGGCTACGGGGAGGAGCTCGGGACGCAGCTCTTCGACATCATCGAGCCCTTCGCCGACTACGCGTTCAACAAGTCGCACTCCTACGGCTACGGCCTCGTCGCCTACCAGACGGCGTGGCTGAAGGCGCACTTCCCGGTCGAGTACATGGCGGCACTCCTCACCTCGGTGAAGGACAACAAGGACAAGACCGCGGTGTATCTCGCCGAGTGCCGCACCATGGGCATTGACGTCCTGGTACCCGACGTCAACCGGTCAGTGGCGGAGTTCGCCCCGGACCGGGACCGGGGTGCCGCCGGCGACGGCAACCGGCAGGCGATCGTCTTCGGGCTGGCCGCGGTGCGCAACGTCGGCGAGAGCCTGGTGGAGCGGATCGTGGGGGAGCGCGACGCCAACGGCCCCTTCGAGGACATCTTCGACTTCTGCCAGCGGGTCGACCCGGTGGTCATGAACAAGCGCACGATGGAGTCCTTGGTCAAGGGCGGGGCCTTCGACTCGCTCGGGCACCCGCGCCAGGGCCTGTGCCTGGTCCTCGAAGCGATCGTCGACCGGACGCTGGAGCGTCGGCGCGAGCAGGACCTTGGCATCACCACCCTCTTCGCCGCCTTCGAGGAGGAGCAGGCCGATCCAGGCTGGGGCGGCGCCAAGGTCGCCATCCCCGAGACGGAGTTCGACAAGGGACAGCGCCTGGCCTTCGAGAAGGAGATGCTCGGCCTGTACGTGAGCGACCACCCCCTGATGGGCTTCGAGGCCGCGCTGGCCCGGCACACCGACAGCACGCTCTCGGACATGCGCGAGGACGACGCCTCTGTCATCGGGGACCGGTCGCCGGTGCGCACGGTCGGCGGGGTCGTGACGGACCTGCGCCGGTCCTACACGAAGAAGGGCGACCTGATGGCCCGCTTCGTCCTCGAGGACCTGCAGGCCGCCATGGAGGTCTTCGTCTTCCCCAAGACGATGGCCGAGTACGGCGCGTTCATCGAGAACGACGCCATCCTGGTCGTGAGGGGCCGCCTCGACACCCGGGAGGAGGAGCCGAAGATCGTGTGCATGGAGGTCACCCGCCCGGTCCTCGACCGGGGCCAGGCGGACCTCCACATCACGCTCCCCCTGGGCGTGCTGACCGACGCCAAAGTGGACGGGCTCAAGGAGGTGTTGAGCTGCCACCCGGGCCAGTCACCCGTCCTGCTCCACGTCGGGGACAAGGTGCTCCGCCTGCCCCCGGAGTTCAACGTGGACTGCCGCAACGGGGTCGTCGGCGAGCTCAAGCGGCTGCTCGGTCAGAGCGCGGTCCTTTCCTAGGGGGTCACGCACGAGTCGCTTTTTTGCCTCTGAGCTGGAATGACAGGCCAACCGGTGACCGCGTTCCCCCTAACGGCGCCCCGGTCCGGTTGGGAAAGGGCCGAGCGCAGCCAGTAGACTCACTGCATGCCGATCGTAGTGAGCACCAAGGATTGCACTGCGCTCAGCGACGCTGAGCTGGTCGAAATGGCGGATCTCTGTGCGGACAGACCACCCGGTTTCGACATCGGCTTCCTCTCCAAGGAACGTGAGGCCTGGGTCCTGATCACCCAGGCGCGCGAGGGCAACAAGCTCCGCGGCTACTCGTTCTGCACCCTGGAGCGCATCGGCGGGACTCCCTCCCTTCTGGTGGGTCTGGCCCTCGTCGACCGCACCTCCCGGGCGGAGTCGGCCCTCAAGGGGATCATGGCGGACCAGTACCGCCGCGCCCTGCTCGCCTTCCCCGACGAGGACGTCCTCCTCGGCACCCGGCTCCTGTCGCCGGAGGGCTTCCGGGCCTTCACCGGCCTGCAGGACGTCGTGCCCTTCCCCGACCACAAGTCCTCGGGTGAGGAGAGGGCCTGGGCCCGGCGCCTCTCGAAGCGCTTCGGCTGCGAGAGCCTGCTCGACGACCGCACCTTCGTCCTCAAGGGGGACGGGTCGGTGGCCGGCGGGCTCGACTTCTTCGCGCCCAAGGTGAAGATCCCCGCCGGGGTGGAGACGCACTTCACCAGCTTCGACGCCGACAAGGGCGACCGCCTGGTCGCCTTCGGCTGGGCCATGGCCGAGGATCTGGCCGGGGGCAAGCTCGGCCGCTGACCGGGGGGCTGGGATCAGCCCTGAGGGAGAACGGCGGCGCAGACTTTGTAGCAGTGGCCGTCGCGCGGGGGGCTGACGGTCACCAACAGGTACTGCGGCTCGAACCCGAGCGCGTTGGTGAGGCTCTTGCCGCTCAGGCGATCCCGGCGTGCGGCGTCGAGGGCCCGGGCGGCGTTGCGGTCCTCGACGGGGAGCCAGACGTCGTCCCGGTCCCAGCCGAAGCGGACCCAGGTTGACCCGTCGGCCTGTCGCCTGATCAGTTGGGGGCGCCGGGTGGGCTCTATCAGCGCCACGGACGGCCGGAAGCCACGGAACTCCCAGTAGGGCGCCGACGGCCCCGGGAAGCCGAGGAGCGGTCCGTCCGGCGCGGCGACGAGGCGGCGCAGGAGCTTGCGCAGATGGCGGCCGCGCAGCGTGCCGACGTGCCGGGGCAGGTCGGCCACCGTCGTGGCCTCCGGGCGGGCCAGGTCGTCCCGCTCGGGATCGTCGGCCAGCGTGACCTCGACCACGTCGAAGGTGCTGATGTCGGGCTCGTGGCCCTCGGGCCATGGCACCCGCACCCGCATGACGGTGCGGGTCGCCAGGTCCACCACGGTGGTGTCCTCGGTCGTCGACGAGAGGACGAGGAGGTGCAGGGTGGAGCCGCCCGCCGTGGGGACGCGCTCGGTCCGGTGTGCCGAGCGCCGCAGGTAGCGCGCCGGGTCCTGCGTCGAGGACTTCTTGTCCCCGGCGGTGCGGTCCGCTCCGCCCCTCGGCGCCCCCCCCGGGTCGGTGTCCTGGGCGGTTCCCGCCATCATCTCGTCCTCGAGTCCGTTGCCGTTGCCGTTGCCGTTGCCCTGGTCGTTCCCGGTGTCGTCCCCGACGTCGGGACCAGCGATGTTCTCACTCATGCGACCAGTGCCTCCAATTGCGCCGCCAGCGTCTCGACGTCGGCGGCCGGGGTCCCACAGGTTCGAGCCTGACAGACGTAGGCCAGCCCGGGCTGCGCCGGACGCCCTTCGAAGAGGGGGCCGTCGTCGGGCTGTCCCCAGGCCACGACGGCAGCGGGGAGCCAGTGACGGCGCACCTCGGCCAGGAGGTCCGGGCGGTCTCCGGTGACCACGATCTCGTGGCGCCCGCCCCACAGCGGGAGCGCCGCCACCAGGTCGGCGAGTGCGGCGGGGTGCTGTACGAGGAGCGGCCGGGCCAAGGCGATGGTCCGGTCCACCGCCGCGTCGATCCTCGGGTCGTCGGCCAGCGCGTTGGCACGGAGGAGGGCGTTCACCGCGATGGAGTTGGTCGCGGGGACTGCCCCGTCGAGGAACTCCTTGGGACGGACCACGAGGGCCTCCGCATCGCTGCCCGTGGTGAAGAAGCCGCCCGACTCGTCGTCCCAGAACAGGTCGAGGAGGTCGTGGGCGACGCCCAGCGCCCGCTTCCGCCACAGCGTCGTACCAGTCCATTCCGAGAGGCGCAGGCAGGCTTCCATCAGCCACGCATGGTCCGCGGCGACAGCCAGGTGGCGGGCCCGCCCGCCCTGCCAGCTCCGCATCAGCCGTCCGTCGGCGTACATGGACGCCCACAAGAACTCGCAGATCTCCTCGGCGCGCCGTCCGTAGTCGGCCGAACCGGTCGCCGACGCCACCTCGGCCAGCGTCGCCGCGGCCATGGCGTTCCATTCCGTGAGGACCTTCTCGTCCCGGGCCGGCTGGACCCGCTGCGCCCGCGCGGCCGCGAGCAGCACCCGGGCCTCCTCGACCTCGGGCGGGCGGGCCTGCGGGGCGCCCACGGGCCGTACGGGGATGGAGCGGCCCTCCCAGTTGCCCCGCTCGGTGATCCCGTACCACTGGGCTGCTGCGGTGACGAGCCCGGCGGGCAGGATCTGCCGCAATTCGTCGAGTGTGAAGGTCGCGTGCGCGCCTTCCACGCCGCCGGCGTCGGCGTCGAAGGACGAGTAGAGCGCACCCTCCGGCGTCGACAGGTCGCGCAGGACGAAGTCGATGGTCTCGGTCACCACGCCGAGATACTCGGCTCGCCCCGTGTCCTGCCATGCGTGCAGGTAGGCCCGGCTGAGCAGGGCCTGATCGGTGAGCATCTTCTCGAAGTGGGGCACGAGCCACTGCGCGTCCGTCGAGTAGCGGCAGAACCCCCCGACAAGGTGGTCGTAGATGCCACCGGCCGCCATGGCGTCGAGCGTCCGCAGCGCCATCAGCCGGGCATGGTCGGCGTCGGGGCCGCCGCGGGCGGCCTGGCGGAGGCACAGTTCGACCAGGGTCGGCCGGGGGAACTTCGGCGCAGGCCCGAAGCCGCCCCAGTCCGGGTCGAAGCCGGCGCCGAGGCCGGCCACGGCCGTCGCCCGCAACGCGTCGGGGTCGAGCGCGGCGTCCCCCGCAGCGGCACCCGCCACCGGGATCAGCGGCGCCGGTGCGTCTGACCCGCCGCCACCGCCCATGCTCTCGGCCAGCCGGAGCTCTTTTCGCACCGCGCCCACGAGGGCGTCGGCCTGCGCGAGCACCTGTTCCCGCTCGCCCTCCCAGGCCTGGCCGAGCGCCTCGACGACACGGCGGAACGCGGGCATGCCGTGCCGGTCCTCGGGCGGGAAGTACGTCCCGGCGTAGAAGGGCCGCCCGTCGGGAGTGCAGAAGACCGACATGGGCCACCCACCCGAGCCCGTGAGGGCCTGGGTGGCGGCCATGTAGACGGCGTCGAGATCGGGGCGTTCCTCGCGGTCGACCTTCACGGAGACGAACCAGCGCGAGAGCTCGGCGGCGGTCGCGGGGTCCTCGAAGCTCTCGTGGGCCATCACGTGGCACCAATGGCAGGAGGCGTAGCCGATGGAGAGGAAGATGGGCTTGTCCTCGTCACGCGCCCGGCGCAGCGCCTCGTTCCCCCAAGGGAACCACTCCACGGGATTGTCGGCGTGCTGGCGGAGATACGGGCTCGTCTCCTCGGCGAGGTGGTTCACCTCAGGGATGCTAGGGCCCGCCCGGTGGGATGCCGCAAGCGGTGTCGGCCGTGCAAGGCTCGGGCGATGGAGCTCGAACTCAAGGAAAAGACGGCGCTGATCACTGGGGGGAGCCGTGGCATCGGCCTGGGCATCGCCACCCGGTTCCTCGAGGCCGGGGCGAACGTCATGCTGACGTCCCGGACCGCGGCGGACCTGGCCGAGGCGGCGAAGGGGCTCGTCGCCGGAGGGGCGGCCGAGGATCAGGTGGCGTGGTTCGCCGCGCACGTCGGGCACCCCGAGGAGGCCGTCACCTGCGTGGCGGACACGGTGGCCCGCTTCGGCGGCCTCGACATCCTCGTCAACAACGCGGGGACGAACCCCTACTTCGGGCCCATGATCGACATCGACCTCACCCGGGCGCAGAAGACCTTCGAGGTGAACCAGCTCTCGGTGCTGGTCTGGACGGGCGCCGCCGTCAGGGCGGGGCTGCGCGGCTCGGTGATCAACGTGGCCTCAGTCGGCGGCCTGGGCGTGGAACCCAACATCGGCTGGTACAACGTGACGAAGGCGGCGGTGCTCCACATCACGCGCCAGCTCTCGTTCGAGCTCGCGCCCGATGTGCGGGTCAACGCGCTGGCCCCGGGACTGGTCAAGACAAAGCTGGCGGCGGCCCTGTGGGAAGGCCCCGGTGAGGAGCGCATCGCGGCGCAGATCCCGTTGCGCCGACTCGGTTTGCCCGACGACGTGGCGACCGCCGCGCTCTTCCTGGCCTCGGACGCCTCATCGTGGATGACAGGTCAGACGCTGGTGATGGACGGTGGAACGACGATCCAGCCGTCAGGCGGCGTGGGGTGAGGACTGGCGGAGACCATCCCCGAGAAAGGGATTTGCTGCTCGCTAACCATCAGGCGTGTGTTGCAATGACCCCTTGAGGACACACCGGAACAGTGGTTATGTCAGATGCCCCATGAAACACTCGCGTCGTGGGTGATTCAGCTCGAGTCGATTGGGCTTCGTCTGTTTCGGACAGCGAATGGATCGCTTCACGAGTGGGTGACTTGGGAGAGGGAGTTACGTCGGTCGTTCCCAAGGGGTACGAGGCGTATGCCCGGCTTTTGCATCCGGCCTGCGACGAGGGCGATACAAGGGAAGAGAACTCACCGGTCCGGTGGAGCGCCATCGCACAATGGATTGGCCTCGAACTAACGAGGCTGGCCCAGTTCCACTCCGTCGCTCTCAAACCAAATGGAGTTCAAGAAGCCCCGCCCTATGACCGCGGTCCTGATGAGGGGTCGATGATTCGGTCCGATCTTGAGGCGCTTGTGTCGATCCTTCAACGATGGACGGCCACACCAGAAGAGGTCTTCTTCTGCATTTGGGAGGGGTGGGGCTGCCTCAACGTCCCCGCAGAGGTCGAGAAGGGCCCAAGAGTAAGGCTGCCTCACCGCGACTACCTGCTCTATCGGGGGCAGGTTCAAACCGCGCTAGTAAACGTGGCGGAGGACCCGTGGCGTCAGACTCCGAACCTATGGTGGCCGCGAGATCGTTCGTGGTTCGTCGGGAGTGAGATCGACCTGACGTCAACCTATGTGGCGGGCCCGAAAGGTCTCGTTGATGAGCTCCTGAACACACCGGATCTGGAGGCCTTGCCAGCCTTGCCGGACGATCCTCTCACCACCGTGGAGCCATGGCTACGAGAGCGAGTGGCCGTAGCGCTGAACGAGCTGTTCGAGAGCGGATCAACGGTCGTCTCGCTCCCCGTGGGTTGGGTCCGAACCGAGATAAGGCGAGACCGTCGAGGTCGCTGGACGGAGCTGACATCGGCTTCCGAGAGAGTTCTGCGAGGGCGAAAGCGGACGGGCTTCTCAGAATCTCCAGTCCGTTATGACCGATATGAGGATGCCCGCCGCGCTGCGGAATTGGGAATTACGGGGTCGCTCATCGACCTAGCGAACTAGAGGAGCACTCGCCCAGTCCGATGCCGGGATTGGGCCACCATGCGGCACATCGGAGGCATGGGCCGTTCTCGTTTTCGCGCAACCGACCACCTTCAGACGAAAAGCCCTCGGCCTTACGGCATGCGGCCACGCGTCGGCGATGCGCCGTGGTGACGGCAGCTTCATCGAGGTGGAGATCGCCGCGTACGGACGGATGCACAGCCCCAAGCGGCTAATTCCCAAGGAGCGCCGAGTGGGTCCCGCTCAGGTCGGTGCCGAAGGTGTAGTCCTCGACGGCGGCGAGATGCTTGAACAAGCCGCCCGGAGTCAATGAGGAGGCACCGGTGCAAACGCGCAATTCCGCAGCTCCGAGACCGTCGGCATTCCAGCGGAACGTTATGCGGAGGCGCTCGAGCGCACTGACGAGTTGTTCGGCCTCGCTCCCGGCGAGTGGAGGTTTCTACCGGAGGTGATCAGACATACCCGCAAATGTAGGGTTCGGGATCCGAGGTGTCCCCGTTCGCTGCCGGATCGGCGGCTACTTTCGCCCAATCCAAGTGGCCGTCCCAGCCAAGGAAACGAGGAAAGGAGAAGGCAGATGGCAAAGGACAAAGCAAAAACGGCCAAGGGAGGCACGCGTCCCCCGGCTAGCCAATCGCTCGGTTTGCAGTGGCTCGACGACGTGGCCGCCCACGACTTCGACGCCGCATCGGCGTATCTTTCATTGAAACTCGATGAGAAACAGGCGGCGGCTGCCGTCGGACGCCTTCGCAAGGCGAAGGTCACCCGTCGCCGGGCCAACGACATCTTGCGTGCCTGCAGCCTCGTGGCATTGCCGTTGGACGACCCCGGAGTGCGCCGTGATCTGCTGAACGCCGTCTCTGGTAAACGGCTGAGTCCCGTGCTCGTCGTCTCCACGCGTGATGGTGGTGACATCGCTGACGGGTACCACCGGGTATCCCTGGCGTACCACCTCGACCCATTCGGTGATGTCCCTTTGCGCATCGGCGCCGCTCCCGCCTGATCCGCGGCTCGCCGAGGGTGTGGACCGGGCGGAGTCGGATCGCAGGCCGGCCCGCATGTCACACATCTCGGTCCTGTCCCGTCTGGGTTGGGTGACCGACAATAGAAGGACGACCGAAAGGTGGTGCACCATGGCCCACGTCCCGCTGGACGACGACCCCAAGGGCATGATCCCGAGGGCGGCACGCATCTACACCGAGCGGCGCTTCGGCAAGATGGTGGAACCGACGGCTGCCGCGGCACACCATTCCGGCGTGCTCGCGGCCATGGGGAGCCTCGAGACCGCCGTCCAGCTCGGCTGGCGCAAGCTCGATCCGACGCTTCGCTGGCTGGCGATCCAGGCCACCAGTACCCGGATCGGTTGCTCGTGGTGCATCGACTACGGGTACTACGAGGGCATGCACGACGGGATCGACCCGGCGAAGGTCCGGGCCGCGTCCGAGTGGCGTGCCAGCGACCTCTTCGACGACCGGGAGCGTGTGGTGCTCGAGTACGCAGAGACGGCGACCGGCTGTCCAGCCGAGGTCTCCGAGGAGCTGGCCGCCCGAGTCCGGGTTCACCTCAGTAATGCGGAGTTCGTCGAACTTGCCGCCTGGGTGGCGCTGGAGAACTTCCGATCCCGCTTCAACGCCGGCCTCGGCCTGCGCAGTCAGGGGTTCTCGGACTCCTGCGACATCCCCAAGGTCGAGGCCGATGGGGGGCCCGCCGTTGCCTGACGCCGACGCCCACAGCGACGCGACCGCCAACGCCGACGCAGCTGCGTTCGAGGAGTGGCGTCCGCTGCTCTTCGGCATCGCGTACCGCATGTTGGGGAGCGCGGCCGACGCGGAGGACGTGGTGCAGGATGCCGGCGTCCGGTGGTTGCGGCGAAGCGATGAGCCCGTCCGCTCGGTGCGCGCCTATCTGGTGACGACCGTGACCCGCCTCTGCCTCGACCAGCTCGACTCGGCCCGGGCCAGGCGCGTGTCCTACGCGGGCCCCTGGCTCCCGGAGCCGGTCGTCGTCGACGAGGAGGGTGCGGCCGAGCAGGCGGACTCCCTCTCGCTGGCCTTCTTGGTCCTGCTCGAAGAGCTCACTCCTCTCGAACGCGCCGCCTACCTGCTCCACGACGTCTTCGGCTACTCCTTCGACGAGGTGGCCCGCGCGCTGGGCCGGTCGCCGGCCGCGAGCCGGCAGCTCGGAGCCCGCGCCCGCCGGCACATAGAGGAGCGCCGCCAGCGCTTCGATGCCGACCTCCGCCACGGCCGTGAGCTCACGGACCGCTTCCTGGTCGCCTGCGCGACGGGGGACCTCTCGGGGCTGCTCTCCATGCTCTCGGACGACGTCGTGGTGTGGACTGACGGCGGCGGGAAGGTCCGGGCGGCCATGCGGCCCGTGGTGGGACCCGGGCGTGGCGCCCGCTTCCTCGTCAACGTGGCCAAGAAGGTCAGTGGCAGGCCGCAGTCGGTGATCCTCAACGGCCAGCCGGCCACGGTCTTCGTGGTGGACGGCGACGTGGTGACGGCGCTCGTGCTCGACATCATGGGCGGCAGGATCGTAGGAGTCCGGGTGGTGTCGAACCCCGACAAGCTGTGCCGGCTGAGCGAGCGGTTGCGGGGCGACGCGCCCGCCCGCGACACGGTCTGACGGCCCTACGGCGGAAAGGTGTCGAGCTCCCGGCGGCGCACCTTGCCGGCGGCGGTGCGGGGCAGATCGTCGACGATCACCAGCTCCTTGGGGGCCGCCCAGGGAGAGATCGTCTCTGTCACGATCTGGCGCAGCTCGTCGAGGGAGGGGGCATCGTTGCTCGGAACGACCCAGGCCACGACGCGCTCACCCCATTCGGGGTCGGAACGCTTCCAGACGGCCACTTCGGCGACGTCGGGGTGCGCGATGAGGACGCGCTCGACGAGGTCGGGCCAGACCTTCTCGGCTCCCGTCGTGATGACGTCGTCGATCCTGCCCGAGACCATGAGTCTCCCGTCCGGTGCTATCCGTCCAGCGTCGCCCGTGGCGAACCACGTTGCGGTCCCGTCGGGGCCGACGACCCGCTCGCCCCCGTCGTCCTCGGCCCGGTAGCAGCGGAACAACATGGGGGCCCGGATCAGAATCTCTCCGTCGACATCGCCCCTGATTCCGTCGGCGTCCGACTTTGCGCTCTCCGCGGTGGGCCCGTGCTCAGACGATCGCAGCGCGAGCTCGACACCGTCGAGTGGCTCCCCGTCGTAGACGATTCCCGAGCCCGTCTCGGTCATGCCGTACGTAGTGACGACGTTGGAAGGCAGGGCGTCGGGCGGCTTGCTGCCCCCGAGGAGGATGCACTCGAAGATGGAGGGATCGAGGCGGCGCAGCGCCGTCGCGACGAGGGCGACGTGGGTCGAACGCCCCGAACGCCCGGCCTCTTCGACGGCGTCGGGCTCGAACCCTGGCATCACGAGCAGTGGGGTCCCCGTGATGATCGAGCGGGTGACGACGGAGAGCCCCCCGATGTGCGCCAGGGGCAAGCAGGCGAGCCAGGAGTGGCGCCCGGTGTCGATGCGGAGCCGACGGGTGGTGGCCTCGGCGGAGGCGGCGACGGCGTCGTGCGTCAACACGACCCCCTTGGGGCGACCCGAGGTGCCCGACGTGGCGACGACCAACGCGTCGCCGTCCTCGACCGGGATGCCGTCACGGAGGGCGTGCTGCTCTCCGTCGGAGCCCACGATGCGCGTCGGCCGCAAGGCGTCGAGCATCGCCGTGCGAGCGGCAAGGGGGAGTCGTGAGTCCAGCGGTGCGGCGGCGTCCCCGGTGTCCCATATGGCCCTGAGCGCGTCGACAAAGCCCATCCCACCAGGGAGGTCGAGTGCGACGAGTTCAGGCACTGCCAGTAGCGTAGGGCGTCGTGCAGACCGTGATCACTGGCAGTCCTCATGATCCCCTCGACGATCTTCGGCCCCTCCCGCCTCCGGCCTGGGAGGAGCGGGGCGCCTTCGCGGACATCCGCTATGACGTTGCCGAGGGCATCGCGAAGCTCACGATCTGCCGTCCGGAGCGCCGGAACGCCTTCCGGCCCCAGACGCTCTTCGAGTTGACCGAGGCGTTCACCATGGCTCGGGACGATCCGGACGTCGGCGTGATCATCCTGACCGGTGAGGGTCCGGATGCCTTCTGTTCGGGCGGGGACCAGAAGATCCGGGGCGACGACGGGTACATCGGCGACGACGCCGTGGCCGAGCGGGGAATCGGGCGACTCAACGTGCTCGACCTCCAGATCCTGATGCGGCGCGTTCCGAAGCCCATCGTGGCGATGGTCGCCGGCTACGCGATCGGAGGCGGGCACATCCTGCACCTGGTGTGCGATCTCACCATTGCAGCCGACAACGCGCGATTCGGGCAGACCGGGCCGAAGGTGGGGAGCTTCGACGGCGGCTACGGCTCTTCCATCCTGGCCCGGACGATCGGGCTCAAGCGGGCGAAGGAGGTGTGGTTCCTCTGCCGCCAGTACGGGGCGGAGCAAGCCCTCGACTGGGGGCTGGTGAACACCGTCGTGCCGCTCGGTGAGCTCGAGCGCGAGACCGTGGCCTGGTGCCGCCAGATGCTGACCCTCTCGCCGATCGCGCTGCGCATGATCAAGGCCGGCATGAACGCGGCCGACGACGGCCTGGCAGGCGTGCAGCAGCTCGCCGGCGACGCCACCATGCTCTTCTACATGACGGAGGAGGGCCAAGAAGGCAGGAACGCGTTCGTGGAGCACCGCGCACCGGACTTCTCACGCTTCCCGCGCCGGCCGTGAGCCCACCCCTCAAGCTATGGGTGGCGGGCGCGCGCCCCCGCACACTTCCAGCGGCTGTCGTGCCGGTCGTCGTAGGGACTGCGGCGGGATACCTCTCGAGCGGGCGCTTCGTCATCACGACCCCGGAGGTATCGGGCGCCTGTCACGCCACGGTGTGTACCCACTTCGACCGCCAACTCTCGTGGCTCAACGCCCTCCTGGCCTTGGTGGTGGCCTTGGGGATTCAGATCGGGACCAACTATGTCAACGATTACGCCGATGGAGTGCGGGGAACCGACGAACACCGGGTGGGACCTGTCCGCCTCGTGGCGGGGAAGCTCGCCACGGTGCAGCAGGTCAAGACGGCGGCCCTTATCTCCTTCGGCGTGGCCGGCGCAGCGGGGCTGGTGTTGGCGGCGAGGGTCACCTGGTGGTTGATCCCGCTGGGCCTGTTGTGCGGCATCGCTGGGTGGGCGTACACAGGGGGTCCGAGGCCATATGGTTATCTCGGGTTCGGCGAGGTCTTCGTCTTCGTGTTCTTCGGTCTCGTGGCGACGGCCGGTTCTGCCTACGTGCAGCACGCGCCCTTCGTCGTCTCTCTGGGTGGTCATCTGTTCTCGTACACCTACGACTGGGGGTTCGTCCTGTGGGCGGGCGTGCCCGTCGGGCTGCTGGCTGCGGCCCTCCTCGAGGCGAACAACCTGCGGGACATCACGACCGACACCCAGTCGGGGAAGAAGACGCTGGCCGTGCGGCTCGGGCGACGGAGAGCCGGCCTGTTCTATGCCTTCACTTTGATGGGCGTTGCGCTTTCCATCGGGGTTCTGCACAACTACCGGGCCTGGGCGCTGCTGGCGCTGATCGCGACTCCGCTCGCGGTCTACCCAGTGCGGCTCGCATTGAGCAAGCGAAATGCTAGAGACCTGCTCCCCATGCTCGGCTCGACCGCACGGCTTCAGCTCGTGACGGGTGTGCTTCTGACGATCGGGCTGCTGATATGAGGTACAGACTCCGTCCTCTGATTGTCAGACTGGCTCGACAGATTGATGGGCTAACTCGTCTGATCGAAGGGCCTCGTCGCCGGAGCCGTGTGGATCAGGGCTGTGCGGTGCCGAGCCAGTGATCCACGATCCGCCACGCCTGAACGGGCTGAGCGAGATGCACGGCATGCCCTCCGCCGGGGACCAAGGAGGCAACCGCTCGCGGCACCAGCCGAGCGATCCGGAGGGCGTGCGAGGCGAAGCGGGTGTCGTCCGCTCCGGCCATGGCCAGGATGGGCCCGGAGAGATTCTCGAGGCGGTCCCAGAGCGGTTCCTGGGCGCCGGTGCCGCACAGGCGCAGGCTCGAGGCGAGGCCGGGCGCTGTGTTGCGCCGGCGTTCCGCCTTCGCCGCAGCGCCCAGCGCGGACAGCCGATCGAACATAGGTCCCTGCAGCCAGTCAGCAAGGAAGCGGTCGACGTCGCCGGAGATCTCCAGCTCGTCCGCTATCAAGTCGTCCGACTTGCGTCGGCGCGCACGGTCGTCCGGGTCCTCGATCCCGCCCGTACCGCCGATGAACACCGTCCGGCCCACCGCGAGGTCCGTCCCCGTCAAGACGTGCAACGCCACCCGTGCGCCGAGCGAGTAGCCGAGCATGTCACAGGGTTCGGCGCCGATTGCGGCTCGGACGGCTTCCGCCACCAGCGCGGCCGTTTCAGGCAGGTCAGCGCGCACCGAGTCCGAGCCCGCATGGCCGGGAAGGTCCACCGCCACGAGGGCATGGGACGCGGACAGGTGCTGGCCGAAGGGGCCGAAGAGCCGTCCGGTCTGCGTGAATCCGTGCAGGACCACCAAGGGCGGGCCCGCACCGCGCACCTCTGCATGGAGTGGCACGACGGGTGAGCGTACAGGCCACGTTCAGTGCCACCCTGGTCGACGAGTGGGCACGACTGGGAGTCACCGATGCGGTCATCTGCCCCGGTTCACGGTCGACGCCGCTGGCGCTGTCCTTGGCAGAGCGCCTGCGGGTCCATGTTCGCCTCGACGAGCGCAGCGCTGCCTTCTTCGCTGTCGGGCTTGCCATGGCGACGGGGCGGCCGACGGTGGTCTGCGTCACCAGCGGCACGGCCGCCGTGGAGCTGCACCCCGCCGTGGTCGAGGCGCACTACGCCCGGGTGCCGCTCATCGTCTGCACGGCGGACCGTCCACCGGAGCTGCACGACACCGGAGCCTCACAGACGATCGAGCAGAGGAACCTCTTCGGGACAGCTGTGCGCTGGGCGGCGATGCCGGGTGTGCCCCAGGAGGGTCACGAGGCGGTCTGGCGGCCGTTGGCGGTGCGGGCCTTCGCCGAGTCGGTGCACGGAGCGTCGGGGCCGGGTCCGGTCCACCTCAATCTCGAGTTCCGCGAGCCCTTGACTGGCACGGCGGACGAGCTCCCTTCGCACGCCGGCCCCCGTTTCGTCATCCCGACGACAGAGGAATCCGTCCCTCCGTTGGCGGAACCCCTCGGCGGGCGAGGGATCATCGTCGTGGGCGGCCAGATGCCGCACCCACCGGAATCCGGGCGCGTCCAGGCGCTGGCCGCGCAGCTCGGGTGGCCGGTCTTGGCGGACCCGCGGTCCAGATGCAGGGTGGTGGGGACCATTGCCGCAGCCGATTCGATCGTCCGAACCAACCCACCCATCCCGGAGAGCGTCGTCCTCCTCGGCGCACCCTGGCTGTCCAAAGCGCTCGCCGAGTACATCTCGGAGGCAGCTCGATCAGGGGCACGGATCCTCGTCGTCGATCCATGGCGGCAGTGGGCGGACCCCAACCGGGTGGCCACGGAGTTTCATCTTTGCAAGACGGACCCATGGCTGGCGACTGCACTCGAGCATGCGTCACCGTGCGAGCCCGAGTGGCTCCGTTCATGGCAGTGGCGGGAGGAACGTGCGCAGGATGCGATTGAGGGCGTCCTCAGTGACGATCTGAGCGAACCACAGGTCGCCAGGGCGATCTACCGGCACGCCGCGGAGACGGGGGCGACCCTCGTCGCGTCGGCATCCATGCCGATACGTGACCTCGAGTGGTTCGCCGCTCCTGCCGCCAGCCCGCCGCGTGTGCTGGCCAACCGGGGCGTCAATGGGATCGACGGCGTCGTGTCGACGGCACTTGGCATCGCGGCTTCTGATGCAGGCTGCCCGACACTTGCCCTGCTGGGCGACCTGGCCTTCCTCCACGACGTCTCGGGGCTCGTGAACCTGCCGGAACTGCCGTGCACCTTCGTCGTGGCCGACAACGATGGGGGAGGGATCTTCTCCTTCCTTCCCCAGGCGCGGTCGGTCGACGCGGTGCTGTTCGAACGACTCTTGGGGACTCCCCCCACCAGCGACCTGGGCGCGGTCGCGCGCGGGTTCGGACTTCCCGTTCACGACGTGACCTCGTTGTCTCAACTCGAACCGGCTCTCGCAGCGCCAGCTCCCGCGCTGGTGCGGGTGATGGTGCCGGGGAGAGACCAGAACGTCGCCACCCACGACGCGATCAATGAGGCGGTCCGTCTCGCGCTGCAGTGAACGCGGGTGAGGGGGTCGAGGTGGAGATCCGGCCGGTGGGGCTGCGGAAGGTCAGTTCCACGTTCGCGTCTCCGGATATCTTCCATCCCATTTCGTGGACGCAGCGGTGATGCTGATCACAGAGCTCCACGAGGTTGTAGAGGTCCGTGGGTCCGTCGTCGATCCAGTGATCGATGTGGTGCACGTCGGTGAACTCGGTGTGCGAGCAGCCGGGGAACCGGCACCCCCGGTCCCGTCGACGAATCTCGATGCGCTGGGCGTCACTCGGGTCGCGCCGCGCCCTTCCGAGGTTCAGGCTCTGCCCTCCGGATGCATCGGCGGACACGAAGACCTTGGCATCGCAAGCGAGACGGCGGGCCACCTCTCGGGAGAGCGGCCCGAGGACATCGAGCTCGGCCTCTCCCTGGCCGCCGGCGAGGAAGGCCATGTCGGCATGGACGACAACGGTTGGTCGATTGCGTCGCATGCCGCCGGCCCGTGGTTCGCTTGAGGTCCGGCCGCCGGACTCCGCGGAGTCGCCCTTGCAGACGGCGACCAGCGCATCGGCCATGCGCTGGTCAAATGGAGTCCGATCGCGCAGCCGACGGCTGGCCCGTGCGATGAGCGAGCTCTTCACGACGGCGTACTGGTCATCCGGGAATACGCCTGTCAGGCAGCGACGTCGATCATCGAAACGGAGAAAACGCCTCGCGTAGACGCCGGTTGCCTGGTCGTCGGACTGGTGACGAGCGGCAATCGCCAGCTCCCGCACCTGCTTGGCCGACCAGTGGGTGGCTTGCTCGGCCAGCGTGGCGTCGGTCTCGGGCTTGGCCACCTCGACGAGCGGCTTCACCTGGTCGAACGAGAGCTTTCCTTGAGACAGCGCATCGGAGATCTTGGGCAGTTCGTGGAGCTTGGCCGCCGCCGTGACCCATTCGCGAGCGGTCGAGGCCGTGACGGCACAGCGCTGGACGAGCCAGGCGACCATGGAAGTGGCGCCGTCGACCCTCCAGGCCTTGCGCCGGTCGAGCTCGACAACGGCGGTGAGCAACTGGCTCTGGTGTGCGGAGATGGCACGGTGGTGCTGCGCCACGCTCGCCACGAGGGCCTCCGTACGCCGGGACACGGTGTCGGGGCGGGGCCCGTCTCGGAGGGTGGTCGGCGCCATACGGAGCATGAACGGTCGGCGAGTCGGTCCATGGGGCACCACGCTCTCCCGACGCCCCTCCAGTGCCGTGTCTTCCGCCAGTGCCCTCTGCCGTGCCCTCCGCCCCGACCGCCCGTCCCGGCCTCATCGATAGCAGGCGGCGGGAACCCACTCGCCGTGGCTCCGAAAAGGCAACAGCACCGGCAGATGGATGATCGCCTCGGGGCCGCGGCGCGCCATCGACGAGGCATCCAGGACGTAGAGATCGCTGGTTCCGGTATTGGCGTCGTCGACCACGGTCAGCAACCAGCCCTCGTCGTCGCTGCGACCGTCCTCGGCACGGACGAAGACCGGCTCGCTCGCCCTTCGCCCCGGTCCCGGATTCCAGGTGGCGACCTCATCGTGTTGCAGGTCGAACCGCAGCAGGCCCCCCGGAGACACCCCGACGCCCGATAGGCCCGCAGCACCCCGACCGACGACACTCTCGCCCCAGGTCATCTCCACGGCATAGCCATACCGGAACCGGGCCCCCTCACAGAGGGCGTCCATACGTGGATACTCCACATGTCGCTCATCGACCTGCACCCGCTCGATCCGGTCGCCGGTGATGCGCCAGCGCTCCAAGACCGCAAGGCCACCACCGATCGTCGTGAGGCCGATCCCGTCGGGGCCGACGACCGATGCCGAGAGGTCGAAGGGCTGGCCCACTTCGGGTGCCGGATACCGGCATACATGGACCTCGATCGAGGCGTCATTCCCACTGCCCGAGCCATCGATATCCCAGGCCCCCAGCACGTGGGTCACGAGACACGGATCAAGCCGGAACCACCGCACGGCACCATCACCACCACGTCGCACGACGCCGACCCACGTCTCGGCGCCGGGCACCCACCCGAACGGCACGGAGCTCTCAGTAGCGTCCAGACGGGTGGTCGGCGACTCTATGAAGACGACATGGTTGGCCGTCACGCCGATGTCGTGCTGCCACGTCGCCCGCTCGAGCTCCACCGTCTGAGCCGAGCGCAGTGCACCGGCAGCGTCCCATTCTCCGAGCCGCAGCCAGATCCCCTCGGTCTCGCCCGCAGAGTCGAGCGTTCCCCCCGCCCCTCGATCGACGCCGTCGTCGACCGAGAACAACACCCGGCTGCCGTCGGCCGCGACTCGGTGGACGTGTGACGCGATCGGAACGGTCAATGCTCCGGCAAACTCCTGCGGCTCCAGAAATCGCGAGTAACGGGACGGGTGGCCGGCCTCGGGAAGAGCGAGCAGCGAGCCGGCGTGCCAGAACACGCCCGCATCGGCCTCCGATTCACGCCCCAGGAAGGACACGGCGCTTCCGTCGCGCAATTCCACGGCCCAGAGCGCTCCCCGGGGCTCGGCATCAGCACTCCCGGGGTGGTCGACGTCACCCTCATCACCACCCGACCCCTCACCGCCGCCAACAGCCACGCCGTCCCCGCCAACACCGCCGTCGGGACGCAGCGTCACCGACCGTCCCGGCCCCACTCGGAACAGGGTCCCCTGCAGGTCCGGAGGCAACGACCCCTCCATTGGCAACGTCGGCCCCCGGTCGACCCCGATCACTCGATCACTCGATCATCCGACTACCCGTTCACCATGCAGCCGACCAACCTACCTGTGTATGGCAAAGTCGAGGCCGTGCCGACACTCTCCGAGGACCTCGCCTTCCGCGGCCTGATCCACCAGATGACCGACTCCGAGCTCCCCAAGCGGCTCGATCAGCCCGGGCTCACGGTCTACGCCGGCTTCGACCCTTCGGCCGACAGCCTCCACGTCGGCAACCTCCTCCAGCTGTGCACGCTGCGGCGCTTCCAGGAGGCGGGCCACCGGCCCATTTCCCTCGCCGGGGGAGGCACCGGCATGATCGGCGACCCCGGCGGGAAGGATGACGAGCGCCAATTGCTCGACCTCCGGACGATCGAGGGTCACCTCGAGCGCATCCGCCCTCAGCTGGGCCAGTTCCTCGACCTCGACGACGATCGCGCCCTGCTCCTCAACAACGCCGAATGGCTGGGCACGATCTCGACGTTGGAATTCCTGCGCGACGTCGGCAAGCACTTCACCGTGAACGCGATGGTGGCCAAGGAGTCGGTCAAGACGCGCTTCGAGCGGCCGGACCAAGGCATCTCCTATACCGAGTTCAGCTACATGCTGCTCCAGGCCTACGACTTCCTCCGTCTCCACGTCGACCACGGTTGCGACCTTCAGATCGGCGGCAGCGATCAGTGGGGCAACATCACCATGGGGGTCGAGCTGATCCGCAAGGTCTGCGGCGACGAGGCCTGGGGCCTCACGACGCCCCTCATCGTGAAGCCCGACGGCACGAAGTACGGCAAGACCGAGACGGGCACGGTTTGGCTCGATCCGGACCGGACCAGCCCCTTCGCCATGTACCAGTTCTTCCTCAACACCGCCGACGAGCAGGTCGGTGAGCTCCTCCGCTACCTGACCTTTCTCGGCCACGACGAGATCGAGGTGCTCGACGCCGAGACAGCGGAGCGACCCCAGTACCGCGAGGCGCAGAAGGCCCTGGCCCGCTCGGTGGTCGCGCTGGTACACGGCGAGGCCGAGGTCGCCCGGAGCGAGGAGGCGTCGGAGGCCCTCTTCGGCGAGGCGATCGCGGCGCTCAGCGAGGACATGTTGCTGGCCGTGACCGAGGACGCCCCGACCACCGCGATCCCGAAGCCGGAGTTGCTGAGCGCGCTGACCCTCGTCGACGTCCTGGAGCGGTCCGGCCTGGCCAAGTCGAAGAAGGAGGCGAGGCGCACCATCGACCAGGGAGGCGCGTACGTGAACAACGTCCGCCAGAGCGATGCCGCCCGCACCTTCGGGCCGGCCGACCTCCTGCACGACCGCTACCTGGTCTTGCGCAAGGGACGGCGAGAGGTTCACATCGTCCGGGCCACATGAGGCGCCGCTTCATGGTCGCATCCGTCGTCCTCGTCGGCTCCGCACTCGTGCTGACCTCCTGTGCCGGCGCCGACCAAAGGGGAACGCCGGCGCAGAAGATGTCGGCCTGGGTGAAGGGGACCGCGTTCGGACAGACCATCGGCACCCTCATCGCCGACAACGCGAGGGTTCCGAAGGATGTCCCGAACGGCAGCGGCGCCGTGCACGCCGCCTGCGGCACCCTCCTCAACGACGCGCAGATGGCCTACGCCGAACTGCCGACGCCGGATCCCGACGTCACCGATCTGCTCAACAACGCCTACGTTCTCGAGCAATCGGCAGCCAACGACTGCTACAACGCGGGCTCGACGAACACGAGGCTGCTGGCCCAGTCCAGGCGTGAAGGCATCAAGGCGGAGGCGCTCTACAACCAGGTGCTCCAGCGCATCCGGGAGATCGACGGCAAGGCCGTGCCCACGACGACGACCACCGACAACTCGACGAGCGGTATCTTCGGGTGAGCCCCCCCGACACCGCTCCGGAGGCCGCCCCCGGCGCGACTCCCGACGACGAGCTCGACCGGCACCGCCGCCGCGTCCTGTGGGCGCTCCCGACCGGCTTGTACCTCATCGGCAGCCGCGCCGGGGAGGAGGTCAACCTCATGACGGCCAACCTGGTGGTCCAGGTGTCCATGGAGCCCAAGCTCGTGGGCGTCGCGCTCGAGCGGGACTCCGTCACGAAGCGGCTCGTGACCGCCGGCGCCTCGTTTGCCGTCACGCTGCTCCAACGGGCCGACCGTGACGTGGTGCGACGCTTCGTCAAGCCGGTGCAGGAGGTCGAAAGGGACCCCGACGGGGCCGTCCTCGCGCTGTCGGGCCATGCCGTCACGGAGGTCGGCCCGGGCCGGCTCCCCGTCCTGCGGGCCGCGGCGGGCTACCTCGTCTGCACCCTCACGAAGGCCGAGGAGCTGGGGAGCCACACCTTCTGCATCGGCGAGGTCACAGAGGTCGGGGGGGAGCCCTCTGAGGTGCTCCGCATGGAGGACACCCGCATGCACTACGGGGGCTAGGAGTCGCCCGCGCCAGCGCCCGCGCCCCCGCCCTCGCCCCGGGCGTCGGGCGGCCGCAGGTCGACGCGCAGCGTGAGGATCCCGTCGACGAGCTCCGCCTCCGCGTCGCCGATCATGGCGAAGTCCGCGTAGTCCGCCTGGGCCTGCTCGCGCCAGCGCGCCCGCTCGGGCCCCTCGATCGGCGGCATGCCGCGCTCGCGCACCCGCTGGGCCCTCTCCCGGAAGCGGGTGATCATCGCCTCGGGGTCGAACGCGGGCATCCGGGTCAGCGTAGAGGCTTGAATGGCCCCATGAGCGAGGACCACCCCACGCCTGAGACCACCCCGCTGCCCCCCGCCCTCACGGCGGCCGCCATCGCGGACCGGGTCCGCCACGCTCTCGATACGGCTGACCTCGACGAGTTCAGGGCCCTCCTCAGTCCCGACGTGCACTGGGGGCCCCTTGGCGACGCGAGACCGCCGTGCCGCAACCGGGAGCAGGTGCTCAAGTGGTACGCCGAGGGGCGGGCCCGAGGGGTGCGGGCGACGGTGACGGAGGTGGAGGTCCACCTCAACGCCCTGTTGGTGGGGGTGCGGCTCCAAGACGGCCACGAGCGCTGGCAGGTCATGCGAGTGGGCCCCGACGGCGTCAACGATATCCGAGGTTTCGAAGACCGGGCCGGCGCCGCCGAGGGATTGCCCGCCTGACCTGGACCAGGGCGGGCCGGACGCCGGCAGCCACTACACTGGACCGGCGGCTCGGATGGTCCGTACGGTCTGGCCGCGGGGCGGGACGCGACGGTGCGGTCCGGGTGTGACAAGGAGTGCTCGTGAAAAAGGGACGCCATCGGCGCTTCGAGGAAGCACGCAGCCTGAAGCGGTCTTCGACCGAGTCCACGGGACGGTGCGTCGAGTGTGGGGCTGAGCCCGATGACGTCCACGCGTCGTGGTGCCTGGCGGAGGAGGACAAGTACGACCGCATCCTCGGGTCGATACCGGCGCCGTCGTACTCGGACGACGACCCCCTGAACGACTAGGACTAGGAGACTGTTGAACAATCGCCATTCGAGGCGTATGTTCGAACTCGCAAGTCCGGGCTATGTCCGAACCGAAGCGCCGGCATGAAATGGGTTGAAGCCGGCCACCCTGGATGGGCTGTGCCCGAGGTGAGGTCCCATTTTTGACGACCCGGGCTTGCGCGCCCGATCTCAGATGGCCCCGAGCTGCCACCTTCCGTCATGGTGCAGGCCGAGGTTGATCAATCGGCGCAGGTTGAGGGCGGCGACTCGATGCGAGAGGCCGAGCTGATTTCGCTCGACGCCGCGGTAGTGGACCCGTCGGTTCCCGTGGGTGACGAGCCACGCGATGGAGCGCTCGACCATGGGGCGCCAACGTCGGTACTCCTCGAGCGCGACCCCTTCCCTCCATTGACGACGGGCGGCAACAAGCTCGTCGTCATGGGGATGGATGATTGTTTTGAGGCCACGCTGTGATGTGGTGCAGCGCTCTCGGAGCGCACAGCCCGTGCACTTGGCGCCAAAGGTCGCCTGGCCTCTTGGGGCGATGGGAACAGTGATGCCGGCCGGACACGTCATCGTGCGCGCGTGGTGATCGACGGCGAAATCGTCACGGCAGAACCCACCGGGGACGGCACGTCGCAACGGAATCGGCTTGATCAACTGGCTGTGACCACGCGCTCGCAGCTCGGCCCGGGTCTTGCCTGACCCATAGGCCGAGTCGGCCAGGACCTCGAGTCCGTCGGGCTCTGTGGCCATCAGGTCGAGTGCGGTCTTGGCATCCGAGATGTTGGCCGGGGTGACGATGGCCGAGGTGACGAGTCCGGTCCCGGGCTCGACGGCGATGTGGGCCTTGTACCCGTCACGGTATTCAGAGCGTGACTTGTGCATGTGGCGGGTCTCGGGATCGACGACCGAAATGACCCGGTCAGGGGCCACCTTTTGTGCGATCTGCCAGGTGCCGTCTTCTCCTTGTTCCACGTCTTGGCCGGCGACCAGAGCCAGCAGTCCGAGGGCCGAGTTGGCCTCGGCATCTTCACGCTCGTCCTCGAAGGCGGCGAGCAGGGTCAGGGCATCGGTGACCAGCCCGTCGACCAGGGCGGCCTTCGCCACTGGGTCGTCCCAACTAATCAGCGGCTTGCCCGCCGAGTCATAGTCGTGGGCGGAGAGTGTTACGTCCACCGCACCGGGGACGACCCTGCGCACCCGGCGGACGGCGGCGATCAGCTGGGTGACGGTGTCTTGGGTGGCAACGGCATCGTCGAGCAGGGTCGAGTCGAGGGCCCGGCGGGTCTTGCCCTTCAAGACCCCGGTGGCGTCGATGACAGAGCGCACCGCATCGAAGATCCGCTCGGGCTTGTCGGACTTGCGCAGCCTCGTCCGCCAATACGTGAGGACCGAGAAGTCGAACCCCTCGTCATCGAGGGCCAGCCCGCAGGCCACCTTCCAGCTAATCCGGTCACGCAGAGCCCGGGCGGCGTCCCGATCGGACAATCCCTCGAGGGCCTGGAGCACCATGACCGACGCCACCACATCAGCCGGGATCGACGGTCGACCACGACCCGAGGGGAACAGATCCTCGAACATCTCGTCGGGGAACAGTTCGTGGCGATGATCAGCCAGGAACGCCTCGACGCTGCCTTCGGGAACCAGCTTGCGGCACAGAGCGGCGGCATCGAGCAGCTCAGGGTTGGATTCGCTTCGTCCTTGCACCTCCCAATTCTCGACGATCCCAGCCCAAATCGCGAGCACCAACAGCGGATTTGTTCAACAGTCTCCTAGCCGGCGTCGCCGCCCACCGCAGCGGGGGCGGGAACGGCCACGGGTGCGGACGCCGCTCCGACGGCCGCACCACCCATCGTGCGACCACGCACCGCCGGGTGGGGGAGCGCCACCCCCACCGTGCGCAGGCGGTCGCGCTCACGTACGAGCGCCACGAAGCGCCTGTACACCTTCGACCCCACCATCTTGGTGAGCTCGGCCTCCATCTCCTCGTAGACGGGCTTCTTTCCCACGAAGGCCTCGGGCGACTCGGTGCACCACCAGTGGAACTCGCGGCCGCCCTTGCCCCAGTGGCGGCGGTCCCACTGCCGGATGACGGAGGTGACGTGGCCCTCCTCGTCGTCGACCTGGTCCTCGCGGCGCAGCGGGAGCTGCCAGCACACCTCAGGCTTGAGGGTGAGGGGGTTGACGCCCCTCTTGACCGCCGCGATGTGGAAGGCGCACCCTGCGCCGGCGGCGAACCCGGGGCGGTTGAGGAAGATGCAGGCGTCGTCGACCAGTCGGGTCACCGTCTCGCCGTTCTTGTCCGTGTGGATGACGTTCTTCTTCACACCATGGTGCTGCCATTCCTCGGGCGTCAGCGTGGCCGCGGCCTTCTCGACGCGCCGGGCGTCCTTCTTGTCGACCAGGTGCGCCCCGTAGCTGCAGCAGCCCTGCACCAGCTCCGGCGACGGCCCGGTCAGCACGCCTTGGCACCCGTTCCCGAAGATGCAGGTCCAGTTGCTGGTCAAGAACGTGGCGTCGAACATCCACGTCCGTTCCTCGTCCTCGTCCTCGAAGCTGATCCACTCGTGGGTGTCGGTCGGCGTAGGCGGCACGCCAGGACGTTACTGCGCGCGCGACGAGCATCGACGCATCCAGCGCGCTCGTCACACCATCGACGCGCGACCGATCATGAGGGCGGTCCGCCCCGCCCCTCATGACCCGACTCGGATCGGGGGCCGGACCCGGCTCCCCGAAGAAGAGGACGAGTCCGGCCGGACCCGAGCGCTCAGGCCGGCGCCGAGCCCAGGTGCTGGATCCCGACGATCGGCCCGTTGAGGGGCGTGTTGCCGATGGCGGTGTAGATGGAGCCGAGGAAGGGGGCGTCTCCGTAGTTGAAGAGGCCCCCGTCGGCGCCCACCATCCAGTAGCCGTGGCCCGAGTGGGTGACGGCGATCCCGACGATCGGGGCGACGAGGTGCTGGCCCGGCATGAGCGAGCCCGGGACGGACCCGAAAAAGCCCATGCCGTAGGCGAAGACGCCACCGTCGGTCGCGACCAGGACGTAGCCCTGGCCCGTCGCCGCGGCGGCGATGCCCACGATGGGTGCGTTGATGGTCACGCCACCGAGGCCGCCCAGGTAGAGGGCGTCACCTTCGGCGTAGACGTCGCCGAACTGGTCGACCAGCCACGCACCCTTGCCGGTGTTGGTCGAGGCCATGCCGACGATGTGCGCCCCGGGCGGGAGCTGGACCGCCGGCAGGGAGGGCGTGTTGCCGAAGTGGTAGATCGTGCCCGACTGCGACGCCAGCCAGTAGCCGTCCTCGCTCGGCGTCGCCGCGATGGCCGCGATGGGCGAGGGGATGGCCTGGCCGCCGAGGGAGCCGAAGAAGTTGGCCCCGCCCAGAGCGAAGACCCCGCCGTCACCCCCCGCCATCAGGTAGCCGTTGACCCCGGGCGAGTTGGCGATGCCCACGATGGGCGCGTTGAGGTGGTTGTTGGCCAACGAACCGTTGAAGTCGAGCCCGAAGTCGAAGATCCCGCCCTCGTTGGCCACCATGCGGTAGCCGTTGGGGTTGAACGAGGGCGCCGCCGCCACCGCCACCTCGACCGCCCCGATGGTCGCGCTCGAGTTGGCCCCCGCCCCCCGGGCCACCCCGCGCTGGTCGGCCGCGACACCCGTGGCCACCCAGGTGGCATCGGGGACCGCGCCCACCGCCGGGCTGGCGTTGGCCGGGAGCAGCGTCTGGGTCGGCCCCCCGTTGTTGGCCAGCGGGCCCAGCTGGGGGTCCTTGCCGGTGAGGTCGGTCCCGGCCGGGGTGCCGCAGGGGCTGTCGACCAGGTTGTAGCCGTTCGAGGTGAACGATCCCGGGCCGGTGAACCGGCAGTTGGGGGTCGCTCCCCCCGAGTCGGACCCGTTGGCCACGATGCTCTGGGCCAGCGTCGTCGTCGAGTCGTCGATGATCTGGATGTTGCCCGCCCCCGTCGTCCCGTCGAGCGCCGTGTTGCCGGAGACGGTGTCGAACTTGAAGGCGGTCGACACGGTGGGCGACTCGGGGCAATTGGTGCCGAAGTACCCACCGCCGTTGATGGCGGTGTTGCCCGTGATGGTGTCGTTGGTCAGAGCGATCGCGTTGCACCCGTCGGAGACGATCCCGCCACCGTCCCCCGCCAGGGTGCTGATGCCGACGACGTTCTGCAGGGAGTTCCCGCTGATCGTCGATGCCGTGACGGTCGTCGCCCCCTGCTGGGTGGTGGCGAACGCGAAGCCCGCACCCGCCTCCGCCGCGTGGTTCCCGGCGACCGTCTCCTGGGAGAAGGTGCTGCTGCCCGAACCCACGTACACGCCCCCGCCGATGTAGGCGGAGTTGCCCGAGATGCTGCCCGCCGAGAAGGTGGCGCTGCTGGGGTCGCCGTTGTTCTGCATGTAGACACCGCCCGCGTTGCCACTATCGGTGAGGGACGAGCTGTTGTTGTCGACCGAGCCGCCGGTGAACGTGAAGGTGCTCGGGCTGCCGTCGTTCTGCACGTAGATGCCGCCGGTGTCGGAGGTCGGGGCCGAATTGCCGTTCACCGCCACGTTCGTGAACGCGGCGGTCGTGTTGGTGCCGTCGTTCTGGATGTACACGCCGCCCGTGTCGGACGTGGTCGACGTGTTGTTGCTGACGGATCCGCCGTTGAAGGTGAAGGTGTCGCCCACCCCGTCGTTCTGCAGGTAGAGACCGCCGGTGTCGGTACTGGCGGTGTTGGAGTCGATCGCAACGTTGGTGAACGTCACCGTGTTGCCGGGAGAGCCGTCATTCTGGACGTAGACGCCGCCCGTGTCGGTGCCGGCGGTGTTGCTGTCGATCGTGGTGCCTGTGACGGTGGTGGTGTCGCCCGTCCCGTCGTTCTGCAAGTAGAGACCGCCGGTGTCGGTACCAGCAGTGTTGTTGTCGATGGTGCCGCCGGAGATGTTGGTCGTCCCGTGCTGCTCGTAGATTCCGCCCGAGTCGTTGATCGCCGTGTTGCCGTTGACGGAGTCATTGGTGAGTGTCGCCGCACCGGAGAAGAGCTCGATGCCGCCACCGAAGCCCGCCGTGTTGGCGGTGACCTTCGAGTCGGAGAGGTTCAGCGTCCCGTCGTTGAGGATGCCGCCACCGCCACTCGTCGAGTCGACGGTTCCGTCTTCGGCGGTGATACCGGAGATGACTGCCGTCGTCCCCGCCTCGACGGCGATGACCCGGTTGGTGATCGGACCTTCGTTCTGCATTTGGAGGATGGCCAGTGTCTGCCCCGCGCCGGTGACCGTGATGGTGTGCCCGCTGTCGTTGAAGTCGAGCTCCCCGTTGGGGTTGAGCACCTGGTAGATGTGGCTGCCGCTGGGATTGTTCGCCACCGTGTTCGCGTCGGGCAGGGTGATGGTCGCGTCGCCGGCCGACGCGTTCGCCGCCTGAATTGCTGCCCGCAAGGTGCAGTCGCCTTCGACCACCATCGTGCAGTTGCCCGGCACGGGCGACCCGTCTGACGCGTCGTTGACCGTGATCAACGTCACTGCACCCGCCGCAGGGCCACTGAGGACCCCGACGCCCGTGCCGACCCCGGCACCGATGGTCGCCCCGATCAAGAGCAGCCCGCTGATGAATCGAACCAGTGATTTCGTCACGAGACCTCCTCGTCGAGCCCCTCGCTCCAGGGACCGTACACGGCGACCCGGCTGCGCGCACGGGGATTGCTCGCCCCCCGTGACCCAGGCACGGGCCCGACGCCGTAGACTCGCCTCATGGCGACGACCACCGAAGACCTCCAGACCACCGCCCCCGTTGTGACGCTGAGCCCCGAAGCGCACAAGATCGTGGCGGAGGCGATCCAGCAGGAGCCCGACCCGGCCAGCCTCGCCCTGTGGCTGGAGGTGCGGGGCGTCCAGGCGGGCGTCTTCGTCTACGACCTCTACTTCCAGGCCATGTCGGACGCCGACGATGGCGACGCCCGCCACGCTCAGGACGACATCGTGGTCATCGTCCCCGCCGCCAGCGTCGATCGCCTGCGCGGCGCACGTCTCGAGTGGTCCGAGGACGGTGGAGGCGGCCTCGTCTTGGTGAACCCGAACGCGCCGACCCCTGAGGAGGCGTCGCCCGGCGTCCCGCCCGAGGTGCTCGCCAAGGGCATCACAGGACCGCTCGCGCTGCGTGTCGTCGCCGTGTTGGAGCAGGCGGTCAACCCGTCCATCGCGAGCCACGGCGGCCGGGCCGATCTGGTCGCGCTGGACGAGGAGGACGGCACCGCCTACCTCCGACTGTCGGGCGGCTGCCAGGGGTGCGCCATGTCGCAGATGACGCTCCGGCAGGGCATCGAGACCACGCTGCTCGAAGAGGTCCCCGAGCTCACCAAGGTGCTCGACGTGACCGATCACGGCGGCGGGGAGAACCCCTTCTACACCTGAGGCATCGGGTTTTCTGCACCCGGGGCTTCGCTGCGCACGCAGCTCAGGAGCGCCGTCGGCCTTCCGGTAGCGTGGCTGTGTGTTGCGCTTTCTGACCGCCGGCGAGTCCCACGGGCGCGCCCTCGTCGTGATCGTCGAGGGGCTCCCGGCCGGGTTGCCCGTCGAGGTGTCCGACATCGCCGACGAGCTGGCCCGCCGCCGGCTCGGCTACGGCCGGGGACCGCGCATGCGCTTCGAGGCGGACGAGATCACGCTGGTGGGCGGCATCCGCCACGGCCGCACGCTGGGATCCCCCGTGGCCATCGAGATCGCCAACACGGAGTGGCCGAAGTGGATCGAGGAGATGTCGCCCGAGCCCGGCGCCCCGTCCAAGGTGCTCACCCAGCCCCGACCCGGCCACGCCGACCTGCCCGGCATGCTCAAGTACGGCTTCGAGGACGCCCGTGACGTGCTGGAGCGGGCCTCTGCGCGTGAGACGGCCGCCCGCGTCGCCGCCGGCACGCTGGCCAAGCTGTTGCTGACCCACATCGGCGTGTCCATCGTCAGCCATATCGTGGCGCTCGGCGAGGCCACGACGCCGCCGGAGAGCCCGCGGCCCGGGCCGAGCGACCTGGAGAAGGTCGACGAGAGCGCCGTGCGCTGCTTCGACCCGCAGGCGGAGGCCGCCATGATCGCCGCCGTGAAGGCGGCCGCCAAGGAGGGCGACTCTCTGGGCGGTGTGGCCGAGGTCCTGGCCTACGGCGTGCCGGTGGGCCTGGGCAGCCACGTGCACTGGGACCGCAAGCTCGATGCGAACCTCGCCCAGGCCCTCATGTCGATCCAGGCGGTCAAGGCGGTCGAGATCGGCGAGGGATGGGACAACGCGGCAGCGGCGCGGCTCGGAGGCGCACGACGCCATCGCCTACGAGCCCGGCGAGGGCTACGTGCGGCCGACCGATCGCGCCGGCGGGATCGAGGGCGGCATCTCCAACGGGGCCCTCCTCGTGGCGCGGGTCGCCATGAAGCCGCTCGCCACCTTGAACCGGCCCGTCTTGCAGACCGTCGACGTCGTCACGAAGGAGTCGACTGTGAGCTTCCGGGAGCGCACCGACGTGACCGCCGTGCCGGCCATGGGTGTCGTCGCCGAGTCGATGACCGCCCTCGTCCTGGCCACCGAGGCGCTGCGCAAGTTCGGCGGGGACTCGCTGGCCGAGGTGGTGCGCAACCGCGACGGCTTCATCGACTCGCTCGGCGCCACACCCTCGTCCGCCGTCGGCGGAACGCCCTCGTCCGCCGTCGGCGGCACGAACTCGGGTCCGGGCAGCGCAGCGGGATGACCCCCCGCATCCTGCTCGTCGGGATGATGGGCGCCGGCAAGACGACCACGGGGAACCTCGTGGCGAGCCGTCTGGGCTGGGGCTACCGCGACTCCGACGCCGACGTCGAGTCGGCCACGGGGCTCACGGTGCCCGAGCTCTTCGCCCGCGACGGCGAGGCGGCCTTCCGCACGGCGGAGGCGAACGTGCTGGCCGAGGCGTGCGCCGACCCCGCGCCGTCGGTCGTCTCCGTCGCGGGGGGTGCGGTCCTCGCGCCGGACAACCGCCGGCTGATCGCCGCGCAGCGGCACGGTCGTCTGGCTCCGTGCCCGTCCCGAGACCCTCGCCGCCCGGGTCGGCGACGGCACCGGCCGGCCCTTGCTCAATGACGACCCCGCGGCCGCAGTGGTCGATCTGCTGGCGGTGCGTGCCCCGCTCTACGCCGAGCTGGCGGACCTGGTGATCGACGTCGACGAGCTCGCCCCCGACGAGGTGGCACGGCGCATCCTCGCCGCCGTCGCGGCGGCCGACAGCGCCCCGCAGGCAGGGACCACGGGCGCGGCCACGACCGGCACCGAGTGAGCCCGCCCATGCGCGCCCTCTCCGTCGACCTCGCCGATCGATCGTACCCGGTGCTCGTGGGCCCGGGTGCCCGCCACGAGGCCGGCCGCTTCCTGCCGCCCGGCGCGAAGTCGGCGGTCATCGTCACCCAGGAGGCGATCAGGGAGGCGGGGTGGGTGGACGGCCTCGACCCCGGGGTCCCGACCGAGGTCTGCATCATCCCCGACGGGGAGGACGCCAAGACGCTGGCCACTGTGGAGGACCTGGCGCGCCGGTTCACCCGGGCGGGCCTCTCCAGGGCCGACGCGGTCATCGCGGTCGGCGGCGGCATCGTGACCGACGTCGCCGGCTTCGCGGCCGCCACCTACCACCGGGGCACCGCGTACGTGAACATCGCCACGTCGCTGCTGGCCCAGGTCGACGCCGCCATCGGGGGCAAGACCGGTGTCAACCTGCCCGAGGGCAAGAACCTCGTCGGCGCGTTCTGGCAGCCCAACGCGGTGCTCTGCGACACCGAGACGCTGGCGTCGCTGCCCCCGCGCGAGTGGGCCTGCGGGCGGGGCGAGGTGGCCAAGTACGCCTTCCTGGGCGAGGCCCCGCGGGCCGACCAGTCCGTCGAGGAGCAGGTGGCGCGCTGCGCCGGCATCAAGGCCGCGGTCGTGGCCGAGGACGAGCGCGAGGGGGGGCGCCGCGTGATCCTCAACTACGGCCACACCCTGGCTCACGCGCTCGAGGGCGCCGCCATGGCGGAGCACCACGATTGGGATGTGCGCCACGGCGAGGCGGTGGCCATCGGGCTCCTCTTCGCCGCCCTGCTGGCCCAACGGCTCGGGCGCATCGACGAGGGCCGCGTCAGCGACCACCGCACCGTCATCGGGAGCTTCGACCTCCCGACCGATCTCCCTGCAGGAGCCGACGCCGGGGAGCTGGTGGCGTTCATGGGCCGCGACAAGAAGGCGCAACAGGACCTCACCTTCGTCCTGGACGGTCCCGACGGCGTCGAGCCGGTGCACGGCGTGGCGGCCGCCGACGTGGTCGCTACCCTGGCTGCCATGGGTGCCCGCACGTGAGCCTCGTCCTGCTCCTCTCGGGGCCCAACCTCAACCTGCTCGGCGAGCGGGAGCCCGCGGTCTACGGGACCGACACGCTGGCCGACCACGTCAAGCGGGCCGAGACGGCTGCGGCCCGCCACGGCCTGGAGCTCGAGCACCTGCAGTCCAACCACGAAGGCGACCTCGTCGAGGCGGTCCACGCCGCCCGCGGGCGGGCCGACGCGCTCGTCGTCAACGCCGGCGCGCTGAGCCACACGTCGTGGTCGCTCCATGACGCCGTGGCGGCGTTCGAGGGCCCGGTCGTCGAGCTGCACATCTCGAACCCTGCCGCCCGCGAGCCGTTCCGCCACACCTCGGTGCTGGCGCCGGTCGCGTCGGGGCTCATCGCCGGCTTCGGCGGGCTCGGTTACGAGCTCGCCGTCGACGCCGTCGCCGCACTACTGAAGGGAACCTGAGCCGTCCATGACCGCCACCTCACGCGCCACCAGCGCCACCAACCCCTACACCCCGGCCGCCACGCCGCTCCCGGCCATCACCGTGACGGGCCGGCTCGACCGGCTGCGCGACGCGTTCGAGGAGCACGGGATCGACGCCCTGGTGGTGACGACGCTGGCCAACGTGCGCTACCTGACCGGCTTCTCGGGCTCGGCGGGGGTCCTCACGGTCACCCGGGACGCCGCGCTGCTCACCACGGACGGGCGGTACCGGACGCAGTCGGCCGAACAGCTGGAGCGGGCGGGCGCCGCCGGCCAGGTCGACATCACGATCGGACCCGTCGCCGCGCAGCGCACGGCCGCCCAGGCGGCCCTCGGCGCCGAGGCCATCGCCCGCGTGGGCCTCGAGGCCGACAACGTCAGCTGGAGCGCGCAGCGCGCGTGGGCCGAGCTCCTCGACGGCGACCGGCTTGTCGCCACCATCAAGGCGGTCGAGGCACTGCGCGAGAGGAAGGACGCCGCCGAGATCGCCCGCATGGAACGGGCGGCCGCCATCGCGGACGCCGCGCTCTTCGAGGTGCTCCCGCTCATGAGCCAGGGGGTCAGCGAGGAGCACTTCGCCCTGGAGCTCGATACGGCCATGCGCCGGGGAGGCGCCGAGAGCACGGCGTTCGAGACCATCGTGGCCGCAGGGGAGAACTCGGCCAAGCCGCACCATCACCCGGGCCCGCGGCGGATCAACCAGGGTGACCCCGTCGTCGTCGACTTCGGCGCCACCTTCGAGGGCTACCGCTCCGACATGACGCGCACGTTCTGCGTCGGCACGGACCCCGAGGGCGAGCTGGCCCGCATCTTCGCCGTCGTCGGCGCGTCACAGGCCGCCGGCGCCGCGGCCGTACGGCCCGGCATCGCGGCCAAGGAGGTCGACGACGTCTGCCGGCAGATCATCGCCGAGGCGGGCTGGGCGGAGCGCTTCGAGCACGGCACCGGGCACGGCGTCGGCCTCGATATCCACGAGGCGCCCACGGTCAGCCAGCTGGGCACTGCTATCCTCGCTCCCGGCTTCGTGGTCACCGTTGAGCCCGGTGTCTACCTTCCCGGGCACGGCGGAGTGCGTGTCGAGGACACCCTCGTCGTGACCGAGGACGGCGCCCGCCCTCTGACCCGATTCACAAAGGACATCCATGGCAGTCTCGACCAATGACCTGAAGAACGGCATGAGCCTGGACCTCCCCGAGGGCCTGTTCAGCGTCGTGGAGTTCCAGCACGTCAAGCCGGGCAAGGGTGGTGCGTTCGTGCGCACGAAGCTCAAGAACGTCCGCAGCGGCGCCGTGATAGAGCGCACCTACCGGGCCGACGAGAAGCTCGAACAGGCGATCATCGACAAGCGGGACATGCAGTTCCTCTACCGCGACGGCTCCGACTTCGTCTTCATGGACACGACCACCTACGAGCAGATGCAGGTGGCGCCCGAGTCGCTCGGCGACGCGCCCAGCTTCTTGAAGGAGGGCGACGACGCCAACCTGCAGATGTACAACAACGAGATCGTCGGCGTGGAGCTGCCCGCCGCAGTCGAGCTCAAGGTCACCGAGACGGAGCCGGGGATCCAGGGCGACCGCGTCTCGGGGGCCCGCAAGCCCGCCACGCTGCAGACGGGCCTCGTCGTGCAGGTGCCGCTGTTCGTGAACACGGGCGACATGCTCAAGGTCGACACCCGCTCGGGCGAGTACCTGACCCGGGCCTGACGGCCCGGCCGCCTCGACCTCCGGCGACGGACCGGGGAGGAGGCCGGGACCGACCTGACATGACCGACGCCGCCCCCCGACACCAGCAGCGAGAGCGGGCGCTCTCGCTCCTCTACGAGGCCGAGCTGAAGGACGAGGGCCCGCTCCAGGTCGTGGACGCCCTCGCGGTCCCGCCCGACCCCTACGTGCGCACCCTCGTGGAGCTGACGGTCGCCACCCGGGAGGAGGCCGACCGCCGCATCGGCGCCGCATCGGTCGGGTGGCCGCTCGAGCGCATGGCGGTGATCGACCGGATTGTGCTGCGCCTCGCCGTGGGCGAGCTGCTCGACCCCGACGGGCCGCCGGTCGCGGTCGTGATCGACGAGGCGGTCGAGCTGGTCAAGGAGTACTCGACCGACGAGTCGGGCGGGTTCGTCAACGGCATCCTGTCGACGATCGCCGCCGAGGTCAAGCCGCCGCCGGGCTGACCCCGGGCACCGCGGCCGGGCCCCACCCGGGCTGCCGCCGCGGGCGTGACCCCGGACGATGACGCGCCCGGGCGCGGTCAGGTTGACCCCTGACCGTGAAGTGAGTCCCGTGAGGCTCACACGGCAGGAGGAGCAGTGGCCGAACGCGAGCGCAGTCATACGCGGCCCCTCGGGGGCGTGTTCGTGGCCCACTCCCAGGTGATGGCCATCGCCGACGTGCAGCGCGCCCTGACCCGCATGTCGCACGAGATCGTCGAGCGCAACGGCGGCGTGGAGGACGTGGTCCTGGTCGGACTCCAGACCGGCGGCGTGCCCCTGGCCGCCAAGATGGCCGAGATACTGCGCCAGATCGAGGGCACCGACACCCTCGACCTCGGCACGTCTCGACGTCGCCTTCTACCGCGACGACATCGGGCTGCGCCCCGTCCTGCCCGAGGCGGTGACCGACGTCCCGGTCGACCTGGCCGGGCGGGTCGTGGTGCTGGTCGACGACGTCCTCTTCACCGGCCGCACCATCCGCGCCGCCCTCAACGCGCTCAACGACTTCGGGCGGGCCCGGTCCGTCCAGCTGGCCGTCATGATCGACCGCGGCCACCGCGAGCTGCCCATCCGTCCCGACTACGTCGGCAAGAACCTCCCGACGCGCCGCGAGGAGATGGTCGACGTCGGTGAGGACGGCGTGTGGATCGGCACCCTGGAGGACCGGTGACCGGGCCGCAGCACCTCCTCTCGGTGGCCGACCTCGGCGCCGACGGGATCGCCGAGGTCCTGCGCGGTCGCGGAGGCCTTCGCCGAGGTGGAGCGCCGCTCGGTGCCCAAGGTCCCGACGCTGCGCGGCAAGGTCGTGGCGACGCTCTTCTTCGAGGAGTCGACGCGCACCCGGCTCTCCTTCGAGACCGCGGCCAAGCGGCTCTCGGCCGACGTGCTCTCCCTCGCCGTGGCCACCTCGTCGGTGAAGAAGGGCGAGAGCCTGCGCGACACGGTCGAGACCGTCGAGGCGATGGGCATCGACGCCGTGATCATCCGCCACTCCTCGGCCGGCGCGCCGCACCAGGTGGCCCGCTGGGTCGAGCGCGCCCACGTCGTGAACGCCGGCGACGGCTGGCACGAGCACCCCACCCAGGCGCTGCTCGACTGCTTCACCGTGCGCCAGGTCCTGGCCGAGCGCAAGGGGGTCGCGCCCGAGGAGCTCGGCATCGGCTGCTTCGAGGGGCTCCGCGTGCTCATCGTCGGCGACGTGCGCCACAGCCGCGTGGCCCGCTCCGAGGTGCTGGCCTACAGCGCTCTGGGAGCGCACGTCACCCTCGCCGCGCCCGGCAGCTTGCTGCCGCCCTCACTGGAGGGGTGGCCCGTCGCGGTGGCGACCGACCTCGATGCGGCCCTCGCCGACGCCGACGTCATCTCACTCCTCCGCCTGCAGGCCGAGCGGGGGAGCGGGTCGTTCGTTCCCAGCCTGCGCGAGTACACGGCCGGTTGGGGGCTCACGGCCCGCCGGGCGGAGCGGCTGGCCGACCAGGCCATCGTGACCCACCCCGGGCCGATGGTGCGCGGGGTCGAGATCGCCTCGGACGTCGCCGACATGCCCCGCACGGTCGTCACCCAGCAGGTGGCCAACGGCGTGGCGGTGCGCATGGCCATCCTGTTCCTGCTGCTCGGGGGCGAGCTGCCGCGGGTCGGGGAGGTGCCCGCCGTTGCCTGACGCCACCCTCGTCATCCGGGGCGGCACCGTCGTCGGGCCCGAGGGCTCGGCCCGGCTGGACCTCGCCGTCCGCGGCGCCGAGGTCGTCGGCCTGGCCGCGTCGATCGACCCGCCGCGGGGTGCGGCCGTGCTGGACGCGTCGGGCTGCCTCGTCGGCCCGGGCCTGGTCGACCTGCACACCCACCTGCGCCAGCCCGGGCGCGAGGAGGCGGAGACCGTCGAGTCCGGCGCGCGGGCGGCCGCGCTGGGTGGCTACACGGCGGTGGTCGCCATGCCCAACACCGAGCCGGCCATCGACTCCGCAGGCACCGCCAGCGAGGTCCTGGCGCTCGCGGCGGGCTGCGCGTCCGAGGTCGCGGTGGCGGGCGCCATCACGGTGGGGCGGGCCGGCAGCGCCCTCGCGCCGCTCGGCGAGCTGGCGGCGATGGGCGTGACGCTGTTCACCGACGACGGGGCCGGCGTGCAGGACGGCGGTCTCATGCGCCGCGCGCTCGACTACGCCAAGGGCCTCGGCGTCACGCTGGCCCAGCACTGCGAGGACGCTTGCCTGGCCGCCGGCGGCGCCATGCACGAGGGGAGCTGGTCGAGCCGGCTCGGCATCCCGGGCATGCCGGCCGCGGCCGAGGAGGCGATGGTCGCCCGGGACATCGCCCTGGTGCGCCTCACCGGCGCGCCGGTCCACTTCCTCCACCTCTCGACGGTGGGCTCGGTCGAGCTCGTGCGCCGGGCCAAGGCCGAGGGACTCGCGGTCACCGCCGAGGCGGCGCCGCACCACATGCTCCTCACCCACGCCGCGGTCGCCGGCTACGACCCCGTCTTCAGGGTGAACCCGCCGCTGCGCACCGACGAGGACGTGGCGGCGGTCGTGGCGGGGCTGTGCGACGGGACCATCGACGCGGTGGCCACCGACCATGCCCCGCACGCCCCCGAGTCCAAGGACGTGCCCTTCGACCAGGCGCCCCCGGGCATGCTCGGGCTGCAGACGGCGCTGCCCATCGCGTGGCGAGGTGCTCGTCGGCGCGCCTGCGGCCCCGAGCGGCTGTTCGCGCTGATGAGCGCGCAGCCGGCGGCCATCGCCAAGCTCACCGCGACCGACGCCCGCCTGGCCGGCCACAGCGCGCAGGGAGGACCGCTCGAAGTGGGGGCGGCGGCCAACCTGTGCGTGTTCGACCCCGCCGGGACGACGGTGGTCGAACCGGCGCGGCTGGCCAGCCGGAGCCGCAACACCCCTTACGCGGGTCGAACGTTCGCGGGGCGAGTCCGCCACACCATCCTGCGGGGCGAGCCGGTCGTGGTCGACGCAGTGGCGCAACGGTGACGGCCGGCGTGCCCAGCGAGGGCGACCGGCCGCCGGCGCTGCTCGTCACCGCGGACGGCGCCGTGTTCAGCGGCGAGGCCGCGGGTGCGGAGTGCCCCGATAGCGGTGGGCGAGCTCGTCTTCAACACGGCGATGAGCGGCTACCAGGAGGTGATCACCGACCCGTCGTACGCGGGACAGGTGATCGCCTTCACCAGCACCCACATCGGCAACTACGGCACCAACGCGGCCGACGACGAGGCCGCCGTGCCGCGCTGCCGGGGGATCGTGGTGTGCGACCTGGCCGCCGAGCCCTCCAACTGGCGCGTCGACGGAGGGCCTGGAGCCGTTCCTGCGCCGCCACGGCGTGCCGGCCCTCACCGGCGTGGACACCCGACGGCTGACCCGGCACGTGCGCGACGCGGGCGCGGTGCCCTGCGCGTTCGGCACCGCGCCCGAGGCCGAGCTGCGCGCCGCCGCCGCGTCGGCCACGGCACCGACGGTCTGGACCTCGTCTCGGGCGTCACGGCGACCGAGGTCCGCGTCCACCCCGGCACCGGGCCGGGCGCGGACAGCGGCCTGCGCATCGTGGCCTACGACTTCGGCGTGAAGGCGACCATGGTCCGCCTTCTCGACCACCCTCGGCACGGTCACCGTGGTGCCTGCGGCCACGACGGCCGACGAGGTGCTCGCGCTCGAGCCCGACGGCGTCTTCCTCTCCAACGGGCCCGGCGACCCGGCCGCCCTGGGTGGCCCGACGGCCGCCGTGGCCGACCTGGTGGGCCGGGTGCCCGTCTTCGGCATCTGCCTCGGCCACCAGATCCTGGCCACCGCGCTCGGCGGCGTCGACCTACAAGCTGCCCTTCGGCCACCACGGCGCCAACCACCCGGTCCAGCGTCTCGAGACCGGCGTCGTCGAGATCACGAGCCAGAACCACAACTACGCCGTCGCGGCAGGCTCCATCCCCGACGCGCGAGACGACGCACGTCAACCTCAACGACGGGGTGATCGAGGGCTTCCGCTCCCTCCGCGCGCCGGCCTTCTCGGTGCAGTACCACCCCGAGGCCGCCCCCGGGCCCCACGACGCCCGCTACCTCTTCGACGACTTCCGCGACCTGATGCTCGCCCACCCGTGCGCCCCGCCGGCGCCGGGACGCGCTGAGCGGGCGGGACTGGGGGACCGCCACCGTGCCGCGCCGCGACGACCTCGCAGTCGATCCTCGTCATCGGGTCGGGCCCGATCGTGATCGGTCAGGCCTGCGAGTTCGACTACTCGGGCACCCAGGCCTGCCGGGTGCTGGGCGAGGAGGGCTACCGGGTGATCCTGGCCAACTCCAACCCGGCCACGATCATGACCGACCCGGGCACGGCCGACCGCACCTACGTCGAGCCGCTCGACCCCGACGTGCTGGCGGCGATCATCGCCAAGGAGCGGCCCGACGCGCTGCTCCCGACGCTCGGCGGCCAGACGGCGCTCAACCTGACCATGGAGCTCGTCGAACGCGGCGTGCTCGACGCGCTACGGGGTCGAGGTCATCGGCGCCCGCCCCGAGGCGATCGCGCACCGCCGAGGACCGCGACCGCTTCAAGGCGGCGATGCAGGAGATCGGCCTGGAGGTGCCGCGAGTCGGGCTTCGCCCACTCGCTCGACGAGGCCGATGGAGATCGCGACGGACATCGGCTACCCGATCATGGTGCGGCCCAGCTTCATCCTCGGCGGCAAGGGGACCGGGATCGCCGAGGACGCGACGGCGTTCGCCCGCCTGGCCGCCGAGGGCCTCGCCGCCAGCCCGGTCGGCCAGATCCTGGTCGAGCGGTCGATCGCGGGGTGGAAGGAGTTCGAGCTCGAGGTGATGCGCGACGGCGCCGACAACTGCGTCGTCGTCTGCTCCATCGAGAACTTCGACCCCATGGGCGTGCACACCGGCGACTCCATCACCGTCGCGCCGGCGCAGACCCTGACCGACGTCGAGTACCAGGCGATGCGCGACGACGCCTTCGCCTGCCTGCGCCGGGTGGGCGTCGAGACCGGCGGCTCCAACGTGCAGTTCGCCGTCGACCCCGCCACCGGACGGCGCGTCATCATCGAGATGAACCCGCGTGTCTCGCGCTCCTCGGCGCTCGCCTCCAAGGCCACGGGGTTCCCGATCGCCAAGATCGCGGCGCGGCTCGCCGTCGGCTACCTGCTCGACGAGATCCCGAACGACATCACCAGGGCGACGCCGGCCTCCTTCGAGCCCACCATCGACTACGTCGTCACCAAGGTCCCGCGGTGGGCGTTCGAGAAGCTGCCCGGCGCCGACGGGCGCCTGGGCACCCGCATGCAGTCGGTGGGCGAGGTCATGGCCATCGGTCGGACCTTCTGCGAGTCGCTGCAGAAGGCGCTGCGCTCGCTCGAGCAGGGCCGGGCGGGCCTCAACGCCGACCCCGCCGAGGCGGCGCTGGAGGCGCTGCTCCTGGCCGAGCTCGTCGAACGGATCGCCATCCCCACGCCGGACCGGGTCTTCGAGGTGGAGGCCGCGCTGCGCCGGGGCATCGACGTCGGCGAGGTGGTGGCCCGCACGGGCATCGACCCGTGGTTCCTCCACCAGCTCCGGCGCATCTCCGCCGAGCGGCTCCGCATTCAGGCGGCGCCGTCCCTCGGCCCGGCCGACTTCCGCCGGGCCAAGCGGCTCGGGTTCTCCGACGCCCAGCTGGCCTACCTCCGCGGCGGCACCGAGGGCGACATGCGGGCGACCCGGCTCTCGCACGGTGTGCGGGCGACCTTCAAGACGGTCGACACCTGCGCGGCGGAGTTCGAGGCGTTCACGCCCTACCACTACGCGACCTACGAGGAGGAGGACGAGGTGCGCCCCTCCGAGCGCGCCCGCGTGATCATCCTGGGCTCGGGGCCGAACCGCATCGGGCAGGGGATCGAGTTCGACTACTGCTGCGTGCACGCGTCCATGTCGCTCCGCGACGCCGGCTACGAGACGGTGATGGTCAACTGCAACCCCGAGACGGTGTCGACCGACTACGACACCTCGGACCGCCTCTACTTCGAGCCGCTGACCGACGAGGACGTCGCCAACGTGCTCGAGGCCGAGCGAGCGGCAGGAGGGACGGTGGCGGGCGTGATCGTGTCGCTCGGCGGGCAGACGCCGCTGAAGCTGGCCGGCTCGCTGGCCCCGGAGCTCGTGCTCGGGACCAGCCCGGCCTCCATCGACCTCGCCGAGGACCGTGAGCGCTGGAACGCGCTGTGCGGCGAGCTCGGCATCCCCCAGCCGCCGGGCGGGACCGCCACCACCACCACCGAGGCCCTGTCGATCGCGGGGAAGGTCGGGTACCCGGTCCTGCTGCGGCCGAGCTACGTGCTCGGCGGCCGGGCCATGGAGATCGTCTACGACGACGACGGCGTGCGGCGGGTCATGGGGACCATGACGACCGGCGCGCTGGCCCGGGAGGGCGGCGTCACCGCCGAGCGGCCGGTGCTGGTCGACCGCTTCTTGGAGGATGCCGTCGAGGTCGACGTCGACGCCGTGCGCGACGGCGCCGGCGAGATCCTCATCGCCGGCGTCATGGAGCACGTCGAGGAGGCGGGCGTGCACTCGGGCGACTCGGCCTGCGCGCTGCCGCCGCAGTCGTTGGCCGACGACGTCGTCGCGGTGCTCGAGGCGCACACGCGCTCGCTGGCCGAGTCGCTGCAGGTGTGCGGCCTCATCAACGTCCAGTTCGCGGTCAAGGACGGGCAGGCCTACGTGCTCGAGGCGAACCCGCGGGCGAGCCGCACCGTCCCGTTCGTGGCGAAGGCGACGGGCGTGCCGCTGGCCATGGTGGCGGCCCGGGTCATGGTGGGGCAGACGCTGGCCGACCTGCGTCTGGAGGGGCTGCTCCCGCCCGGCGTCATCGGGCGGGTCCCGGTGCTCGACCACGTGAGCGTGAAGGAGGCCGTGCTCCCCTTCGACCGCTTCCCGGGCGTCGACACCCTGCTCGGCCCCGAGATGCGCTCGACGGGCGAGGTGATGGGGGTCGACATCACGTTCGGCCTCGCGTTCGCCAAGAGCCAGATGGCCGCCGGCACCCGGCTGCCCGACTCGGGCACGGTGTTCCTGTCACTCGCCGACCGCGACAAGCCGGCCGGCCTGGAGGTGGCGCGCTCCTTCAGCGCGCTCGGCTTCTCCGTCGCGGCGACGCTGGGGACGGCCGGCTATCTGCGCTCCGAGGGCGTCGAGGTCGACACCCTGGTGGCGAAGGTGGGCGAGGAGGGTGTGGCCTCCGACGCCGTGAGCCTGATCGCGCAGGGCAAGGTGCAGCTGGTGGTGAACACGCCGCGCGGCCTCGGGCCACGGGCGGACGGCCAGCACATCCGCGCCGCTGCGGTGGCCTACAAGGTGCCCTGCCTCACCACGCTGGCGGCGGCGCGGGCGGCCGCGGCGGGCATGGCGGACACCCGCCGGCACCCGCTGGAGGTGCGGCCCCTGCAGGACCTGCACCCGGTCCCCGGCGGTGCGGCGCGGTGAATTCCCGCCGGCGCCCCGACGGTGGCGGGCCGGTCGTCACGCAGGTGGGGGCGGTCGCCACGCGGGTAGGCGCGGTCGGGCTCCCCAATCCCGTGATGACGGCCTCGGGCACGTCCGGGCACGGCACCGAGCTGGCGGAGTACGGCGACCTGAGCGAGCTCGGTGCGATCGTGGTCAAGTCGCTCTCCGTCGATCCCTGGCCGGGCAACCCGGCGCCGCGGGTGCACGAGGTCGGCGCGGGCATGCTCAACAGCGTCGGGCTGCAGGGCCCGGGGCTGGCGGCCTGGCTGGCTCGCGACCTGTCGGCGCTGCGGGCCGCCGGCGCGCGCGTCGTGGTCAGCATCTGGGGCCGCACCGTGTCGGACTACGCCCGGGCGGCCGAGCTCGTCGCCGCCGCGGCTGCGGCCGGGGCCGGGGCCGGGGCCGGGGCCGGGGCCGGGGCACGGAGACGCGGGCGGGGGCGGGACCGAGGCCGGCGGCATCGTGGCCCTCGAGGTCAACGTGAGCTGCCCCAACGTCGAGGACCGCTCGCGCATGTTCGCCCATTCGGCCGACGCGACGTCCAGGGTCATGGCGGCGACGGAGTGCGGCGTGCCCCGGTGGGCCAAGCTCAGCCCGAACGTGCCCGACCTGGTGGAGATCGCGTCCGGCGCCCTCGAGGGCGGCGCCGACGGGTTGACCCTGGTCAACACGCTGCTCGGCCTGGCCTTGGACCTGGAGTCGGGCCGTCCGGTCCTCGGTGGCGGCGGCGGCGGGCTCTCGGGAGCCCCGCTCCACCCGGTCGCGGTGCGGGCGGTGTGGGAGTGCCGCGGCGCCTTCCCCGAGGTGCCGATCGTCGGGGTCGGCGGGGTGATGACGGGCAGTGACGCCGCGGAGCTGCTCTTGGCCGGCGCCGACGCCGTCCAGGTCGGCACCGCGACGTTCCGCGACCCCAGGGCCCCCTGGAAGGTGCTGCGCCAGCTGGTGCGCTGGTGCGACGCGCGGAGCACGACGGTCGGCGCCATCCGAGAGCGCGCCCGCCGACGCGACGGCGTCGGACCGGCCCCGGACTCCGCCGACTCGTCCGCCGCGGCACACGCCGCGCCCGTACCATTGCCCAAGGAGGGAGGCCGAGATGGTTGACAGTTTCGGTGACCGGGTGGCCGCGGCGGTGCGCGCCACCGGACCGCTCTGCGCGGGCATCGACCCATCGGCGGCGCTGCTCGGGGACTGGGGCCTGCGCGACGACGCCGGAGGTCTGCGCGCCTTCTGCCACATCTGCGTGGACGCGTTCGCCGGGACCGTCCCGGTGATCAAGCCACAGGTCGCCTTCTTCGAACGGCACGGCTCGGCGGGCATGGCGGAGCTGGAGCGTCTCATCGACGAGGCGACCACGGCGGGCCTGCTCGTCATCGCCGACGCCAAGCGGGGTGACATCGATTCGACCGCCGCGGCCTATGCGGATGCGTGGCTCGGGGACGTGAGCCCGCTCGCCGTCGACGCCGTGACCGCCCACCCGTACCTGGGCCTCGGTGCGCTGCTGCCGCTCGTCCGCCTCGCCGCCTCCACCGGCCGGGGCGTCCTCGTCGTCGCCCGCAGCTCCAACCCCGAGGGCCGTTCCCTGCAGCAGGCGGTGACGTCGGGCGGGGCGGCCGTCGAGGACATGCTGCTGCACGAGATCGCCGCGCTGAACGGCTCGCCCGAGGTCCCCTCCGGCACGGTGGGGGCCGTGATCGGGGCAACGCTCGTGCCGTCAGAGTTCGCGTTATCCCAGCTCGGAGGGGTAATTTTGGCGCCCGGCCTCGGCGCCCAGGGGGCCGGGCCCGCCGACGTCGCGGCGCGCTTCGCCGGATGCCCCCCGGGCAGTGTCTTGCCCAGCAGCTCCCGCGGGCTCCTCAGCAGCGGACCGGATCCCGACGACCTGCGGCGCAACGCCAAGTCACTCGCACGCGAACTCGCGGCGGCCATGGGCTGAGTAGGGAGAATAGGTGTGATTGGCCCTGGCCGAGGCGCTATGGTCTCGCCATGCCGCAACCTCCCGCACTCACTCCCGAGCAGCGCGCCGCTGCACTTGAAAAGGCCGCCAGGGTTCGCCGTGAGCGGGCCGAGGTGAAGGACAAGCTCAAAATGGGCTCCCTGTCACTGGCGGACCTGCTGACCGAGGCCGACTCCAACGAGACCATCGGCAAAATGAAGGTGGTCTCGGTGCTCGAGTCCTTGCCCGGGTTGGGCAAGGTCAAGGCACGGCGCCTCATGGAGACGGTCGGCATCAGCGACAGCCGTCGGCTCCAGGGGCTCGGTGCCAAGCAGCGCGAGTCGCTGCTCAAAGAGACTGCGCGCTGAACCTCCCATCGGCGAGCCGCGCATCTTCGTCCTCATCGGCCCCGGCGGGGCCGGCAAGGGCACGCTTGCGGCAGAGCTCGTCGGACGCGACCCCGCCATCTGGCTGAGCCGGAGCTGGACGACCAGAGCGGCGCGGCCAGGCGAGCGCGAGCGGGGTGCGTACGTCTTCGTCGACCGCGAGACGTTCGAGGATGCGGTGGCCGAGGGCGGGTTCTTCGAGTGGGCCGAGTTCCTCGACTACCTGATGGGCACTCCGATCCCGGACCCTCCGCCCGGGTCCGACGTGCTCCTCGAGATCGACGTGCAGGGGGCCGAGCAGGTCCTGGCCCAGAGGCCCGACGCCACCGTGATCATGCTGCTCCCTCCATCCGCCGAGGTGCAGGCGGAACGGCTGGCGGCACGGGGAGACGACGAGGAACACATCCGCCGGCGCGTCGAGCTCGGGCGCGAAGAGGTGGAGCGGGGAGCCAAAATTGCAGCTCACACGGTGGTCAACGACGACCTGCGTCGGGCCGTCTCCGAGTTGGCCGCTATAGTTGACCGGACTCGATCGGCTGCCCCCTGTGCCGCGAACCCGGAGGAATCCTGATGGCCCAAGGCCGCCACACGCTCATGGACCCACCCATCGAAGAGCTGCTCGACAAGGTGGACTCGAAGTTCACCCTGGTCGCGCTGGGTTCCACCCGGGCCCGGCAGGTGAACTCGTACTACAACAGCCTCGGCGAGGGGCTGGGCAAGGTCGTGCCGCCGCAGGTGGCCTCGGTGTCGGGCAAGCCCGTCTCCATTGCCTTCGAGGAGATCGCCGCTGGGAAGGCCACCTACACCCGGCCGGACCCCGAAGAGGAGGCTGCGCTCGCAGCGGCCATGGCCGACGCCGCCGAGGCGGGGCTGCTCCCCGAGGGTGAGGACGCCCCGGCCGGCGAGGGCGCAGAGGTGATCGAGGTGCTCGACGTCGGGGACGGGGACCCGACCGCGAGCTAGGCGCTAGGCCAGGCGCGGCGGGCACCGCCGATGGCCGGACATCCCGGAACCGAGGAATCAGGTGTGAAGGCCGACCAGATCGTGCAGGGCCCACGCGTCGTCCTCGGTGTCTGCGGCGGGATCGCGGCCTACAAGGCCGTCGAGGTGTGCCGGCGACTCGTCGACGCGGGTGTGCACGTCTCGCCCGTGCTGACCGAGGACGCTCTGCGCTTCGTCGGCGAGCTGACCTTCTCGGCGCTCGCGTCCGAGCCGGCCCAGCACTCCCTGTGGGACGGATCGTCGCCCATTCCCCACACGAGGCTCGGCCAGAGCGCGGACCTCGTCGTCGTGGCGCCGGCCACCGCGCACACCATCGCCCGCTACGCAGCCGGCCTCTCCGACGACCTCCTGACCGCCACCCTCCTGGCGACCCGCGCACCCGTGATCGTGTGCCCGGCCATGCACACCGAGATGTGGGAGCACGCGTCGGTGCGGGACAACCTGGCGGTGCTCGAGCGGCGCGGGGTCGAGATCGTGCCACCCGAGAGCGGCCGGCTGGCGGGTGGAGACTCGGGCGAGGGCCGGCTGGCCGACCCGGCGGTCATCGTCGAGCTGGTCCTGGAACGACTCGGGCGGACCACGGGGCGCGACCTCGTCGGTACGCGCGTGGTGGTGAGCGCCGGAGGCACGCGCGAGCCTCTGGACCCGGTGCGCTTCCTCACGAACCGCTCGTCGGGCAAGCAGGGGCACGCGCTGGCGGTGGCCGCGGCGAGACGCGGCGCCTCGGTCACGCTGGTCACGTCGTCGCCGCTCACGCTGCCGGCCGACGTCGCGCCGGCCGTGACGCGGGTGGACGTGGAGACTGCGGCCGACATGGAGCACGCCGTCGGCGCGTCGGCCGAGGGCGCCGATGTGGTCGTGATGGCCGCCGCGGTGGCCGACTTCAGGCCCAAGCTGCCGGCGGGCCGGAAGGTGTCGAAGGAGGAAGGGATCCCCGAGCTGGTCCTGGAGCCGACCCCCGACATCCTGGCCGGCCTGGCCGCACGGCGCGGTCCCGGCCAGGTGCTCGTCGGGTTCGCAGCCGAGACCCATGAGGCCCTGGAGCGAGGCCGGCGCAAGCTCGAACGCAAGGCGGTCGACCTCCTCGTCGTCAACGATGTCAGCGCGACGGGAGTGGGCTTCGACCACGACACCAATGCCGTCGTGATCCTCGAGGCGGGCGGGAACAGCACAGAAATCCCGCTGACCTCCAAATATGCTGTGGCAAATGCCGTATTGGATAGGGTGATCGCCCACCTCAACGAGAAGCGGAGCACTACGTGAAAACGACCTTCACCTCGGAATCGGTCACCGAGGGACATCCCGACAAGATGGCGGACCAGATCTCGGACGCCGTCCTCGACGCCATTCTCGAAGGTGACCCCACGAGCCGCGTCGCGTGCGAGACGCTCCTGACGACCGGTCTCGTCGTGGTGGCCGGCGAGGTCACGACATCCACCTACGTCGACATCCCGTCACTCGTGCGCGAGACGGTGTGCGACATCGGCTACGACAACGACACCTACGGTTTCAACGGCCGGACCTGCGGCGTGCTGGTGTCGCTGGACGCGCAGTCGCCGGACATCGCCCAGGGCGTGGACGCGGCGTTCGAGCTGCGCACCGGCAAGGGTGGCGAGGACGTGCTCAACGCGCAGGGCGCCGGCGACCAGGGCATGATGTTCGGCTACGCCTGCGACGAGACGCCCGACCTCATGCCGCTGCCGATCTGGCTGGCCCACCGCCTCTCGGAGCGCCTGGCCCAGGTGCGCCGGGCCGCCGCGGTGCCCTACCTGCGGCCCGACGGCAAGACCCAGGTGTCGGTCGTGTACGAGGACGGACGGCCGGTGCGCATCGACACGGTGCTCATCTCGACCCAGCACGCGAGCGGGATCGACCTCGAGGAGCAGCTCCGCCCCGACCTCACCGAGCACGTCATCATGCCGCTGCTGCCCACCGACCTCGACACCGAGGCGCTGCGCATCTTCGTGAACCCCACCGGCATCTTCGAGCTGGGCGGCCCGCACGCCGACACCGGGCTCACGGGTCGCAAGATCATCGTGGACACCTACGGCGGCATGGCCCGTCACGGTGGTGGAGCGTTCTCGGGCAAGGACCCGTCGAAGGTGGACCGCTCGGCTGCGTACGCGGCGCGCTGGGTGGCCAAGCACGTCGTGGCGTCGGGCGCGGCCCGGCGGTGCGAGGTGCAGGTCGCCTACGCCATCGGCGTCGCGCACCCGGTGTCGCTGCTCGTCGAGACCTTCGGCACCGAGGCGGCCGACCCCGAGAAGATCGCCGACGCCGTGCGTGCGCTCTTCGACCTGCGCCCGGCGGCGATCGCCCGCGACCTCGACCTGCGCCGGCCTATCTACAAGAAAACGGCCGCCTACGGCCACTTCGGCCGCTCCGAGAAGGAGTTCACGTGGGAGGCGACCCCGCGGGTGGACGACCTGCGGAGCGCGCTCGGGCTCTGATCGCCCGATTGCTCCCCTGAGGGGGGCCGACACAATGAAGGAATGACTCCGGCCGGCCATACCGTGCGCGTGCGCACCGAAGTGGCGGCGCTGTCGAAGGACTTCGACTATGCGGTGCCCCCGGCGTGGTCGGACGACGTCGTCGTCGGCACCCGCGTCCGCGTGCCCCTGCACGGGCGCACCGTCCGCGGCTGGGTGGTCGAGGACAGCGTCGAACCGCCCCCCGGCGTCGCGATCCTGCCCGCCAAGTCGCATTTGGGCTGGGGGCCGCCGCCGGAGTTGGTGGATCTGGCCGAATGGGCGGCCTGGCGCTGGGCCGGCCCGGCCTCCTTCTTCCTGCACGCGGCGTCGCCGCCGGTCGTCGTGCGCGCGCTGCCCTCCCCGCCACCCTGGGACGCCGCGCCGGTGCCCCGTGTCCCCGGCGAGCGGCCGGCGCACGCGTGGACGGCGCGGCCGCCCGGGCGGGCGCCACGGTGGTCCGCCTGCCGCCGGCCACCGACCTCATCGAGCTGGTGCTGTCCGTCGTGGGGGAGCCCGGTGTCCGCGTCTCGGGGGGCAGCGTCATCGTGCTCGTCCCCTCCACGGGGTGGGCGGAGCGTCTGACGACGCGGCTGGTCCGGCGGGGGTGCCCGGCCACCGGCGCGTGGGACGAGGCGCGGGCGGGGTGGCCGGTCGTGGTGGGGAGCCGTGCCGGCGCCTGGGCCCCCGTGCCGAGGCTCGCCGCCGCGGTCGTGCTCGATGCCCATGACGCGTCCTACCGGGAGGAGAGCGCACCGACCTACAGCGCGGTCGACGTGCTGCTGGAGCGGGCCCGACGCGCCGGCGCTCCGTGCATTCTGGTCTCGCCCGTCCCACCGGTCGCGCTCGCCGCGCGCGAGGCGCTCTCCGTCCAGGCGCCGCCGGCACTCGAGGAGCGGGCCGGGTGGCCGACGCTCGAACGGGTCGACCGCCGCGGCGCGGACCCCCGGACAGGGATGTTCTCCGAGGAGTTCGTGCGCCTCGCCCGTGCCGTGCTCGACGACCCCGCCGCAGTGGCGCAACGGGGACCACTCGTGTGCGTCTACAACCGCACCGGCGGCGCACGGCTGCTGGCGTGCCGCCACTGCGGGGAACTGGCCCGCTGCACGCGGTGCGGCGCCGCCGCCGCCACGCCGCGTGACGAGGAGGTGCTGCGCTGCCCGCGCTGCGGCGACACGCGCCCGGTCGTCTGCGCCGCCTGCGGGCGGTTGCGCATGAAGACGCTGCGGGCGGGTGTGAGCCGGCTGCGCGAAGAGCTGGCCGCGTTGCTCGGGGTGGAGGTGGCGGAGGTCGCGGGGCCCCGCGCGGGTGGCCCAGATGCGGCGTTGCCCCCAACCCCGGTGCTCATCGGCACGGAGGCGGTTCTGCACCGGGTGCGCCACGCCGCCGCGGTGGCCTTCCTCGATATCGATCTGCACCTGCTCGCCCCGCGCCTCTCGGCGACCGAGGACACCCTGGCGCTGTTCGTGCGCGCGGCGCGGCTGGTCGGGCCCCGGGGCACGGGGGTGCCCTCGGCGCGGGTGCAGGTCCAGACGAGGGTGCCCGAGCATCCGCTCCTGTCGGCCGTCTCGAGGGGCGAGCCGGCCGCCGTCCTCGACGAGGAGGTCGCCGTCCGGCGCACCTCGGCCCTGCCGCCGTTCGCCGCGCTGGCCCTGGTGTCGGGCACGCTCGCGTCCGACTACGCCGACGCACTGGTCCGGGCGACGGCCGATGGCGCCGGGGCCGTCTCCGTGTCGCCACTGGGCGATGGCCGCTTCCTGCTACGCGCGAGCTCACACGGCCCGCTCTGCGACGTGCTGGCCCTGGTGCCCCGGCCGCCCGGGCGCGGGCTGCGCGTGGAGGTGGACCCGACGTCCCTCTGAGCCACCCCGGGCGGGGCGGGATCCCGAGGGCGCGCCGGTAAGATGTGCGCATGGCCGGCCTCTCCATCCGCCTGTACGGCGATCCCGTGCTGAAAGAGCGCACCCGCGACGTCGAGGACATCGACGGCGCGGTGGTCAGCCTGGTCGACTCCATGATCGAGACGATGTACGCCGCGCCCGGGACGGGGCTGGCAGCCAACCAGGTCGGGGTCCAGCGCCGGATCTTCGTCTACGACGTGGGGGAGGGCGCCCGCACCATCATCAACCCACAGATCGTCGAGAGCGACGGCGAGTGGGTCTACGACGAAGGCTGCCTGTCCGTGCCCGGGCTCAGTTGGGAGATCGTGCGGCCCAACGCGGTCCACCTCGTCGGTCTCGACCTCGACGGCAACGAAGTATCGATCGAGGCGACCGAGCTGGAGGGACGCGTGTTCCAGCACGAGCTCGACCATCTCGACGGCATCCTGCTCGTCGAGCGCCTCGACGAGAGTCAGCGCAAGGAGGCACTCAAGATCTTGCGCAGCCGCACCCTGGACCTCGGCTCGCCGGACCCCGACGGGCTCGCCAACTTGTTCTCGCGCTGACGACGGCGGAGACGGGGGACGCAGCAGCCCGGCGCGGCAGGCTGCCCTACGGTGACCGGGTGGCCCGCCTCGCGTACCTCGGCACACCGGAGATGGCGGTGCCGCCATTGCGCGCGCTCGCCGCAGCGGGGCATGACATCGCACTCTGCGTGACCCGTCCCGACCGCCGGCGCGGGCGCGGGGGTCACACCACACCGAGCCCGGTCAAGGAGGCGGCCACCGAGCTCGGCATCGCGGTCTCCCACGACATGGACGACCTGGCCGGGGCCGGGGTCGAGCTGGCCGTCGTGGTGGCCTACGGCAGGATCATCCCGGCCCGCCTGCTGGACCGGGTGCCGATGGTGAACCTGCACTTCTCGCTGCTCCCACGATGGCGGGGTGCGGCCCCGGTCGAGCGAGCCATCCTCGCCGGTGACGCCGAGACCGGTGTCTGCGTGATGAAGGTCGAGGAGGGCCTCGACACCGGACCGGTCTACGCCGTGCGCACCGTGCCCGTCGACGACGACATCACGCTGGAAGAGCTGCGGGCACAGCTGGTCGCGGTCGGGAGCTCCCTGGTGGTGGAGACCCTCGCCGCCGGGGCGGCGGGACTGCCCGCGCCCAAGCCCCAGCGCGGCGAGGCGACCCTGGCCGAGAAGATCACCAAGGAGGATCTCCACCTGGACTGGAACGAGCCCGCCGCGCAGCTCCAGCGAGTGGTCCGCCTGGGCCGGGCCTGGACGAGCTTCCGCGGCAAGCGGCTGACGGTGTTGGAGGCGACCGTTGGCGACGACGACAGCGTCGAGGGGACCGCCCCGCCCGGCTCGCTGTCCGGGCCAGCCGTGACGACGGGCGCCGGCACGCTGGAGTTGCGCAGGGTGCAACCCGAAAGCCGTTCGCCCATGTCAGCTGACGAGTGGTTGCGCGGCGTGCGGCCCTCGTCCGGCGAGCGTCTCGGGACGGACTAGACATGAGGCCGGTGACTGTGACTCCGATCGACGGCTGGAGCCCCGACCAGTACGAGCGCTTCCGGTCGGAACGCCAACAGCCATTTGACGATCTCCTCACCCTGTGTCACGCCGTGCCCGGTGGGCGCGTGGTCGACCTCGGATGCGGCACGGGTGACCTGACCAAGATCCTCCACGAGGAGATGCAGGCCGCGAGCACGCTCGGGATCGACTCCTCTCCCGCCATGCTGGCCCGGGCGCAGGCGGATCACAGCCACGTGCCGGGGCTCTCCTTCGCCCAAGGCGACATCGCCACCTGGCTCGACGAGGGGGTGGACCTCGTGTTCGCCAACGCGTCGTTGCAGTGGGTCGACGACCACCTCGACCTCCTGGCGCGCATGCGCACGGCAGTCGGCGAGGACGGGCAGCTGGCCTTCCAGGTCCCCGCCAACTACCGCCACCCGTCCCACTTGCTGGCCCACGCGGTGGCCAACGAGTCACCCTTCATTGACGCGCTCTACGGCGACGTCCCCGAGGAGCGGGGCCGCTTCGTGCTCTCGCCCGAGCTGTACGCGGACCTCCTCTACGAGCTGGGCGCCACGGACCAGGTCGTGCGTATGGAGGTCTACGGCCACGAGCTGCAGTCGACCGGAGACGTGGTCGAGTGGGTCATGGGCACGCTCCTCACGCCCTACCGCAAGCGGCTCAACCCCGAGCTCTTCGACGAGTTCGTGGAGCGCTACCGCGAGCGGCTGATAGAGGAGCTGGGGGAGCGCGAGCCGTACTTCTACGGGTTCCGGCGGATCCTCTGCTGGGCGCGCTTCGGCTGAGAGGCGACCCATGACCACGCAGGGGCGGCTTGGGAGAGGTGGCCGCGACCCCGGGCGCTTCGGCGACGTCCGCATCGCGCCCTCGGTGCTCTCCGCCGACTTCGGGATGCTCGCGGAGCAGGTGGGCGAGGTCGCGCCGTCCGCCGACTGGCTCCATGTCGACGTCATGGACGGGCACTTCGTGCCCAACGTGACGATCGGGCCGCCCGTCGTCGCGTCGCTGCGGCACCACACGCCGCTCTTCTTCGACTGCCACCTGATGATGACCGATCCCGGGCGCTACCTCGAGGCCTTCGCCGACGCGGGGGCCGACGGCTGCACGGTGCACGTCGAGGTGGGCGGCACGGTCGAGCTCATCGCCCAGATGCGCGGGCTCGGCCTGCGGGCGGGCCTCGCGCTCAATCCCGACACGCCGCTCGATGCGGCACGGGCCTATCTCGGCGAGGTCGATCTGCTGCTCTGCATGACGGTGTTCCCCGGGTTCGGCGGGCAGAGCTTCATGGGCGAGGTCATGGACAAGGTGGCCCAGGCGCGTGCCGAGGTCGACGCCGCCGCGCTGATGCTCGACATCGAGGTGGACGGCGGCATCGACGCCGCCACTGCGCCGGTGGCGGCGGCGGCCGGCGCCAACGTGTTCGTGGCCGGGAGCGCCATTTTCGGGCACGAGCGGCCCTGGGAGGCGGCCGACGCCATCCGCGCCGCGGTGGGTGCGCGGGCGGGATGAGCCGCCGACCCTCCGCTCGCAGCGCCGGGGAATGAGCCGCGGTGACCGGGCCGTCGTGGCCGGCGGCGGCATCCTCGGGACCTGGCACGCCCTCGAACTCGTCCGGGCCGGCTTCTCGGTGGACCATCTCGAGGCCGAGGCGGCCCCGACGGGCGCGTCGGTCCGCAACTTCGGCCTCGTATGGGTGAGCGGCCGTCGCTCGGGCGAGGAGCTCGAGGTCGCGCTGCGGGCCCGCTCGCGCTGGGAGGAGGTCGGGGCCGAGGTGCCCGGCATCGGGTTCCGCCCCTGCGGTTCGCTCACCGTGGCGACCGACGGCACCGAGCGCGCGGTGATGCAGGCGTTCGCGGGCCAGCCCGACGCCGTCTCCCGCAGCGTCCGCTTCCTGGAGCCCGACGAGGTGCGTGCCTGCAACCCGGCCGTGCAGGGAGCCATGGAGGGCGCCCTCCACTGCGCCCGCGATGCGGTGGTCGAGCCGCGCCTCGCCCTGGGTGCGTTGCGCGCGCACCTGACGGAGGGGCCCGACGCGGCGCGCTACCGCTTCCACCCGGGCCGCCGGGTGGTCGCGGCGGAGGCGCACTCGCTGGTCGACACGTCGGGCACCCGCTGGGAGGGGGACCTCGTCGTCGTCGCCACGGGCGCCGCCTACGACCACCTGCCCGGCACCGAGGTGCTCGGGGCGCGCCTGCGGCGGGTCCGCCTGCAGATGCTCGAGACGGCGCCGTTCGCAGGGAGGGTCACGACGTCGCTGGCCGACGCCGACACCCTGCGCTACTACCCGGCCTACGAGACGGCGCCGCTCGGGCTGCTGGCCGAGCAGGGCCCGGTGGCCGCGGCCCACCACATCCAGCTGCTGCTGGTCCAGCGCCCCGACGGCGGCCTGACCATCGGCGACACGCACGACTACGGCGAGCCGTTCGACTTCGCGCTGAGCGAGGATCCCACCGAGGAGCTGCTCGGCCGTGCCCGGAGGGTCCTCGGGGCGGAGCTCCCGCCGGTGCGCCGGCGCTGGGAGGGCGTGTACGCCCAGTGCGTCGACGGCGCGGTCTGCCTGCGCGAGCAGATCCGGTCCGACGTGTGGGTGGTCACCGGGCCGGGAGGGCGCGGCATGACCTGCGCGCCGGCCATCGCGGCGGACACACTCGAGGCAGCCGGGGCGGCGGCGTGATCGGGCCCTTCGCGCTGGCCTGCCTCGACATGGCGGGGACGACGGTGCGGGACGACGGCGCCGTCGAGGCGGCCTTCACCACCGCGCTGGCCGCAGTCGGGATCGCCGAAGGGACGCCCCGCCACGCAGAGGCCCAGGCGGTCGTCCGCGAGACGATGGGGTGGTCGAAGGCGGACGTGTTCGCCACGCTGCTCGGGCCCGGCGAGGCGGAGCGGGCGACCGTGGCGTTCGCCGATGCCTACGAGGCGGTGGCCGCCGCCGGCGACGTGGCCGAGATCCCGGGCGCGCTCGAGGTCCTGCGGGACCTGCGGGCCCGTGGGGTCCGCGTGTGCCTCACCACCGGGTTCGCCCCGTCCACCCGGGACGCGCTGCTCGACGCGCTGGGTTGGCGGGCCGAGATCGACCTGGCCCTCTCCCCGGCCGACGCCGGTCGCGGGCGTCCGGCGCCCGACATGATCCTGGGCGCCATGGCCCGGCTGGGTGTCGAGGACCCCGGCGCGGTCGTCGTGGTGGGCGACACGCTGAGCGATCTCGAGGCGGGCTCCCGGGCGGGTGCGGCAGCCGTCATCGGCGTGCTGAGCGGCGCACACGACGAGGCCCTGCTGCGCTCCGGCCCCCACACGGCCATCATCGCCGACGTGACTGGACTGATCCCGGTCCTCGAACGGTTTTGACCCCTTCTCACCAGGACCTGTCGACAAAAAATGAAACGTGTTCTATAATTGCCCCCACAAGGCCGGGGATACGCCCCGGGCGAGGACGTGACCATGGACGACGTGGAGCTCATGCGCCGGGCGATGGCGCTGGCCGCAGCGGTCCGCTCCACCACAGCGCCCAACCCGTGGGTCGGATGCGTGGTCGTCCCGCCGGCACTAGGACCCGACGGACCCATCTTCGAAGGCGCCACGGCGCCGCCCGGTGGCCCCCACGCCGAGGTGGCAGCGCTGGCGGCGGCCGGTGAGGCGGCGCGGGGCGCCACGCTCTACGCCACGCTCGAGCCGTGTGCGCACCACGGGCGGACGCCACCGTGCAGCGACGCCATCATCGCGGCGGGGGTGACCCGGGTGGTCGTCGGCATCGAGGACCCGGACCCGCTGGTGGCCGGACGTGGCCTCGCGGCGCTCCGCGAGGCCGGGATCGACGTGACGGTGGGGGTGGCGGCCGAGGAGGTCTCCGAGCAGCTCGCCCCCTACCGCAAGCACCGCGCGACGGGGCAGCCCTGGGTGGTCCTCAAGATGGCGGCGAGCCTCGACGCCCGCACCGCCGCCCCCGACGGCACCAGCCGCTGGATCACGGGCGAGGCCGCCCGCCACGACGTGCACCTCCTGCGCTCCCGTTCCGACGCGGTGCTGGTCGGGGCGGGCACGGTGCGGGCGGACGACCCGGAGCTCACGGTCCGCCTGGGGGACGGGCCCGAGCGCGCCCAGCCCTTGCGCGTGGTGCTCGGGCGTGCCCCGACCGGGGCCAGGGTGCACCCGGCGCTGGAGCTCTCGGGCGACCTCGACGAGGTCTTGGCGGAGCTCGGCCGGCGTGGGGTGCTCCAGGTGCTGGTCGAGGGCGGCGCCACCGTCGCTCACGACTTCCACGCCGCGGGCCTGGTCGATCGCTACGTCCTGTACCTGGCGCCGGCCTTCTTCGGGGGCGACGACGGGCGGCCGCTCTTCGCCGGCCCCGGGGCTGGCACAATTGACGATGTGTGGCGAGGCAGATTGGTGTCGGTCGAGAAGCTCGGAGAGGATCTCCGGGTGGAGGTCGCGGCCTGATGGGGTTCTCGACCGTCCAGGAGGCCATCGACGCCATCGCCCGCCTCGGGATGGCGGTCGTCGTCGACGACGAGGATCGCGAGAACGAGGGTGACCTCGTCATGGCGGCCGAGGCGGCGACGCCGGAGAACATCGCCTTCTTCCTGACCCACACCTCGGGTGTCATCTGCGTCCCCCTCCTGCCCGAGCGGGCGGACCTCCTCGAGCTGCCCCTCATGGTGACGGCGAACACCGAGGCGCAGCGGACGGCCTTCACCGTGAGCGTCGACTACCGGCACGGCACGACCACGGGGATCTCCGCCGCGGACCGGGCGAGCACGATTGCCGCGCTGATCGACCGCAACACCCGGCCCAACGACCTCAACCGGCCGGGGCACATCTTCCCGCTGCGCTACCGGGCCGGCGGCGTGCTCAAGCGGGCCGGCCACACCGAGGCCACGGTCGACCTCAGCCGCGCCGCGGGGTTGTCGCCCGCCGGGGTGCTCTGCGAGATCGTGACCGAGGACAAGTCCGGGATGGCACGCCTGCCCGACCTGGAGCGCTTCGCCAAGAAGCACGACCTCCCGCTCATCTCCATCGCCGAGCTGATCCGCTACCGGCGCCAGAACGAGAAGCTGGTGCGCCTCGTCTCCGAGGCGCGCATCCCGTCGCAGGACCGGGAGTTCCGGGCCTTCGTCTACGAGTCGGTGCTGGACAACGAGCAGCACCTGGCGCTCGTCATGGGCGACGTCGCCGGGACCGAGGACGTCTTGGTCCGGGTCCATTCGGAATGCCTGACCGGCGACGTCTTCGGCTCCCTGCGCTGTGACTGCGGCCCCCAATTGCAGGCCGCGCTCGACCTCATCGAGCAGGAGGGTCGGGGCGTCCTCATCTACCTGCGCGGCCACGAGGGCCGCGGCATCGGCCTCGGCCACAAGATCCGCGCCTACCAGCTCCAGGAAGAGGGGCACGATACGGTCGACGCCAACCTGCAGCAGGGCCTGCCGGTCGACAGCCGCGAGTACGGCATCGGGGCCCAGATGCTGGTCGACCTCGGGGTCACCACCATGCGCCTCATGACGAACAATCCGATCAAGTACGGCGGGCTGGAGGGCTTCGGGCTCGACATCACGGAACGGGTCGCGTTGCAGACCTCGGCCAACCCGGAGAACATCGCCTACCTGCGCACCAAGCGGGAGCGCATGGGGCACCTCCTGCACGGCCTCGACGACGTCCTGTGAACCCCGCCCGGACCTGATGGCCGGTTCGGACCTCGCGGCACTGCCCTCGGGCGCGCTGGAAGACGTGGCCTCCCGGGTCGGCACCGCCCTACGCGGCGAGCACAACGGCACCGGCCTGCGCGTCGGCATCGGCTGTGCGGTGTTCAACGGCGGGATCACGCTCCGCTTGCTCAACGGCGCGCTCGATGCGCTCGCCGAGGTCGGGACCGACCGGCGCGACGTCGCTGTGGCATGGGCTCCCGGCGCGTTCGAGCTGCCGCTGGTGGCGCGGGCGTTCGCGCACGCCGGCAAGGTGGACGCCGTGCTGTGCCTCGGCGCCGTCATCCGCGGCGACACCGGGCACTACGACTTCGTGGCCGGGGAGTGCGCCGCGGGGATCCAGCAGGTGCAGCTGGCCACCGGCGTGCCGGTGGTGTTCGGCGTGCTGACCACCGACACCCTCGACCAGGCGCTCGAGCGCTCGGAGCCCGACGAGACCAACAAGGGCCGTGAGGCCGCCCTCACCGGCGTGGAGATGGTGCGTCTGCTGCGCTGCGGTCCGCTCTCCTAGGCACCGGACCGGCACCGCGGATGCCATGGGCGTGAGGCCCGCACCGCGTCGCGCGGCGACGTCGTGCGACGTTCATCGACTGTTCACCGGCCCGACACCGCGCGGACATGCCGTCTCCGTAGCGTGGCGCGGACGGGCGCACCGACCGGCCAGAAGGGGAGGTCCGCATGGATGAGGCAATTCCGGACGAGCCCTCGGCGGCGCCGGCCCTGGACCCGGCGCTGCTCCGCTTCCGACCGGGAGTACGGCGCGAGGGGGCGTTCTCGGTCCGCTACGCCACCATCCACGGGTACCGGCGCGCCTACGTCAAGGCGGGGAGCGGCCCGGCGCTGTTGCTGATCCACGGCATCGGCGACAGCTCGGACACGTGGCGCCCGGTGGTGGAGCAGCTGGCCGAGCACCACACCGTCATCGCACCCGACCTGCTGGGCCACGGTCGCTCGGAGAAGCCGAGGGCCGACTACACGATCGCCGGCTTCGCCAACGGCATGCGCGACCTGCTGACGGTGCTCGAGGTGGAACGGGTCACGGTCGTGGGCCACTCGCTGGGCGGTGGGGTGGCCGCGCAATTCGCGTACCAGTTCCCCGAGCGCTGCGAGCGCCTGGTGCTGGTGGGCAGCGGGGGCGTTGGGCGCACGGTCAGCCCGCTGCTGCGCATGGCGGCCGTGCCCGGCATCGAAGCGCTGATGCCGCTGCTGGGACTGCCGCCGATCCGGTTCGCCAGCCGCATCGGCGCCGAGGTGCTCCGGCTGTTCGACACCGCCCTCGGCCGCGACGCCGAGGAGATCCTCGCCGTCTTCGATGCGCTGCCCGACACGGAGGCCCGCCGGGCCATCCTGCGCACGCTGCGCTCGGGCGTCGACTGGCGGGGCCAGGTGATCACCATGCTGGACCGGGCCTACCTGGCCGCGGGCGTGCCGACCCTGATCATCTGGGGCCGCCACGATGCGATCATCCCGCTCGGGCACGGGCGGCTCGCGCACGCCGCCATCGCGGGCAGCCAGTTCGAGATCTTCGACGAGGCGGGGCACTTCCCGCACCACGTCGATCCGGAGCGGTTCGTCGCGCTCGTGCACGAGTTCGTCGGGCGCACGGAGCCGGCCCAGTTCGACCGGGACGACTTTCGGGTGCGGCTGCGACGGGGGAGACGGGCCATCGAGAGGGCCGACGGCTCCGACCTGATCGACGCGCTGGGCGCCGCCGGCGAGATGGACGGGGCCGGAGCGACGCCGCCGCGGACGGAGCTGACGTTGATGGCACAGACACTGGAGGACGCGCCCGGCGCCCCGTGACCGGGCCGCGCCCGGGCGGTCCCCGAGGCGAACGCGGGTCAGTACAGGATGAGCTGCGTGCAGCGATACGAGGCCATCAACCGCTCGGTCGTCTCGTTGGTCACGATGGCGTCCCAGACCTGGGTGGTGCGCCCTGTGTGCAACGGCGCGGCCGTCGCCATCACGAGCTCGCCCTCCTTCGCGCTCGAGACGAAGTTCGCGGAGCAGTCGAGCGTCGTGAAGCCCTTGGCGCCGTCGGGCCAGTGGTGGTTGACCCCGAAGGCGCATAGCGCGTCGGCCAGGGTGATGACCACGGGCGCCCACAGGAAGCCGGTGCCTGCGATGAGGTCGTGGGACACCGTGAGCCGGGCGATGGGGTCCTCGTCGGAGTCCGGGGGAGGGATCTGAATCCCGAGCAGGCGCAAGAAGTTGAAGGCGTCGTAGGGCGGGGGCACGCCCACAGCTTGCCGCAGCGACCGCCGCGGTGGACGAGTCCCCGCGCCCGGTCTGCGAAGATCTACCCCCATGCTCCGCCTCGTCCTGCCCAAGGGCTCGCTCGAACGCGCCACCATGCAGCTGTTCGAGGACGCCGACCTGGCCGTCAACCGCGCCTCGGACGTCGCCTACCGCGCCGGCATCGAGGACCCCCGCATCAGCGAGGTGCGCATCCTGCGGCCCCAGGAGATCCCGGTCTACGTGGCCGACGGCCTCTTCGACCTCGGCATCACCGGACGCGATTGCATCGAGGAGCGGGGGAGCGAGGTGGTGTCGCTGGGCCGCCTGGCGTACTCCAAGGCCACGGCCAACCCGGCCCGCGTCGTGCTCGCCGTCGGGTCCGACTCCCCGGCGCACAGCCTCGCTGAGCTGGCCGCCAGCGTGGCCGGACAACCCCGGCGCCTGCGCGTGAGCACCGAGTACCCCGAGCTCACCCGCAAGGAGCTCGCGGCGCACGGCATCGAGGCCGACATCGCGCTGTCCTACGGTGCCACCGAGGCCAAGGTGCCCGACATCGCCGACGCCGTCGTCGACATGACCGAGACCGGCAGCGCGCTGCGGGCGGCCGGCCTGCGGGTCATCGAGACGCTCCTCGTCTCGCACACCGAGCTGATCGCCAACCCGGCGGCGGCGGCCGACGCCGGCAAGCGCCACGCCATGGAGCAGATCCTCACCCTCCTGCAGGGCACGCTCGAGGCGCGGGGCAAGGTGCTCGTGAAGCTCAACGTGTCGTCGGAGAACCTCGACGCCGTCCTGGCGGTCCTCCCCTCCATGCGGGCGCCGACGATCTCGGAGCTCTCCGGTGGCGGGGGGTTCGCGCTCGAGGCCGTGGTGGCCAAGAGCGACATCAACATCCTCATCCCGGCCCTGCGGGACCAGGGCGCCAGCGACATCCTCGAGATTCCACTCTCCAAGATCGTCCACTGACGTGGGCGGCCCCGTCCCTTCCGCCGGACCGCATCACGGGCGGGTGACGTCGTTCGACCCGGCCCGCGGCCTCGGCACGGTGCTGGACGACGACGGGGCTGCCTTCGGGTTCCACGCCACCGCCATCGCGGACGGGAGCCGGAGGATCGAGGCCGGCACGGAGGTGGCATTCACCGTGGTGCCGGGCCACCGCGGCGCCTACGAGGCGCGGTGGCTGGTGCCGGCGGCCGCCGGCGCAGCCTCCCACCAACGGCCCGCGTAGCCGCGCGCGAACGCGTCGAGGGCGGCATCGACGCCGGCACGGTCGCCGGTGGCGAGCAGGTCGAGCAGGAGGCCGCGGACGACGGCCAGCCCCAGCCGCGCGTGCACCCGGGCCTCGGCGGCGGGCACGCCGGCGTCGGCCGACAGGGTGGCGTTCGCCGCGAGCCAGCTCTCCACGTCGTCCTTGAGCAGCGGCAGCGTGGACTCGTCGCCCTGCAGGGCCCGGCCGTAGAGCGCGAAGAAGAGCCGCTCGAAGCCGGCCAGCTCGGGATCGGCGACGTAGGCCCACGCCCGACGCACGAGTTGGTCGGTCTCGACGCCGGCCCCCTCGCCGATGTCGGCGAGCTGCGCCCTGGTCCTGGCCTCGACCTCGCGCACCACCTCGAGGAGCAATCCGTCCTTGGAGCCGAAGTGGTACAGCAGCATGCGGTGGCTGGTCCCGGCCGCCTCCGCGATGCGCCGGAGGCTCTGGTCCGCCAGCCCGTCCGCCGTGAAGTGCTCGATCACCGAGTCGAGCAACCGCTCTCTGGCCGATTGTCCTCGCATGTACCAAATGGTACACTTCTGAGCGGATTGCTGCGGAGACAACGGCGACAGGAGGCAGAGCCATGACAGAGCAAGTGATCGACCGGACGGCGACGACGACGGCAGGTCCCACTGCCGTCTATGCGCTCCTGGCCGACGGGTCGACTTGGCCGGGGTGGTCGCCCATCGGCTCCTTCGAGCTGCTCGAGCCCGGAGACGGCACCCCGGAGGGGCTCGGCGCGGTCCGCCTGTTCACGACGGGGAGGGTCAAGAGCCGGGAGCGCGTCGTGGAGCGCACGCCCGGGGAGACCTTCACCTACGTGCTCGAGGCGGGCCTGCCCTTGCGCGACTACCGCGCCGTCGTGACGCTCTCGCCCACGGCGGCCGGCACGTCCATCGGCTGGCGCTCCACCTTCCGGGCCAAGGTGCCCCTCACCGGCTGGCTCTACCGCCGCCAGCTGGGCGCCTTCATCGGCCGGACCGTCGAGGGGCTGGCCGAGGCGGCGAGCAGGGTGGGGGCGTCGGCCGAAGGCTCGGATCCGGCCTAGGCACGCGGCGGGTCAGCCCAGCCGGCACGCCCCAGCCGGCACGCCCCAGCCCAAACCCCCGCCGGTCAGCCGTCGCCCGTATTGGCCACGTTCTGACCGTTCGGGCGCTCGACGCCCTCCAGGCGGACGAAGGCCAGGCGGAGCTGCGAGAGGGACTCGTGCAGCGACGGCTCGGCCTCGCCGAGGCGGCCCTTCAGGCCGTCGAGCAGGTACCCCAGTCCGTCGATGGCCAGCCGGGCCTGGAAGAGCATCGGCGGCGTCTGCGAGAGGTAGATGGCCGCCAGCTCGAAGAGCCCGTAGCAGTGGTTGGCCACCACAACCTCCGCCGGCGTGTTGGCGAGCTGGGCCCGCATCGCCTCGACCGCCGCCTGCGCCTCGGCCTCGGACGGCTCGCTCTCAGCGCCGGAGAGCTCGGAGTCGCCCGTGGGGGTGAAGGGTCGACGGTCTTCGTCGGGGCCCTCCTCCTTGGGGAAATGCTCGCCCGACGGTGTCCAGAGACTGCTCATAGGGGTACTGTACCTACCCCCTAGAAATGGCCTCGCTGAACAGGCATGTCGTGGCGTCAAATAATCGCTGTCTAGCCGGTGCCCACTCCGCTGCGCCGTACCCAGGCGACGTACTGTCCGCCCAAAGGAACGTTCCGCAGGAGCCGATCGAGCGAGCAGCCGATCGCCCCTCCCAGCGGCGAGAACAGGTAGTGGCGATACTCGGGCTCGACGGCGGACGACTCCTTCAGCAATTCGAGGGTCTCGCGGGGCGGGAGCAGCACCGCGTCGCGGTCGAGCTCGCAGGTGTTCACGGCTCGTCGCGTCAGTGGGTTGTAAGGATTGTGCTCGAACACCGCCACGACACCTTCGCGCCGGCTGACGCGCAGCATTTCGTTGACGACCTTGAATCGCTCTGCGGTTGGGACATGGTGCAGCACGCATATGGCAACCACGACGTCGAATGTCTCATCGTCGAATGGAAGCTTCCCCCCGTCGTACCAAGAGAATTCGGCGTCCGGAACGTTCTGCCGAGCCTTGACCAGCATCTCCTCCGAGACGTCGACGCCGTGGAGCTTTCGGACGCGCGGGGCGAGTACCTGGTCGGTCGTGCCTGTGCCGCAGCCGACGTCGAGCAGCGACAGTCCCTGCAGTGCACCCGGTCCCCGGCGAACGATCTCCTCGAGGATCTCGACCTTGCGGCGAGCATAAAAGGCCGAGTTCCTGCCCGTAAAGGACACCGATCGGTCCACTTCGTCCTCGTAGCCTCTTGCGTACCGGTCGAAATCGACGCCCCGGGCGTCTTCCTTCAAGGCTTGCATCTTCCCCCCTCACGGCCATTGCAATTGAATGCAATGGCCCGGAAGGTAAGTCTCGTCCGCCGGAATCAGCACATTCCATGGGTAATTTTGACTAGGTGCCGAGCGGTGTGCCGTGGAGCCATTTGCTGCGCCCCATGGGGCGTTCCCGTTCTCGACGCCGAAGCTCGTCGAGGGTTCAGTCCGTGCTCCAAGGTTGAGGTCGGGGCGGTCCATCCGGGACGAGCTCGAACGCCGGTAGGTGGCACCCCGAGCAGGCCGCGAACGCGGACACCCGGTCGGCGGCGTCGTAGCCAGCTAGCGGATTAGGCCACCGGGCGCGAACCATCCCAGCAAAAGTCCCAACAAAACGGGCGCAACGGAGCGCGTTCGACCGCGAACGAGCCGGCGACCAGGTTCTAAGGAGTTGGTTCCTAAACGTTCATCTGCCAGGGGCTACCCAATACCGCCTTTGTGCTGGTACTGTATGCACCTTGACTACTTGGAAGCGGGGCCTCCTCTGAGAGGCCTCCACCTGGCCACCACCCTGCACCACGGGGAGCATCGTGCGCCAGGTCGAACGTCCTTCGGGCGCGGGTTCTGCCCGCTCGTCGGCCCCGCCTCCACCGATTGGCTTGCGGAAGGACCGCGGGCCCGAGTGAGAGGTGTGATGACGCATCGTCGCTGAAACCACTACTGAGCATCGGATCAATGACCGAATCCGTGCCCGTGAAGTCCGACTCGTGGACCCCGACGGTGTGCAACTAGGCATCAAGCCGCTCCCCGAGGCCCTGGCGATCGCCAAGGAGCTCGACCTCGATCTCGTGGAAGTCGCTCCCATGGCCAACCCGCCTGTCTGCCGGATCATGGACTTCGGAAAGTTCAAGTTCGACGAGGCGCAGCGGGCCAAGGAGAGCCGCCGCAAGGCGGTCCACGTCGGGATCAAGGAGATGAAGTACCGGCCGAAGATCGGGCCCGGGGACTTCGACACCAAGACCCGTCAGGTGGGCAAGTTCCTCAACGAGGGGCACAAGGTCAAGATCACGATCATGTTCCGGGGCCGCGAGGTGTACCACCCCGAGCACGGGAAGCGGATCCTGGACCGCATCGCCGAGCAGATGGAGGGCATCGCCAAGGTGGAGGCCGAGCCCAAGCTCGACAACCGCAACATGATCATGGTGCTCGCCCCCGACAAGCGGGCCCGCCAGGCCGCCCAGTCGAGGGCCTCGAACCAGCAGCGCACCGGGAAGGCAGCGCCCGCCGCCACGGCGCAGGGCGCTCCGGCGATCCCGGCAGGCTCCGCCCCCGCCGAGGAGAACGGGAGTGCGCCGCCGGCCGGGGACGCCAGTGGAGTCAGCGAAGTCGCCGAGTCAGCCGAAGAGGGATGACGTAATGCCGAAGATGAAGACGGACCGGGGTGCCGCCAAGCGGATCAAGGTGACCGCAAGCGGCCGGCTGCGCCGGCGCAAGGCCTTCCGGTCGCACATACTCGAGAAGAAGTCGAGCCAGCGCAAGCGCCGTCTCGGCCGCGAGACCGAGATCGCCAAGGCAGACGAGCGGGCGACCCGCCGGATGCTCGGCATCTGATCCCAGACATCGCAACGGCGCCCCGCGCCCCCGCACACACGACACACGAGAATTCGAAGAGAGGAGCACCCCCATGGCCAGAGTGAAGCGCGCCGTCCACGGCCGCAAGCACCACCGCGCGGTCCTGGAGCAGGCGAAGGGGTACTACGGCAACAAGAGCCGTTCCTACCGGGCCGCCAACGAGCAGCTCATGCACTCGATGCAGTACGCCTACCGCGACCGGCGGGCGCGCAAGGGTGACTTCCGCAAGCTGTGGATCCAGCGCATCAACGCCGGGGCCCGCCAGCACGGCATGAGCTACAGCCGCCTGATCAACGGGCTGCACCTGGCCGGCGTCGAAGTCGACCGCAAAGTGCTGGCCGACCTGGCGGTGACCGACCCCGAGGCATTCGGCGCGCTGGTGGCGACGGCGCAGGACGCGCTGTCGAGCGTTCCCGCGTCGGAGGTCGCTTCCTGACCCAGCGGCTGGCCTTCACGCACCGGCGGGTCCGCCGGCTGCGCGGGCTACTGCAGAAGCGTTCGGCGCGCTGGAGTGAGCGGGCCTTCGTGGCGGAAGGTGCTGAGCTCATCCGCTGCGCGCTCGACGCCGGCGCGCCCGTCGAATCGCTCTATGTCTCAGTCGAGGGCGATCACGACCGTGCCACCCAGGAGGTGTGCCGCCGGGCGACCGCGACCGGAGCCCGGGTGTTCCCGCTGGCGGCCGGCGTGCTCGAGCGAGTCGCCGACACGGTCACGCCCCAGCCGGTGCTCGCCGTGCTCCCGATGCTCGAGGAGCCGCCACCGGACGCAGAAGTGTGGCAGGCCGGTCCGGGTTCGTTGATCGTGGTGCTGGTGGACGTGCGGGACCCGGGCAACGCCGGCACCGTGTTGCGGGCGGCCGATGCCTCGGGCTCGACCGCGGTCGTCTACGCCGGCTATTCGGTCGACCCCTACAACCCCAAGACCGTGCGGGCCTCTGCCGGCTCGCTGTTCCATCTCCCCGTGGCGGTGCGCAGCGATCCCTTCGAGCTGGCGAGCGACCTGGCGGGGGCCGGCTTCCGTACGCTGGCCACCGTCGTCCGCGACGGCGAGGACTACGCCGGGCTCGACTGGTCCGTGCCGACGGCGCTCTTCCTCGGCAACGAGTCCGCGGGGCTCGACCCCGACCTCGTGGCCGCGCTGGGTGGCTCGCTCGTCGTCCCCATGGCCGGGAGCGCCGAATCGCTGAACGTGGGGGTCGCCTGCGCCGTCGTCTGCTTCGAGGCATTCCGCCAACGCCGGGGCGGTGGGCCCGGGCCACGTAGCATCTCCAGCGGCGAGGCTCGACATGGTGACTGACAACGTGGATCTCGACATCGAGGGCATCGCCGGCGACGGCGAGCGGGCCATCGCGGCCGCGGCCTCGACCGACGCGCTGGCAACGGTGGAAACCGAGTTCCTCGGCAAGCGGTCTGCGCTCACCCGTGCGCACCGCACCCTCGGCGGCCTGAGCCCCGAGGCGCGCAAGGAGGCCGGGCAGAGACTGAACGAGGTCCGCGCCCGCTTGGAGTCCCAGCTGGCCGCCCGCCGCACGGAGCTGGCCGAGGCCGAGCGGGCCGAGGCGCTGCGAGCGGACCGTCTGGACCTCTCCGAGGTGGTCCCCGCCCAGGTGCTCTGGCCGCCGGCCCGGGGGCACCTGCACCTGGTGACCCAGGCCAGGGCCGAGCTCGAGGACCTCTTCGTCGGCATGGGCTTCACCGTGGCGGAGGGGCCCGAGGCGGAGACCGACTGGTACAACTTCGAGGCGCTGAACATCCCTCCCGCGCATCCGGCGCGCGGGATGTTCGACACCATGTACCTCGACGTCGGGGAGCCCGAGACCGTGCTGCTGCGCACCCACACGTCCCCGGTGCAGATCCACCTCATGGAGGAGGCGGTGCGCTCGGGCTCGGTGCCCATTCATGCCGTCATGCCCGGCAAGTGCTTCCGCCTGGACACTCCCGATGCGCGGCACCTCCCCGTGTTCAACCAGATCGAGGGGTTGGTGGTCGATCGCGACATCACCTTCGGCGACCTCGCCGGCACGGTCCAGGTCTTCACCGAGGCCTACTTCGGTGAGGGCATGCAGTCGAGGCTGCGGCCGGCCTACTTCCCCTTCACCGAGCCGTCGGCGGAGTTCGAGATCACCTGCACGTTGTGCCTCGGCGAGGGCTGCCGGACGTGTTCGCACACCGGCTGGATCGAGCTGGGAGGCTGCGGCATGGTCGACCCCGCCGTGTTCGCCGCCGTCGGCATCGATCCCGAGGTCTGGTCGGGCTTCGCCTTCGGATTCGGCATCGACCGGTTGGCCCAGATGCGCCACGCCATCCCGGACATGCGCTCCTTCCTTGAGAACGACATCCGCTTCCTCTCGCAGTTCTGACCCGTACGTCGACGACCTAACCCGCCAACGAGAGAGACCCCGAGACCACCGTGCGCGCCCCACTCAGCTGGCTCCGTGACTTCGCCCCCTTCCCCGACGATCTCGACGGGCTGCGGGCCGCGCTCGACGACCTCGGTCTCGTCGTCGAGGGCATCGAGCACGTGGGTGAGGGCCTGGGCGACGTCGTCGTCAGCCGGGTGCTCGAGATCGCACCGATCAAGGATGCCGACCGCATCCGGCTGGTGGTGGTCGACGCCGGGGCCGAGCCGCTCGAGATCGTGTGCGGAGCGCACAACTTCGCCGTGGGGGACCGGGTGCCGCTGGCACCCGTCGGTGCGATCCTCCCGGGAGGCTTCGAGATCGCGCGCCGCAAGATGCGCGGCATCGTCTCCAACGGGATGCTGTGCTCGGGGAAGGAGCTCGGGCTCTCCGACGACGGCGCTGGCCTCCTGGTCCTGGGTGACGAGGCACCGGGCGAGCCGGGGACGCCGCTGACAGAGGCGCTGGGGCTGGAACACGACATCGTCTTCGACATCACCGTCGAGGGCAACCGGCCCGACGCGTGGTCCATCGTCGGGATCGCGCGCGACCTGGCCGCCCGGCTCGGCCTCCCGTTCTCCGCGCCCGAGCCGCCCGAGCCCGCACCGAGCAGCTGGCCGATCGAGTCAGCGGGGACGGCGGTGGTGGAGTCGACCGACCTGTGCCCCCGCCTGACCGTCTCGGTCCTCGGCAACGTCGTCGTCGGGCCGTCGCCACGCCGGATCGCCCGCCGGCTCCTCATGGCCGGGATGCGGCCCATCAACAACGTGGTCGACGCGTCGAACTACGTGATGCTCGAGCTGGGCCAGCCCACGCACCCCTACGACGTGTCACGCCTTCCCGGACGCGGGCTGCTCGTCCGCCGCGCCCGCGAGGGGGAGACGATCGAGACGCTGGACGGGGTCACGCGCACGGTCGGGGTGCGGGGCCGCAGCCTGGGCGACACGGGCGAGGACTGCCTCATCTGCGACGCCGAGGGGACGCCCGTGGGGATCGCCGGCGTCATGGGCGGCGCCTCGTCGGAGATCGCGGACACGACGACCGAGGTCCTCCTGGAGGCGGCCTACTTCGCCCCCATGGCGATCGCCCGCACCTCCAAGCGTCTCGGCCTGCGCACCGAGGCGTCGGCGCGCTTCGAGCGCGGCTGCGATCCGTGGGGCATTGAGCCGGCGGTCCGGCGCTTCTGTGAGCTCCTGGCCGAGAGCGTCCCAGGACTCCGGGTGGCCGACGGGATGCTCGACGTCCGGGGCGAGGTGCCGGATCCCTTCGTCGTCTCGGTCCCCGTGGCACGGGTGCACAGCCAGATGGGCGTCGCGCTCGGGCGGGAGCAGATCGCCCGCCTGTTGGACCCGATCGGGTTCACCGTGATGGAGCAGACGGGCGCCGACGCGGACGCACTCGTGACGGTGATCGTGCCGACGAACCGGCCGGACGTGCGGCCCGAGCCCTTCGGGGTCGCCGACGTGATCGAGGAGATCGCGCGGACGTTCGGCTACGGCAACATCCCGCGCCGCGTCCCGGTGTGGCCCCAGCCCGGGCGCCTGACCGCGCTGCAGAGGTCGCGGCGCTTGCTCAAGGACATCCTGTGCGGTCTCGGCGCGTCGGAGGGCTGGACCGACTCGTTCGTCTCGGCTTCGGCGCACGCCGACGTCGGGCTCGTCGGACCGGCGGTGCGGGTGGCCAACCCTCTCGACGCCGAGAAGCCGTTCCTGCGGCGCTCCTTGATGCCGGGTCTCCTTACGGCACTGTCGTACAACGCCAGCCGCCGCCAACCCGACGTGCGCCTCTTCGAGGTGGGCGTCGTGTTCTCGCACCCCGGCGAAGGCGCGCCGCGGGTGGTCGAGCGCGCCGGGGCCGGCGGGGCGGAGTCCGCCGAGCTGCCCGGCGAGCGCGAGATGTTGGCGGCCGTATTCGCCCAGGAGACCGACGATGCCCGCAGCGCGGTGGCGTCGTGGCATGTGATCGCCGAGACGCTCCACCTCGACGGCGTTCGCCTGGTGGCGCCCGGCGACGGGCTCCCGCCCATTCCCGGCCTGCACCCGACGCGTTCCGCCCATCTCGTCGCGGTCGGAGATGACGCCGGGAGGGTCGTCTTCGGCGCCGTCGGCGAGATAGACCCGGGCGTCGCGGCGACCTTCGGGCTCACCCGGACCACGGGCGCCGGCACGGCGGCGCGCCGTGTCGGCTGGCTGGAGATCGACCTCGGGCTGCTCTTCGACGAGGCGCAGGTGCCCCGTCGCCTCACGGTCGGCGGCGCCGTCAGCCGGTTCCCGTCGTCGGACATCGACCTCGCGTTCGTGGTGGAGGACCGGTATCCCGCCGACGCCGTGGCCGACGCCCTGCGGCTGGCCGGCGGCGACGTGCTCGAGTCGGTCGCGCTGTTCGACGTGTACCGCGGCACAGGGATCGACGAAGGCGCCCGGAGCCTGGCCTACCGCCTGCGCTTCTGCTCGCCCGAGCGCACGCTCACCGACGAGGAGGTCGCCGGCCTGCGGGCGAGCTGCATCGAAGCGGTCGAGCGAGAGTTCGGGGCCGTCCTGCGCTGACGGCCTGTGTGCCGCGTCCACCCGCCGCGCCGGCGCGGCCCTCCCGCGTGGCCCGGCCGCATGGCCCGGCCACCGCCCCGGCCCCGTGGCCCGGCCCGTGGCATGGTGAGCGGATGGAGGTCTGGCCGCTCGATCCCGCTGACGAGGACGCCCTCGCCGCGTGGCATGCCGTGTTGCACGCCGTCGAGCAGGACGACTGGCCCGACCGAACGGGCTACGGCCTGCGCGACGTCCGCGCCTTCGCCCGGCACCGCGGCGCCTCTCGCCGCGTCGTCCAACTCGCTGCGGGCGAGCGCAGGGGCCGCATCATCGGTGTGGGAGTCATGGACGTCCCGCTGCGCGACAACCTCCACAGCGCGGAGGTGACCGTGGGGGTCCACCCCGAGCGCCGGCGCCAGGGGGCGGGCCGCGCCATCGTGGCGCGCATGGCGGAGCTCGCGGCCGCCGAGGGCCGCCGATCGCTCAACGGCATCGTGGACGTGCCGGTGGCGGTGGCCGAGACGCACCCGGGCGCGCCCTTCGCCCGCAGCGTCGGCTTCGAGGCCAAGCTGCCCGGGAACAGCCGCTACCTCAGGGTGCCCCTGGAGCCGAGCCGAGCCGACGAGCTGCGTGCCGTCGTGCGGGGCGCGCGCGATGCCGACGCCTACCGGATGCTCACCTGGGTGGCGCCGTGGCCGGCGGATTTCGTCGAGGACCACTGCGAGCTCCAGCGCCACATGTCCACCGACGAGCCGGCGGGCGACGGGGACAAGGAGGAGGAGGTGTGGGACGGCCCGCGCATCCGCGAGGAGGACGAGCTTCTGGAGGCTCGCGGGGTCTGGAAGCTCACGGCGGTGGCCCAGCACCTCGTCAGCGGGCGGCTCGTGGCGTTCAGCGAGCTCCTGCTGTCGCCCGACGCGCCGGCGGAGGCTTGGCAGCTGGCCACGCTCGTGCACCCCGATCACCGCGGGCACCGTCTCGGCCTGGCCGTGAAGCTGGCCAATGTGGAAGCCCTGGCGGAGGAGGCGCCCGAGGTGCGGCGCATCGTGACCGGCAACGCGTCGGTGAACGCGCCGATGATCGCCGTCAACGACATGATGGGCTTCGAGGTCGTCGGCGCGGGTTGGTTCTGGCAGAAGGAGCTGCGCGCCTCCTGAGCGCCCTCGGTCCGGGCGACGTGAGTGCCGACGAGCGGTCTTCGAAGCGGCCCAGGCGCCACTCTGACCGAGATCGCATGATTATGCAAATATATGTATACTGATGCGATGAAAGTCGGGGTGGTCGGAGCATCGGGATACACCGGAGCCGAGCTCCTGCGGCTCCTGGCGGGACATCCGGGCTTCGAGGTCGCGGTCGTCACGGCGCACTCCCACGCGGGTGAGGCGGTCGGGCGGCACACACCATCGCTGGGCGCGGCGTATCCGGGCCTGGTCTACGAGGACGGCGACCCGGGCCGCCTCGACGGCCTCGACGTGGTGTTCTGCGCGCTCCCGCACGGCGAGTCGCAGCGGATCGTCCCCGAGCTGCGGGGCCGCGTCGGCCTGGTCGTCGACCTGGCGGCCGACTTCCGGCTGAAGGATGCGTCTCTCTACCCGCGCTGGTACGGACAGGAACACGCTGCGCCGGAGCTCTTGGCCGAGGCGGTCTACGGGCTGCCCGAGCTGTTCCGGACGGGGCTGCAGGCGGCCACGCTCGTGGCGGCGGCCGGCTGCTACCCGACGGCCGCCGGTCTGGCGCTGGCCCCGCTGGTGCGCGAGGGGCTGGTCCAGCCGAGCGGCATCGTCGTCGACGCGGCGTCCGGGGTCTCCGGCGCGGGCCGCGCCCCGAAAGAGTCGCTGCACTTCGGAACCGTCGACGAGGACTTCGCCGCCTACGGGTTGCTCACCCATCGCCACACCCCCGAGATGGAGCAGATCCTCGGCGCCGAGTTGCTCTTCACCCCCCATCTCGCGCCCATGGTCCGCGGCATCCTGGCCACGTGCTACAGCCGTCCCACCGCGGACCGGACGCTGTCGTCGACCGCGGTCATGGACGCCTTGCACGAGGCGTACGACGACGAGCCGTTCGTCCTCGTGACCGACGATCCTCCCTCCACCAAGTCGACGGCGGGCGCCAATGCGGCCCACGTCACGGCGCGCGTGGACCAGCGGACCGGCTGGGTCGTCACGCTCTGCGCCCTCGACAACCTCGTGAAGGGAGCCTCGGGGCAGGCCATCCAATGTGCGAATGCGGCCCTGGGACTGCCCGAGACCACCGGCCTGCCCTTCGCGGGGATGTTCCCGTGAGCGTGACCGCCCCGATGGGCTTCGTGGCCACGGGGGGCCCGGCCGGCATCAAGGCCGGTGGCGTACCCGATGTCGCAGTCGTGGCGACCGCCGACGGCCGCGCCGTGCCGGCGGCCGGGGTGTTCACCTCCAACCTCGCCGCGGCGGCGCCGGTGCAGGTGAGCCGGGAGCATCTCGCAGCGACCGGGGGCGCGGCGGCGGGGGTGATCCTGACGTCGGGCAACGCGAACGCCGCCACGGGCGCGCCGGGGCACGCCGCGGCCGAGCGCCTTTGCGTTGCGGTCGCCGGCGGGATCGGATCCACCGCCGAGGAGATCCTGGTGTGCCAGACGGGCCTCATCGGCATCCCGTTCCCCGTCGACCACGTCCTGCCGCAGCTGGAGCCGATCGTCATGGCACGAGGTGCCACACCGCGCGATGGGGCCCACGCGGCCCGGGCCATCATGACGACCGACACCGTGCCGAAGGAGGTCGTCGTGGCCGGCAACGGCTTCACCGTCGGTGGCATGGCCAAGGGGGCTGCGATGCTCGCCCCCAACATGGCCACGATGCTGGCGCTCTGCACGACGGACGCCGCAGTCGACGCGCCGACGCTGCACAAAGCCCTGTGTGAGGCCGTGGCGGCGTCGTTCAACACGATCACCGTCGACGGGTGCACGTCGACCAACGACACCGTGCTCGTGCTGGCCAGCGGGCGTGGGGCGTCCCCGTCACCGGCCGAGCTCACCCGGGCGCTCACCGAGGCGTGCCGCTCCCTGGCCGAACAGATGGTCGGCGACGCGGAGGGCGCGACCAAGGTGGCCCACGTCCGCGTGAGGGGTGCACACAGCGACTCCGCTGCCCACCTGGCCGCGCGCCAGGTGGCGGACTCCATGCTGGTCCAGTGCTCCCTCTTCGGGGAGGACCCGTACTGGGGTCGGGTCGTGTCCGAGCTCGGTTCGGCCGGCACGCCCTTCGACATCGAGCGGGTGTCGGTCGCCTACGGCGGCACCGTGGTGTGTGCCGCCGGGATCGCCGTGCCGCATGACGAGGCGGCGGTGGCCGCCCACATGGCGGGCCGGCACATCGAGATCGACTGCGACCTCGGTCTGGGGTCGGGTGACGCGGTCGTCCTCGGGACCGATCTCAGTTACGGGTACATCGACGAGAACCGGACGACGTCGTGACGGTGTCGGGGGCGCTGCCCGTCCCGCCCAAGGTCACCCGGGCCCAGAAGGCGGCCGCCGCGAAGACGGCCTCGGTGCTCGTGGAGGCGCTGCCCTACATCCGGCGCTTCTGGGAGAAGATCGTGGTGGTCAAGTACGGCGGCAACGCCCTGCACGCGTCCGCCGCCGTCGACGGGGACGGACCGGGCGCCGTGGGTACGCCCGACGAGGCCGCAGCGCTGGCCTCATTCGCGCAGGACGTGGTCCTCATGCGCGCGGTCGGCATGCTGCCGGTCGTCGTGCACGGGGGCGGGCCCCAGATCGGCGACATGATGGCGCGGCTGGGCAAGGAGACCGAGTTCCGCCACGGCCTGCGCGTCACCGATGCCGACACCCTCGACATCGCCCGCATGGTGCTCGTCGGGAAGGTGAACCGCGACATCGTCTCCGCCATCAACGTGCACGGGCCGCTCGCGGTGGGCCTGTCGGGGGAGGACGCCAACCTCATCACCGCCGCGCCGCGCCACGCCGAGCTCGGCTTCGTCGGCAACGTCTCGCTCGTCGACCCGACCATGCTGGAACGACTGGTGGCCGAGGGATTGATCCCCGTCGTGGCGACCATCGGCGCCGACGAGTCGGGCCAGGCCTACAACATCAATGCCGACACCGTCGCCGGGGCACTGGCGGAGGCGCTCCACGCCGAGAAGTTGATCTTCCTGACCGACATCGAGGGCCTGCGGGTCGTGGCCGACGACCCGGCGACGGTCATCCACCAGGCCTCCCTCGAGGTGATCGACGAGATCATCCGCAGCGGGGGAGCACAGGGGGGCATGATGCCGAAGGTCGAGGCGTGTGCCCGTGCGGTGCGGGCGGGTGTGAGCCGGGCCCACATCCTCGACGGGCGCGTCCCCCACGCGCTGCTCCTGGAGCTGTTCACCGACTCTGGGGTGGGGACGATGGTGCTGCCGTGACGACTCCACTGCCGACCGCGGGCCGTGAGGCGCTGATGCGCACCTACGCCGAGCCGCCGGCCACGTTCGTACGCGGGGAAGGCACCGTCCTCTTCGACGCCGACGGCCACGAGTACCTCGACTTCATCACCGGACTGGCGGTCGTGTCGCTGGGCCACTCCCACCCGGCCGTGGCCGACGCGGTGGCCGAGCAGGCGCGGACCCTGTGCCACGTCTCGAACCTCTACGGGACGACGCTCGCTCCCGAGGTCGCGCGCACCATCGACAGGCTGATCAACGGCGGCACCGGGCAGGCGGGCGGCCAGGTCTTCTTCGCCAACTCGGGCGCCGAGGCGAACGAGTGCGCACTGAAGCTCGCCCGTCGTTGGGCCGGCGGAGGTCGCCACGTGGTGATCAGCGCCGACAACTCCTTCCATGGCCGGACGCTGGCCACGCTGACCGCCACCGGCCAGCCCGAGAAGCAGGCGCCCTTCCTGCCCCTCCCCGAGGGATTCGTGCACGTGCCCTACGACGACGTCGCCGCGCTGGACACGGCGCTCGACCCCGACACCGTCGCGGCGGTGCTGCTCGAGCCGCTGCAGGGCGAAGGCGGCGTCATGGTGCCGAGCTCGGACTACCTCGGCGCGGTGCGCACCCTGTGCACGGAACGCAACGCGCTCTTGATGCTCGACGAGGTGCAGACCGGGCTGGGCCGCACCGGCCACTGGTTCGCCTTCCAGGCCCAGGGGCTGGAGCCCGACGTGGTGACGATGGCCAAGGCGCTGGGCAACGGCATGCCGGTCGGCGCCTGCTGGGCCCGGGGCGAGGTGGCGGCCGCGTTCGGCCCCGGTGACCACGGATCGACCTTCGGCGGGCAGCCGCTGGCGCTGGCGGCGGTGAAAGCGACGCTCGCGGTCATGGAGGCCGAGGACGTGTGCGGGCGCGCCCGCACCGCCGGTGCCCGACTCAGCGCCGGTTTGGGCCGGCTCCCCGGCGTGGTCTCGGTGCGCGGCGCGGGCCTCCTGCTGGCGGCGCAGCTGGCGACGCCGGTGGCGAAGGAGGCCGCGGCGCTGGCGCTCCAACGCGGCCTCCTCGTCAACGCGGTCCGTCCCGACGCGCTGCGCGCCGCGCCGCCGCTGCTCGTGCGCGACGACGAGATCGACGCCGCACTGTCGATCCTCCACGGGGTGCTCGGCGACCTGCTCACCCCCGCCGGTTCCCGGCCCGAGTGAGCGGGAGGCGTGCCAAAGACATGGTCAACTTCCTCGACATCGACGATCTGGACCCGGCCGGCTGGGACCGGGTCCTCGCGCTCGCGCTGGAGGACCCGCCGCAGCGGCGACTGGCGGGCCAGGGCGTGGCGCTGCTCTTCGAGAAGCCGTCGGCGCGCACGCGCAACTCCAGCGAGATGGCCGTAGTCGACCTCGGGGGTCACCCCGTCTACATTCAGGGCGACGAGGTGGGCCTCGACCGGCGCGAGAGCGTCGAGGACGTGGCGCGGACGCTGGGGTGCTACCACCGGGTGCTCTGCGCGCGCGTGTTCGATCACGGTGTCCTGGTCCGGATGGCGTCCGCTCTCCGGCGCAGTGGCTTCGAGGTCCCGGTGGTGAACCTTCTCTCCGATGGCGCGCACCCCTGCCAGGTGGTGGCCGACGTGCTCACCATGCGCGAGGCCCTCGGTCCGCTGGCGGGGCGCGCCCTGGCCTACATCGGGGACGCCAACAACGTCTCCCGCTCGCTGGCCGAGGCGGGCCTGCTCGAGGGCATGGAGGTGCGCATCGCCTCGCCGGCGGGCTACGCCTTCTCACCGAAGGACATGGCCGCGCTGGGGGCCTTCGCGGAGCGGGCGGGTCGGGGCGGCACCGTGCAGCTGACCGACGACCCGCAGCAGGCGGCCAAGGGGGCCGCCGCGCTGTACACCGACGTGTGGACGAGCATGGGGCAGGAGGACGAGCGGGCGGCGCGCCTGGTCGCCTTCGAAGGGTTCACCATCGACGACGAGCTCGTCGAGCACGCGGCCGCCGATGCCGTCGTGCTGCACTGCCTGCCCGCCCACCGCGGGGAGGAGATCACCGACGCCGTCCTCGAGGGCCCGCGCTCGGTTGTGTGGCGACAGGCCGCCCACCGCCGCACGGCCATGCGGGGGATCCTGGCCTGGGTCGTCGGAGACGCCGCGGAGGAGGAGTCGTGAGCGGGCCCACGGTGGGACGCCTGACCAAGAACCAGCGCCAGCACCGCATCACCAAGCTGCTGGAGTCACAGCCCGTGACGAGTCAGGCGCAGCTGGTGACCCTGCTCGGCGAGCAGGGGGTCGAGGCCACCCAGACCACCGTGTCGCGCGACCTCGACGATCTCGGTGCGGTCAAGGTGCGCCTGCCCGGCGGCGAGACCGCCTACGCCCTCCCCGAGCTCCCGGTCCACCAGATCGCCCCCGAGGACCACCTGCGCCGTGTGCTCGGCGAGTGGGTGGTGGAGGTGGCGCACTCGGGCCACCTGGTGGTGCTGCGGACACCGCCCGGGTCGGCGCACGTCGTGGGCTCGGCGCTCGACCGCAGCGGGCTGGAAGAGGTCGTGGGTACCGTGGCCGGCGACGACACCGTGCTGGTCGTGGTCGACGAGCTGGTCGGCGGCGCCGCCATGGCGGAACGGCTGCGGGATGTCGCGGGCATTGCCGGGGCGAACAAGATCGCGTTGAATGGGAAGGAAGAGGACTGAGCATGTCTGAGCGGGTTGTACTGGCTTACAGCGGTGGACTCGACACGTCGGTGGCCGTGCGCTGGCTCATTGAGCACGAGGGGGTCGAGGTCGTTGCCGTCGCCGTCGACGTGGGGCAGGCGGCGGACCGCGGCGGCGAGGACTGGGACGCCATTCGGGCCCGGGCCCTGGCCGCCGGGGCGGTCGAGGCGGTCGTGATCGACGCCCGCCGCGAGATGGCGGAACAGTTCTGCGTGCCGGCCCTGCAGGCCAACGCCCGTTACGAGGGCAAGTACCCGCTCGTCTCGGCGCTCTCGCGCCCGGTGATCGTGCGCCATCTCGTCGCCGAGGCGAGGCGCCACGGCGCGACGGCGGTCGCGCACGGCTGCACCGGCAAGGGGAACGACCAGGTGCGCTTCGAGGTGGGGGTGCGCGCCCTCGCGCCCGACCTCGGGATCTTCGCACCCGCCCGGGTGTGGGGCCTGACTCGGGAGGACTGCGTGGAACTGGCGGCGAAGTGGGAGATCCCGATCACGGTCACCAAGGAGAAGCTGTATTCCATCGACGACAACCTCTGGGGCAAGGCGATCGAGTGCGGAGCGATCGAGGACCCCTGGGCGCCGGCGCCCGACGACGTCTACACGCTCACCCGCGTGCGCGAGAGCGAGCCCGTCGAGGTCATCGTGGGATTCGAGGCGGGCGTCCCGGTCACTCTCGACGGCGCCGCCCTCTCCCCCTACGACCTGATCACCCGCCTGGGCGAGCAGGCGGGGAGCCGGGGCTTCGGGCGCCTCGACATGGTGGAGAACCGGAGGGTCGGCATCAAGAGCCGCGAGGTGTACGAGTGTCCCGCCGCCCTCGCGCTGATCATCGCCCACGCGGACCTCGAGGACCTGACGCTGGAGCGCGACCTCCACCACGAGAAGGCGCGCCTCGAACCCCGCTGGTCCGAGCTCGTCTACGACGGGTTGTGGTACTCGCCGCTGCGCTCCGCGCTGCAGGCGTTCATCACCGAGAGCCAGCGCCATGTGACGGGAGAGGTGCGGCTGCGGTTCGCGGCACCGGGCACCTGCACGGTCGTGGGTCGGCGCAGCCCGGTCGCGCTCTACGACCACGACCTGGCAACCTATGACGCGTCGGACACCTTCCGGCACGCCGACGCGGAGGGGTTCGTGCGGCTGTGGGGCCTGGGCGTCGCGACGTGGTCAGCCCGCCAGGGTCCCGGAGCGGAAGGGGGTGGGTCATGACGCTGTGGGAGGGTCGGATCTCGACCGGGATGGCGGACGCCGTCGCCGAGTTCACGGTGAGCCTGCCCTTCGACCGGGCACTGGCCAGCGACGACCTGGCCGGGTCGCGCGCCCACGTCAAGGGCCTCGGCAAGGCAGGGATCCTGAGCGACAGCGAGGTGTCGGCCCTCGTCGATGCGCTCGACATCGTGGAGGAGGAGTTCGCCACCGGTGTCTTCGCGTTCGCGCCGGGGGACGAGGACGTCCACACGGCCATTGAGCGGCGCGTCACCGAGCTGATCGGTGACGTCGGCGCCAAGCTGCACACCGGCCGGAGCCGCAACGACCAGGTGGCCACCGCCCTCCGCCTATGGTGCCGTCGCTCCCTCATCGGCCTGGCCGAGGAGATCATGGCCTTCCAGGACGTCCTGGCCCAGCGTGCCCGCGAGGCGGCGGACGTCTACCTCCCGGGCTACACCCACATGCAGCGGGCCCAGCCGGTGCTGCTGGCCCACCACCTGCTGGCCCACGGGTGGGCGCTGGCGCGCGACGTGGACCGGCTGCTCACGACCGTGGACCGCCTCAACATCTCGCCGCTGGGCGCCGGCGCGCTCGCCGGCTCCTCGCTGCCCCTCGACCCCGACTACGTCGCGGCGGAGCTCGGGTTCCACGGCCGCTTCGAGAACTCCCTCGATGCCGTGTCGGACCGCGACTTCGTCGCGGAGTCGCTCTTCGACCTGGCCCTGCTCGGCGTGCACCTCTCCCGCATGGGTGAGGAGATCGTGCTGTGGTCGACGGAGGAATTTGGCTTCTGCACGCTGCACGACGCGTACGCCACGGGGAGCTCCATGCTGCCGCAGAAGAAGAACCCCGACGTGGCCGAGCTGGCCCGCGGCAAGTCGGGACGCCTGATCGGGCACCTGACCGCCGTCCTGGTCATGCTCAAGGGGCTCCCGCTCGCCTACAACCGCGACCTGCAGGAGGACAAGGAGCCGCTCTTCGACGCCGTAGAGCAGGTCTCCCGAGCGCTGGCCGCGCTGCGCGGCGTGTACGAGACCGCCACCTGGAACGAGGACCGCATGCAGACGGCGGCCGACGGTCCGGCGGCCGCCGCCATCGACCTGGCCGAGATGCTGGTCGAGCAGGGCATGCCCTTCCGCCAGGCCCACGCGCTCGTCGGCGGCCTGGTCCGCGAGTCGCTGGAGCGCCACGTCCCGCTGGTGGAGCTGGTGGCCGCGCACCCGGACTTGGGTGAAGCCGCGGTGGAGCTGCTTGAGCCCGGTGTGGCGGTGACACGCCGGCGTACCCCCGGCGGCGCCGGCCCCGGCCCGGTGGCTGAGCAGTCCGAGCGCTTCGCCCGCCGCCGCGAGGTCGACCGCACGCGCGTCGCGCAGTGGCGGCCGCTGGCGCCGTCGACCTGACCAACACCGGTTGTGGGGGTGGGGGGGACGGGGGGCCGCGATCAAGGGGGCCATGCCGGTTGACGTATGGGGCGGGACCGCGACCTACCCCGGTGTCGGGTAACCGGTAAGTGAACGCATCATAAAGATTCCCTCGATCGCTTGTAATGCCGGCGCCGCTGCGCGCACCCTGTAACCGGCAGCCGTATCACGTAGCGAGCCATATTCGACGGGCTGCCCAGTGCGACGCCCGAGCTGCACAGCGCCTCGGGAGGATTGCGAGGGGGGGGAGGCGTTGACCGGTCGCAAGCCCGGAGTCGGGCCACACCGAGACGTCACCACGAGGAGATGTGCACATGGAGCGAATGACAGGCATCGATCCGATGTTCGTCTACTCCGACACCCCGGAGACACCGATGGAGATCGCGTACGCATGCGTCTTCGACCCGGCGACCGCTGAGGGCGGGTACGCGTTCGAGCGCATCGCCGAGCTCCTGGAGTCCAGGCTGCCCACGCTTCCCCCGTTCCGCCGCCGCCTCCTGGCCGTCCCGCTGGGCCTCGACCATCCCTGCTGGGTCGAGGATCCCGAGTTCGACCTGGGCAACCACCTGCACCGGGCGGCCCTCCCCGAACCGGGTGGGGAGGCGGAGTTCACCGAGATGGTGGCCACGGTGATGAGTCGCCCGCTCCTGCCCGAGCAGCCGCCGTGGGAGATGCACGTCATTGAGGGGTTGGCCGGTGGCATGGTCGGGCTGATCGCCAAGGTGCACCACTCGGTCATCGACGGCGTGGCCGGGGCCCAGCTGCTGGCCCAGCTCCTCGACCCCACGCCCGAAGGCAGGCCCGTGACCGAGCCCAGCCCGCCGTGGATGCCCCCACGACTGCCGTCGCACGCCCGCCTGGTGACCCACGCACTGCCGAGCGTCGTCAACAGCCCGCTCCGGGCCATGCGGGCGGCGCGCGAGATCGGCCGCACGGCGGTGCGGCTGGCCCGGTGCGCGATCGACGACGCCACCGGCCCCGTGTCCATCCCGCTGGGGGCGCCCGACGTCTTCGAGTCGGCGGTGGGGGCGCGCCGGTCGGTCTCCTTCGCCCGTCTGGAGATGCGCGAGGTGCGCACCCTGAAGGACCGCTACGGGTCGACGATCAACGACGTGGTCCTCGCCGTGTGTTCGGGAGCCCTGCGCCGACACCTGGCCGAGCACGACCAGGACTGCGACAGCCCGCTCGTCGCGGTCGTCCCCGTGTCGGTCCGCGACGACGGGCACGAGACCGCGGGGAACCAGCTCTCCGCGATGTTCGTGCCGCTCGCCAACGACTGCAAGACGCCGCTGGAGCGACTGCGGACGGTGACTGCGGCGAGCACGTCGTGCAAGGGCCAGGAGCGCGCCGTCGGCTACGGCCCGATGGCCACGCTGATCAGCGACGCCGTCCCCCCGGCATTGGCCAAGGCGGTGATCCAGATCGGGGTGCGCTCGGGCGTGCTGCGCAAGCTGCGCGCCGGCAACCTCATGATCTCGAACGTGCCGGGGCCGGAGTTCCCGCTCTACTTCGCCGGCATGGAGCTCCGAGCGGTGCACCCGATCGGGCCGGTGGTCGACGGCGTGGCGCTGAACGTCACGGTGCAGAGCTACCGCGACGCCCTCTTCGTGGGCATCAACGCCGGCGCGGCGGCCGTCCCCGACCTGCCGGGGCTCGCACGGGCCATGGTCGAGGAACTGTCCCTGCTGCACCAGATGGCGGCCGGAGCGGGGGAACGGGGCACGGCCGCCGCGGCCAGGCGCCGGCATCCGACGACTGTGCACGCGGGCGCCGGCCGGGACCCCGCGCGGGGGCCGGTCCGCCGCGACGTGAGGAGCCGAGCGCCGGCCCCCACCTGAGCCGACCCCGGGGGCGCGAGCCGGCAGGCTGACCCCGAGGGCTCGGGGCGGGTGGCGCCCACCGTCCGGGGTGCGCCAGGGTGGCCCGATGCAGCGGGCGGACCTGGACGACGACCCCGTCGCGGTGGCGCCCCGCCTGCTCAACAAGATCCTGGTCCGTGGCGGGAGAGCCGGCCGGATCGTCGAGGTCGAGGCCTACCACGGGGCCAACGACCCGGCGTCCCACGCCTATCGGGGGCAGACACCGAGGACGGCGGTCATGTTCGGGCCACCGGGGTTCCTCTACGTGTACTTCACCTACGGCATGCACTGGTGCGCCAACGTGGTGTGCGGCCCCGATGGGGAGGCGGCCGCCGTCCTCATCCGGGCCCTGGCGCCGTTGGAGGGGCTGGCCGTCATGCGGGAGGCGCGCCCCGCAGCGCGGCACGACCGGGACCTCTGCAACGGTCCGGCCAAACTCTGCCAGGCACTCGGGATCACCGGCTCGGACAATGGAGGCGACCTCCTTCCACCCGACGGCGGCGGCACCGGGACCGGCACCGACGGCCCCGGTGCAGACCCGGGCCTGGCGGCGGCCGGGCCGGCCACCGTCCGGTTGCTGGACGACGGGACCCCGTCTCCCCGGCGTCCGGGCCGCGGGACGCGGATCGGCATCAGAGAGGCCACGGAGAAGCGGTGGCGATTCTGGGTCCCGGGTGATCCGTCGGTGTCGAGGTCCTGAGCGCCGCGGCGACGGCGGGGACGGACGCGCCTGACCAGGCCGGACGGGTCCCAGGGCGGTGTCATCGGCCTGTCACCGCCGTGCAACAGCAGGCGTGCACCATGTCGGTGTCACGCCATCACGTGACACGCGGTAGATCGAGGAGATCAGCCGGCGGCGCACGCACCCCGGGCGGGCAGTTTGGCGACCGGGGGTGCGGAAAGCCCGTTGAGCTCCACGCACCGGATGGCGTGCGGAGGGCCCGGAGGCCCGCCGCACGCCATCGTCAGGTGTGGCCGGCCCCGCGCGATCCAGGGAACGGGCCCTTCGGG
>CAWILW010000005.1:0-202500 GCA_963837125.1 uncultured Acidimicrobiaceae bacterium | reverse complement strand
GGTATTACGTGGGACGGTTCGCTGATCTGCGGGACGTGATCGTTCCGTTCTTCCAAGAGCACCAGCTTCGAACATCGAAGCAAGACAACTTCGACAAGTTCAAGACGGTGCTTCGTCTCATGGAGGAGCGCAAGCACCTCACGGCCTCCGGCTTGATGGAAATAGCCGGAATCGTTGAGACGATGAATCATCGAAAGCCATCCAAAGTCCTGAGAATCCTCAGAGACCAAACGCCGACCACCTCGCAGGTCCTATAGGTAGTCCCTGTGAGATGAAGATATGGTCCGGTCCCTACGGCGACGTAGGGAGATCGGCGGAAACGACCGATCCGCTAGTCACCCCGTATTTAGGAGTGATTGGTTGTAACAGAACAAGCGAAATTCCTTGTCGGGTAAGTTCCGACCTGCACGAATGGCGTAACGACTTTCCTACTGTCTCAACCACAGACCCGGCGAAATTGAAGTACGAGTAAAGATGCTCGTTAGCTGCATCAGGACGGAAAGACCCCGTGGACCTTTACTACAGCTTGATGTTGGGTTTTGGTACTATTTGTGTAGGATAGGTGGGAGACTTTGAAGCATTGGCGCCAGCCAGTGTGGAGTCAACCTTGAAATACCACCCTTTTAGTGCCGGGACTCTAACCTCGGTCCGTGATCCGGATCAGGAACAGCGTCAGGTGGGTAGTTTGACTGGGGCGGTCGCCTCCTAAAATGTAACGGAGGCGCCCAAAGGTTCCCTCAGGCTGGTTGGCAATCAGCTGTCGAGTGCAATGGCAAAAGGGAGCTTGACTGCGAGACCTACAAGTCGAGCAGGTGCGAAAGCAGGGCATAGTGATCCAGCGGTTGCTTATGGAAGCGCCGTTGCTCAACGGATAAAAGGTACCCCGGGGATAACAGGCTCATCTTCCCCAAGAGTCCATATCGACGGGAAGGTTTGGCACCTCGATGTCGGCTCGTCGCATCCTGGGGCTGAAGCCGGTCCCAAGGGTTGGGCTGTTCGCCCATTAAAGCGGTACGCGAGCTGGGTTTAGAACGTCGTGAGACAGTGAACTAACCGCGCTGTCTATAAACTTGGCTATTTGCTGGAAACACCGTATGAATCCTGCGCTACTCGCTCATCAAAGGTCGTGATACCACCGCTTCGTACGATGCGGTCATGGACAAGGTGAGAAGTGAAAATGCGTCAGGTGCGGTCAATCAGCAGGAAAGGCTGGAATCGTACATAGCTGGTTTTGTAGACGGAGAAGGCTGTTTTCATGTAGCGATCCAGAGGAACCCGAGCACGAGATGCGGATGGCAACTCGTGCCTGAGTTTCGGATCAGCCAAGATGTCTCCCGAGCAAAGGTCTTGGACCTTGCCCGGATGGTCTTTGGTTGTGGATCACTCCGCGAGAATCATCGCAAGTCGGATGACCATACGTATGTGCTGGTCGTCCGTCGGCGACGGGATCTGCTCGATAGCGTGATCCCCTTCTTTGAACGAAACCCGCTTCTGAGCTGTAAACAAGAGGAGTTCGTAACCTTTTCCACCATCGTGAGAGCGATGGTAAGGGGTGAACACCTCACACCCGAGGGCTTTGAGTGGCTTGCCGCTCTCGCTCTCAAGATGAACGGTGGTGGTCGATATCGACGACTCCACCGCAGCTCAGAATCCAGAATCCTCAGAGACCATATGCCAAGCACCCTCGCAGACCTGCGAGCGTGAAGATATGGTCCGATCTGCATGGCGACATGCAGAGCCAGGCAGAAATGCCCTGGCCCTCGATCGATTCGATCGGTGGTAACAACATGTCGGTCCCTATCCGATGCAGCCGTAGGAGATTTGAGAAAGGCTGTCCCTAGTACGAGAGGACCGGGACGGACGTAGCTCTCGTGTGCCAGTTGTCCTGCCAAGGGCACGGCTGGTTTGCGACCTACGGGTGGGATAAGCGCTGAAAGCATCTAAGTGCGAAGCCCGTTTCGAGATGAAATCTCCCACAGGGTTAACCTGGTAAGGCCCGTGGCTAGACGACCACGTTGATAGGCCGGAGGTGTAAGTGCAGCAATGCATTCAGCCGACCGGTACTAATCGGCCGAGGGCTTGGAGACCTACTCGTGCTCGTGCTCGCTTTGGAACGCTCAGGGGCTGCGGCAACGCAGCCACAGGCGCCGGCTCACACTCCGCTAATGGAGAGGTGAGCCCGCCGAGCGCACGGTTTCCGGTGGCCATGGCGGCGGGGAAACACCCGTTCCCATTCCGAACACGGCAGTTAAGCCCGCCCGCGCCGATGGTACTTGGGGGGAGGCCCCCTGGGAGAGTAGGTCGCCGCCGGGATTTCTAACAACGAGATCCCCTCTGAGCTCCGGCTCGAGGGGATCTCGTCAATTCCGGGCGCCCGCGCGCCAACCCGAACTTCTCTTGAGCGTGTACTTCGCCGTAATGAGTGCGAGGAGGCTCCGAGGCAAAGGGCCGTACAATCGACAGATGCCTCCGAACTCCCCTCGGCCGAATCGTCGCGCCCCGTCGGCGCGACCTGGCCGACCGTCGCAGTCGGGCGGCCGCCCGTCGCGGGCCGGGGGTTCGGGAGGATCCGGCGGCTCAGGACGCTCGGGGACGCGTTCAGGCGGGAGCGGTGCCAGCGGCAGGGGAAGTGCGGCCCGTGGCCGACCGGGGAGCGGTGCGGGTCAAGGTCGACCCTCGACCCGATCAGGTGGCGGAGCTGATCGCAGGGGACAGGCGAGCGAAGGTTCCGGGTCGTCACGGAGCAGTTCGACGAGGGCGGGCTCGTCCCGGAACAGCTCGGCGCGGCCCGGCGCACCGCGCTCAGGTGCACCGCGCAGGCGCACCGAGGTCGGGTACGGCGCGGACGGGCACACCCCGCCCCGGCGCCCCGAAACGCAGTGGTGAGTCGAGAACCCGGAATGCCGAGCCGGGACGGGGCCCCCAACGAAGGACCACCGGGAGGCCCGCCGGTCAGGGACCCCCTCGGGGAACTGCGGGCCGGGGCGCAGGTCCACCCGGGCGGCTGGCGTCGCGGGACGACGAACAGCCCCTACCCGGCCTGGCCAGGAAGTGGGGCAATGTCGCCCGTCGAGGCGCCCGCGAGGTCACCCGGCGTGACGATGACGTCGACGGTTCGGAGTCCGGGTTCCCATCGGCCTCGCCGCGGGGTGCCCGCTACTCGGACGACCTGGAGCGTGAGCGCCGTCGGGCGACGCCGAGGCCCAGCCGGCCCGCGGCGTGGGTGCGCGACGACGGGGCCCGTGACGAGTGGGAGGACACGGCTGCGACCCGTAGCAGGGGCCGCCAGGGGGCGAGCAAGGGCAACGCCCCGAGAGCGAGCGCCAGCGCCAGCGCCAGCGCCAAGCCATCGCCGCCCTGTCGCCCCGCCACACGCTCCCGCCCGAGATCGCGGCGGACATCCGCAACGCGGCCGACGTGGCGACCGTCCGCCACCGCGAAGGACTGGTCGAGCGGGCCCAGTCGGCCTACGGCGCTTACGAGCGGGGCCGCTATCAAGATGCGCTGCGGGCCATCAAACCGGTCGCCGAGGAAGCGCCGGGCGTGGCCGCCGTGCGGGAGCTCGCGGGTCTGGCCGCCTACCGGTGCGGCAAGTGGCGTGAGGCGGCTCGCCATCTGGTGGCCTACGGGACCCTGAGCGACTCGACCGAGCACCTTCCGGTCCTGATGGACTGCCAGCGCGCGCTGCGCAAGCCGAAGAAGGTGGTCGAGCTGTGGAGCGAGCTGCGGCACAGCTCGCCCGAGCCCGACGTCCTCGCTGAGGGCAGGATCGTTGCCGCCGCGACCCTGGCCGAGACGGGCGATCTCAGTGGCGCCATCGCGATGCTGACGACCGCAGGCGCCTCGAAGGCGCTGCGGAACCCCTCGGACCGCCACCTCCGGCAGTGGTACCTCCTGGCGGACCTGTACGAGCGTGCCGGTGACCTGCCCAAGGCCCGCGAGTACTTCGAGCGGGTGCTGCGGGTGGACGCCGAGGCCTACGACGTGGCGGAGCGTCTGCGCGGACTCGGTCCCGAGCGCCGGTCGAGGGCCAAGGCCAAGACGAAGCACAGGGCCACCACGAAGAGCAAGGCGGCCCTGGCCCGGCCGGCAGCGACGACGCCGCCGAAGCCCGGCAGCCGACCCGATCCGGTTCCGCCCGTCGGCTGAGTTCCGGGGCCGCCGGCGGGTCTCCTGGCCGGGCGAGTTTTCAAAAACTCTAAACAAGCCTGCTTGTAGCTGCCGAAACAATCCCCCCGAGGCTGCAACCGAACGAACTCACCCCGGCCGAAACGAACTCAACCCGCCCATGCCGCGCCGGGCTCAGCCGGCAGCGGTCGTGGGCGTCGTCGGGGGAGCCGTGGTCGTCGTCGCCGGGGGCACCGTGGTCGTCGTCGCCGGGGTAGCGGTCGTCGTCGTCACCGGGGGAGCGGTGGTCGTCGTCGCCGGGGGCGCCGTGCCGAAGTCCGGGCCCACCACGGTCACCAGCGTGCCGATGGGCGTGAGCGGCCACACCTGGGCCGCATTGGCGTAGGTCATCTCGACGCAGCCGTTGCTCTGGGGGGAGCCGTAGCTCGATCGGATGAAGCCGTGCAACGCGTCGCCGCCGTTGAAGTAGCTCGCGTACGGGACGTTGGGGTCGTCGTAGGTACTGCCGTCGGGGTTCGTGCCCTTCATCTCCGAGAAGCGCACGTGCTCAAAGACGGCGTAGGTGCCGTCCACCGTGTCGGCGCCCGGAGCGCCCGTGTTGACGGGGATCCCCACGTACTGCGCCACCCCGTTGTTCCACAGAGTCAGGTTCTGGGGCAGCACTTTGTTCACCAGGACGTACACGTAGGGGGTCGCGCTCACCTTGCCGTTGATCGTGTCGTTGATCAGCGCGGTCCATACCGCCGGTCCCGGCAGCCCGTCGACCCCGAGGCCGTTCTGGGTCTCGAAGGCCTCGACCGCCGCCTTGGTGATCATGTTCGATGCGCCCTGGGTCCACTGCGAGGTGAGCGCATCCGGCATCCCGGGCCAGCGCCATGCGAATGCGCCGGCCTGGTCCGCGGCGAGATCGGCCTTGGCCGGGGCCGGTCCGGTCGGGGTGAAGGCGAGCGGCAGGAAGTTGAGCTGGGCGAGGAGCTGTTGCAGGCGCAGCGTGTCGCCGGCCGCCACCCCGAAGGACAGCGTCTGCGTCGTTGCCAGGGTGGCGCCGGTGGTGTCCCGGACGCCCCCAGAGCCCCCGGGGATCGTGAGCACCTCCTGGGAGGACGGGATGAGGGGGGAGTCGAGGGAGTAGGACAGCGTGGTCGGGCTCGTCTGCACCCATGCGCCGGCGACGGCGGGCTTCAGCACGAGCGTGGTCTTGTGGAGCGAGACCGGTTTCGAAAAGGTGACCGAGATCGTGGTGTTCGGCGGCACGTTCTGGGCCCCCGGAGTGGGGTTCGTGGCCGTCAGGGAGAACGGCACCGAGTGCGCGCCGGTATGAGACCGGGACCCGCCGCCCGTCGCAGCACCGTTGGAGCCCGAGTGCGGGTCCGACGTCGAGCGCGTCACCAGGAACAGCCCGCCCGCGACCAGGACGGCCGCGACGGACACCAGTACCACTGGACGCAGGCGCAACGGCCTAGCTGTCCCTGGATTCGAGAACGTTCACGGCCTCCGCTCCCTCATAGACGTCGCCAACTCGTGATCCGACCTGTTCCAAGCGTATGGGTCAGATCCGGGCGAGACGCGTCGGGTGTCGGAATTTCTCGGGACCCACCGAGCTGCACGTCTGGCCCCAGCGGCGCCGAAAGACCCGGCAGTTCCGACTTCGACCGCAACACCCGTTCCGCCCGCACCACCAACCCGGCCGGCCCAGAGGGCCGCGCGGGCCCTCCGGTAGGCTGGCGGGCATGACGAGCACCGATCTCCACGCGCTCCTCGGCGCCGACGCGGACGCCCTCCTGAGCTACACCGCCAAGGCGTTCCCGGCCGAGAACCTCACCCTCCCGGGTCCCGACTACCTGAGCCGCGTCTTCACCGACAGCGACCGCAGCCCCAGCGTGCTGCGCAATCTCGGGTGGGTGTTCGACCACGGCCGCCTCGGCGGCACTGGATACGTCTCCATCCTCCCCGTCGACCAGGGCATCGAGCACTCCGCCGCGGCCAGCTTCGCCAAGAGCCCCGCCTACTTCGATCCGCTGAACCTGCTGGAGCTGGCCCTGGCCGGCGATTGCAGCGCGGTGGCCACCACGCTGGGAACGCTCGGCATCGTGTCCCGGCGCTACGTGCACCGGATCCCCTTCATCGTGAAGCTCAATCACAACGCGTTCCTGCACGTGCCCGACACCTACGACCAGATCATGTTCGGCTCCGTCCGGCAGGCGGCGGACCTGGGTGCCGTCGGGGTTGGTGCCACGATCTACTTCGGCTCCGACGACATGGACCGCGAACTGCAGCAGGTCGCCCAGGCGTTCGCCGAGGCGCACCGCCTCGGGATGTTCACGGTGCTGTGGTGCTACATGCGGAACCCCGCCTTCAAGAAGGACGGTGTCAACTACGAGGTCTCCGCCGATCTGACCGGCCAAGCCAACCACCTCGGCGTGACGATCGAGGCCGACATCATCAAGCAGAAGCAGCCGGAGAACAACGGCGGCTACACGGCGATCGGTTTCGGCAGGACCGACCCGCTGGTCTACGACGAGCTCACGACGGACAATCCCATCGACCTCACCCGCTGGCAGGTCGTGAACTGTTACGCGGGGCGCATCGGCCTCATCAACTCGGGCGGAGAGTCCAAGGGCGACAGCGACCTGGCGCAGGCGGTCCGGACGGCGGTCATCAACAAGCGTGCCGGCGGCATGGGCCTCATCGTGGGCCGCAAGGCCTTCCAGCGGCCCATGAGCGAGGGCGCGGCGCTGATCCACGCCGTCCAGGACGTCTACCTCGACAAGGAGATCACGATCGCCTAGAGCCCCTGACGGGGTGCGGCCTCGCCGGCTTCGATCCCCATCCTTCCGGAGGCCGGAACCGGGACCGACGACCCGCGAGTACCGGGCCAGGACCGTCGCGAGTGCGAGGCCAGGCGTCTTGTCGGGCAGCGGGCGTGCATGGGTGGCACTGCACCCCGGGGGTAGGATGCACCGAACGAGCAATTCGGACGGAGAGCGCCGCGCGCCGTGCGGCGGGGGTGCAACGAGGCCCGCTGCAGTGAGCCAGGAGCTCTTCCACGTCCACGAGATGAGACGAGGCAGCCCGTGGCATCGGGACCGCGACACGTAACAGAGCAGCTGGACCAGGTCATCGTGCGCTTCGCCGGCGACTCGGGCGACGGGATGCAGCTCACCGGGGACCGCTTCACGACCAGCAGCGCTCTGTTGGGCAACGACCTGTCCACCTTCCCGGACTTCCCGGCGGAGATCCGGGCGCCCGCCGGCACGCTCAACGGCGTGTCGGCCTTCCAGGTCCACATCTCGGACCACGACATCCTGACGCCCGGCGACTCCCCGAACGTGCTGGTGGCGATGAACCCGGCTGCGCTTCGGGCCAACATCGAGCTGATGGCCAAGGGGACCGTCCTGCTCGTCAACAGCGACGCCTTCGAGGAGCGCAACCTGGCCAAGGCGGGCTACGAGAAGAACCCGCTCACCGACGGCTCGCTCAGCGCCTACACGGTGTACGAGGTCCCGATGACCTCCATCACGCAGGAGGTCTGCAAGGAGGCCGGGGTGAAGCCCCGCGACGCCGAGCGCTCCAAGAACTTCTTCGCGCTCGGATTGGTGAGCTGGCTCTACACGAGGCCCGTCGAGGCCACGGTGGACTGGATCGCCGAGCGCTTCGCCACGAAGCCGCAGGTGGCCGAGGCCAACACGCGCGCCTTCCGGGCCGGCTACGACTTCGGCGAGACGGCCGAGCTCTTCGAGTCCAACTACGAGATCAGGCCGGCCACCTTCGAGAAGGGCGAGTACGTCCAGGTGACGGGGAACCAGGCCCTGGCCTGGGGCCTGATCTTCGCCTCGCGCCTCGCCGGAGTGTCGATCTTCCTCGGCAGCTACCCCATCACCCCGGCCTCGGACATCTTGCACGAGCTGAGCCGGCGCAAGGAGTTCGGGATCCGCACCTTCCAGGCCGAGGACGAGATCGCCGGCATCGGCGCCGCCCTGGGCGCGTCCTTCGGTGGCGGCCTCGGGGTGACCACGACGAGCGGCCCTGGGCTCGACCTCAAGTCCGAGACGATCGGCCTGGCCATCAACCTCGAACTGCCCCTGGTCATCGTCGACGTCCAGCGCGGCGGGCCCTCGACCGGGCTGCCGACCAAGACGGAGCAGGCCGACCTCCTGCACGCCATGTACGGGCGCCACGGCGAGGCGCCGCTGCCCATCCTCGCCCCGCAGACGCCGAGTGACTGCTTCGCGGTGGCGATCGAGGCGACGCGCCTGGCCATCAAGTACCGGACCCCGGTGATCGTGCTCTCCGACGGGTACCTGGCCAACGGGGCGGAGCCGTGGCGCCTGCCCGACCTGGACTCCTTCGAGCCCATTGACCCCGGGTTCGCGTCGGCGCCGAACCACGTCGACGACGACGGCAACGCCACCTTCTGGCCCTACGTCCGCGACCCCGAGACGCTGGCCCGCCCCTGGGCGCCGCCCGGACTGCCCGGCCTGGAGCACCGCATCGGCGGCCTCGAGAAGGCGGACGGCAGCGGCAACGTGTCCTACGAGGGGGTCAACCACGAGCGCATGGTCCACCTGCGCCGGGACAAGATCGCCGGCATCGCCGCCGACATCCCGCTCGTCGAGGTGAACGACGAGACCGGCGACGCGCAGCTGCTCCTCGTCAGCTGGGGCTCGACGTACGCCGCGGTGGCGGCGGGCGTCAAGAGGGTGCGCGCCCGCGGCATGAAGGCGGCCCACGTCCACCTGCGCCACCTCAACCCGCTGCCGACCAACCTCGGCGAGGTCTTGGGGCGCTACACCCAGGTGCTGGTCCCCGAGATCAACCTGGGCCAGCTGAGCCGCATCCTGCGGGCCGAGTTCCTGGTCGACGCCAAGACGATGTCGAAGATCCAGGGCGTGCCGTTCCGCGTCGGAGAGATCGAGGCAGCCATCACCGCGCTGCTCGGAGGGAAGCCATGAGCGAGTCAAACGGCGCCACCGCGACTGCCACCGCAGTCCCCGTCACCACCCGCAAGGACTGGACCAGCGACCAGGAGGTCCGCTGGTGCCCCGGCTGCGGGGACTACTCCATCCTCGCCGCCGTCCAGATGTTGATGCCCGAGCTCGGGGTGCGCCGCGAGAACACGGTGTTCCTCTCGGGCATCGGCTGCGCGGCGCGCTTCCCGTACTACATGAACACCTACGGGATGCACTCCATTCACGGCCGGGCCCCCGCCATCGCGACCGGGCTCGCCACCACCCGCCCCGATCTCGACGTCTGGGTGATCACGGGTGACGGTGACTCGCTGTCCATCGGCGGCAATCACCTGATCCACGCGCTGCGCCGCAACGTGCGGGTGAACATCTTGATGTTCAACAACCAGATTTACGGCCTGACCAAGGGGCAGTACTCGCCCACCTCGGAGGTGGCCAAGGTCACCAAGTCGACGCCGTTCGGTTCAGTTGACACGCCGTTCAACCCGGTGTCCCTCGCCCTGGGCGCCGAGGCGACGTTCGTCGCCCGGACCCACGACATGGACCGGGCCCACATGCAGGAGACCTTCCGCCGCGCCCACCTCCACCAAGGGGCCGCCTTCGTGGAGGTGCTGCAGAACTGCAACGTGTTCAACGACGGCGCCTTCGAGAAGATCACCGGCCGAGACGTCCGGGCGAGCATGCTGATCCCGCTCCGGCACGGTCAGCCGATCGTCTTCGGGGCCGAGGGGGAGGAGAGGGGAGTGGTCCAGCGGGCCGACGGCAGCCTGGAGACCGTCTCGGTGGCCGACGTCGGGCTCGACGCGCTCCTGGTGCACGACGAGGCACGTCACGACCCGGGCCTGGCCTTCGCCCTGTCCCGTCTGGCCCACGGCCCCTACGAGCCGACCCCGATCGGCGTCTTCCGCGCGGTGGAGCGCCCCGAGTACGGGACGCAGATGTCCGAGCAGATCACCGATGCCCAGGCCAAGCGGGGCCTCGGCGACGTGGCGGCGCTGCTGCGCTCCGGCTCCAGCTGGACGGTCGAGTAGGGGCCACTCGGGCTGCGCGGCCTCCGCCGGGTCGCTCGGTGCGGCGGGCCTACGCCGGGTCGCTCGGTGCGACGGGCCGGGCGCCGGCCTCGACCTCGGCCCGGATCCGCTCGAGCGTGGTGCGCATCCCCTTGCGGTTGACGCGGCCGCGGGACCAGCCCCAGAGCGCCCAGTAGACCCGCAGCATGGGGGTGGGGGTCAGGTCGAAGGACTCGGTCACGTCTGCGCCGTCACCGGCCGGCGAGATCTCGTAGCGCCAGACGTTGAGGGGCTTCTCTGCCGACACCGTCCCGAAGGCGAAGCTTCGGCCGGGCACGCACTCAGTGACGGTGCATGAGATCCAGTAGACCGGCCCGATCCCGTTGCGCCTAACGTGCCCACGGAACTTGGCCCCGACCGCCGGACCGGTGGCGCCGTCGAGCCACTCGGCCTCGAAGGTCTCCGGGCTGTAGCTCCCGATGCGGGTGACGTCGCTCACCAGCTCCCAGATTCGTTCCGGCGGCGCCGCCATGTGGACGGTCACCGAGTCGCGCATGGCCGGCATGTCAGGTGATCTCCAGGGACCGGAAGACCATCCCGGTCCGGGGCTTGGGGCTGAAGTAGGTGGTCTTGGGCGGCATGCGGCGCCGCTCGTTGGCCCACTCCTCAATCTGCTTGACCGTCACCGGCCGCAGCAGGAAGGCGGCCTGGCCGTCCCCGTTCTCCAACGCCTCCATCGCCTCGGCGACGCTGTGGCGGTGCATGACCTCGTGAGGCGGCAGCGACTCCAGCACGGCCGCGATGAGGCTGGAGTCCAGGTCGTTCCCCGCCAGTTGCTGCACGTCGGCGTGCGGGAGGAGGAGGTACGCCCGTCCCCCCGTGACCAGGGCCAGCGAGTTGGAGTCGCCCAGCGCGCCCAGCGTGCGGTCGTCGGCGGCTCCGGCCCGGACCAGGTCGAACCACTCGGAGAGCGCGCCGACGAGGTCGAACCCCTCGGGCAGCCCGCTCACGGTCCGCTGGATCGCTCCGACGGTGAGCTGGTCCTCGGAGAGCTCGACCACGAGGGCCATCACGAGGTCATACGGCCCCGGCGCGCCGGCGTTGGCCGCGCGGCACTCGGCCTGGTAGGCGCGCGCTGTCTCGTAGCGGTGGTGCCCGTCGGCCAGGACGACCGGCGCGGACGAGACGGCGGCGCCGACAGCGGCCACGGCGTCGGGGTCGCTCAACACCCACAACTGGTGGCGCACCCCGTCGTCGTCGTAGGCGTCGGCCACCACGTCGTCGTCGGTGGGATCGAACGTGGCCGTGACGCCGGCCGCCATGGAGAGGCCCCAGATCGGCGACAGGTTGGCTCGGGTGGCGCGCAACAGGTCCAGCCGGTCGCTCTTGGGCTTGGGAAGCGTCTGCTCGTGGGGGAGGATGTCGCTCTCCGCACCGGGCTCGGCCAGCCCGAGCGCCCCGATGACGCCGGTGGTGGCGCGGCCCGAGGCATCCGTCATCCGATACGGGTAGAGGCTCGCCGTCGGGTCGGCGCCGATGACCCCTTCCGCCTGCCAGCGGGTGAAGAGGTCCGTCGCCACGGCGTAACGGTCCCGCCCCGCGGTGAGATCGGCCTCGGGCAGTTCGACGAGGACGGCGTTGGCCCGGTGGCGTGTGGCCAGGTGCACCCTCTCGGCCGAAGAGATGACGTCGTAGGGCGGGGCGATGACCTGGGTGATGGGGGCGCGCTCGGGTCGGTAGCGCAGTCCCCGGAAGGGTTCGAAGCGAGGCATCGCGCCCACTCTGACACACCGCGGACGGGGTCGTTGCGGGACGCTCCCTAGACTCGGTGCGTGGACGACGAGGGCTTGGACCGGATCCTCACCGCGCCAAACGTCATCACGATGGTGCGGCTGCTGTGCATCCCGGTCTTCCTGTGGTTGCTCTTCGTGGTGCACCGCCAAACCGCGGCGGCCGTCCTGCTCGCGGTGCTCGGCGCCACGGACTGGGTGGACGGGTACGTGGCGCGCCGCTACGGACAGGTGTCCACCTTCGGCAAGGTGCTCGACCCGACGGCCGACCGGATCCTGGTCGGGACTGGGGTGATCGCCATCATGGTCTACGGCGCGGTCCCGCTCTGGTTCGGGATCGCCACCATCGCCCGGGAGGTCCTCGTGTCGGCCATGGTCGTGCTGCTCGCCGGGCTGGGAGCCGCACGCATCGACGTGCTGTGGGTGGGCAAGGCAGGGACGTTCGCCTTGATGTTCGCGTACCCCGCCTTCCTGCTCGGTTATGGGACCGCGACGTGGCAGGAGCCCATTCGCGTCATCGCGTGGGTCACGGGCCTGATCGGCCTTGCCCTGGCCTGGTGGGCGGCTGGGAGCTACATCGGGCCGGCCCGGCGCGCCTTGCGCGAAGGGCGGTCGGCCCGCCGGAACACCGTGAACCCGCAGGAGCACCCTATGAACCCGCAGGAGCACGTATGAACCCGCCGGAGCACAATGTGAACCCCCAGGAGCACCGTAAGAACAGGAGCAGCGAGTGAAGGCGGTGATCATGGCGGGTGGCGAGGGCACCCGGTTGCGCCCGCAGACATCGAACCTGCCGAAGCCGATGCTCCCGCTCGTCGGGCGGCCCATGATGGAGCACATCCTGTCGCTCCTGCGACGGCACGGCATCACCGACATCGTCGTCACGGTGGCCTTCCTCCCCAACGCGATCCGCAGCTACTTCGGCGACGGGAGCGAGCTGGGCGTGCGCATGGCGTACGCCACAGAGGAGTCGCCTCTCGGCACGGCCGGCTCGGTGCGCAATGCGCGCGAGCAGCTGACCGAGCGCTTCCTCGTGATTTCGGGGGACGTGTTGACCGACATCGATCTCACGTCGGTGATCGCGTTCCACGAGAAGAACCAGGCGCTGGCGACGATCGCGCTGTGCGCGGTGGAGAACCCGCTGGAGTTCGGCATCGTGATCACGCGGGAGGACGGGTCCATTGAGCGCTTCCTGGAGAAGCCCGGGTGGGGGCAGGTGTTCAGCGACACCATCAACACCGGGATTTACGTCCTGGAACCGGAGATCTTCGCGCTGATCCCCGAGGGCCGCGCCGTCGACTTCTCCGGTGAGGTGTTCCCGGCGGCGCTCGAGGCGGGAGACCCGTTGTACGGCTACGTGGCCGATGGCTACTGGGAGGACGTCGGCACGACGGCGGCCTACCTCAAGGCCCACGAAGACATCTTGGACGGCCGGGTGCACGTCGACGTGTCCGGCTTCGAGCTCCGGCCCGGCGTGTGGGTCGGCAAGGGCTCGTCCATCGACCCCAGCGTGCGGATTGAGTCGCCATCCTTCATCGGTGAGAACTGCACGGTCGACCCGGGCGCGGTCCTCGGCGCCTATACGACGGTCGGCGCCAACACCCAGGTGGGGGAGCGCGCCGAGCTGCAGCGGTCGGTGATCGGCGAGAACTCCTATCTCGGCCCCGCCTCCAGGGTCGAGGGGGCGGTGCTGGGCCGGTCGTGCGACCTGCGGGTCGGGGCGCGGGTCGAGCCCGGTGCGGTCGTGGGCGAGGGCTGCCTGATCGGGGCCCACGCCGAGGTGCGCAGCGACGTGAAGGTCTACCCGGGCAAGGTGGTCGAGGCGGGTGCGCAGGTGAACGCCTCCATCGTCTGGGAGTCGGGTGGGGCCCGCACCCTCTTCGGCCGCGAGGGCGTGCAGGGCATCGCCAACGTCGACATCAGCCCCGAGCTGGCCGTGCGGCTGGCCAAGGCGTGGGCCTCGGGCTTCGAGAAGGGTTCTTCCATCACCACATCGCGCGACACCAGCCGTGTGGCCCGCGTGCTCAAGCGCGCCCTGATGGTCGGCTGCAACTCGGTCGGAGTGAACGTCAACGATCTGGAGGTGGCGACGGTCCCGGTGACGCGGCACCACATCCGGATGCGAGGCAACCGGGGCGGCCTCACGGTGCATCTGAGCCCCGACGACGCGCAGTCGGTGGTGATCCACTTCTTCGACAACCGCGGCATCGACCTCTCCGAGGGCGAACAGCGGCGGGTGGAACGGATGTACCACCGCGAGGAGTTCCGGCGGGTGACGGCGGGGGAGCTCGGTGACATCGACTTCTCGCCGCGCACCATCGAGTTCTACACGGCCGACATCGTGGACGCGTTCGGGTTGCGACCCGACGGGGGACGGGAGGTGAAGCTCGTCGTCGACCTCTCGTACGGCGCGGCCAGCTTCGTCATGCCAAACCTCCTCTCGAAGGTGGGTGCAGACGTCCTCAGCATCAATCCGTACGCGCAAACGCCGGGGATGATCTCGGTCGACCGCGTGGTCAGCGAGGCGAGAGTCGCCGAAGCGGTACGCGCCTCTGGGGCCGACCTCGGCGCGGTGATCGATGCCGTCGGCGAGCGGCTCACGCTCATTGACGGCACCGGCCACGTGTTGAGCGACGACGAGGCGTCAATGGCCTTCATTGAGCTGTCGACGGCCGCGGGCGAGCTCCGGCGGGTGGCGCTCCCGGTCACGGCGAGCGACCGGATGCGGCAATTGTGCGAGTCGCGCGGCGCGGAAGTGGTGCTGACACCCCTCTCGACCTCCGGTCTGCTCGAGGCGGCGGCAGCCGGTGGCGTCTCGTTCGCATCGGACCGGCGCGGCGGCTACGTGTTCCCAGCCTTCATCCCTGCGTTCGATGCTGCCGCCGCCCTGGCCAGGCTGGTGTCCCTGCTCGGACGGGGTTCGACCTCCATCGCCGAGATCGTCGACGCCCTGCCGCCCATGCCGGTCCTGTCCGAGCAGGTGGCGACGCCGGTCGAGCAGAAGGGCCTGATCATGCGGACCCTCATGGAGCAGCTGACCGAGGAGGGGGCGGAGCTGGTGCTGGTGGACGGCATCAAGGTGCAGTCGGAGGAGGGCTGGGCGCTCGTCGTGCCGGACCCCGAGGAACCGGTCACCCACGTCTGGGCGGAGGGGTCCGACCTGCGGGCGTCGGAGGCGTTGGCGGCCGCCTTCGTGGAGCGGATCACGGGCCTGCTGCCGTAGCTGCGACAGCTGCGGGTGGGCCGGCCGTCCGGTATGGTCGCCCCCCATGAACATCCCTGAGGATCTGCGCTATTCGGCGGAGCACGAGTGGGTGCGCGTGGAAGGGAGGCGAGCACGCGTCGGGATCACCGACTACGCGCAAGACGCGCTGGGCGACATAGTGTTCGTCGACCTTCCGGCCGTGGGCAGCGAGGTCGAGGCGGGCGGGCAGCTCGGCGAGCTCGAATCCACCAAGTCCGTCTCGGAGCTCTACGCGCCGGTCTCGGGGACCGTCACCGCCGTGAACGACGCGCTCGCCGGCGGCCCCGAGCGGATCAACCAGGATCCTTACGGCGAGGGGTGGATCTGCGAGATTGAGCTTGCCTCCGACGCTGATCCGACGGCCCTCCTCGACGCCGCCGCCTACGGCGACTTGACCGCCGACTGAGCGGGGGTCCAGGCGTCCGATGACGACAGGAGAAGCCGAGCGTTGGGTGGGGTACCGTGGGCGCCGTGTTCTGTCACAACTGCGGGCACCGCAACCCCGAGGGAGTCAACTTCTGCTCGTCGTGTGGGCACGCGTTGCTCTCGGACGGCGATGACGCGACCATCACCCTCCACCCGACCGACGAGGCCGAGACGGAGGAACACGCCGACGTCACCCTTGTCGAGGTGCCGCATGGTGCCGGCGTCCTGGTGGTCACCCGTGGCCCCAACATCGGGTCGCGCTACCTCCTGGGCGACAAGGTGGTCCGGGCGGGCCGCCACCCGGAGAGCGACATCTTCCTCGACGACATCACCGTCTCGCGCCGCCATGTGGAGATCGCTCCCGCCGACGGCGGGGCGTACTCCCTCCGGGATGTGGGTTCGTTGAACGGGACGTACGTGAACAGGGAGCGGATCGACGAGGTCCAGCTCTCCCCGGGCGACGAGGTCCAGATCGGCAAGTTCAAGCTCGTCTACCTGGTGGCTGGGAACGAGTGAGCAGCCGAACGTACCTTTCCATCGGCGACGTCCTCACGTTGTTGCGGCAGGAATTCCCGGACGTCACGATCTCGAAGATCCGTTTCCTGGAGAGCCAGGGCCTGGTCAACCCCGAGCGATCGCCTTCGGGGTACCGGAAGTTCTTCGAGCCCGACGTCGAGCGCCTGCGCTGGGTGTTGCGTCAGCAGCGCGAGCACTTCCTTCCCCTGAAGGTCATCCGGGACCGGCTCGCCGACGGCGAGCTGGACGCCGGCGCTGAATCCGACGCCGACTGGCCCAATGGCAAGCCTGCCCACAAGCCGGCCCACGCCGCGGGCGGGGAGCCCGTGAGCGTCGGCGCCGCCGGCGACCAGCCGACGAAGGCGGACGAGGAGGTAATGGCGCGCATCCTCGCAGACGCGTCGCGTCCGCGCGGCCCGCATTCCGGAGGCGACGCAGGCTCGCCGCGGGTTGCAGGTCGTCGGCGAGGGTGAGCACGCACCGCAGGCGGGGGGCGAGGACTCGCACGCGCGCGCGAACGCCTCGACGGTTCGGGAGTCCGGCGGGCGTCTCGGCCAACCCGCGGCGACCGGGGGCACGCCCGCTGCTGTCAGCGGTGGTGAGGCGCGCACGGGGGCAACGGGTGCCGACAACGGGACATCCCTTCACCGCCGGGGCGACGCAGCCGCCGCCACGACGCACGCCCCGACGACGCGCGCGGCGGCGACCTCCGCCGAGACGACGCCCGCCGCTTCCGCCTCGCCCGCCGCTTCCGCCTCGCCCGCCGCTTCCGCCTCCGCGCCCGCTCATGCTGCAGCACGGAAGGGTGGCGCACCGTTCGCCGCGAGTCCGGCGGCGCCCGTCCCGGCTCCGGGCACCACGTCCGGCGTCGTGACCGGAGCGAGCCTCACCAAGGAGGAGCTGTGCGCGGCCAGCGGCCTGTCCCCCGAAGAGGTCGCGGGGCTCGAGGGCTTCGGCATCGTCGAGGCCGTGATGGTGGCCGGCATCGCGACCTTTGACGAGGACGCCCTCACCATGGCGAACCTGGCCGCTGCGTTCGGCGCCTTCGGGATCGAGCCGCGCCACCTGCGCCTCTACCGGAATGCGGCTGACCGCGAGATGGGCCTGATTGAGCAGGTCGTCATCCCGCTCCTGCGCCAGCGGAACCCCGAATCCCGCCAGCGGGCCATGGAGGGCGCCGACCAGCTGGCGGCGCTCGGCCAATCCATGCGAGCCACGTTGCTACGCCAGGCATTGCGACGACATCTGGGGGGGTGACGCACCGCCGGGATCCGGCGCTACATTTCTGTCATGGTCCGAGTGCTACTCCGAGCCGTCAGGGTGGACCTGCAGTCCAACACGCCGGTGCTCCTCCTCCAGGAGACCGAGGGGGAGGGCCGCACGCTGCCGATCTTCATCGGGAGCCCGGAGGCCACGGCCATCGCCTACGCCCTGCAGGGGGTGACCATGCCCCGTCCGCTCACCCACGACCTCATGAAGGACATGCTCGGCGCCCTCGATATCAGCGTGGAGCGGGTCATCATCACTGAGCTGCGGGCGTCGACCTACTACGCCGAGTTGCACCTCGTGCGCGGCGAGGAGCGGACGATCGTATCGAGCCGGCCCTCCGACGCCGTCGCCGTCGCCGTACGCACCGAGACCCCGCTCTTCGTGTCGGACGAGCTCATGGAATCCGAGGGGATCATCCTGGCGCTCGACACCGAGGACGAGGAGGACGACACGCCGGACGAGCTGGTGGGGCAGTTCCGGCAGTTTCTCGACTCGGTGCGCCCGGAAGACTTCGAGGGGTGACGCCCTCGCGTTGGACGCTCGCCCTCGTGGCGGGCGCCGGTCTCTTCCTCGCCGCGTGCAGCAGCAGCCCGACGACGCCCAAGCACACCACCACGACCACGCACCACTCCACGACGACGAGCTCGTCGACGACCACGAGCTCGTCGACGACCACGACCACCGGCGCCGCCGCATCCTCGGCCTGCAATCACATCACGGCATCGCCGAGCCAGGGACAGGGGGCGGCCGGGACCATCACCGGTGTCATCACCGTCACCAACACCGGAGCGTCGCCGTGCACCGCCGACGGCTACGCGCAGGTGGCTCTGTTCTCGGGCAGCGGGGCGCCGCTGACGGTGACCATGGTCAACGGGCTCTCGGTCAACGTGTCGCCGCAGGCCACTGCGGCCGCCGTCCTCGGTGGCGGTGGCGCCGTCGGGGACGGCCCAGTTCGCCTACCAGTTCTCCGACGTGCCGGTCGGCACGGAGACCAGCTGCCCCAACTCGGAGATGGCCACGGTCACCATGCCCGGTGCGACCACGGCGTCGCCGACGTTCGCCCTGAACCTCGATCCGTGTAACCACGGGACCATTCGCGTCTCCCCCGTGTACGCACCCTCTTGAGGGCGGGCGTCGGCGCCACCAGCGCAGGCGGCGTCAGCGGGCGGGCTGGACGAGGACGCGTCCACGCACCGCCGCATCGAGGACGCGGTCGAGGGCGACGGTCAACCCGTCGAGCCCGATCTCCTCGTTGACCATCTGCTCGCAGCGGTCGAGCGGGAACACGTCGGCCATGTCCGACCACAGCGCCCGTCGTTCCTCGATGGGCGTCGCGACGGTGTCGATCCCGAGCAGGGCGACGCCCCGCACGATGAACGGGTAGACCGTCGTGGCCAGGTCGTTGCCACCGGTCAGCCCGCTGGCCGCCACGGCGCCCCCGTAACGGACGGTTCGGAGCGCCTCGGCCAGGGCCACGCCGCCGACGCAGTCGACGACGCCCGCCCACAGCTGCGGCCCCAGGGTCCGGCCGTCGTCCTCGGTGAACTGGCGCCCGACCACCCGTGCTGCCCCGAGGCTCTCCAGGTATTCGCGCTCCGACGTCTTGCCCGACGAGGCCACCACTTCGAAGCCCTCGTGGGCCAACAGCGCCACCGCAGCGCTGCCCACGCCACCCGAAGCACCCGTGACCAGGATCGGCCCGTCGCCGGGGGTGGTGCCGTGCCGGGCCAGGCGGCGCAGCGAGAGGAGCGCCGTGAAGCCGGCCAGGCCGATGATGGCTGCGTTGCGGCAGCTGAGCGGGTCGGGCAGCGGCACGACCCACTCGGAGGGGACCCGGGCGTAGGCGGCGAAACCGCCGTGCCGGGCCACGCCGAGGTCGTAGCCCTGGACGAGGACGCGCTGGCCCGGTGTGAAGTCCGCACTCGTCGTCTCCTCGACGCTGCCCGCCAGCTCCACGCCCGGGACGAGCGGGAACCCGCGGGCGACGCGATTGCCCGGCCGGGTGACCATGGCGTCCTTGAAGTTGATGGCCGACCACTCGACCCGCACGAGCACGTCGCCCGCCGGCAGGTCGGAGTCGGCCAGCTCGACCACCGACGGCCGGATGACCTCGCCCGACTTCGACAACAGGTAGGCGGGGAAGCGCACGGACTCATGGTAGGTGGCGCCGTCGGCGTTCTCCGGCGAGGACCGGTGCACCGGGTACGTTCGGACCGTGACCACGTCTGAAGGATATGGGCGTTGGGCCTCGTCGCTCGCGTCGGGTGACGTCGCTCGCGCCAAGGTCTCGCTCTCGGAGCTCTGCTCGGACGGCGCCGCCCTCTATTGGCTCGAGTCGCGCCCGGCGGAGGCCGGCCGCGTCGTCATGGTGCGGTCCGGAGCGCAGGGCCCGACCGACCATTCGCCGGCGGGCGTGAGCATCCGCAGCCGGGTCCACGAGTACGGGGGCGGCGCCATGTGCCTGGTACCCGGGAGATCCCGAGGCGCCTTCGCCTTCGTCGAGCAGTCCGACCAGCGGGTGTGGTTCTGCGACGGTCCCGCCGCGCCGGCGCAACCGCTGACGGCCCCGGCTCCCGACGGCCAGGCCCACAACCACGGGGGACTGAGCGCGACGCCCGAAGGTGACTGGGTCTTGGCGGTGCGGGAGGTCCACGGCGAGGGCGCATCTCGGCCCGTCCGCACCGTGGTCGCGCTGTCGACCCGCGGTGAGGGGCCGAGGGAGAGCACGCTGCTCGAGGGGCACGACTTCTTCGGCTCTCCTCGGGTCGACGCGACCGCGGCGCGCCTGGCCGTCGTGGTCTGGGACCACCCCGACATGCCGTGGGATGCCTCGCGCCTCATGGTGGTGCCCCTCACCGGCGGTGGCGGTGGCCGGAGCCCCGGCAGCACATCCCTCCGGGCGACCGGGCCCCCCTGGCGGGTGGCGGGTGGGCCCGAGGAGTCGGTGGGGCAGCCGGCGTGGCAGCGCGACGGCACGCTGCGCTTCGTCTCCGACCGCCGGGGATGGTGGCAGCCCTATGTCCACCCGGGGCGGCCCGGCGCTGAGGGCGAGGTGGAGGCGCTGACCGACGCGGCGGCAGAGTTCCACGGACCGGACTGGGTGCTCGGGCAATCGACCATGGCCGAGCTCGCCGACGGCACCGTCGCGGCCCGGATGACTGCGTCCGGCCGCGACACCGTGGTCAAGATGCTCCCGCACCCCCTTCGGGGCGGCGCGGTGCCGGCGCACGCAGCTCCGGTGGGGCAACCATGCGTCTCGGTTGCCGCGCTCTGCGCGCACGCCGACGGCCTCGCTCTGATCGGGAGCACTCCGGACGCGCCGACGAACGTGTGGGTGTGGACGCCGGAGGCGGTACGCCCGCTGCGCCCGCCGGCCGGGCGGGCCCTCTCTATCCGCGACGTCTCGCGCGCCGAACCGTTCACCCTGACCGGGCGGTCGGGGAGGCCCGTGCACGGGACGCTCTACCGGCCGGCGCCCACCGAGAGGGGAGGCCGTGACGGGGGCCCGCCACCGCTCGTGACGTGGTGCCACGGCGGCCCGACGTCATCGTGCCAGTCCGGGTTCGACCTCAGCGTGCAGTTCTTCACCACCCGGGGCTTCGCCGTGGCGTGCGTCGACTATGCGGGCAGCTCGGGGTACGGCCGCTCGTACCGCTGCGCACTGTGGGGGCGATGGGGCGTCGCCGACGCCGAGGACTGCCTCGATGCGGCCCTGCACCTGGCCGATCGGGGCGACGTCGACGCGGGGCGGATGGCGGTGCGCGGTGGCAGTGCCGGCGGCATGACGGCCCTGAACGCGCTGGCGGCGGGGGAGGGCTTCGGTGCGTGCGTGTCCCTGTACGGCGTAACGGACCTGCTGGGGCTGGTGGCCACGACGCACGACTTCGAGGCGCACTACACGGACCGCCTCATCGGGCCGCTCCCGGGTTCGCGGCCGCTCTTCATCGAGCGCTCACCCGTTGGCCGCGCCGGCTCCATGGCCGGATCGGTCCTGCTCCTGCAGGGGACCGAGGACGCCGTCGTGCCTCCGGCCCAGGCCGAGTCCATGCGCGACGCGCTGGTCGCCGCCGGCACCCGCTGCGACCTGCGCTTCTTCGAGGGGGAAGGGCACGGGTTCCGCCGGGCCGACTCGCTGAAGGCATGCCTTGAGGCAGAATTGGCGTTCTACCTCGAAGAGCTCCGCCTTTAGGATCAGGGGGGAGGCCGTTCGGACCACTCCCTGTATGCGAGGCTTTCCCGAGACGTGATGCCGACCCCTTCCGCTGCGACCCCGAGCTGGGCTGCCCCCGTCACCGACGTGGTACAGCGCGTGCTGAACCGGGCGAAGCGGATCTCCCCGGAGTGGGGTGACGCGCTGCTCTACGGGATGAGCGCCCTGTTCGCGCTGGGGACGATCTACACCTCGGACAATGCGCTGTACCAGGTATGGGGGCGCATGGCCCTCTCACCCTTCGCGTTCGGCGCGCTGGCCTCGGCGGCCCTGGCGTTGTTCCTTCGGCGCGCCCGCCAGCGGCAAGCCGGCGCGCGGCTGACCGTACGGCAACATCGCCGAGCCTGGCTGGCGCGGATCGTCGTCGCGCTGTGCGTCTTCGTCGGCGCGCTCGCCATCCCGATGGGGCTCGAGATCCTCTGGCGCTTCGACGGTGTTCCCGGGTCCCACCTGCAGCCCGAGGTGGTCACCGTCGAGGTCGGCGGCCAGGACCTTGTCCACGGGCAGGATCCGTACCACCCGCTGGTCCGCCTCCACCACCCCGTGAAGTACCACGCCCCGGGTCAGCCGGACTTCGCCGGCTTCCTGCCCTACCTGCCGCTGATGGCCGTCGCGGGCATCCCGAGCGAGGTCTGGCCGAACAGCGGGTTGAGCGACGCCCGGATCTTCTTCTGCCTCACCACGCTCGGTGTCGCGGCCCTGGCCCTCTACCTCTGCCGGGCGGACGGGAGGCGCAAGATCCGTGCGCTCCAGGCGTTGGTGATCCTCCCCCTTGCGTCCCTGCCCCTGGCGACCGGGGGTGACGACATACCGGTGGTGGCGTTCTTGCTGCTGGCCATGGTGCTGGCCCAGCGCCGACGGCCGTTCGCCTCCGGCGTGGTGTTCGGGATCGCCTCGGCCATGAAGTTCACCGCCTGGCCCCTGGCCGCCCTCGCGCTCTTCGCGGCGCGCGGCCGCAAGGGCGAGCGGCGACCGATCTCCATGTTGGCCGGCATGCTGGTGGTGGCGGTGCCGACCATCTTCCCGTTCGCGCTGCGCGGCCCGTTCGCCCTCATCGACGACGTGGTGCTGTTCCCGCTCGGCCTGAGCGCCATCCCGTCGACGGCGGCGAGCGCCCTGCCGGGCCACGTCCTCGTCACCGAGTTCCCCTCGCTGAGCCGGGCGCTGCCCCTCTCGGTCGGCATCGTGATGGCGGTGTTCCTGGCTCGCCACCTCTACCGCCACACGCCGCGCACCGTCTCGGAGGTCTGCAACATCGCCGGTGTGGTGATGGCCGTGCTCATCCTTCTCGCGCCGAACCCGCGCGTGGGCTACCTGTTGTACCCGATCAACTTCTTCGTGTGGGCCTACCTGCTGGCCGAACCGGCAGACCAGCCGGCGGCGCCGCGCGACGACCTGGTGCCGGCGGGAGGCGGGGCGTCCAGTGGGGCTACTGGGAGTCGCTCAGCTGCAGCAGACGGATCGTGAACTCGGTCTGCCCACGGGGAGGACCCCCGGGGCTGAACGACGTGGGCGAGATGGTGGCTCCCATCTCCCAGTAGTACCCGTCGGACCCGGCGAGCTTGCCCAGGATCTCGAGCGCGCCCGGATCGTGGGCGGCCGGGCCCCGGTCGAAGACCTGCCACCCGCGCAGCCGCATGTCCGCGGCAAAGAAGGCCAGCAGCGCCGCCTGGGAGTCGCCGGAGCGCAGCACCACCTGCGAGTCGTACTGCCCTGACCCGGCGCTGTTGTCACGGTGCGCGATCCGGACCGAGCCGACGGGGATCGACACCGCGTTGACGACGTTGGCGGGCGGTTGTCCCAGCACGACGATGGGTGCGAGGGCGGCGGTCGCAGGCGCCGAGCGCAGTGCGCTGCCGGGGACCGAGGCGGAGGAGGCGCCCTGGCGGGCCGGCGTGGGCGATCGTGACGAGAGGGCCCCTATGGCGAGGAACACGGCGAGGATGAGCAGGGCGAGCGCGAGGACGATCATCGCCGGCCGCATGGAGATCCCGCCGGGCTTCGGGGGGCGGAGCGGTTCGGAGGGAGCCGCAAGCGTCATTTGCCGCCAGCCTATTGCGGCTCCGACCACCCGAAATGGTCGAGGGGTCCGTGGCCCGAGCCGAGCCGCCAGCCCGCGCCCCCTGCCAGCGCACGGGCCACGTAGGCCTTGGCCTGGGCGATCGCCGCCGGAATGGCCACGCCACGGGCCAGGTTGGCGGCCACCGCCGCCGAGAGGGAGCACCCGGTGCCATGGTCGTTGCGGGTGTCCACCCTGGACCCGGGCAGGACGACGACCCCTTCGGGGCCCGCCACGACGTCGTCGGCCGACTCGGTGAGGTGGCCTCCCTTCACCACGACGTAGCGGGCGCCCGTCTCCCGGATCTGCCGGGCCACCGCGACGCGGGCCTCGACGGTGCGGAGGGACTCCACCGTGGTGCGCCCGAGCACCGCCGCCTCGCGCAGGTTCGGGGTGGCGACGACCGCGTGCGGGAGCAACAGCTCGAGGTAGGCGTCGACGCCGTCGGGGTCCATCAGGCGGTGGCCGCTGGACGAGACCAGGACGGGATCGACCACCAGCTGGGGCAGCCGGCCGGCGGCGGCCATGCCGGCCACTTCGCGGACGATCGCGGCGCTGGCCAACATGCCCGTCTTCACACCCAGCACCGCGAAGTCGGCCAGGACGGTCTCCACCTGGTCGCGCACGAAGGCGGGCTCGAGGGCCACGACGGCGCGCACCTCGGCCGTGTTCTGGGCCGTCACCGCGGTGAGGGCACACACCCCGTGGACCCGGTGGGCCGCGAAGGTCTTCAGATCGGCCTGCGCGCCCGCACCGCCGCCCGAGTCGGACCCGGCGATGGTGAGCGCCGTCGGTGGGGTCAGGTCCGGCACCGAGCCACCATAGGCGGGCACCGGGGTATCGTCGTCCGGTGGACCCGCACGACGCCGGAGCACCGGCTCCGGCCCACCTGACCATCGCCGGCGAGGTCCTCTCGTCGCGTCTCCTGCTCGGCACCGGGGGTATGACCAGCCTCGACGCGCTCCGAACCGCGCTCATCGAATCCGAGGCGGCCATGGCGACGGTCGCCGTGCGACGCGTCGAGGCATCGGGCAAGGGTGCACTGCTGTCGTTGCTCGAGGAGCTCGGGGTGCGGGTCCTCCCCAACACGGCGGGGTGTGCCACCGCGTCGGAGGCCGTGCTCACGGCCAAGCTGGCGCGTGAGGCGTTCGGCACCGACTGGGTCAAGCTGGAGGTGGTCGCCGACGACCGCACGCAGTTGCCCGATGCAGTGGAGCTCCTGGTGGCGGCGGAGCAGTTGGCCGAGGACGGGTTCGTCGTGCTTCCCTACACGAGCGACGACCCGGTGTTGGCCTTCCGGCTCCAGCAGGTCGGGTGTGCGGCCGTGATGCCACTCGGGTCGCCCATCGGCAGCGGTCTCGGCATCCGCAACCCCCACAACATCGCGTTGCTGCGCGAGGCCGTCGAGGTCCCTGTCGTGCTCGATGCCGGCATCGGCACGGCCTCCGACGCCGCGCTGGCGATGGAGCTCGGGTGCGACGCGGTGCTGGTCGCTACGGCGGTGAACCGGGCCCACGACCCGGCGGCAATGGCCCGGGCCATGCGCCTGGCGGTGGAGGCGGGACTCCAGGCTCGGCGGGCCGGCCGCATCCCTGTCCGCTTCCACGCGGAGCCCTCGAGCCCGCTCGAGGGTAGGGCCGACCTGGCGGCCGGAGGGCCGACCGCATCGGGCGGAGGGCCGACCGCATCGGGCGGAGGGTCGACCGCATCGGGCGGAGGGTCCGCCTTCTGAACCTCCGGGGCATGTTTCCCGGAACTATCCACACATCTGTTGAGACTTCTGGGGCACGTCCAGCCGTGATCGTCCCGATGCCGGTGGGAGGGGCCGACCGCACGGGTGCCTTGACGCCCTTCTGAGGCGACCCTAAAGTTAGGCGACCCTAACTTCGGAGCGGTCCAGGTAGGAGAGGTGTCAGAGGTCGATGGGAGGCACATGGTGGCCAAGCAGCGATCGGCGCACGGGCCGCGTGGGTCGGGCGCTCCGCGTGGGCCGCGTGTCCGTGGCGGCCAGCCTGGGCGCGCTGGCGCTCGCCAGCTGTGCCCAGAGCTCGGGGGCGGGCGGGGCAGGGGACCTGACCGTCTACAGCGGTCAGCACGTGCAGACGACAGAAGCCCTCGTGGCCGCGTTCGAGCGCGAGAGCGGCATCGCGGTCCACCTGCGCTCGGACGACGAAGACGTGCTGGCCGACCAGATCGTGACCGAGGGGTCGCGTTCGCCGGCGGACGTGTTCTACACGGAGAACTCGCCTCCCCTGCAGTACCTGGACTCGAAGGGCCTGCTGGCTCCCGTCGATCCCGCCACGCTCGCTCGCACGCCGTCTCGCTACAACTCTCCCAACGGCCGGTGGGTCGGTGTCTCGGCTCGCGTCAGTGTGATGGTCTACAACACGTCGTTGCTCAAGCCCGATGAGCTGCCGACCTCGATCATGCAGCTGGCGGACCCCAAGTGGAGTGGCCGCATTGCGATCGCGGGAAGCGAGACGGACTTCCAGCCCATCGTGACGAGCGTGGCGCGCACCCACGGCGAGGCGGCGGCGCTGCAGTGGCTCGATGCGGTCAAGGCCAACGCTGGGGGCCACAACTACTCGAACAACGAGACCGTGACGTCCGAGGTGAACCGCGGGCAGGTCGCGCTGGGCGTCGTCGACCAGTACTACTGGTACCGGGAACGGGCGCAGGTGGGCCCCGGAGGCACGCACTCGGCCATCGCCTACTTCGCGCCGCACGACGTCGGCTATGTCGTGGTCGTCTCCGGTGCGGGCATCGTCAAGTCGTCCGCCCATGAGCAGGAGGCCCAGCGGTTCCTGGCCTTCCTGACCTCGGCGCAGGCCCAGGAGATCATCGCCCACAGCAACAGCTGGGAGTACCCCATTGCCTCGGGCGTCACGACCAGCCGCGAGACGCCGTTCGACCAGCTCGAGCCCAACGGGATCACCGTCGCCGAGCTCGGCACGGGTGCGGAGGCGATCAAGCTGCTGCAGGAAGCGCAGCTGTTGTGACCGCCGAGGCGGTGGAACTCCGTCCGGGGTCCGGGCGCCGGCGCCTCCCGCCCTTCCTGACGGCCGGCGCGCTGCTCGTCTCCGCCGTCGTGCTCCTACCGCTCGTGTTTCTCGTGGTCCAGGCCGTGCAGGTCGGCTGGGCCCAGCTGCACCAACTGCTCTTCCGGCACCTGACGGCCGAGCTCGTCTGGAACACCGTGTCGCTCGTCGTCGTGGTCACGGTGCTCTGTGCCGTCGTGGGCACGCTGGCGGCATGGTTCGTCGAGCGCACCGACCTGCCGGGGCGCCGCGTCTTCGCCGTCCTGCTCGTGATCCCGCTCGGCATCCCGGACTTCGTGGTGAGTTTCGGCTGGCGGGGATTGTTCCCGTCTTTCGGTGGCTTCTGGGCGGCCGTCCTGGTCATGACGCTGGCCGTCTATCCCCTGGTGTTCCTCCCCGTGGCGGCCAGCCTGCGCGCCGCCGACCCAGCCCAGGAAGAGGTGGCGCGCAGCCTCGGCCTGGGCCGGGTGCGCACGTTCTGGACGGTGACCGTCGGCCAAGCCCGGCTCGCCATCCTCGGCGGCTCGATCCTGGTCGGGCTCGTGGTGCTGGCCGAATTCGGTGCGTTCGAGATCCTGGGCTACCAGACGCTGACCACGGAGATCTACAACGAATTCCAGGTCGGGTTCAACGAGCCCGCCGCCTGCGCGCTGTCGCTGATCCTCGTCCTCCTCGGTGCCGTGCTCCTGGCGGGGGAGGGCTCGGTCCGGGGCCAGGGCCGGGCATCACGGCTCGGGGCTGGAGCGGCGCGGGCGATGCGCCCGGCACCGCTGGGCCGATCCCGCCCGGCGGTCCTGGTCGGAGCCGCGCTGCTCGTCGGCCTCGCGCTCGGCGTCCCGGTGGGATCCATCGTCTACCTGATCGTCCAGGGAGGCACCACGACGCTGCCGCCGGCCTCACTCGCCATCGCCACCGCCAGCACCTTCGGCTACGCCGCCGCGGCGGGCCTCGTGGCCACCGTGGCGGCCCTACCGATCGCCCTGCTCTCGGTTCGCTTCCCCCGTCGGCGGGTGATGGCCCTGGAGCGGTCCAACATGGTCATCCTGGCCGTGCCCGGGCTCGTGGTCGCCCTGAGTTTCACCTACCTGACCGAACACTTCCTGCAGGGTCGCTTCTACCAGACGAGCCCTCTCCTCGTGCTGGCCTACACGATCATGTTCTTCCCGCTCGCCCTCGTGGCCGTGCGCGCCGCCGTGGCCCGCTCGCCGGTTGGACTGGAGGAGGTGGCAGGCTCGCTCGGCGTGCGGCGTCGCTCCGTCCTGTGGCGGGTGACCCTTCCTCTCATCGCACCGGGCCTCGCAGCTGCCTTCGCGCTGGTCTTCTTGGAGACCGCCACCGAGCTCACGGCGACCCTCGTGCTCCACCCCACCAACGTCGAGACGCTGGCGACCCAATTCTGGGCCTACCAGTCGAACGGGTCCTACAGCCAGGCCGCTGTGTACGCCGGGGTCATGGTGCTGATCGCCGCCGTGCCCGGGTTCGTGCTCGGGCGCTGGTTCGACCGCCAACCCGAGCGGGTGGCCGGCGGCGCTGCTGTGGCTCCCGGCGCGGCGGTCGCCACCCGGCAGACAACCCGGGAGGTCGCGGCGTGAAGGACCTGCGGATGGCGGGGCTGTCCAAGTCGTTCGGGGCGCAGCGCGTCCTGCGCGGCGTCGACCTTGTCGTCCCGCACGGGTCGTTCACGGCGATCCTCGGTGCATCGGGAAGCGGCAAGACGACGCTGCTGCGCATCGTGGCCGGGTTCGAGCGCCCAGACGCGGGAGAGGTTCGTCTCGGCGACGACATTGTCGACGATGCGGCACAGCGGTTCGTTCCCTCCGAGCACCGCCGTATCGGCTACGTGCCCCAGGAGGGCGCCCTCTTCCCGCACCTCAGCGTCGGGCGGAACGTCGGGTTCGGTCTCCAGCGCGGCCCGGGTCGCGCGGCGCGCGTCGACGAGCTGCTGGAGCTCGTGGGGCTCTCGGGCTACCGCCGCCGCTTCCCGCACCAGCTGTCAGGAGGGCAGCAACAGCGGGTGGCGCTCGCGCGAGCCCTCGCCATTGAGCCCGAGATCGTCCTGCTGGACGAGCCGTTCTCGTCCCTGGACGCAGCCATGCGGGCCTCCGTCCGGGCCGACGTGCTCGGGGTGTTGCAGGACGCGGGCACGACGTCGGTGTTGGTGACCCACGATCAGGACGAGGCGCTCTCCATGGCCGACCAGGTGGCCGTGCTGCGTCAGGGGGTGATCGCGCAGCTGGACTCTCCGACCGGTCTCTACGGGATGCCGGCCGACGCCGAGCTGGCGCGCTTCCTGGGTGAGTCGAACGTGCTCGCGGGGAACGTCCGCGACGGGGTGGCGACGACGGGGCTCGGGCGGCTGGCCATCGGGGCCTGGAGCGGGTCGGCAGGCGGGGGGAACGCCCAGGTGATGGTGCGGCCCGAACAGATCCTGCTCGGAGAACTGGCCGCCGGGACCATCGTGGGGACGGTGGCGAGCTACGAGTACTTCGGGCACGACGCCGTGGTGCGGGTCCGGCCCGGCCCTGTCGGACTGCCGGACCTGGTGGTGCGGGTCACCGGAGGGACGCCGCTCCGGCCGGGACAGCCCGTCGGGCTCTCCGTGCTCGGCCCGGTGGTGGCCTGGCCGGCCGAGCCCTCGGCAGCGGCGGAATCTCCTGAATGACGTCCTCGTAACTACGTCGTTGTCGTCCGGCGTGCATTAGAGTGACGACCCGGAGACGCTGATGGAGGTGCGATGGCCGAGGATTCCGCAGCCCATGTCGGAGGGTTTCACGGGCCGCAGGTGTGCGGCTTGGTGGGGATCACGTACCGGCAACTCGACTACTGGGCCCGCACCGGCCTGCTCCAGCCCTCGGTGGCCTCGGCGAAGGGGAGCGGGTCCCGGCGGGTCTACTCCTACTCCGATGTGCTCGAGCTCAAGGTGATCAAGCAGCTGCTCGACGCGGGCGTCTCGTTGCAGTCGGCGCGCCGGGCCGTCGAGTGCCTGCGCCAGGACCTCGGTTCGGACCTCGCCTCGGCCAACCTGGTGCTCACCGGGACGAGCTCGGTCCTGGCCCGATCGAACGGAGAGGTCGTCGACCTGCTGGCCGGCGGCCAGGGTGTGTTCAACATCGTCCCGCTGGCGGGCGTGGTGGAGTCGCTGGACGCCGATATCGTGCGACTGGAGGCCCCCGAGCCGGCCGGTCCCAAGGCACGACCGGCGCGACCGACCCGGGCCCGGGCCGCGGGGGAGTGAGCACGACGGACGCCGCTCGTGTCGGGCGCCTGCGCCATCCGGCGTGTGCGCCCGCAGGACACGTCCGTTTCGCCCATCCATCCGAGCGCCTCTTCGCCATGCTGCTCGACCTGTCGGGCGAACGGTGGCAGTACGAGCCCGTCGAGTTCCCGCTCGAGTGGGACAGCCACGGCTCACCGGTGTCGGGATTCCGGCCTGACTTCTACCTGCCGGCCCGTGGGGTCTTCATCGAACTCACGACGGCGGACCAGCGCCTCGTCACCCGCAAGAACCGCAAGGTGCGACGGATGCGCGAGCTCTATCCCGAGGTGCCGATCTGCGTCGTCTACCAGCGCGACTTCACCTCGCTGCTGGCCTCGCACGGCCTGCTCCCAGACATCGCCACGGCCGGCGCCGCGTAGTCTGGCCCGGTGAACGCCGGCCACAGCGGGGACGGCACGCCGTCCCGCGTCTCACCCCTCCATGCGGCGCACGTCGCGCTGGGCGCCAAGATGGTGCCCTTCGGGGGTTGGGACATGCCCCTGGCCTACCCGTCGGGCACCGTGGCCGAGCACCGGGCCTGTCGTCAGACGGCGGTGGCGTTCGACGTGAGCCATCTGGGCACCGTCCGCGTGCAGGGCCCCGACGCCTTCCACCACCTGCAGCACTCCCTGAGCAACGACCTGCGGCGCGTGCATCCCGGCCGGGCCCAGTACACGCACCTGCTCGACCAAGACGGCTCCGTGGTCGACGACATCATCGTGTGGTGGGTCGACCAGGAGCGCTTCGACGTCATGCCCAACGCCTCCAACACGAGCGACGTGCTCGGGGCGATCGGCGGGAACGACGTCACGCAGGAGCGGGCGATCATCGCGGTGCAGGGACCCGAGGCCAGGGCCTGCCTGGCCAGGGTCTCCGCGCAGGCAGCGGGGGTGCACCGCTTCAACGTCGAGCGGTTCGAGTGGGGCGGTGCGACCTGCCTGGTGGCCGGGACGGGGTACACCGGTGAGGACGGCGTCGAATGCGCCGTGCCCGCCGGGATCGCGGTCCGCTTCTGGGAGGCGATCCTCTCGGAGGGCGTCCTCCCGGCCGGCCTGGGTGCGCGCGACACCCTGCGCCTGGAGGCGGGGCTCCCGCTGCACGGCCACGAGCTGGGGCCCGGCATCACCCCGCTCCAGGCCGGGCTGGGCTGGGTGATCGGCTGGGACAAGGGGGAGTTCACCGGTCGCACCGCGCTCGAGGAGGAGCGGGCAAGCGGCCCGGTCCGGCGCCTGCGCGGCTTCGTGGCGGCGGGCCGCCAGCCCCTGCGCGACGGTGCGGAGGTCTGCCACGGCGAGGACCGTGTCGGATTCCTGACCAGCGGCAATTTCTCGCCCATGCGCGAACGCGGCATCGGGTTGGGTCTCGTCGATGCCGACGCGCGGCTCCTCGACGGTGACGAGGTCACCATCGTCCAACGCGGTCGCGAGCTGCCGGCGCGCCTGGTCCGCCCACCGCTGTGGCCGGTCCGCGAAGAGAACGACTGACCAAGCGGGCCCGTGCCTGGCGGGTGGCACCGGGTGGGGTGCCGTATAGTGGGGCCACAACTGAATACGCCGATTGAACCGGAGCGCCAGAGTCCCCGCGGTACGCATGCGAGGGGACGCCGGAGGAGCAACTCTCCCCGAGAAACTCTCAGGCCGACATACCGCTTCGGCGAGGCAACTCTGGAAAGCGTGCGCCCTCGGGCGCCCGCACCGAAGGTGGAAGTCGCTCACACTGCGGCGAGGCTCTCAGGTCCGATGACAGAGCGGGGAGGACGTCCAACGATCTCCGTGTGATCGCGGAGCATGAGGAGGCCTCCGTGAGTGCACAGCGTCCCGATGCCCGAACCGACTTTTCCGAACCCGTGCAGGGTTTCGTCGACCGCCACGTCGGGACCTCGGGCGAAGAGCAGGCCACCATGCTCAAGGTGCTCGGGTACGAGTCCCTTGACGCGCTGATTGACGCCGCCGTCCCAGACAGCGTGCGAAGCCTGTCCGAACTTGATCTCCCGCCGGCGGCCTCCGAGCACGAGGTGCTCGAGGAGTTGCGCCGCCTCGCCGCCCGCAACCTCGTCGCCGAGCCCATGATCGGCCTCGGCTACTCGGGGACCATCACGCCCGGGGTCATCCGCCGCAACGTGCTCGAGAGCCCGGCCTGGTACACCGCGTACACCCCGTACCAACCCGAGATCAGCCAGGGCCGCCTGGAGGCACTGCTGAATTTCCAGACCATGGTCTCCGACCTCACTGGCCTCGACACGGCGAACGCCTCCCTGTTGGACGAGGGAACTGCGGTGGCCGAGGCGGTCACCCTCATGCGTCGTCGCGCCACGGTCGAGACGCGACGGGTCGTCGTCGATGCCGACTGCCTCCCGCAGACGCTGGCCATACTCAGGACGCGCCTGGAGCCGCTCGGGATCGAGGTCGACGTCGTCGACCTCGACGCAGGGCGCCCGCAGGGCGACTACTTCGGCATGGTCCAGCAGTACCCGGGGTGCTCGGGCGCCATCCGCGACTTCGCCGCCCTCACCGAGGATGCGCATGGGCGCGGCGCCATGGTCACCGTCGTCGCCGACCTCCTGGCTCTGACGCTGCTGAAGCCGCCCGGCGAGTGGGGAGCGGACGTGGTGGTCGGGTCCTCCCAGCGCTTCGGCGTGCCCCTCTGGTACGGGGGCCCACATGCGGCGTTCATGGCGGTGCGGGCCGGACTCGAGCGCGATCTGCCCGGCCGTCTCGTCGGGCTGTCGGTCGATGTGGAGGACCAGCCCGCCTACAGGCTTGCCCTCCAGACGCGTGAGCAGCACATTCGGCGCGAGAAGGCGACATCGAACATCTGCACGGCGCAGGTGCTGCTGGCGGTCGTGGCCTCCATGTACGCGGTGTACCACGGGCCCGAAGGGCTGCGCGCCATTGCGCGGCGGGTCCACGCCCGAGCGGTCCGCCTGGCGGCAGGCGTGCAGCGGGCGGGTTTCGTCCTCGATCATCGCGAGTTCTTCGATACCGTGGTCGTGCGGGCTCCCGGGCGGGCCGCCGACGTGGTGGCCGACGCAGGCGCCGCCGGCGTGCTGCTGCGCCTGATCGACGGCGACCGAGTCGGCATCTCGTGCGGCGAGACCACCACCGAGGAACATGTGGCCGTGGTGCTCCGGGCCTTCGGTGCGGCCGATGGCGGGGGAGGGGTCGGGGCCGAGCCCACGGCTCTGCCCGTGTCGCTCCTGCGCGTGGGGCCGATCCTGAGCCACCCCGTGTTCTCTGAGTACCACTCCGAGACGGCCATGCTGCGCTACCTCCGACGGCTGTCGGATCGGGACTTCGCGCTCGACCGGGGCATGATCCCGCTGGGCTCGTGCACCATGAAGCTGAATGCCACCACGGAGATGGAGCCGATCGGGCTCCCCGGCTTCGCCGACGTCCACCCGTTCGCCCCGCCCGAGAGCACGCCCGGCTACCAGGAGTTGATCGACGACCTGGAGCGCTGGCTGGCCATCGTCACGGGCTACGCCAAGGTGTCCGTCCAGCCCAATGCCGGGAGTCAGGGCGAACTGGCCGGGCTCCTGGCCATTCGCGCCTACCACCGGCATCGCGGTGAGCCAGGTCGCGACGTGTGTCTCATCCCCTCGAGCGCCCATGGCACCAATGCGGCGTCGGCCGTCATGGCCGGCATGCGCGTCGTGGTGGTGGGCGCGCTCGAGGACGGCACCGTCGATCTCGGCGACCTCCGGGGCAAGTGCGAGGAGCACGGCGAGCGCCTGGCCGCGATCATGGTCACCTACCCCTCGACGCACGGTGTGTACGAGGCGGGCATCCGCGACATGTGTGCACTGGTCCACCAGTACGGAGGACAGGTCTACATCGACGGCGCCAACCTCAATGCGCTGCTGGGCTTGGCCGAGCCCGGGCGTTTCGGCGGCGACGTCTCGCACCTGAACCTGCACAAGACCTTCTGCATCCCCCACGGCGGTGGGGGACCCGGCGTCGGACCGGTGGCGGTCGCCGAACACCTGGTGCCGTTCCTCCCCTCGCATCCGATGCACCCTCGGCCCCAGCAACGAGAGGGAATCGGCCCGGTCAGCGCGGCCCCCTTCGGCAGCGCGGGGATCCTGCCCATCAGCTGGGCCTACGTACGGTTGCTGTCGGGCCCTGGGCTGGCCCACGCAACCAAGTCGGCCGTGCTCGCGGCGAACTACGTCGCGACCCGCCTGGCCGCGTCGTTCCCGATCCTCTACACCGGCAGGAACGGCCTCGTGGCCCACGAGTGCATCGTGGACCTGCGGGCCCTGACCAAGGCGACGGGCGTCAGCGTCGACGACGTGGCCAAGCGGCTGATCGACTACGGCTTCCACGCGCCCACGGTGAGTTTCCCCGTGGCCGGCACGCTCATGGTCGAGCCGACGGAGAGCGAGAACCTGGCCGAGCTCGACCGCTTCTGCGACGCGATGATCGCGATCCGGGCCGAGATCGACGACGTCGCCGCCGGCCGCTGGACGGTCGAGGACAGCCCGCTGCGGGGAGCGCCCCACACGGCGGCGGCCCTCGTCTCGAAGTGGGAGCGGCCCTACGACCGCGAGGCGGCGGTGTTCCCCATGGGCGTCACCGCCGCCAAGTACTGGCCCCCCGTGGCCCGGATCAACCAGGCCTTCGGGGATCGTCATCTCGTCTGCACCTGCCCGCCGCCCGAGGCGTTCGCCTCCTGAGCGAGACGCTCAGAGCAGGGCGGTGAGGCCGATCCCGGCTGCGGCGGCGCCCAGGCAGACGGCCAGCCCACCGAGGGTGTAGACCACCGCCTCGGCGCGGTGACCGGTGTGGAGCAGGTGGATGGTCTCCCAACTCGCGGTCGACCACGTCGTGTACCCCCCGCAGAGGCCGGCTCCGGCGATGGCGAGCGCATGCGGACCGAGGCCGTGATAGAGGGACAGCCCGGTGAGCACGCCGAGCAGCAACGACCCCGAGGCGTTGACCACCAGCGTGCCGACGGGAAGCGGGTCCGAACGCCGGACGCCGACATGATGGATGATCAGAGCGCGCAGCACCGCGCCCGCGCCACCCGCCAGCGCAACGAGCAGGGCCAGCCCGAGAGTGGGGGAGGAGGCGCTCATGCAGTCACCTTCCGGCCGACCGCATGACCGACCACGACCAGGGCCAGTCCTCCGGCGACGGTGGCGAGCAGGTAGGCCAGGCAGGTGAGGACGTCCCCGTGCTGCGCCAACAGCACAGATTCGACGGCCAGCGTCGAGTAGGTGGTCCATCCACCCAGGAAGCCGATCAGGAGCAGTGGCCGCGCAATGGGGCGCGGTCCGCCACGTGCTCGGTGAACGGGACCAAGAGCCCGATGGCGAACGAGCCGGTCAGGTTGACGAGCAGGGTGACCCAGGGGAACGTGCCGGTGCCGGCACCGTGGTGAGCGTCGAGCAGGTAGCGGGCGACGGTGCCGAGCGCGCCCCCGATGAAGATGGCAGCCAGCGTCGGGAGCGACAGCCCGAAGAGGGGGAGGACCTCCTCGTCGAGGAGATCGTGCTCCTCCGGTTCGAGCCTGGCGCGCTCGTCCGCGCGCAGGTTGTACTCGCCGCGTGCTTCGTCCAGCTCGTCCATGGCCCGGCCCTCCAGTGCCGCTGCTCAGGAGCCATCAGCCATGTCGTGGCGGCGGTTCGGGGCCGTGCCCCCCGGCGGGACCCATCGCCGGTCGGTGACGCTGCAACCCTGCAATGTTACCGCCCATTGCTGGTCACGCCAGGTTGGTGCGCGTCCCCTCGATGACAGTCAGTCGAGCCGCGGACCAGGTGCGTGACGGAAGCGGAAGGGCTCGCTCTCGCGCCCGGCGACGACGTACCAGCATTCGCCGGTCGTCTCGGAGTCGAGGATGCGCTGAAAGGCGGCGACGACATCGGCCACATCGATGATCGGGAAACCCATGTCGAGGAGTGTCTGCTCCGAACCCTTGATGATGTTCGTATAGGCGAAGCTCGGGCAGAGCGCATGGACGCGGATGCCGTCGGGCTCGTAGACCTGCCCCAGCGAGCGTGCGAGGCCGACGACGGCGTGCTTGTTGGCGGAGTAGATCGGATCGAACGGCACGGCCACGAGCCCGGCCATGGAGGCGGTCGCGACGATGGTGCCGCCGCCACTGGCCTTGATGGCGGGGCGGGCGGCGGCGATCCCGTAGACGACCCCGTCGAGGTTGATTGCCATGGAGCGCCGGTAGGCCTCCGGGTCGAAGTCGTCGCCCATCCCGCACCACGACGTCACGCCCGCGTTGAGGTGCGCGATGTGCAGGCCGCCGAACGCCTCGACTGCGCACGCGACTGCCGCCGTGCTGGCGGCGGGGTTGGTGACATCGGTCTGGACGAAGCGCCCGCCCAGCTCCTCGGCGACGCGACCGCCGCGGGCGACGTCGATGTCGGCGATCACCACGCGTGCGCCCCGCTCCGCCAGATGCCTCGCCACTCCCTCGCCGATGCCGTTGCTCCCGCCGGTGATGAGTGCGACCCTGCCCTCCACGTCCATGGCCATGTCGCTCGATGGTAGGGGACGCCGTGGGGTCAGCCGAGGAGCGGGTCGGGGAGGGGCGCCGCGTGGACGATGCTGAGGTGCTGAATGGGCCGGGTCATGGCCACATAGAGCAGGCGCAGGCCGCGCCGATCCCCGCCGGCGATGGCTGCGGGCTCGACGACGACGACGGCGTCGAATTCCAGGCCCTTGGCGGCGGGGGCCGGGACGATGGTGATGGGCCGCGTCATGGCGTCGCGCTCGAGGATCCCGATGCTGGTGTCGCGTCGAGCCAGCCGGGCCAGGGTGGCGGCGAGGTCGTCCGGAGCGATCACGGCCACCAGCGCATGCTCGCCGGCCAGCTTGCGGGCCTCGTCGAGGGCGGCCGGGCCCAACTCGGCGGGTCCGACCGCTCGGATGGCAGGTTCGGTTCGGCCGGGGCGGATGGACGAGGTGGGCCCGACACCCGGGGCCGCGACGGCCAGGAGCCGGGAGGCGAAGTCGAGCACCCGTCCCGGGGCCCGATAGCCGAGGGTGAGCTCGTCGTGCTGGGGCTGACCCGCCTCGGGGAGGTGGGCCCGAATCTCGTCCCAGTCCGCGTAGCTCCACGGTCCCGTCGCCTGGGCCAGGTCGCCCAGCACGGTGATCGACCCCATTGGCGCGCGTCGGGCGATCATCCGGAACTGCATGGGCGTCAGGTCCTGCGCTTCGTCGACGACGATGTGCCCGTAGGTGCGAGTCCGCCCACCGGTAAGGAAGGCGGCCTCGTCGAGAAGGGCCAGATCGTCGACGCTCCAGGCCGTCGAGGCGACCGTCGCCTCGCGGGCACGGAACAGCAGCTCGCACTCGGGCTCGCCGAGAAGACCGGCGGAGAATCGCTCGAGTTGGGAACGCGAGCCGAGCAGGTCGCGCACGAGCGCGGTGGGGGAGACGGTGGGCCAGAGCGTGTCGAGTAGGGCGCTGAACTCGTCAGAGGCGACGAGCTCGCCCTCGAACCACGCCTCGTCGGCCCCCAGCCGAGCGGAGGACCGGAAGGCGCGGCGCGCCTCACTGACGAGGCGGGACCGCAGCGCGAGCCGGCCGGCTTTGTACGGAGCGGGGCGGGCGACGATGGACGCCACCAGTTCGTTCACGTGCTCAGCCTCCAGGGTCGCCCGTGCGAAGCGGACGCGCAGGCGGACGTCGTCGTCGAGTGTGCGGCGGCGACCGTCGAGGGCGCGTCGCAGGAGCTCGCCCATCCGGGCGTCGCCTTTCACTCTGCGCACGTCCATCGGCTCGGCGACGCGCACCTTGGCCTTCGGCGCGATGTCGGCGATGGTCGTCTGGACGACGGCCTCCTCACCGAGCGAGGGGAGCACCTGCGCGATGTAGCGCAGGAAGGCGCGGCTGGGGCCGAGCACCAGGACGCCGTCGCGGCTGAGAGCAGGATGGTTGTAGAGGAGAAAGGCGGCCCGATGGAGCCCGACGGCCGTCTTGCCCGTCCCGGGACCCCCCTGGACGGTGAGGAGGCGGTCCAGGGGAGCCCGAATGATCTCGTCCTGCTCGGCCTGGATGGTGGCGACGATGTCGAGCATCTCGCCCGTGCGGGCCCGCTCGAGCTCGGCCAGCAGCGCGTCGCCGCCGCGCAGGCGGGTCGCGCCCGCATCGCTGTCCCCGCCGGCGAAGAGGTCGTCGGCCACGGCCACGACGGCACCGCGGTCGACCATGATCTGGCGGCGGCGCGCCAAGCCGAGCGCGTCCTTCACGCTGGCCCGGTAGAAGGGCACGGCAACGGGGGCCCGCCAGTCGACGACGACCGGGTCCGCCCGAGTGTCCTCGACGTGGCGGCGGCCGATGTGCCAGGTCGGGCCCGACTCCTCGTCGATGCGCCCGAAGAGGAGGGGCCGAGGGCTGTCCGCCAGGAGGTTCACCCGGCGCGAGAGGGCGGCCACGTAGTCGAGGTCGGGGTTGCCGGCGTCGATCAGGTCGCGCAGGAGGCGCTCCGCCCTCTGCCGCATGTCGGCCAGCGACGCCAGGGCGTGATCGAGGTAGGCCTGCTCGGCTTGGAGCTCGGGATCGGGGAGGGGAACGGTCGCGCTGGCGCTCATCGAGCTGCCGCTCCAGGTAAATCACGCGCAACTACGAGCGCGAAAAAATCCCCGGACATTCCGGGGATATTACTTCGAATTCAAAGCCTCTACAAGCTCTCTACCTGGATTCTCCCCTTCTCATCCGTCCGGACTTTGAACCTTTAACCAAGGGGACTTATCGCCCGTCACTTTACTGAATTCTCGCTCCAGAATCAAGCTTCTTCCAAAATTCGAAGGCAAGGGAACCCTCCTACCGTGCTGCGATGACCTCGATCTCGACCTTGAGCTCCGGGAACGCCAGCCGGCTGACCCCGATGAGTGTGCTGGCCGGGAGGCTCGATCCGAGGATCTTCTGCGTCTCCAGCGTGAGGACCTCGATGATGGCGTCCACGTCTGTCGTGTAGATCGTCGACTTGACGACGTCGGCCGCTGTCATGCCCCCGGCCGACAGCACCGACACGACATTGCCCAGCGCCACCCGAACCTGATCGCCCATGTCCGCCGAAGCCGGTAGGGACCCATCGGGGCCCATGGCGGTCTGACCGGAGCAGACCAGGAGCTCCCGCGGCTCGGTGAGCTTGACCGCCTGTGAGAACCCGAATCCCTTCGACCACTCCCAGGGGTTGATCTCTTCGTGGGCCATAGCCGTCTCCTTCGTTGACGCGGTGCCGATCGGCCACCCTAACGACATCGCACCGTCGGCCATGGGTGCGCCCAGGGGCAGGGGAGGAACAGCCGACGTCATATGCAGGCGATTCTATATAACTTAACATAATGAACATTATCGGCGGCCAGGGGGGAGCAAAGGGCCTGGTGGGGAGTAATGGCCTCGGGAGCCCCGCTCGGGGCTCAGCGGTAGATGCGGGAGACGTAGGCGACGTCGTCGTCGCGGAAGCCGGCGTCCGCTGCGGCCTGGTACGCATCGCGCACGGCCGGTGCGATGCGGAGGTTCGTCGCGCCTCGGGCGTCGACCAGCTCGGCGGCCAGGCGAAGGTCCTTCGCACCGAGCTCGGTCGTCCACCAGGTCGGTCCGTCGCCCTCCAAGATGGCCTCGAAGCGGTTCTTGAGTCCCGGGGCGACCACGGCCGACCCGGCGAAGAGGTCGGTGAGATCCTCGTCGGCGAGGCCGCCCGCACGGGCCACCGTGAAGGCTTCGGCCAGCGTGGCGATGCCGGAGAGCAGGAGGAGGTTGGAGGCCAGCTTGGCACTCGAGGCCATGGCTGGACGGGGGTACTGCTTCACTCGTTCGGAGAGCGTCGCCAGGACCGGTCGGATTCCGTCGACAGTCTCAGAGCCTCCGCCCGCCAGGTAGGTGGCGTCACCCGAGCGGACGGCCTGGGGGGCGCCGAGGATGGGGAGAGCGACGAAACGGACGAATGAGTCTCCGAGCTCCGTACTCAGCGCGGGGGAGATGGTCGAGCAGTCGGCGTAGGTCCGATCGCCGATGGCTGAGAGGATCCCGCCCTCCCCCAGCGCGACCGCCCGAACGGCGTCGTCGTTGGCCAGGCTCGTGATGACCACTTCTGCCGCTGTCACCGCCTCGTCGGGGCTGTCCGCCTGAGTCGCGCCAAGGTCGAGGAGCGGCTCCGCTCGCCCCTTGGAGCGATTCCAGACCGTGACGTGGTGGCCGCCCTGGAGCAGTCGTTCCGAGAGGGCGCCGCCCATGTTTCCGAGGCCGAGTACGGCGATCTTCATGGCGCGGCTCCTCTCCCGAGCGGTCGCGCGCAGTATGCCCAATCACGACGGGACGAAACCGCCGTATCCGGCGATCGCCGGCTAGCCGCCCGACGTAGGCGCGGTCGTTGTCGTCGTCATCGAACCGCCGACTGTGGTGGTCGTGGCCGGACCGGCCGCGGTGTCCCCCACGGACCGGTTGAGCGAACCTGAATATTCCGCTTCACCCGAGTCGCAAAACGAGGCGAGCTCAGGGTCGGGTGGGTGAGCCCTCCCCCACTGCTCCACGCACCCGCCGGAGAAATAACGCTTGTTCGGACCTCGAGGTGACTCTGAACCGCTCGAACTCGTCGCCGGAGAGACGGACGTCGGCGAACAGTCCCGCGGGGTCCTCGTGGAAATGCAGGAAGGCCCGCGAGCGCCGATAGAAGACGCCCGGCGTGCGTTCGGCGAGGCCGTGCACGCCGCGGAGCCGCTCAAGCAAGTCCTTGATCCGGTCGAGATCGGCCGGTGAGGCGTGCCGCACGTCCATGAGAGTAGGCCTGCGCTGTCAGCCGATCGTGCCGCGGAAGTGCCGATCGGTCCGAAGCCACACCGGTGCCGGGAGACCGGGGGGGGTCCGTGAGGGGTGGCACGGTTGCCTCCCGGCGCCCGGTGAGCTTTGCGACAGCTTGCCCGGCATGTCTTTGTCCGAGGCCAATGTCGGCTGTGCCGTTCCTGTGATTGCGATGGCGCAAGAGACCGAAACGAACTGACCAGGTTTCTTACGTCTTGCTTACATGGAACACCAAGCGGGCTCACAGCTGGGGTTGGGCTTACTGTCAAATAACGGGGCTGAACTGCGAGCATGGCTAAAACGGGTGCAGTCGTGACGCCGGAAAGCCCAATCGATCTCACCGAAGAGTTGCCGCTCGACGACGAAAACGTCTTGAGGCCCGAACAGGGGTCGATTTGGCGGCGGTACCGCTGGCCCCTCGTGGGCGCCGCCGTCGTGGTGATCGCCGCCGCCGTCGCACTCCCTCTCTGGCTCACTTCCGGTTCCTCGACGCCGACCGGCCTGACCGTGACCACGACGACCGTCCCGGTCACGACCGGCACGATCCAGCAGATCGTCTCGAGCTCGGGCACGATCGAGCCAGCGAGCCAGGTCGCGCTCAACTTCGCCGTCTCCGGCACCGTCACCGCGGTCGACGTCAAGTCCGGCCAGACCGTGACCGCCGGTCAGGTCCTGGCCACGGTGGGCACGACGGCATTGTCGGAGGAGGTCAGTGCGGCGCAGGCGCAGCTCACCGCGGCGCAGGACCGCCTGGCGAGTGACGAGTCCTCGGGAGCGGCGACGAGTCAGATCGATTCGGACCAGGCATCCATCACGTCGGCCGAGTCGTCCCTGTCCAGCGCCCAGAGCAACCTCAACGACGCCTCGCTGACCTCCACCATCGCAGGAACCGTGGCGTCGGTGAGCCTGACCGTCGGGCAGCAGGTGAGCGGGACCGGCTCAGGGTCCGGTGGGAACAACGCAGCCAGCAGTGGCACCGGAAGCAGCACCACGCCGCAGATCGAGGTGATCGGCACCAACTCCTACGTCGTCAACACCACCGTGGACGACACCGAGATCGGGCAGATCCAAGACGGCGACCAGGTGAACATCACGCCGACGGGCTCGACGGCGCCTGTGTACGGCACCGTCGGCTCCATCAGCCTGATCGGCAGCCAGAGCTCGAACGTGACCACCTTCCCCGTGGTGGTCGATGTCACCGGCAGTCCCGCGGGCCTCTATGCGGGCGCCACCGCCGACGTCGGCATCATCGTCAAGCAACTGAACAACGTAACGGAGGTGCCGACCCAGGCCATCTCCTACGACTCCAGCGGGCAGGCAACGGTCACCCAGGTGCTCAACGGGGCCCACGTGGTCAGGGACGTCACCGTGGGTGCGTCGGAGAACGGCGAGACGCAGATCACGAGCGGGATCAGCTCCGGTGACAAGGTCCTGGAGCGACAGATCACGTTCCGTGTGCCGGGAGGCGGCACAGGTGGTCTCTTCGGTGGCAACGGAACGAGAGGCTTCCCCGGCGGCGGCTTCTTCCAACGGAACGGTGGGGGCGGCGCGGTCACGGGTGGCGCCCCGATCACCTCCAACAGCTGACGCCGACCATGGCCGCCACCACTCCCCCATTGGGCACGCACTCTGTCGCGACCAGCGACACGGTGATAGAGCTCGAGCGCGTCACCAAGGTCTACCGGACCGGGTCGATCTCGGTGGCCGCGTTGCGCGGCGTCAGCTTGTCCATCGAGGCCGGTGAGTACGTCGCCGTCATCGGTCCCTCCGGCTCGGGCAAGTCGACCCTCATGCACATCCTCGGCTGCCTCGACATCCCTACGTCGGGGAGGTATCACCTCGCGGGCGAGGACGTCAGCCACATGAGCGAGACTGCCCTGGCCGAGGTGCGCAACCGGCGGATCGGGTTCGTGTTCCAGCAGTTCAACCTGCTGGCCTCCATGACCGCCTGGCAGAACGTCGAGCTGCCCCTCGTCTACGCCGGAGTGCCCCGGGCCGAGCGCAAGGAACGGGCGATGGCGGCGCTCGGTCGCGTCGGCCTGGCCGGTCGGGTGCACCACCGGCCCGGCGAGCTCTCCGGCGGTCAGCAGCAGCGTGTTGCCGTCGCCCGCGCGCTGGTGACCGAGCCCGACCTGATCTTGGCCGACGAGCCCACGGGCAACCTCGACTCAGTGTCCGCCGCCGACGTGCTGCGGCTCATGGGCGAGCTGCACGACGTGGGGCGGACGCTCTTGCTCATCACGCACGACGTCGAGGTCGCGTCGGCCGCGAGCCGCGTCGTCGGCATCCGGGACGGCCTGCTCACCGAAAACGACCAGCGTTACGCGGAGAGCATCCGGTGAACTGGCTCGAGACGATTCGGACGGGGGTCAACGGGGTCCGCAGCCATCGGTTGCGGTCGTTCCTGACCGTGCTCGGTATCCTGATCGGCATCGCCGGCGTGATCATCGCGGTCGGCCTGGGAGAGGGCGCCTCGGCCCAGGTGACGTCGGAGATCAACGCCCTCGGCTCGAACGTGCTGACCATCACGCCCGGAAGCTCGACCTCCAGCACGGGGGTCCGCGAGGCGCTCGGCACCGCGTCGACGCTGACCCTGTCCGACGTCAGTGCGCTGTCCAATCGCGTCGACGCCCCCGACGTCAAGGCGGTGGCGCCCATCACCTCGCAGACCGAGGTGCTGACCGCGGGCAGCCAGACCGCTACGACGAGTGTGCAGGGGACCACCGCGTCGTGGCTGCCTGTGCGGGGTCGCACGCTCGCCGAGGGCCGCTTCATCGACAACCAGGATGTCCGGGACCACACCGCCGTGGCGGTGCTCGGGGCCACGACGGCGTCGGAGCTGTTCACCCGGCTCGACCCGGTGGGCCAGACCGTGGACGTCAACGGCGTCCCGGTGACGGTCGTCGGCGTGCTCTCGTCCTCCGGCTCGTCGACGTCGTCGTCGAGCTCGTCCGACCCCGACGACGTGATGATCATTCCTATCTCGACGGGAGCCCAGCGCATCTTCGGCGGCACGACGCGCAACTCCGTGAGCTCCATCGCCGTCCAGGCCCGCTCGTCGTCCGACCTGACCGGCGCCTACCAGGAAGCCGACCACCTGCTGCTGGAGCTGCACGGGATCACCAATCCGACCCAGGCCGACTTCACCATCACCTCCGAACAGTCGCTGATCGCGGCGAACACGTCGGTGGATCACACGCTGACGATCCTCCTCGGCGGCATCGCGGCGATCTCCCTCATCGTCGGCGGGATCGGTGTCATGAACATCATGTTGGTCTCGGTCACCGAGCGGATCCGCGAAATCGGTTTGCGCAAGGCGCTGGGAGCCACGCCGCGGGTGATCCGCCGACAGTTCCTCGTGGAGGCTTCGGTACTCGGTCTCGTCGGGGGATTGCTGGGCGTCGTCGCAGGGATCCTCGGCGTGCTCTACCTCCCGGGCCTGATCGGCGACCCCATCTCCACGAGTCCCACGGCCGCGGTGGGCGCGTTGGCGATCGCCCTGGCCATCGGCGTCCTCTTCGGGGTCTATCCGGCCAGCCGGGCGGCGGCCATGGCGCCCATCGACGCCCTCCGGAACGAATAGTCGCATCACGTCGCACACACGCAACAGCAAGGAAAGAAGGAACCACGAGATGGAGAACATGACCAGCAGACGCAGCCTGAGGCGGCGCTGGGCACGCTTCTTGGGTACCGGCGCGACGGTGACGGCAGCGGCCGTCGCGATCGCCTCGACTGCGGGCGCGGCCACGCCGCCGAACCCTCCGAGTGGGGCCAGCGGGAGTGTCGCCGCCGTTGCCGCCACGAGCATGGAGGTCCAGAGCCCGAACAGCGGACAAACCACCGTCAACTGGACCGCCGCCACACAATTCTCCAAGACCGTGTCCGAGACGGTCAGCTCTCTCACCCTTGGCGACTGCATCACGGTGACGGGTACGACGTCGAAGAAGTCAAAGACCACCATCGCAGCCCGCTCCATCAACGTGGGCGCGCCCACCTCGAGCGGCCAATGCACTGGGCCCGGCGTTCGCAGCACGATCAACGGCGCTGGTGGCCCGGCGTTCGGTGGCGGCGCGTTCCGCACTGGGAATGGCGGGTTCTCCCGCAGCGGAGAAGGGAGCGGCACCCGGCCCAAGTTCCCAGCCGGATCGGCCGGTGGGAACTTCCGCAAGCTCCTGGGCTCTCTGACCGTGGCCTCGGGGAAGGTGACCGAAGTCAACGGGTCGACCGTCACGGTGTCGGGGATCGCGCTGAGCCCGTCGAGCTTCCCCAGGCAGCGCGCGTCGACCTCGAAGAACAGCACCAAAAAGCAACCGGCGCCCACGACGCAGACCCTCAAGGTCACCGCGTCAAGCTCGACCCCGGTCAGCGCGACCCAGTCCGTTGCCGCCGGCGCCGTCGCAGTGGGCGATTGTGTCAGTGCGTTCGGACCTGCGGCCTCCAACGGCTCCATCACGGCGAGTACGGTGAGGATCACCTCGACGGGCGGTGGCACATGTACGGGCTTCGCTCGCTTCGGATCGGGCGGTCCCCCCGCCTTCGGTGGGGGGCCTGGCGGCAGTGGTGCCTAAGACGAGCTCGGGCTGGGGCCGGGCCGGCCACCGTCGCGCCGTCCTGATCGGCAGCGTGGTCCTCATCGTCATCCTGGGAGGCGGTGTCGCGGCCTGGGCCGAGATCGGCAGTGGCAACGGTGGGTACCGCTTGGCCACGGTGACGCGGGCCGACATCGGGACAACGCTCACGGTCGTCGGGACCGTCGAGCCGGTCAGCAACGCGGCGGCCTCGTTCCAGGTGGGGGGCCAGGTCGCCACAATCACGGTGACGCCGGGATCGCAGGTGACGGCCGGCGAGACGCTGGGCACGCTCGATACGACGGCCCTGAGCGAGACGGTCTCCTCGGCCGAGTCGAGGTTGAACGCCGCCGAGGCCAAGCTCGTCGAGGACGAGAACAACGAGGCCGCGGCCGCGGCCGCTGCCGCCGCCGCGTCCGCGTCCGCGTCCCGGAATCCCTCCAGTGCGACGTCGAGCACGACGACCACGACGTCGCCCACGAATGGCGGCGCCGGTCCAGCCGGCGGCCAGAGCTCGACCATCACGCAGGACCAGGCCGCACTGACCAAGGACGAATCGACGCTGTCGGTGGCGCAGCAGCACGAGGCAGCGGACCTCGTTCAGGCCCAGAACGACTGCACGAGCGCGAAGACCGCCTCTGCGACGGGCCAGGCCGCCTGCGAGGCCGCGCTGCAGACGGTCTCGGCCGACGAGCAGCAGGTGTCCAAGGACCAGGCCACGGTCGCCAAGGACGAGTCCGCCCTGGCGCAGGCGCTGGGGGCTGGGTCTTCCGGAGACACCGGCAACTCCGGCTCCTCCCCCACGCAGAGCGGCCACGCCCTACCCGCCGCGGGCAACACGGGCAACACGGGCACCACGGGCAACACTGGCAACACGGGGACCGCGAGCCCGGCGAGCAGCAACACGGGGACCGGCGCCGGCAACGGTGGCGCCGGTCCCACGGGCAACACGGACACCCCGGAGCAGATCGCATCGGACCAGGCCGCCATCGACACGGCGCAGGCCGACCTCACGGTCGCGCAGCAATCGCTGAAGGAAGCCACGCTCACCAGCCCCATCAACGGGACGGTCGTCTCGGTCGGCATCAACGTGGGCGATACGGTCAGCGCCGGCTCCAGCACTGCGATCATCACGATCATCGGCACCAACTCCTACGAGGTGCAGGCCACACTCGACAGCGCACAGATCCCCTCTGTCAAGGTCGGCCAGACGACCACGGCGGAGGTGGATGGCGTCGACGGCACGGTCGACGGCACCGTGTCCCAGGTCGGCCCGGTGCAGTCGAGCAGCTCGGGCTACACCTACCCGGTCGTGGTGGCCCTGCCGAGTTCGGCGAGCGGCCTGTTCTCCGGCTCGAGCGCCACCATGAACATCTCGACCGGTCAGGTGGCGAATGTCGTCGCCGTGCCGACCTCGGCCGTGCAATCGCTCGGCGCTCGCTCCTACGTCCTCGAAATCTCCAAGGGTCAGCTCACCCGCAAGGTGGTCAAGATCGGGATGGTGGGCGACGCCTATGCCCAGGTGATCTCGGGCCTGTCCCCGGGGCAGAACGTCGTCCTCGTCGACTACGCGGAGCCCGTGCCCTCGTCCAACACCAACACGTTGGGTGGTGTCGGCAACCTTCTGGGCGGGGGCGGCGGTGGTGGTGGATTCTTCGGCCCGGGCGGTCCTCACTTCAATGTCCAGCGCATCGGGAGCCCCGGCGGTGGCAACGGGACGAACGGCTGAGTCGCCACCCCTGTCGTCGGCCGGCCGGGCCGTCTCCCCGGCGGCCTGCCCCTGGTACCGTGCGCGCACCGTGGCACCACGCGAGAGTGACCCCGCCGGGCTGGTCGACCTGGAGCGCTATCCCGTGCTGGCGCCCGGGTCGGCTTCCTACCGGGCCTGCGTGGAGCGGGCCAGGAGCCAGATGCGCGACAAGGGCGCGGCCGAGATACCCGGCTTCGTCTCCCCCGCCGGCGTGGAGGAGCTCGTCGTCGACGCCGACAACCTCGCCGGGCGGGCCCACGCCTCGGGAGGCCAGGGCACGGCGTACCTCGAGTTCCCCGACTTCTCCCTGCCGCCGGACCACCCCCGTCTGCACTTCGCCGACTACGCCGTGCGCGCCGTGGCTTGCGACATCACCCCGCTGGATTCGCCGCTACGCCTCCTCTACGAGTGGGACCCTCTCAAAGACCTCGTCGAGGCCGTGCTGGAGCGTGGTCCGATCTTCCGCTACGCCGATCCCTTCGGGGCGCTGAACCTGGCCGTCATGGGTGAGGGCGATCAGCTCCAGTGGCACTTCGATCAGACGGACTTCGTAGTCTCGCTGGCCATTCAGTCTGCGGAGGTCGGCGGCGACTTCGAGGTGGTGCCGCGCATTCGCAGCGCGGGCGACGAGCACTACGCGGACGTCGCCGCAGTGCTCGCGGGCGACCGGGACCGGGTCGAGACGCTGGCCATGACGCCGGGCACGCTCCTCATCTTCGAGGGGCGCCACTCGCTGCACCGGGTCAGCCCTGTCGCCGGTGGCCGCTGGCGCCACGTCGGGCTTCTCGCCTACGACACCGCGCCCGGCACCATGGGCAGCGACCTCCTCCGGGCCGACCGCTACGGACGCACCGAGGCGTTCACCGCCCCGCCTCCCACCTGGCCCGTCCCGGCATGACGACCGAGATCGGCGAGTCCTTCGTGGGCGAGGGGGCCGAGGCGGCCCACATCAACACCGTGCTGGGCGCAGTCGGCGGGGCCGTCGAGACGGCCTGGGTGACCGCGCTGGCCACGCCGCGGGCGGGCCACGTCGCCTTCGTGGCCACGGTGACCCCGGGCGTCGCGGTCCGTCCCTTCACGCTGTTCGTGAACAAGGCCGCTGTCGACGGCGAGCGTCACGCCGCGCTCACATGGGGTGCCGCCCACGCCGGGGTGGCCGCCGGCGTGATGGAGGCCGTCGCCGAGGGGACGGTGCCAGAAGCCGAGGTGGCGGCCCTGCTCCTCATCGCTGCAGTGTGGGTGAACCCCGACGCGGTCGACGAGAGCGCCGTGTTCGAGAACAACAAGACGGCGACGTTCCAGGCGTTGCGCGCCGGTCGCAGTGGACGGCCGGCCGTTGCGGACGCGCTCGCGGCGCGACACTCCCCCGCCAATGCCTACTATCGCCCTTGATACGGTGGCACGGTGCCCTCGATCCGGCTCGATCAGGTGAACCTCGTCGTCCGTGACGTGCCGGCCAGCCGGGCGTTCTACGGCCGTCTCGGCCTCGATTTCCGCGACGAGCTCGATCCCGTCTGGGACGACCACCACGTCTCCGCCCTGCACGGCGACGGCGCCGCGATCGACTTCGACCTCGACAGCGTGTCGTTCGCGCACCAGTGGGACCAGGGTTGGCCGGGTGGCCGCGGGGCCGTGCTCGGCTTCAAGGTGGACTCCAGAGCCGAGGTCGACGCGCTGGTCGCGGCGCTGGTGGCCGAGGACACGCCGGTGCAGCAGGAACCCTACGACGCCTTCTGGGGCGCCCGCTATGCGGTCGTGAGCGACCCCGACGGCAACGCGGTCGGGATCATGAGCCCCGTCGACGACGCCTTCCGCAGCGAGGCACCCTCCCCGCAGTGAGCGAGCGGACCGGCGCGGCGACCGACGAAGCGATCGACGTGGTGATCGAGATCCCTACCGGGAGCCGCAACAAGTACGAGTACGACCACGAGCAGCACGTGATCCGGTTGGACCGCCGCCTCTTCACCGCCACCACCTATCCGGCGGACTACGGCTTCGTGCCCGACACCTTGGCCGGCGACGGCGACCCGCTCGACGCGCTCGTGCTGGTCGCGGATCCGACCTTCCCGGGGTGCGTGGTCAGGGTGCGGATTCTGGGCATGTTCTCCATGCGGGACGAGAAGGGCGTCGACGCCAAGCTCATCTGTGTCCTGGAGCACGATCCGCAGTGGGACGGCGCCGGTGAGATCGACGACGTGCCCGAGCACCTGCGCAACGAGATCGCGCACTTCTTCAGCATCTACAAGGACCTCGAGCCGGAGAAGTCGACCGAGGTCGAGGGGTTCGGCGACCGCGCGAGAGCGTTGGCAGAGCTGGAGTCGTGCCGAGAGGCCTACCGCGACCACGTGGGGGAACACTGAGGGAGGGAGACACATCCATGCCGTTTCCACGCGAGGAGGTCAAGGCGACCGTGGACCGCTACCACGAGCTGCGACGCAGGATCGACGAGGGACTCGAGCCGGATGCCTTCGGGGTCCTGGCCGACTTCTACACCGAGGACGCGGTCTACATCGACGGCGCTTGGGGCCGCATCGAGGGGCGAGACACCATCGCGCACTGGCTGGTCGATTCCATGCTGGGCATGGAGGACTGGAAGTTCCCCATTGAATTCACCGCGATCGAGGGGAACGACGTGGTGGTCAAGTGGACCCAGATCATGCCGCGCCTGCGGCCCGACGGGACGCCGTACCGACAGTCCGGCTACTCGCGCCTCATCTACGCCGGCAACGGCAAGTTCTCCTACGAGGAGGACACGTACAACATGGCGCACGTCCTCGAGGACATCGAGGCGAGCGGGTGGCAGCCGAGCGGAGGGTCCATGAACCTCCCGCCCGCCCACCCCGACCGCAACTTCGACATCCCGGCGGGCGCCGCGGGCTGATCAGGGCGTCAGCCCGTCCCCCCGGAGTTCCCGAAGCCGGGGAACCCTCCCCCGCCGAACGGGTTGGTCGTGCTCCCCGTGGACTGCTGCTGTTGCTGTTGGGCCTGCTGCTGGTTCCCCAGGGTGGCCGTCGTCGTCCGCTTGCTGTTGCCGACGTAGTAGGTGATGGTCACCGTCTGGCCCGGCTTGGACTTCTGGATCAGCTTCTGCAGGTCCTCCGCCGACGTGATGGCGGTGCCGTCGATGTTGACGATGACGTCGCCCTGGACGAGGCCCGCCTTGGCGGCCGGCGACGAGGGCACCACGGTCAGGATCACCGCGCCCGAGGTGGGTGTGAACCCGTACTGCTGGCGGAGGGCCGGGGTCAGGGTGGTGATGTCGACCCCGAGGTACCCGCCGGCGTTGCTGGCCTGGCCCCCCTTCTGCAGCTGGGGGAGCAGGGACTCGACCTGGGCGATCGGGATGGCGAAGCCGATGTTCTGCGACGAGGTGCCGTCGCTCGACGTCCCGGCGACCGCGGTGTTCATGGCGATGACCTGGCCCGTGGTGTCGATCAGCGGACCTCCCGAGTTGCCGGCGTTGATGGCGGCGTCGGTCTGGATCAGGTTCTGCAGCGTCTCGGTCTGGGTCCCCACGCCGCCGGCGGTCACCGAGCGCCCGAGGGCGGAGACGATGCCCTGGGTCACCGTCGGGGTGCCGGCGGACAAGCCCAGCGCGTTGCCGATGGCGACCACGGCGTCGCCCACCACCGCCTTGGAGGAGTTGCCGAAGGTGACGGTGGGCAGGTTCGAGGTGTTGTTGATCTTGAGGAGGGCCACGTCCCTCGTCTGGTCGTAGCCGATGAGCGTGGCGGGCAGCGCCTTGGTCTGGCCGTACTCGGTGACCGTGATGGATCCGGTGTTCCCACCCTGGGCGTAGAGCTCGATCACGTGGTTGTTCGTGATCACCTCCCCGTCGGTGGTGATGATCATGCCCGTGCCCTGGTCCTCGTTGGAGCCGGACTTCACGTCTATGGAGACCACGGCGGGGATCACCTTGTCGACGAGCTGCGGGATGGTGACGTTGCCGCTGAGCACCGCAGCCCCGGGCGCAGCGGCGCTCTCGTGGATGGTGACGCCCGACGTGTTGTCGCCGTTGTGGTTGTCGGCGATGGCGGTCACCCCGGCGCCGATGGCCCCTCCGACGAGCGCCGCCACGGCCACCACCGGCAGCCAGGCCCGGAGCCGGCCGGGCGCCCTGGCCGCACCCGGCGATGGTGCGGCACCGGTGAGGGTCGGGTCGGGCGGAGGCGGGTAGGAGAACGGGACGGTGGCCGGCTCGGCGGGGGTCGGCTGGGCGTCGTAGGCGGCAGGCGCCGCCCACGCTGGCGGCGGGTAGGCGGGCGTCGGCTCCCCCGTTGCCAGGTTCTCACCTGCGCTCTCGGGCCCGGCACTGTCGGGAGCTGCAACGTCGGGACCAGCACTGTCGCGAGCTGCAACGACGGGCGACGGAGGGTTCCAGGTGGGCTCCTCGACGGGGGCCGGGCCCTGGGCGGTCGCTTCCGGTGCACCCGCAGCGGGCTCAGCGTCTGGCTGCCCGGTGTCCTCGCTCATCTGGGTCCTCCTGAAGGGGCACGGGCCGCCGCACCGCTTCACGGTGGGAATCGCTCGTCCCGGTGGTTCCCGCACTCCTGCGGACGTCTCGCCCATGTTACGGGATGCGGGTGCGGGCCTGGCATCGGGAGACCGCGCCAGGCGGGCTAGCGTGTCCGCCGCATGTCTCGCCGGATCGACATAGAGCTGACGAGCAAGACGAGCGACGGATCCTGGACCTGGCGCGCCGCGGGCGCACGCCAGCCCAAGGGGAGCGTCGACGGCGCGCTCGTACCCGCCGGCGAGATCGTCGGCGCCGTGCTGCGTGCCGACGTCGACGTCGGTCTGGAGGGCATCGAGATCCTGTCGTTGACCGCAACGAAGCCTGCTCGCTCGCCGGAACAGGCCGAAGGTCGAATTGAGGTCAAGGGCACCCCCAAGCGGGCGCCCGACGTCTCGGTCATCCTCGCCCCCGGCTCGCCGAAGCGGCGGCGCGACGACGATGGGGATCGTAGTGAGCGCCGCGGTGGGCGCCGCGGTGGGCCGGACGGAGCCCGCGGCCCGCGTGAGGATCGCGGCGACCGCGGCGACCGCGCCGATCGTGGCGAGCGAGCCGCAGGCGGAGATCGCGTTGAGCGCGGTGACCGGCCGCGTGGCGGGAGCGGCCCGCGCCGACCCGGCGGTCGTCGCCCGGGCGAGGCGGACGGTCGCCCAGCGCGTGGTGAGCGCCCCGTGGTGCCGACCTCCACCGTCCACCGCAACGCGATGTTGGCGACGCTGCGCCCCGAGCAGATCCCGGTGGCCGAGCAGCTCCTGCGCGGGGGCCTGCAGGCGGTGCGCCAGGCCATCGAAACCCAGAACACGGCGGCCAAGGCCGGCGGAAAGCCCCCCGTGGCCGCCGACGCGCTGCTGGCCATGGCCGACGAGCTCCTCCCCGTCGTGCGCCTGGCCGATTGGAAGGACCGCGCGTCAGCCGCCCAGGCGGCCGGTAAGGATTACCGACTCCGGGAGCTCAGGGCGGTCGTGGCCGCCTCGCGCACCGTCATCCTCGACGACGAGGCCCGGGGCATGGCCAAGGCCCTCCAGGAATCCCTGGAGCAGCGGACGACCGCGCTGCGCGAGGAGTGGCTGGCACGGATCACGAACGCGCTCAACGACGGGCGGGTGCTGCAGGCCGTCGTGGCCTCCATCCGTCCTCCCGAGCCCGGTACCCGCTGCCCGGCCGAGCTGGCCGTCCGCCTCGCCGCGGCTGCCGGGGAGGCCATGACGGCCGACCTGGCACCAGAAGAGTGGATGAGCCTCCTGGATGCCGTCGTGGCCTCTCCCGTGCGCCGCACGGTCAAGCCGGCGGGCGTCCCCGACGACGAGGTGGCCCGTCAGGCGGCGCGCCATGCGGCGGGCTCTGTCCCCGCGCTGGCGAAGCTTCTGGGGCTCCGCATCCCGCCCCCGCCGCCACGACGGGTCAACACGGAGCGCCGCTTCAGTCCAACCGGCGGCTGAGGGTCAGCAGTCGGGCGGTGAACCCGGCCGCCTCCAGTCGCTGCTTGGTCGTGCGGTCCCCCGGGAGCGCGAGGGCGTCCACGTCGCGACACCCCTGGGCGGTGCACCACTCGACGGCCGCCGCCATGAGGGCCGTCCCCACGCCGACACCCCTGGCCCCGGTCTCGACGTAGCAGCACTCGATCAGGCTGCTGCCCGCGTGCCCTCCCCCTGCCCCGCCCCCGGCCGTCGGGAGGGCCGCCGTCACGCCGAGGAGGCCCACCACGGCACCGGCGTACTCCCCGACGAGCAGGTGGGCCGCCCCGCCGGGGCGGGTCCAACGCTCCAGGAGGCTCGCCGGCGTGGCGTCACCGATCAATACCGCACCCCCGCGCATGGTTGCCGCGCTCACCAGCGCCTGGGCGAGGAGGCGTGTGCAGACCTGGCGGTCCGCTGCGCCGGCCGGCCGGGCCAGCTCCATCTGGGTCAGAAGTCGGGCGGCGCCGTCGGCCGCTCGTCGAGGAGTTGGCTGGCCCGGTTCAAGATCGTGCGTCGGTTGCGGGTGGACGACTCGTAGCGCTGTACCGCGTGCAGCTCCTCGGGACCGAGGCTCTCCAGCCGGCGCACGACCTGCGATGCGCTCAGCGTGTCGTAGTCGGCCAGCGCGCTGCCGACGATTGCCTCGGCGTCGGGGTCTGGCTCGGGGCGCATGGTCGGGGGTGGCATCGGAGGAGCATCGTCGGTGTCCTCGAGGTCCGTCTCCTCGGTGCCGTTGCTCAGCAGGTCCTCGAGGCGGTCCGACACCTCCCGCTGGCCCTTCTTGACGACGAAGCGCCCCACCACCCGTGCGTTGCCCAACTCGAGCTCGACCCGGCGCCGCCCCTTGGCGATCAGGTCGGGGAGGTCCTCGGCGACGGTGACCGCGACGCCGACCGGGGCGAAGAGGCACAGATCGAGGGTGCGGCGCAGCGGGCTCTTGCCAGCCGACTCGCCGTCGCCGGCGGTCTCCTCAGACACAGTCCCGGCAGAGCATGTTCTTCTTGTCGGCCAGCTGACTCGGGTGCTTGACCAGGAAGCACGAACGGCAGACGAACTCGTCGGGCTGCTTGGGCAGGACTCGCTCGTTGCCCTCAGCCTTGTCCTCCTGGTCGGTCGCCTCTTCGTCCTCGGGCTCGTCCTCGACGACCAGGCGTTCCTTGAGGATCACGTCGAGGCTGGCCTCGACGTCTTCGTCGTCGGGCTCCTCCTCCTCCTCCTCCTCGTCGCCTTCACCCGAGCGCTCGACGACGGCCGCCGGCGACGCGGTCAGTATCTCGTCGACCTCCGCCTCTTCCTCGTCCTCGTCGAGGTCGGCGATCTCGTCAGCCTCGTCGTCGTCTTCGAGGGCGTCATCCTCAATCTCATCGACGTCGACATCGTCGATGTCGACGTCGAGGTCGTCCTCCTCGAGCGCCCCTTCCTCGTCGGCGTCGGGGCTCTCGGCCTCCGGAACTTCGACCTTTGCTTTCTTCTTGGTGGCCATTGTGCCGCGGGAGCATAGACGGTCCGAGAGAGGGTTCAATCGCCGTGAAGGGCCCCCCAGGAGGGGTCTGGGTCAGCTGTAGGTCGGGGGGTCCGGTGGGCGGGCCCTGGGGTCTTTGGCGCCATCTCGCAGGCCCGGGGTAGCCAGGCAAGCAACACGTTCTCTACTCGACCCCCAGGGCCTACCACCGCCTCTCACAGCATCCCCCCCTTGCTGCAAGCGATTTCCCGCTCAGCAGCATCCCAAGGGGTGTCGGGGGACTGCGCCGTACATTAGGCAAGCGAGGGGTGTGCTCGTCAAGGAGTTCAAACCCTCTCTCACCAGGGACAACGAGGGTTGTTCCTGGTCAATGCGTTGCAGATTTTTCCGAGCGGCGGCGTTCGGCCCGGCGCTCCGATTCCAGGCGCTCGAGGTCCGTCGCCCCGTGGTCGACGAAGGACATGGCCTCGGCGATCGCACGGTGTCCCGCCATCTCGGCGATGGCGCGGTGCATCTGCTGGGCCACCCTCCTGTACGCGGGGTGGCCCTGCGGCCCGGAGCGGAGCTCGACGAGGTGCATCGCCTCTCGCGCGTTGCATTGCATGACGTAGCGGATCCGGTGGGCCAGCGCGACCGCGTACGACGCTTGTTCCGGGAAGTCCGGCAACAGGGAGCGGTAGAGCTCCTCGGCGCGACCGATTGCATCGTCGTAGTGCTCGCCGAGTCCGGCGTCGGCGACGAGGTCAGGCATGTCGTAACCGAGCGCGATGCCGAGGCGCTGCCACTCAATGGTGAGCATGCGATGGCGCTGCAGGTCGCGAAAGGCTCCGTAGTCGGTGACGAGTTCGAAGCGGTAGTCCGTCCGCTCGAACGCCCGGCCCGGCTTGTGGCGGCGGTTCCGCCGATCGCCCACGTAGGCCCGCAACAGCGCGACGCGGTCGTCGTGACCGAGCTGCCGGACGCGTCGGGCCGCCTCGCGCTCGGAGCAGCCCAGGTGCGCGAAACAGGCTGCGACCAGGATCTTTTCCTCTCCGTCCGGGTCGAAGTCAAGAAGCGTCAGCTCCGCCTCTGCCTGGTCCGGAGCTGTCGCGCCGGGCGCGGATCCGAGGTCGGGCCAGAGTGCGGCAACGAGCCGCGACGTCTGCTCGCGTGTGGAGGCCAGGTAGGTGGACCACTCCCCACCGCGCTCGCTGATGTCGACGCGTTGGAGGAACGACGGAATCACCTTGCGCAGCTCCACCAGCATCATGTCGGCGTAGTGGCGCGCCTCGGGCAGCGGGTGCGCGCGCATGCGCAGCAGCAATTGTTCGTAGGCCTGGCCGGTCCCGTACATGCCGATGTTGGAGAGGGACGCGGCCGGGAGGAGGCCGCGCAACGCGTCGAGCGACTTGGCCCGGGTCGCCTGCCGGTACACGAAGTCGCTGTCGCCGGCCTGCTGCGGGAAGCGCTCGGCGACCCAGGCCTGCATGCGCGGCAAGAGTGCGCCGTAGGTGTCGAACACACGGTCCATCTCGCCGACGAAGCGGGCACCGTGTGGTGAGTCGAGCAGTTCGGGCGGGCGGAAGTAGCGGTACTGCCCGTTGTCGATGCGCTGGTTGTAGGCGATGTAGCGCGTCGACTGCTCCAGGTAGGACATGAGGCGTCCCCACTCGAGCACCTTGGACAACACGTTGGAGGATTGCTCGCAGGCCAGATGGACACCGCCGAGCTGGGCCACGGAGTCGTCGCCGTACTCGACGAAGACCTTCTCGTAGAGCTGCTCCGCGCGCTCCAGGCCGACGGTCGCGTCGACCGTGGCGTCGCCCGAGACGTCGAGGTCACCGACGAACTCGTCGAGGAAGAGCCGACGCAGACTCTTGGGCGACCGCGAGTACCGCGCGAAGAGCGCTCCCTTGACCACTTCAGGCAGGTTGACCAGGGCGAATACCGGCTGGTCCAGGTTGGTGACGTAGCGGCGGAGGATGGCTTCCTCATCCGCGCTGAAGCTCTCGTCTGCGTAGGGGAACATGCCCGGCCCACGATAGAACCAGGGTGACGCGACGGTGGCGGATGGGTCAGGCCCCCGGCAGGCCCCCGCTGACGACGCCCCGGAGGAGGAGATCGACGGCCTCTCTGGCGGCGGCCGCGACCCCGGAGTCGGGTGCGCCGTGCGAGACCTGCTGGGCCAGGTCGGCGACCGACTTCATGGTCCGCACGAAGTCCCCCGGCGCCAGCTCTCCCACATCGCGGGCGGCGACCTCCAAGGCGGTGGCGAAGGATGCTCCCCTGGCCCAGGACGCCACCGCAGTGGCCAGGCCGGGCGCGGGCTGGCGGGTGCGGGGGACGAAGTTGGCCTCCTCGACGGCCCGGATCCTCTCCGCCAGTGCGTGGAGGGCCTCGCCACGCCACGCCAGCTCGGATTTTCGCTTGTCGCCGAGACGGTCCTGGAGCTGCGCTCGCCGCTTGCCTCGTCTCGGCCCCTGGGCTCCGGGCAGGCGGCGGGCGCGACGGGGCTCGAACACGACGGCCGACAACACTGCGGCGACGACCGCCGGCTCCGCGTCGGCCAGCAGGCCGTTCCGCAGGGCCTCGGCGATCAGGAGGTCGGCCTCGTGGTAGATGCGTGACAGCCGCCGGCCCGACGGCGTCAGGGCCCAGCCGTCGAGGTATCCCATCTGGTCGAGCACCGCCACCCGGTGACTCAGCTGCCGCGACAGCAGGTCGGGCTTGCGGGCCTGCCACTGGGCGAACGAGCGGTGCAGGACCTCGTTCGCCGTGGCGCGGTCGAACCGGGATACGAGGTTCACCGCCAGGTTGTACGTCGGGCGGAAGGCGGACCGCAGGTCCGGCGGCGGCGCCGACGCCACGCGGGCCGCTTCGGCGAAGGTGATCTCCGTCGACCAGGCGACGACGGCGTGTCCCTCCTCGTCGAGCCCCCTCCGCCCGGCACGGCCGGTGAGTTGGAGGTACTCCCCCGACGTGAGGGTGGCGCGCCCGGCGCCGCCGTACTTCGTGAAGCGCTCTATCACGACGGACCGGGCGGGCATGTTGATCCCGAGGGACAGCGTCTCGGTGGCGAACACCGCCTTCAACAGTCCGGCGGCGAAGCACTCCTCCACCGTCTCGCGGAAGACCGGCACCAGCCCGGCGTGGTGCGCCGCCACGCCTCGCTCGAGGCCCTCGAGCCATTCGTCGTAGCCGAGGACGCGCAGGTCCTCGTCGCCGAGCGGCTCGACTCGGCGCTCGGCCACCTGGCGGATGGCCGAGCGTTCCTGCGCATCGGTCAGCCGGACCCCGTCGCGGATCACCTGGCGCACCGCGTCGTCACAGGCGGCGCGGCTGAAGATGAAGACGATGGCGGGGAGCATCTCGAGCCGGCCCAGCTCGTCGATCATCTCGGTGCGCAGGGGGGCGCGGTAGGGCAGGCGAGGGCCTTTCCCTCGCGGCTGCCAGTGCACCGAGCGACCCTGCAGGGCGCGGCGGACCGCCTGGTCGATCCGCACGCCCTCGCTTCCCGGTCTGCCGTTGTCCTGCAGCAGGGGCAGGAGCAGCGTCTCCTCGTCCTCCCGCCGATGGACGGCGAAGTGATGGCGCAGCACGATCGGTCGCTGCCGCTCGACGATCACCGCCGTGTCGCCCCGCACGAATCGGAGCCACCCGCCCAGCTCGTCGGCGTTGTTCACGGTGGCCGACAGGCACACGAAGCGGATCTCCGGCGGCGAGAGGACGAGCACCTCCTCCCACACCCCACCCCGGTAGGGGTCCTGGATGAAGTGGACCTCGTCGAGCACGACGGTGTGGAGGCCCTCGAGGAGATCGGAACCGGCCAGGAGCATGTTGCGCAGGACCTCGGTCGTCATCACGACGACCGGTGCCCGGGGCCGGAGGGTGGTGTCACCGGTCAGGAGTCCCACGTGGTCCTCGCCGTACGCGGCCACCAGCTCGCCGTACTTCTGGTTGGACAGGGCCTTCAATGGTGTCGTGTAGAAGGCCTTGCCACGGGCGCACAGCGCGCGGTGGACGGCGTAGGCCGCAACCAGGGTCTTGCCCGAGCCGGTCGGCGCGGAGACGAGCACGGAATGGCCCGCATCGAGCGCCCGGAAGGCGTCGTGCTGGAAGTCGTCGAGGGCGAACGGCAGGTCGGCTTCGAACTCGGCCGCCCCGCCCGCCTCCTGGACGGGCCACGGGGATGCCGTCAACGGCCGAGCAGCTTCCCGATGCCGATGGAGATGAAGTAGAAGGCCGTGAGCGGGAGGGCAAGGGCGAACATGGAGAACGGGTCGGAGCTGGGGGTGAAGACGGCGGCGACGACCACGATGATGATGACGGCCCAGCGCCACGACTTGAGCAGGCGACCGGGGGTGACGACACGGGCGAGCTCGAGTGACACCAGGACCACAGGGAACTCAAAGGTGAGCCCGAAGATGGTCATCATCAACAGGATCAGACCCAGATAGGGGATGGGGTCGTAGATCGCCTGCAGATTGGGACCACCGACCGACTTCAACCATCCGAGTGCATGGGGCAGGGTGACGTAGGCCGTCGCTGCGCCCAGCAGGAAGAGGAAGAACGCGCTGAGGACGAAGGGGACGGCATAGCGACGCTCGGATGCCTTGAGCCCCGGCGTCACGAAGCGCCACAGCTGGAAGAGGATCACCGGCGACGCCAGGACCAGGCCGCCGAAGAGCGCGATCTTGATGCGCAGCGTCAGGCCGTCGAGCGGGGACGTCACGAAGAGGTTGCAGGTGCCGTTGGACGCGATGATCAGAGAGCCGCCGGTGTGGCTCGTGTGGTGCACGGTCGAGGCATCGACGCTGCAGAGGGGGCGGAGCAGGAAGTGCAGGATGGGCTCGTACGCGACGACGGCCACTGTCCCCGCGATGGCGAAGGCGATCACGCAAATGATGAGGCGGCGGCGCAGCTCCCCCAGGTGCTCGCCGAGCGTCATGTTGTCGGGAGTCGGGCGGTTCTTCCGCTTGGCCGTGAAGGGGAGGGTCAGCACGCGCGTGCCGTTCAGTTGAGCGTGGGGTCGCCGGGGACGATGACATCGGGTGCCCGCGTCGCCGACTGCTCGTGCGCGGTCGGGTGCGCGCCCGGTTGCGATACCGGTGTCGGTGTCGACGCCGGTATCGGTGTGGGTGCCCGGGTCCCCTGGGCCGAGCTGTCAGCTGCCGGCGCGGCCGGAGCGTCACCGTTGGAGGCGTGGGCGACCGTTGACTCCGCGTTCGGTTCGGGCGGCTCCGTGGCCCCGTCCGGCGACTCCGCCGGGGCGGTCTCCTCCTCGGGGGACAGCGTGGAGAGATGGTGGAGCAGGGCCGAGGGCGAGCGGGCGAGCCGGGCGATCTCCGAGGTCGGGGGTAGATCGGGCAGGGAGCCGCGCACTTCGGACTCCATCCGGTGACGGAATTCGTTGAACGATCGCCAGGCGCCGCCGACCTGCCGGGCGACCTGAGGCAGTCGGTCAGGCCCCAGGAGGATAATGGCGACCACGGCGATCACGATCAGCTTGCCTGGGTCGAGATTGAACATGTGCCTTCACTCTACGGTGCCGCTACAGCGACTGTATGAGCCGTTCCACCCGCTCGTCGTGGGATTTGAAGGGGTCCTTGAGCAACACGGTGCGCTGGGCCTGGTCGTTCAGCTTGAGATGTACCCAGTCGACCGTGAAGTCACGCCGGCGCTCCTTCGCTCGCTTCACGAAGGCACCCCGGAGGCGGGCCCTGGTCGTTTCGGGGGGTTTCGTCATGGCTTCGGTGATGGCGTCGTCCGTGCACGTCCGTTCCATCTCGTCGCGTTGCTGCAACTTGTAGAACAGCCCGCGGCTCCGGTCGACGTCGTGGTACATGAGATCGATCATCGCCACCTTGGGGTGCGAGAGCGAGACGTCGTGGCGAGCGCGCATCTGTTCGACCAGGCGGTGCTTGGCTACCCAGTCGCACTCGCGCCACAGCGATGTCGGGTCCGCCTCCAGGCCCTTGAGGCAGTACTCCCACATGTCGAGGGCGCGGTCCTCCTCGGGAGAGAGACCTCGACGGTCGCGGAACTTGAGCGCGCGCTCCAGGTATTCGGTCTGGATGTCGAGCGCCCGCATCTCGCGCCCGTTGGCGAGGCGCACCCGGCGCTGGCACGTGATGTCGTGGCTGATCTCGCGGATGGCCCGGATCGGGTTCTCCAGCGTCAGGTCGCGCAGGACGGTCGAGGAGTCCTCCAGCATGGCCAACAGGATCGACGTCGTGCCGACCTTCAAGAAGGTGGCGTACTCGCTCATGTTGGAGTCGCCGACGATCACGTGCAGGCGCCGGAAGCGCTCGGCATCCGCGTGTGGCTCGTCCCTGGTGTTGATGATGGGGCGGCTCCGGGTGGTGGCCGACGAGACGCCCTCCCAGATGTGCTCGGCCCGCTGGCTCAGACAGAAGACTGCGCCGCGGGCGGTCTGCAGGACCTTGCCCGCGCCGGCGAAGATCTGGCGGGAGACCAGGAACGGGATGAGGACCTCGGTGTAGCGGTTGAACTCGTCGTTGCGTTCCGTCAGGTAGTTCTCATGGCAGCCATAGGAGTTGCCGACCGAGTCGGTGTTGTTCTTGAAGAGGTAGACCTCGCCGCGTATCCCCTCCTCTCGCAGCCGGGCCTGGGCTCCGGTCACGAGCTGGGCCAGGATCCACTCCCCCGCCTTGTCGTGCACCACGACGTCGCTGATCCGGTCGCACTCGGGGGTGGCGTACTCGGGATGGCTGCCGACGTCGAGGTACAGGCGGGCGCCGTTCTCCAGGAAGACGTTCGACGAGCGGCCCCACGAGACCACGCGCCGGAACAGGTAGCGCGCCACCTCGTCGGGGCTGAGACGGCGCTGGCCGCGCAGGGTGAAGGTCACCCCGTACTCGTTCTCGATCCCGAAGATGCGGCGATCCACAGGCCAACCGTAGTTCTGCCTATGCCAGCAGTTGTGCCAGCTCCGCCTCGTCGATGCGCCGGAAGGTGCGCCGCCCGTTCCCCGGGCTCAGGGTGGCCACCTCCAGGTCGCCCGCCCCCAACGAGCGGTCCGGCCCGGCCAGGGCGGCCACGGCCGCCTTGATGGCCGCGGCCATGTCCCAGTCGGCCTGCCACGCTGCCGAAACCCGTTCCGCGATGGTCTCGGCGTCGCCACCGAGCACGGCGAAGCGATCCTCGTCCGTGATCGTCCCCTCGTAGGCGATGTGGTACAGCTGGTTCTCGCCATCCCTCAGCTCGGCCACGAGGATCTCGACCTCGAGCGGCTTCATCTCATGGGTGAACACGTTGCCGAGATACTGGGCGTAGAGGTTGGCGAGCGAGCGGGCGTCGACGTCCTCGCGGCTGTACGCGTACCCCTTGGTGTCGGCGTGGCGGACCCCTGCCACCCGCAGCTGGTCGTACTCATTGTACTTGCCGACTCCGCCGAACGCGATGCGGTCGTAGATCTCGCTGATCTTGTGGAGCGAGCGTGACGGGTTCTCGGCGACGATGGCGATGCCGACCTGGTACGTCGTCGCCACGAGCGACCGCCCGCGGGCAATGCCCTTCTGCGCGTACTCGGCCCGGTCCTTCATGACCTGTTCGGGCGCGACGTAGTACGGCATGCTCATCGCTCGCGCTCCCCTCTCTTGCGGGCGATGAGGGCGCCGAAACGCTCGGCGACCTCGTCCTCGGGCACCTCGCGGTAGCCCGCGGCGTCGACGACGGCGACGATCGGGTAGATGCCGCGCACCGGATCCGGCCCGCCCGTGGCGGAGTCCTCGTCGGCGGCCTCGTACAGCGACTGGATCGCCAGGTCGAGGGCCTCGTCCCGGCCGAGGCCCTCGCGCCATCCGAGCTTGACGGTGCTGCGCGCGTCCCGCCCTCCCGAGCCGGTGGCCTGGAAGTCGGTGTCCTCGTAGTGGCCGCCGGTCACGTCGTAATTGAAGATCCGTCCGGTGCCTCTCGCCGTGTCGTACCCGGCGAAGAGCGGCACGACGGCCAGGCCCTGCATGGCCATGGGCAGGTGCTGGCGGACCATCTGGGCCAGTTGGTTCGCCTTGCCCTCGAGTGAGAGCGTGGACCCCTCGACCTTCTCGTAGTGCTCGAGCTGGACCTGGAACAGTCGCACCATCTCGAGGGCCATCCCCGCCGTGCCCGCGATCGCCACCGCCGAGTGGCGGTCCGCCGGAAAGACCTTCTCCATGGCGTGATGGGCGATGATGTTGCCCGCCGTGGCACGACGGTCCCCTGCCATGACGATGCCGTCGGCGAAGCGCAGCGCCACCACGGTGGTGCCATGAGGGATGCCGGCCGGAGGGCCGGCCTCGCCGCTGCGCGTCATCGCGACGGGCTGGCCCGCAGTCAAGCGCAGGAGGCCGACGAAATCGGGACCCGGATCACTCTCCGGGGGAAAGATGGGGAGCGCCACCGGGGGCTACTGCCCACCCTTTTGCACGTAGTTGCGGACGAACTCCTCCGCGTTGTCCTCCAGGACCTCGTCGATCTCGTCGAGGAGGTCGTCCAACTCGGCCTTGATCTTCTCGCCGCGCTCGGACGGGGCCGGGGCCGCCTCAGCGACCTCCGCCTCTGTCTCGGTCGAGCGTGTGCTCGCCGAGCCCTTCTTCTTCTGTTCCTGTTCTGCCATCGTCCAGTCCCCGTCCTGTGTTCTCGACCTGTTCGCCTAGGAGTTGAGCCGTTGGAGCAGGTCCGCCGGTCCTGTGCTCTCAGCCAGGAGCGCCCTCGTGTGCTCGGCTGTTCCCTTCAGGGGGTCCATCATAGGGACGCGCCGCAAGGGGTCCGCCCCGATGTCGAAGACGAGGGAATCCCAGTTGGCCGTGACGACGGCGTCGGGCCACCGGGCCAGGCACTTGCCGCGGAACCAGGCTCTGGTCCCGGTGGGCGGCTCCGAGACGGCCCCCGCCACCTGGGCGGGCTCCACGAGCGAGCGCATGTCGAGGCGCCGGAAGACCGACTTGTCCGGCCGCAGGTCGTGGTACTGCAACGCCAGTGCCGCTATTCGAGGGTCCTTCCACCCGCACGAATGCCGGTCCTGGTAGGCCAAGAGGATCTCGCGCTTGGCGACCCAGTCGAGGGTGTCGGCCAGCGTGGTCGGGTCGGACTCGAGCCCGCCGAGCACCGCCTCCCAGTGCTCCATCACCAAGGCGCCGACCGTCCCGTCGTCCCCCAGGGCGGTGAGGCCGCATTCCTCGGCGTACTTGCGGGCGGCGCCGAAGAGCTCCCACTGCAGCTCGAGCGCGGTCGCCGTCGAGCCGTCGGTGAGGGCCAGGGGGCGGGCCAAGGAGAGGTCGGCGGAGACCTGGTGCAGCGCCCGCACGGGGTCGGAGAGGGAGAGGTCCCGGGTGGGCCCGGCGTCGTCCTCGACCATGGACAGCACGATGGCCGTGGTGCCGACCTTCAGGAGGGTGGCGATCTCGGAGAGGTTGGCATCGCCGACGATGACGTGCAGCCGCCGGAACCGCTTCGGGTCGGCGTGCGGCTCGTCGCGCGTGTTGACGATCGGCCGCTTCAACGTGGTCTCCAGCCCGACGATCTCCTCGAAGAACTCGGCCCGCTGCGAAATCTGGTAGTCGACTGTGTCGGAGTCGAGCGCCGGGGTCTCCGCGCCCACCTTGCCCGAGCCCGTGAAGATGGTGCGGGACACGAAGTGCGGGACGACACCGTCGATCACCTTGGCGAAGGGCACCGCCCGGTCCATCATGTAGTTCTCGTGGCAGCCGTAGGAGTTCCCCTTGCCGTCCGAGTTGTTCTTGTAGACGACGGGGGCAGGCTGATCGGGAATGCGCAGTGACGCCGCCACCATGGCGCGCCGGAGGACCTCCTCACCGGCCTTGTCGTAGAGGAGGCATTCGAGCGGGGTCAGGCACTCGGGGCTGGAGTACTCCGGGTGCGCGTGGTCGACGTAGAAGCGCGCCCCGTTGGTGAGCACCGTGTTGGCCAGGTGGGTCTCCACCATCGGGGCCAGCGATCCCTCGCGGGCGAAGCCGCGGGCGTCGTTCCCGGGAGTCTCGTCCTCGAAGTCCCAGCCGATCTGCTGCTCCACGTCGGCGGCATAGGCGTTGACGAGGACCGAGGACGCCGCAATCGGGTTCTGGTCGGGACCCGGGGTCTGAATCCCGTATTCGGTCTCAATGCCGCAGACCTTGGTGGTGGCCACGGCTCGACCCTAACTTCTAGAGGTACTGCCCGGTACCGACCCGCTCAATGGAACGTCCCCCGTGCACTTCGCGGTCCTCGCTGAGCAGCGTGCGGACATAGACGATCCGCTCGCCCTTCTTGCCCGAGATCCGGGCCCAGTCGTCCGGGTTGGTGGTGTTGGGCAGGTCCTCGTTCTCCTTGTACTCCTGCCGGATCGACTCCAGCATGTCGGAGGTGCGGATGCCACCCTGCTCGCCCGCAATGACCCGCTTGATGGCCAGCTTCTTGGCGCGGCGGACGATGTTCTCGATCATCGCCCCGGAGGCGAAGTCGCGGTAGTAGAGGATCTCCTTGTCGCCGTTCTGGTACGTCACCTCCAAGAAGCGGTTCTCGTCGTCCTCCCGGTACATCTCTGTCACGGTCTCCTCGATCATCGCCTGCACCGCCTTGTGGGCGTCGCCGCCACCGAGGCGGCGTACCTCGTCGGCGTCGAGGGGGAGGTCGGGCTTGAGGTAGCGACTGAAGATCTGCCCGGCTGCGTCCTCGTTGGGACGCTCGATCTTGATCTTCACGTCGAGCCGGCCCGGGCGCAGGATGGCCGGGTCGATGAGGTCCTCCCGGTTGGAGGCGCCGATGACGATGACGTCGCGCAGCGACTCCACGCCGTCGATCTCGGCCAGGAGCTGGGGCACGATCGTCGACTCCATGTCGGAGCTGATGCCTGTGCCGCGGGTGCGGAAGAGGGACTCCATCTCGTCGAAGAAGACGATGACGGGCATCCCCTCGTCTGCCTTCTCACGGGCCCGCTGGAAGACCTGCCTGATCTGGCGCTCCGTCTCGCCGACGTACTTGTTCAGCAGCTCCGGTCCCTTGATGTTCAGGAAGAAGCTGCGCACGTTGTCGTTGCCCGTCTTCTCGGCGACCTTCTTGGCCAGCGAGTTGGCCACCGCCTTGGCGATGAGTGTCTTGCCGCACCCGGGTGGGCCATACAGAAGGATCCCCTTCGGGGCGGGCAGCGAGTACTCGGCGAACAGGTCACGGTGCATGTAGGGCAGTTCGACCGCGTCGGTGATGGCCTCTATCTGGGTATCGAGTCCACCAACGTCCGCGTAGGTGATGTCGGGTACTTCCTCGAGGACGAGCTCCTCGCTCTCCAGCTTGGGCAGCTTCTCAATGAGGAGCTGTGTCCGTATGTCCATCAGCAGGGAGTCGCCGGCGCGTAGCCGCTGGCCCATCATGTCCTCGGAGAGCTCTGCGACCCGCTCCTCGTCCGCCCGGGCGTAGACAACGCAGCGGCGCCTGTCCTCGAGCTGCTCCTTGAGTGTCACCACCTCGCCCGAGAACTCACCGTCACGCACGAGAACGACGTTGAGGCTCTCGTTGAGGACGACCTCGTTCCCCTTGCGGATCTGCCCGGGGTCGATGTCGGGGTGCAGGCTGACACGCATCTTGCGCCCGCTCGAGAAGACGTCGATCGTGCCGTCGTCGTTGACACCGAGGAAGGTGCCGTAGGCCGCCGGCGGCTGGGTGAGCTTCTCGACCTCCTCGCGCAGCGCGGCGAGTTGCTCCTTCGCCTGCTGGAGGGTGAAGGTGAGCTTCTCGTTCTGCGACGTGGCCTGGGCCAGCTGGCCCTTGGACTCGAGCAGGCGCTCCTCCAGCGCCTGGACCCGGCCCGGGCTCTCCTGCAACCGCCGCCGGAGCGCGTGGATCTCGTCCTCGGCGTCTGCCAGCTCGGAGCGCAGCGCCTCGAGCTGGGCAGCGGCTTCGTCGGGAGTCGCGGTCACCGCGATCACCCTAGCCCTCGCCTTGGCGTGCATTGCCAGCAACCCGGGGGCACCCGACATGCGCCGGTTCTGCAGGTCGGGGCGGGTACGATGGGGGTGCCTGCGACACCGGATTGACGGGTCGCGGGACGCCTCACTACGGTCCTCGTGGCCCGTCGGGCGGTTTCGACAAGGGAGAAAGACAGGCACATGAAGGTCTGGATAGACCAGGATCTCTGCACCGGCGACGGGCTCTGCGAGGAGATCGCGCCCGCCGTGTTCACCCTTCTCGACGACGGCCTGGCCTATGTGAAGGACGACGGCAACGTCAAGAACGACCCCGGCGGCTCCGCCGGGATGGCTGCGGTCCCCGGTGATCTGGAGGACGCGGTGGTCGAGGCCTCCGAGGAGTGCCCCGGCGAGTGCATCTTCATCGAGCGCGACTAATAACTGGCTAGGGCTCGAGCGCTCCGCGGAGGAGCGCCGTGAATTCCTCGTCCGAGATGGCCGCTCCGTCGCGGGGCCGGATGCGGATCGTGCCCTTCCCGCTGGAGAATCCCGGGTGACGCGGCGACGAACCCGCCGTCACGGTCCCGCCTCCACCCGTAGAGCGAGACCCCGTGCTTCCATGCGCCGATGTGGAGGCGGCGGCTGCCGACCCGGTACGAGGGCATGGCATACGAGATCCCGACCTCGGCCTCCGGATGCGCGCGGAGGACCAACCCATGCAGCCGATCGAACAGCGGCCGGACATCTGGTGCGATGGCGTCCACGTACTCGCGCACTCCGGGCCCCAGGGTGGCGTCGTCCGGCCCCTGGCTCACATCGTCGCCCGGTCCAAGGATCACGCCCCCAGGCGCCGCGCCGTGGTGAGGAACCCTGTGTGGCCGACCATGCGATGGTCCGGGCGGACCGAGCGCGCCTCGACGTGCCAGGTGCGCCGGATGATCTCCTGTGTCTCCGAGAGGCCGAAGGCCCCCCCCGGATCGTCGAGTGCCTGCCGCAGAAGCGCCGTCTGGTTGATCGTGGGGAGGTAGGACAGCAGGATCCCACCCGGACGCAGGGCCGCCGCGGCCGCGGCGACCACCTTGTGGGGCTCGGGCATGTCCAGCAGGATCCGGTCGAGGTCCGGCTCGTCGATCCCCTCGGTCACGTCCCGGATCTCCACGCGGTAGGGCGCGCCGGGTCCCAGCGTGGCCGCCACGTTGGCCTGGGCCCGCTCCGCGAAGTCCTCCCGCAGCTCGTAGCCCACGATGGACGCGCCGGCCCGCAGCACCGTCATGGAGAGGGCGCCCGAGCCCACTCCCGCCTCCAGGACGCGTTGCCCGGGCGCGATGTCCGCCGCGATGAGGATGGCGCCGAGGTCCTTGGGATAGATGACCTGGGCGCCCCGGGGCATTTTGAGGATGACGTCGCTGAGCGTCGGGCGCAGCGCCAGGAAGGCGCGCCCCGTCGACCCCGTCACTCTGCATGCCTCCGTGGCCCCGATGATGTCGTCGTGGGCCAGCACGCCCGCGTGGGTGTGGAAGGTGGCGCCCGCGACCAGCGTCACGAGGTAGCGGCGCTCCTTGGGGTCGATGAGGAGCACCCGCTCCCCCGCCGCGAAGTGGCCCGGCACGGGCGTCAGGATTCGAGGGCGGGCGCGGCGTTGCGGTCGCGCACCGTGATGAGCACCTGCTCGCCCGGGGAGACCGTCAGGCTCGAGACGGCGCTGGACCGGTCGTTCAGGGTCCGGCGCAGGAAGAAGGTGGCGCCGGCCAGCAGGAACCAGTACCAGTTCCCGGCGAGCCCGCGGCGCACCCCGGCGCGCAAGAAGCGGCGCAGGAGCACGTCCATGTCAGAGCCGCCGGATCTCGACGACCGCGGAGGAGGACCGGCCCCGGCGGCGGCCGGCCAGGAAGGCCAGCGTGATCACCAGGATGCCGATAGCACCGGCGATGGCCAGCACCCGGGGCGCCGCGGCGCGGGCCGTGGCCTCGCCCTCGCCCATCACCGACGCGTAGGCCGCCTGCAGGTCCTCCCGCGTGATGAGCCGCCCGTTGCTTCCGGCCTTCGTCGTCGTCGTGCCTGGCATCAGCTCGCTCCCTCCTGGAGTTGGGTCTCTCTCGCCTCTCGTCGTGCCACGGCTTCGGGCAGCTTCTGCCGTCCCGGCCCGGCGGTGATGCGCCAGGCCGCCACGCCGATCACCGTGATGCCGAGGATGAGCACCACCGCGTAGGGCACCCACGACAGGTCCCCGGTCAAGGCCGTCCCCGTCTCGGTCTGCAGCAGGCGCAGGACCCCGATCAGGATCAGCAGGATCCCCCCCGCCAGGCAGAACGAGCCGGCGATGCCCATGTAGAGGAATCGGCCCAGCCCCTTGAGGGGTTCGATCGTCTCCTGCTTCAGGTAGTCGACCGTCAGCTGGAAGGCGTCGTCTCCGGCGTGGCGCAGTCCGTGACTGCCGTTGTCTGACCGTGGTGCCATGTGGCGGACAATCCTGGTCGGTGGGCCGTCAGCATGCAAACACCGGGTGTTGGCACCTCGGGTGTGCACCTCGGAGAAGCCTCAGTCGCGCTCCTTGAAGACGTAGGTGGACGACGCCCGGGCCACCAGCCGCTCGGCCTCGTCGCCCGGCCCGCGGGCCACGACGCTCGCCTCCACGAAGGCGACCCGGCGGCCACCGGAGACGACCTCGGCGGTGCAGGTGAGGTCTGCTCCGGGCGGGACGGCCGCCAGGAAGCTGATCTTCAACTCCGCGTTGGAAGCGAAGACCCGGCGCCCCTCCACGTAGGTCACCGCGGCGGCGCCCATGGAGGAGTCAGCGAAGGCCGCGAGGAAGCCCCCTTGCATGATTCCCGCCGGGTTGGCGAAGCGCTCGTCCGCCGTCATGTGCCAGGTGCAACGGCCGGCCGTCGTCTTGTCGAGGCAGGTCATGCCGAGCGTGAGGTCGCTGTTTGGAGGCACCTGCATGCGGGAAGCCATCACCGAGAACAGTACGTGACGGCCCTCGCGACGAGCGAGAACGGACGGTTAGGGTTGGCCCATGGCGTTGCACACCACCTCGACTCCCGCCCCGGTCGAGCAGGACCCCACGCTGGTGCAGCTGGGCATCAACGTCGTCCGCGGCCTGGCCATGGACGCGCCCCGGCAGGCCAACGCGGGCCATAGCGGAACGGCCATGGCGCTCGCCCCGCTGGCCCACGTGCTGTGGACGCGCATCATGCGCTACGACCCGCGCGACCCCGAGTGGCCCGACCGTGACCGCTTCGTGCTCTCGTGCGGGCACGCGTGCATCTTGCAGTACGCCATGCTCCACCTCACCGGCTACGACCTCTCGCTGGAGGACCTGCGCCAGTTCCGCCAGTGGGACAGCCGGACCCCGGGGCACCCCGAGGTCCATCACACCCCCGGGATCGAGGTGACGACCGGGCCGCTCGGGCAGGGTTTTGCGAACGCCGTCGGCCTGGCACTGGCCGAGCGCCTGGTGCGGGCCAAGTTCGGCAGCGACGTCTGCGACCACCGCACCTATGTGCTCGCGAGCGACGGCTGCATGATGGAGGGGATCTCGCACGAGGCCGCCTCGCTGGCCGGGCACCTCCGCCTCGGGCGGCTCCTGGCCGTCTACGACGACAACCACATCACCATCGACGGGCCGACGGAGCTGGCCTACGACGACGATGCGGTGCGGCGCTTCGAGGCGTACGGCTGGCGGGTCCGCAACCTCGGCGAGATGGCCAACGACGTGGACGGCCTGGAGGCCGCCATCAGGGAGGCGCTCGAGGGGCCGGCCGACGGGCCCGAGGCACGGCCCACCCTGCTCGTCCTGCGCAGCCACATCGGGTGGCCCGCGCCGCACCTGACCGACACCGCGGACGCGCACGGGACCCCGTTCCCCCCCGACGAGATCCGGGCGACGAAGGAGATCCTGGGCCTACCGCCCGGCGAGACCTTCTGGGTGCCCGACGAGGTCCGGGAGTTCTACGGCCAGCAGATCGCCCGCGGGCGCGCAGGACACGCGCGGCCTGGGCGGAGCGCTTCGCCGCCTGGGACGGCGACAGGGCGGCATGGGATGCCGCGCAGGCCGGGCACGGACTGCCGGGATGGGCCGAGCACCTGCCCCGTTTCGAGGCGGGCACGAAGCTCGCCACGCGCCGCGCCATCAACCAGTGCATCGACGCCACGGCCGCTTCGTTGCCGGGACTGGTCGCCGGTTCCGCGGACCTGACCGGGAACAACGGCGTGAAGGTGAAGGGCGCCGAGGTGCAGTCGGCGGAGACGCCGGGCGGCATCCAGATCCACTACGGGATCCGGGAGCACGGTATGGGCTCGGTCATGAACGGCATGGCGCAGCACCGCGGCGTGCTACCCGTGGGCGGCACGTTCTTCGTCTTCTCCGACTACATGCGGCCGGCGGTGCGGCTCGCCGCGCTGAGCGGGGCCCACGTCGTCTACTCGTGGACCCACGACTCCATCGGGCTGGGCGAGGACGGCCCGACGCACCAGCCCGTGGAGCAGCTGTCCTCCCTGCGGGCCATGCCCGGGCTCAGTCTCGTGCGGCCGGCCGACGCCAACGAGACGGCGCAGGCGTGGCGCGTGGCGGTCGAGGCGAACGAGCCGGTCGGCCTGATCCTGACCCGCCAGGACGTCCCCGTGCTGGCCGAGACGGCGGATCGGGCGGCGGCAGGGGTCGCTGCGCGGCGCCTACGTGCTGGCCGATCCCGACGGTCCCCCCGACATCGTCCTCGCCGGCACCGGGAGCGAGGTGCAGCTCTGCCTGGCCGCGGCCGCCACCCTGGCGGGCTCGGGGGTGCGGGCCCGCGTCGTGTCCTTCCCGTCCTGGGACCTGTTCGAGCGGCAGGACGACGCCTACCGCGCCGGCGTCTTCCCGCCCGCTGTGCCGGTCCTCAGCATTGAGGCGGGGTCGACCTTCGGCTGGGAGCGCTACGCCGACGACGCCATCGGCCTCGACCACTTCGGTGCATCGGCCCCGGGTGCCGTGGTGATGGAGAAGTTCGGCTTCACCGCCGACCACGTGGTGGCGCGGGCACAGGCCCTCCTGGCCCGCGGCGCCGGCTGACGATGACCCGGCGCCCGGCCGGGCCCGGCCGGGCGGACGAGCGACGACGAAAGGGGGTCTCACCATGACCCGACTGCAGGAGCTCTACGAGATCGGCGGCCAGAGCCCGTGGCTGGACAACCTGCGCCGCGACTGGATCGAGGACGGTCAGCTGGCGGAGCTGCTCGCCCTGGGCGTCCGGGGCATCACGTCGAACCCGACCATCTTCGCCAAGGCGATGAGCGACCAGTCCACCTACGACGACCAGTTCCGCGTGCTCATGCAGGACCACACGATCGAGAGCGCGTACTGGGAGATGGCGATCACCGACATAAAGAGCGCGCTGGCCCTGTTCCGGCCCGTCTACGACGAGAGCGACGGCGAGGACGGCTACGTCTCCCTCGAGGTGTCGCCGGCGCGCGCCCACGATACCGAGGGGACCGTGCGCGACGCCCGCACGTTCCACGAGACGATCGCCCAGCCGAACCTCTTCGTGAAGATCCCGGCCACGCGCGCCGGGGTTCCCGCCATTGAGACGATGATCGGCGAGGGCCGCAGCATCAACGTCACGCTGATCTTCGGGCTCGACCGCTACGACGAGGTGATGGAGGCCTATCTGCGCGGGCTCGAGGCGCTCGTCGCTGCCGGCCGCGACGCGGAGCTGGCCCACGTGGCCAGCGTGGCATCGTTCTTCGTGAGCCGCGTCGACACCGAGGTCGACCGGCGCCTCGAGGACCTGGCCGGGGGTGAGGGGGGCGACCCCGCCGTGCTCGGCCTGCGGGGTACCGCCGCGGTGGCCCAGGCCCAGGTGGCCTATCAGCACTTCCATCGCACCTTCACCGGTGAGCGCTGGGACGCGCTGCGGGCCAAGGGCGCCCGGGTGCAGCGGCCGCTGTGGGCGTCGACGTCGACCAAGAACCCGGGCTACCCGGACCTGTTGTACGTCGACAACCTGATCGGGCCGGCCACGGTCAACACCATGCCCGAGACGACCCTGCGCGCCTTCGAGGAGCACGGGACGCTGCACCGGACCATCGACGCCGACCCCGACGCCCCGCTGGCCACCCTCGACCGGCTGCGCCAGGCGGGCGTCGACATGCTCGATGTGGAGCAGACGCTCGAGGACGAGGGCGTGCACGCGTTCGTCAAGTCCTACGAGGAGCTCCTGCAGTCGCTCACCGACAAAGCCGCTACCTTCTGATCCCGCCCCCCGACAGAGAGGAGCCCGCATGCGGATCGCCATGATCGGCCTGGGCAAGATGGGCGCCAACATGACCGAGCGGCTCCTGAAGGGCGGGCACGAGGTCGTGGCGTACGACCTGAGCGCCGATGCGCTGAAGGCGGCCGCGGCCAAGGGTGCCGAGACGGCGTCCACGCTGGCCGAGCTCGCCGGCATGCTCACACCGCCGCGGGCCGCCTGGGTGATGGTCCCGGCCGGCGCCGCGACCGACAAGACGGTCGAGGACCTGGCGGGCCACTTCGCCGCGGGTGACGTCATCGTCGACGGCGGCAATTCCAACTACAAGGAATGGCAGGACCTCGTGACCCGACTTTCGGGCTCTGGTGTCGGCTTCGTCGACGCCGGCACCTCCGGCGGGGTCTGGGGCCTCACCGAGGGCTACTGCCTGATGGTGGGCGGCACGAAGGAGGCCGTGGCCGTCGTCGAGCCGGCGCTGCGCACCCTGGCGCCCGAGGACGGCTACGCGCACGTGGGGCCGGTCGGTGCGGGCCACTTCGTCAAGATGGTCCACAACGGGGTCGAGTACGGGCTCATGCAGGCCTACGCCGAGGGCTTCGAGATCATGGGCGCGGCGGACGAGTTCGGCCTCGACCTGCACGAGATCGCCTCCATCTGGCGCTACGGATCGGTCGTGCGCAGCTGGCTGCTCGATCTGGCCGAGCGCGCGCTCCGGCCCGGCGCCGGCTTCGACGAGATCAAGGGGGTCGTGGTCGACTCCGGCGAGGGCCGCTGGACGGCCCAGGAAGCGATTGACCGCGGCGTCGCCGCGCCCGTCATCTCCACCTCCCTCTTCACCCGCTTCGCCTCCCAGAACCAGGACTCGCTCCAGCTCAAGATGCTCGCCGCGCTGCGCAACCAGTTCGGCGGGCACGCGGTCACGCTCGAGAGCGGCGCGCAGGGCTTGGAGACGGAGACCCCGACCCCTTGAGCGTGTGATCACCCCCGTCGACGACGTGGCCCGCGCCTTTCGTGACGCGGTGGTCGAGACCTTCGCGACGCGCCCGGGGCCCCGCTTCGCGCTGGTCCTCTCGGGAGGGTCGACGGCCCGCACCGCCTACGAGACCCTGGCCGGCGCCGCGGGCATCGACTGGAGCCTCGTGGATGTCTACGTCGGTGACGAACGCGTCGTGCCACCCGACCACGAGGACTCCAACGCACGCCTGATCAGAGAAGCCCTCCTGGACCGCGTCGGTCCAGTGGGATCGTTCTCCCCCATGCCGACGGAGGGGCCGGTCAGCGAGTGCGTGGCCGCCTACCAGCGCACCATGGCCGACGTGGTGACCGGGCCGGGGATCGACCTCATCCACCTCGGCATGGGCCCCGACGGGCACACGGCGTCGCTGTTCCCCGGCGCCCCCGCCCTCGATGCGGGCCCCGGCGTCCTGGTGCTGGCCACCGAGGACCCGAACGGCGTCAACCCACACCCTCGGCTCACGCTGACGCTGCCGGCGATCAATTCGGCCCGCCTCGCGGTCTTCACGGTGGCCGGCTCGTCCAAGGCGCCGGCGGTGGGCCGGCTCCTGCGCGGCGACGACCTGCCGGCGGCCCGGGTCCACGCCGGTCACACGGTCTGGCTGGTGGACGGCCCGGCACGCGCCGACGCCCCCTAGATTGGCCCCAATGCTCTCGGACGCCGATCTCCTCCATCTCCCGCTCGCCGACCTCACCGCGCTGGCCCGTGTCGTGCGCGACGGCGCGCACGGGCGCCGGGTCACCTTCTCCCCCAAGGTCTTCATCCCGCTCACCATGCTGTGCCGCGACCGCTGCGGCTACTGCACCTTCGCCAAGGCGCCGGCCCGCCTCGCCTCCCCGTACCTCACCGGAGAGGAGGTGCTCAGCGTGGCCCGCGCCGGCCGCGACGCCGGGTGCCACGAGGCGCTCTTCACCCTCGGCGAGCGGCCCGAGCTGCGCTACCCGCTGGCGCGGGACTGGCTGGCGGCGCACGGGCACGCGTCCACGGTCGACTACCTCGCCGAGGTCTGCCGCCTCGTCGTGGAGGAGACCGGTCTGCTGCCCCATGCCAACGCCGGGGCGCTCTTCCCCGAGGAGCTGGCCCGGCTGCGCGAGGTCTCGGCCAGCCAGGGGATGATGCTCGAGTCGCTGGCCGAGGGCCTGGCCGCGCATCGCGGCGCGCCGGACAAGGAGCCGGCGCGGCGGCTGGCCACGCTGGAGGCGGCGGGCGAGCTCGCCATCCCCTTCACCACCGGCATCCTCGTCGGCATCGGCGACGACCGGGCGGGCCAACTGGCGGCCCTGCGTGCCATCGCCGCGTCCCACGCCCGCCACGGCCACGTGCAAGAGGTCATCGTCCAGAACTTCCTGCCCAAGCCCGGGACGGCCATGGCCCGGGCCCAGGCGTGCCCGCCCGAGGACCTGCAGTGGGCCATCGCCGCGGCGCGTCTCGTGCTCCCGCGCGAGGTCCACGTGCAGGCGCCCCCGAACCTCTCCGACGAGCTCGCGGCGCTGCTCGACGCCGGCATCGACGACTGGGGCGGGGTCTCCCCGGTCACGGCCGACCACGTGAACCCCGAGCGGGCATGGCCGGCCGTGGACGTGCTGCGCGACGCGACCGAGGCTGCCGGCCACGTACTGGCACCGCGGCTCACCGTCTACCCGTCGTTCGCGCACGACCCCGGGCGATGGCTCGACCCTGCGCTGCGCTTTGCGGTCATGGACGCATCCGACGCCGAGGGGCTGGCCCGCGACGCCGCCTGGTGTTCGGGCGGCGAGGAGCCCCCGCCGGCGTTGCTCGACCGCACGCCGCCTGCCGCGGCGGGACGGGGCGGCGCGGTCGCCGAGGTCCTCGCGGGCGTCGCGCTCGGCCAGGAGGTGGGAGCGACGGAGATCGTCACGCTCTTCGGCGCCCGGGGTGCCGAGGTGCAACGGGTGGCCGAGATGGCCGACGACCTGCGGAGGGCGACCGTCGGCGAGACCGTGACCTACGTGCACAATCGCAACATCAACTACACCAACGTCTGCACCTTCAAGTGCCGCTTCTGCGCCTTCTCCAAGGGCCCGCTGTCGCTGAACCTCCGGGGCGCCCCCTACCTCCTGGAGCTGGACGAGGTGACGCGCCGCGTGGCCGAGGCGGAGGCGGAGGGTGCGACCGAGGTGTGCCTGCAGGGCGGTATCCATCCCGACTTCGACGGCGACTACTACCTCCACGTGCTGGAGGCCGTGCGCGCGGGATCCGAGCGCATCCACATCCACGGCTTCACCGCGTTGGAGGTGACCGAGGGTGCCCGCCGCTCGGAGGTGCCACTGGCCGAGTACCTGACGCGGTTGAAGGAGGCCGGCCTCAAGACGCTCCCGGGCACGGCAGCCGAGATCCTCGACGACGACGTGCGCGCCCTCATCTGCCCCGACAAGATCAACAGCGAAGAATGGCTGGAGGCACACCGGACCGCCCACGCCGTCGGGCTCCGCTCGAACATCACCATCATGTTCGGCTCGGTGGAGCAGCCCGAGAGCTGGGCCCTCCACATGGTGCGCACCCGCGACCTGCAGCGCGAGACGGGCGGGTTCACCGAGTTCGTGCCCCTGCCCTTCGTGCACATGGCGACGCCGATCTACCTGCAGCGCAAGGCGCGGCGGGGACCGACCTTCCGCGAGGCGCTGCTCATGCACGCGGTGGCGCGCATCGCCTACGCGGGCGACATCGACAACATCCAGGTCAGCTGGGTGAAGATGGGTGCCGAGGGGGCCCGCCAGCTGTTGCGGGCCGGGGCCAACGACCTGGGCGGGACGCTCATGGACGAGAACATCTCGCGCGCCGCGGGGGCGCAGCACGGACAGCGCATGGGCGTCGAGGACCTTGAGGCCATCGTGGCCCCCCTCGGGCGCCCGCTGGTGCAGCGCTCCACGCTGTACGCCCTGGCCGGAGCCACCTCGGGCGCGTGACCGACGAGGGGGTCGGGGGGTCCTTCGGCGTCGAGGAGGTCGATGCGGTCGAGGAGGCGGCCCGCCAGAGCGCATTCAACGCCCTGTTCGAGAACCACTCGCTCTCGGCCGCGCAGGCCCGGGAGCTGGACGCGATGATCGGCTCGCTGGGCGACATGGCGCGCGAGCGCACCGCGGTGGGCGATCTGAAGATCGCCAATGCGGCGCTGGGCGAGATGGCCGAGGCGTTCCGCGTCTTCCGCCCCTACCGGCACATCCGCAAGGTCACCATGTTCGGGTCGGCGCGGACGCGACCCGACGACCCCGTCTACATCCTCGCCCGCAACCTGGCCGCCCGTCTGGCGGCGGCGGACTGGATGGTCGTGACCGGCGCCGGGCCCGGCATCATGGCGGCCGGGCTGGAGGGCGCGGGGCGTGAGCACGCCTTCGGGGTCAACATCCGGCTGCCGCACGAGGAGGAGGCCAACGCCTTCATCGCCCAGGACCCCAAGCTGGTCGAGATGCGCTACTTCTTCACCCGCAAGCTGATGCTGATCAAAGAGTCCCACGCCTATGCCATCCTCCCGGGCGGCTTCGGCACCCAGGACGAATCGTTCGAGCTGCTCACGCTGCTGCAGACGGGGAAGGCCGAGCCAGCGCCGGTGGTGATGATCGAGACCCCCGGCGGTACCTACTGGCACGGATGGCTCCGCTTCCTCGAGGAGGAGGCCATCGCGGCGGGCTGGGTCTCGCCCGAGGACCGCTCGCTGTTCAAGGTCACCAACACCATGGAGGAAGCGAGCGAGGAGATCCTCGGCTTCTACCGCAACTACCACTCGTGCCGCTGGGTGGGCGACCTCCTGGTGTTGCGCATGCAGACCCAGCCGAGCAAGGCGGAGCTGGCCGACCTGAACCGGCGCTTCGCCGACATCGTGGTCCGGGGCAGCATCCGCTCTGCCGGCGCGTTCCCGCCGGAGCGCAACGACCACCCCGAGCTGCCCCGGCTGGCGCTCCGCTTCGACCGCTGGCACTACGCCCGGCTGCGCGAGCTCATCGACGCCATCAACGCGTGCACGGGGTGAACGCCGCCGGGAGGCGGCGCCTGGCGGCGGCCCTCCCCCTGGTTGCCCTGGTCCCCCTGGCATCTCTCGGCCTCGGCCTCGGGATCGGGACCGGGCTCGGTCTCCCGGCCACGGTTGCCGGGGCGGACGCACCGCCACCGGACTCGGTGGTGCCGTTCGGATCGACCGGCGCCGGCGCCAACGCCGTGAGCGATCCCAACGCACCCATGGTGGCGGTGGCGCGGGCGCCCGGCGGCGGGTACTGGCTGGCGGCGCGGGACGGCGGGGTCTTCGGCTACGGCGGCGCGGGCTTCTTCGGGTCGGCGGGCTCGCTCGCCCTGAACGCGCCCTTCGTCGGGATGGCCGCGACGGGCGACGGCAGGGGGTACTGGTTGGCGGCGCGCGACGGCGGCGTCTTCGACTACGGGGACGCGGGCTTCTTCGGATCTGCGGGCTCGCTCCTACTCAACGCGCCGGTCGTCGGGATGGCCGCCACACCCGACGGCGACGGGTACTGGCTCGTGGCCTCCGACGGCGGGATCTTCAGCTACGGCGACGCCGGCTTCTTCGGGTCGACCGGCGGGACGACGCTCAACGCACCGATCGTCGGCATGGCCGCCACACCCGACGGCGGCGGGTACTGGCTCGTCGCGGCCGATGGCGGGATCTTCGGCTACGGCGACGCCCCGTTCCTCGGCTCGGCCGGGTCGCTCCACCTGAACGCGCCCGTGGTCGGCATGGCGGCGACCGGCGACGGCGGGGGCTACTGGATGGTGGCCCGGGACGGAGGGGTCTTCGGCTACGGGGACGCGCCCTACTTCGGCTCGCTCGGGGGGACCGCGCTGCCCGCGCCGGTCGTGGGCATGGCTGCCGCGTCGGGAGGGGCCGGCTACTGGCTCGCGCTGGGGTCACCCGAGCCGTTGGCGGGCAAGGTCGTCGGCATCGACCCCGGGCACAACGGGCTGAACTACAGCGCCCCCTCGTTCATCGACCAGAACGTCTTCAACGGCACGGGGTACGAGCCGTGCGACACGACGGGCACGGCGAGCGACGCCGGCTTCACCGAGGCGCAGTTCAACTTCGACGTGGCCACCGCGCTGGCGGCGGATCTGGAGGCGGAGGGGGCGACGGTCGTCCTGACCCGCACCGACAACAACGGCGTGGGACCCTGCGTGACGACGCGGGCGGCCATCCTCAACGACGCGCACGCCGACGTCGCCGTCGCCATCCATGCCGACGGCGGGCCTCCCGGCGGGAGGGGCTTCAGCGTGCTGGAGCCGGTGGCCGACGGGCCCAACGACGGCGTCGTGGCGTCCTCCGGGGCCTTCGCCGGCCTGCTGCGCGACGCGTTCGTCGCCGGCACGGCCATGCCGGTGAGCACCTACGACGGGGTCGACGGTCTGCAGCCGCGCAGCGACCTGGCCGGGCTGAACCTGACGACGGTGCCCAAGGTGCTCATCGAGTGCGGCAACATGCGAGACGGTACCGACGCCGGGCTGCTCGCCGACCCCTCGTTCCAGCAGGCCGCTGCCGCCGCCATGGCGCAGGCCGTCACCGAGTTCCTGGCCGGCCTGCCCGGGTGAGTCAGGCCGGGTGGCCGAGCGGCGCCCGGGCGAGCGTGGAGTAGACGTGGCCGGCGGGTGAGGGCTCGGAGGCCACCAGGTCGACGTGCGCCACGGCGAAGCGGGCCTCGAAGGGGATGCCGTCCAGCTCGGCCTGTGCGGTGGTGCCCAGCCGGCCCTTGGCCCGGCCCAATGTCAGGTGGCCGTTGAACGGCGGCTCCGCGGGCGTGCGCTCCCCGACGAGAGGAAGGGTGGCGGTGCGCACCGCCGCGGCCAGGTCGTCGAGGCCGGCCGCGGGGAGCTGCAGGACGCGCACCCCGGTGAACCACCCGGTGCGCGGCCCGAGCCGGCACTCGACGGGGCCGGCAAAGGTGCCGGCCGCCGCCGCCAGCGCCTCGCCGAGGGGGCCCAGCACCTCGTCGGGCACGGCGCCGAGGAAGCGCAGCGTGACATGCCAGCGCGTCGGTCCGACCAGGCGCAGGTGCTTGGCCCGTCCGAGCTCCAGGCCCGCCAGCCGCTCTCGCGTGGCCTCGTCGGGCCAGGCGGCCACGAACGTGCGCACCCAGGGGGCTCAAGCGCCGTCGTCGAGCGGCTCGCGCCCGCCGGCCGCACCGCTGCCCAGGACGGCCACGGCCTTCTCGAGGGCCCGCCGGGCCCGCAGGATGCGTCGCTCCGCAGCCAGGGCCTCCCCCGCCTCCGCCGAGTCGGGGTCGCCCGAGCCGGCGCGCCGGAGCGCGTCCATGGCCATGTCGGTCAGCTCCTCGACCATCCCCCCGAGTCGCTCCGCCATGTCCGCCATGGCCTCGCCGGGTCCGCTCACTTGGGCAGTGGCGTGCTCTGCACCTCGTAGTCGCCGTCGGCGAACGCGGCGCGCATGACCTTCTTGTCGAATTTCCCGACGCTGGTCTTGGGGACCTCGGTGATGAAGGTCCACTGGTCGGGCAGCCACCAGCGCGGCACCCGGTCGGTCAGGAAGGCCACGAGATCGGCGGGTGCCGGGGAGCGGCCGGGCTTGGGCACCACCGCGACGAGCGGCCGCTCCGACCACTTCGGGTCGGGGACCGAGATCACGGCCGCCTCGAAGACGTCGGGGTGGGCCATCACGGCGTTCTCCAACTCGACCGAGGAGATCCACTCCCCGCCCGACTTGATCACGTCCTTGGTGCGGTCGGAGATCGTCATGTAGCCCTGGCCGTCGAGCGTGCCCACGTCGCCGGTGCGCAGCCAGCCGTCGTGGAATTTCGCCGGGTCCTCGTCCTTGTAGTACGAGCCGGTGATCCACGGCCCCCGGATCTCGAACTCCCCCACCGACTTGCCGTCGTTGGGGAGCGCCGTGCCGTCCTCGGCGACGACGCGTACCTCCACGCCGCCGACGACCCGGCCCGCCTTGATCTTGTAGTACATGTCGTCGTGTCCATCGAGCTTGCGGGCGGGCGGCAGGCCGAAGGCGGCCAGCGGGCTGGTCTCGGTCATGCCCCAGCCCTGGATGATGGTGGCCCCGAAGCGCGATTCGAACGCCTCGATGAGCGACTGAGGGACGGCGGCCCCGCCGGCCGTGATGCCGCGCACCGTCGAGAAATCGATCGGCGTATCGAGCGCGAGCAGCCCGTTCCAGATCGTCGGCACGCCACACATGAGGGTCGGATGGTGCTCGTTGATGACACCCGCCAGGGCGTCGCCCATGAGGAACATCTGCGGCATGACCATGTCGGTGCCGGCCATCCAGGCGCCGTAGGGGGTGCCCCAGGCCATGGCGTGGAACATGGGCACGATGATCAGGATGCGGTCGGACTCGGTCATCCCGACTGAGCTGGCCGACTGTTCGGCCATGGTGTGCAGATAGGTGGAGCGGTGCGAGTACACGACGCCCTTGGGGCTGCCCGTCGTGCCGCTCGTGTAGCACATGGCTGCGGCGGACCGCTCGTCGAGCACCGGCCACTCGAAGCCCGGCTCCTCGGCGGAGAGGAGCCGCTCGTAGGACAGGGTCTCGCCCAGGGGCGAGGTGTCGCCCTCGCCGGCGACGATGATGGTCTCGACGGTCTTCAGCTCGTCCTTGACGGCGGCCAGCAACGGGATCAACGAGGCGTCCACGATGATGAAGCGGTCCTCGGCGTGGTTGATCACGTAGGTCAGCTGGTCGACGGGGAGCCGGATGTTGAGGGTGTGCAGCACCGCCCCCATGGAGGGGATGGCGAGGTACGCCTCCAGGTGGCCCTGGTTGTTCCAGCTGAAGGTGCCGACACGATCCCCCGGCTGGACGCCGAGGCGGGTGAGGGCCGCCGCCAGCTTCTCGGCCCGGACGGCCACCTCCGCGAAGCTGGCCGAGCGGTGCCCGCCGGCCTCGACGGTGATGACGGTGCTGTCGCCGTGGACCTGCTGGCCGTAACGGACGATGTCACTGATCAGGAGCGGGGCGTCCTGCATGGTGCTCTTCATGGCCCAAGTATGACGAGCGCGCCATTGCTGTGCCCAGCGACACTCTCCCGCGACCGTTCGGTCGCATGCCCGAAGGACAGCGCTCCCGCCCCGTGCCCGGCGCAGCCCGGTGAGGGGCCTCGTGGCGGCGGGGACCGCTGCGGTCCTGGCGGCGAGCGTCGTGGGCACCGTCGTGGTTGCCTCAGCCGCCTCGCTCCTCGGGGTGGGCGGTGCGGCACCCGCGGCCGGCACAGCGGCCACGGCCACGATGCCGGCCGTAATGCTGGCTCTCTACCAGGGTGCGGCCGCGAGCTGCCCGGGCCTGCCCTGGACGGTTCTGGCGGCGATCGGCACCGTGGAGTCCGACAACGGGCAGTCGACCCTGGCTGGGGTCCACAGCGGCGCCAACACGGCCGGTGCCGAGGGCCCGATGCAGTTCGAGCCGGCGACATTCGCCGAGTACGACCGGCCGATCCCACCGGGCGGCGCAGACCCGCCGAGCCCCTACGACGCCACCGACGCCGTGTACGCGGCCGCCAGGCTCCTGTGCGCCAACGGCGCGGCGGGTGGGGCGGACATCGCCGCGGCCGTGTTCGCCTACAACCACTCGGCCTCGTACGTGGCCCAGGTGCTGGCGCTCGCCCAGTCGCTGGCCGGCATCGCGGCGACGGCGACGGAGTCGGCGTCCGTGCCGGTGCCCGCTTCGCCCGCCGGCGCAGTGGCGGTGCGGTGGGCGCTGTCGCAGATCGGCACGCCCTACGTCTGGGGCGGCGAGAGCCCGGGCGTGGGCTTCGATTGCTCCGGGCTCGTCCAGGCCGCCTACCGGGTGGCCGGCGTCGCGCTGCCCCGGGTGGCCCAGGACCAGTACGACGCCACGCCCAAGCTCACCGTGGCGCAGCCACTGGCCCCGGGTGATCTCGTCTTCTTCGGCGGCGGGCCGGCCTCCATCGACCACGTCGGGCTCTTCGTGGGCGTCGTGAGCGGCTCGGACGTCATGGTCGACGCCCCGTTCACCGGCGCGGCGGTGCGGGCTGAGGCGTTCCCCTCCACGCCCGGATCGTCCTTCGGCGGCCTCGCCTACGTCGGGGCGACCCGGCCCTGAACCGACGCCGTGCAGCCGGGACGATGGCCGTTCACACCGCCGATGACGCTCTCGAGGGCGGTGCCGCCCTCGACGACGGCGCCGCATTCGGGGCAGACCTGGTGCGCCCAGCACGCGGGGTCTCCGCCGCCGCCTTCGCTCTCGGCGGACGGCTCTGGTTGCTCGCAGAGGCCGCACTCGAGCCGGGATCCGATGTGCCCTCGACGGCCCTCCTCGGTGAGCACCCAGGGATGCTCGCGCCAGGGCGGCTGGTGGCGCACGTGCCGGCGATGCGTGCACGAGAGGAGCGCCACCCAGTCGCCGTGCTCGTCTTGTTCGAAGCCCAGGATCGTCTGCTGCACGGCGTCAGTCGCCCAATCGGCCGGCGATGCCCGTGTCGGCCCGCTCGTCGACTCCGTCCCGCACTACATCGTTTCGCGATGCTATCGTAATACGATGCGATTGCGGGACCACGACTACGAGGACCTCCTGACGCTGCGGACAGGCCTGCGCCGCTACCTCCGGTGGAGCGAGCAGCAGGCCGAGGAGGCCGGGCTGACCGCGGCCCAGCACCAGCTCCTGCTCGCCGTCCGGGGGCACAGCGACCGGCGGGGCCCCACCGTCGGGGAGGTGGCGGACTACCTCCTCCTCCGACATCACAGCGCGGTCGGCCTCGTCGACCGGGCCGATGCAGCCGGTCTGGTGCAGCGGATCCGTGACCCCGAGGATCACCGCGTCGTCCGGCTGCAGCTCACCGCGGCGGGGACCAAGCGGCTCGACGCACTGTCCGAGCTGCACCTCGAAGAGCTCACGCGGCTCACCCAGAAGCTGCCCATGGCCTGGCGGGGGCTCATGCCGCGTCAACCGCTGCACGGGCTCGACGGCCGGTTCTGACTGCCGCCCGTCGACCTCTTCTGCCAGCCGCCGCACGACCGCCATGAGCCCTCAGCCGACCGCCCGCCCCCGCAGGGCCCGGTAGCGCCGCACGAGGGACGCGGTCGAGGAGTCCTGGCCTGCCAGGTCCGGTGCCGAGGCATCCGTGAGGATCGGGGCGAGCTCCTTCGCCATCACCTTGCCGAGCTCGACACCCCACTGGTCGAAGGAGTCGATCCCCCACACCGCGCCCTCGACGAAGACGGTGTGCTCGTACAGGGCGACGAGCTGGCCCAGGACCGAGGGGGTGAGCTTCGGGGCGAGGATGGTGGAGCTCGGCCGGTTGCCGGGCATGACCTTGTGCGCGACGAGCTCGGGCGGCGTCCCCTCGGCCGCGATCTCCTCGGCCGTCTTGCCGAAGGCCAGGGCCTTGGTCTGGGCCAGGCAGTTGGCGACCAGGAGGTCGTGCTGGTCGCCGTGTTCGTGGGTCGACTCCGCGAAGGCGATGAAGTCGGCCGGGATGAGCTTCGTGCCCTGATGGAGCAGTTGGTAGAAGGCGTGCTGGCCGTTGGTGCCCGGCTCACCCCAGAAGATCTCCCCGGTCTGTCCCAGCACCGGGGTGCCGTCCAGGCGGACGGACTTCCCGTTGGACTCCATCGTCAGCTGCTGCAGGTACGCCGGGAAGCGGCCGAGACGATGGGCGTAGGGCAGCACGGCATGGGTCTGGGCACCGAAGAGATTGTCGTACCAGACGTTGAGCATGCCCTGGATCACCGGCAGGTTCTCCGCCAGGGGCGCGGTCCGGAAGTGCTCGTCCATGGAGTGGAACCCGAAGAGCATCTCGCCGAAGGCCTGCCGCCCGATCGCCACCATCAACGAGAAGCCGATCGCGGAGTCGTAGGAATAGCGCCCGCCGACCCAGTCCCAGAACTCCAGCATGTTGTCGGGGTCGATGCCGAACGCCTCGACGGCCTTCGCGTTGGTGGAGACGGCGATGAAGTGCTTGGCAACGGCATCGTCCCCGGCGGCCGCCCCCAGCCCCTGCAGGAGCCATTCCCGGGCCGCCGTCGCATTCGTAAGCGTCTCCAGCGTGGTGAATGTTTTGGAGCTGACCACGAACAGCGTGCTCGCCGGGTTCAGGTCGTGGGTGGCGGCGTAGAGGTCGACGGGGTCGACGTTCGACACGAACCGGCTCACCAATCCGGGCTGCGCATAGTCCGCCAGGGCGGCTGTCGCCATGGCCGGCCCGAGGTCGGAGCCGCCGATACCGATGTTGACGACGGCGTCGATCCGGGCGCCCGTGGCGCCGGTCCACGAACCGGCGCGGATGCGCTCGGACAGCTCACCCATCTTCCCGAGCACGGCGTGCACATCGCCCGCGACATCCTGCCCGTCGACGGTGAGCGCGCTGCCCGGCGGGATCCGCAGGGCGACGTGCAGGACGGCGCGGTCCTCGGTCGTGTTGATGTGCGCGCCGGCGAACATGGCGTCGCGGCGCTCCTCCACCTGTGCCACCCGGGCGACGGCCAGGAGGAGGTCCAGGGTCTCGTCGGTCACCCGGTGCTTCGAGTAGTCGAGGACCAGGTCGGCGGCTTCCGTCGTGAGACGCGTCGCCCGGTCCGGGTCCTCGGCGAAGAGGTCGCGCAGGTGCCGGTTCGAGATCTGCTCGTGGTGCGCCGCCAGCGCCTTCCACTCCGGAGTCGCCGTCAGGTCCATGAAAGGCAATCTACGGGGTGTCGCTCTACGCCTCCGCGGCGAGGAAGGCGACGACGGCCTCGAGCGCGCCGCGGTCCTGCACGAGGAAGGCGTGCCCCCCGTCGAATATGGTCAGGGCCGCGCCGGGGATCGCCTCGGCGAGGAACTCGCTGTTGGCCGGCGGCGCGATCCCGTCGAAGCGGCCCCCGCACACGAGAGTTGGGCACGTGATGCGGCCGAGGCGAGCGGCCGTGTCGTGTTCGGCCCGGGCGGCCAGCTGGTTGGCGAGGCCCGGTCCGGCGGTGCCGTCCCCTGGCCCCCCGAGCCCCATGCGCTCGCCAATCAGCGCCACCATGTCGGGGTGCGTCCCCTGCCAGGCCGCGTCCCATCGAGTGTCCATCAGCTCCATCTGGAGCGCGACGCGGTCCTCGGGGCTCTGGTCGACCAGCTTGTGCAGCGGGTAGGAGGCGCCGCCCGCGCCGCCGGCCGAGGTGCAGGCCAGGACGAGCCGACGCACGCGTCGGGGGTGTCGGATCGCCACCTCCTGGGCCACCATGCCGCCAAAGGAGATACCCAGGACGAGGCAGTCCTCCCAGCCGACGGCAATGAGGAGCGCGGCAGCGTCATCGGCGAAGTCGGCCATGGCGTAGGGCCAGGGCGGCACGCTGCTCTGCCCCAGGCCCCGCTGGTCGTAGGAGAGGACCTCGAACGACTCGACCAGGGGGCCGTCGGTCAGGCGGGGCTGGTGCCGCAGGTCGCCGCCAGTGCCGCTGATCACCAGCAGCCGATCCCCCGTCCCTGAGAGCTCGTAGTAGAGGGAGACGCCATTGGCGTCGCACCAGGGCACGCCCCGCACTGTACCGACGCCTGCCCCGACGCCTGCCCCACGCCTGCCCCACGCCTCCTCGTCGCCAGCGGCCTCGTCGGGGCGTCTGCCGGCTTGGACTCTCGTCAGCGAAGGGTCAGCTGCCCGGGTCATCGGGGTTGCCGGGAGCGACGTCGTCCCCAGGCCGGCATGTCCCATGCCAGCGTTGGCGGGAAGGTTTCGGGAACTCTAACGAGTTCCGTTTAGAGTTTTCAGCAAGCCACCCGGCGCTCAGACGCCAACCCCGGGCCGGCGCCCCAGAGGCCAAGCCCGAGCCGGCGACACAGTTCAACGCAAGGCGAGCTGCCCGGGCACCAGCGGCGCCGGGAGCGACGTCACACCCATGAGGAAACGGTCGACCGCCGCCGCGCACGATCGGCCCTCCGCGATAGCCCACACGATCAGGCTCTGACCTCGCGTCTGGTCGCCACAGACGAACACGCCGTCCACGTTGGTCGCCCATTCGGAGTCGGCCACGACGGTGCCCCGGGGGCCGACCTCGACACCGAGCTCGGCCACCGCGTTCCGGCGTTCTGTCCCCACGAAGCCCATGGCCAGGAGCACCAGGTCGCACTCCAGCTCGAACTCGGTGCCCGGCACCGCCTCGAACACGGGCCGGCCGTCCTCAGTCCGCATCTCGACGGTGTGGCCGCGCAGGGCGCGCACGGCGCCCGACCCGTTGTCGACGAACTCGGTGGTGGTCACTGCGAAGAGACGCACCCCACCCTCTTCGTGGGCCGAGGAGGTGCGCAGGATCAGCGGCCACAACGGCCAGGGATTGTCGGCCAGGCGGTCGCTCGGCGGCTCCGACATGATCTCGAGCTGGTGCACCGACGCCGCTCCCTGGCGGTGCGCTGTGCCGAGGCAGTCCGCCCCGGTGTCGCCGCCGCCGATGATCACCACCCGCTTCCCCTTGGCGCTGATGGGCGAGGACCCGAGCACGCCCTCCCGGACGAGGTTCGAGGGCTTCAGGTACTCCATCGCCATCTGTATGCCCGACAGGTCGCGGCCGGGCACCGGCAGGTCCCGGGGCAGCGTCGCCCCGCCGGCCAGGACCACGGCGTCGAACTCCGCCCGGACGTCGGCCGCCGGCCGCACCCGGACGTCAGGGGCGCACGCCTCGCCGACACCGCGCTCCTCGCCCGGCTCGGCCGGACCCTCGGCATCGGCGGAGCCGCCGACCGACGTGGAGCACGCGAAGGTGACGCCCTCCGCCTCCATCTGGGCCAGCCGGCGGTCCAGCACAGCCTTCTCCATTTTGAACTCGGGGATGCCGTAGCGCAGGAGCCCGCCGGGCTTCTCCGCCCGTTCGAAGACGGTCACCGCGTGCCCGGCCCGCGCCAGTTGTTGGGCGGCCGCCAACCCGGCGGGCCCCGACCCGACCACCGCGACCGACCTCCCGGTGCGCACCACGGGGATCTGGGGGATCACCCAGCCCTCGTCCCAGGCGCGCTCGACGATCTCGTACTCAATGCGCTCGATCGTGACCGGGTTGTCGTTGATCCCGAGCACGCAGGCCGCCTCGCACGGGGCGGGGCAGAGGCGCCCGGTGAACTCGGGGAAGTTGTTGGTGGCGTGCAGGCGCTCCATGGCGTCGGGCCAGTCGTCCCGGTAGACGAGGTCATTCCACTCGGGGATGAGATTCCCGAGTGGGCAGCCGTCGTGGCAGAACGGAATTCCGCAGTCCATGCACCGCGCGCCCTGCTCCTTGGTGGCCTCCTCGCCGAAGGGCTCGTAGACCTCCCGCCAGTCGCGCAGCCGCACCGAGACCGGACGCCGGCGGGGCAGTTGGCGGCCGTACTCCATGAAGCCCGTCGTCTTACCCATGCGCCTCACCCATGAGCGGCCTCCATGACGGCCTCGTCCACCGAGCGCCCCTCTGCCTCGGCCAGGCGGGTGGCTTCCAGGATGCGGCGGTAGTCGCTCGGCATCACCTTCACGAATTCGAGCACCTCGGTGTCCCAGTTCTCCAGGAGTCGGGCCGCGACCTCGGACTCGGTCTCCACGCCGTGGCGCTCCACCAGCGAGTGCACCAGGAAGCTGTCGGAGGGGCCGAGCGGCTCCACCTCGACCATCTCGAGGTTGACCCGCTGCCCGAAGGTCCGCTCCGGGTCGTAGACGTAGGCGACGCCGCCCGACATGCCGGCGGCGAAGTTGCGCCCGGTCGGCCCGAGCACCAGCACCAGGCCACCGGTCATGTACTCGCAGCCGTGGTCACCGACGCCCTCTACGACCGCGGTCGCCCCGGAGTTGCGTACACAGAAGCGCTCCCCCACCTGGCCTCGGATGAAGACCTCCCCCGCGGTGGCGCCGTAGAGGATGACGTTGCCGGCGATGATCTGCTCCTCGGCCGCGAAGGGGGAGCCCGCCGGGGGCCGCACGACGAGCCGCCCGCCCGAGAGGCCCTTGCCGAAGTAGTCATTGGCGTCGCCGTAGAGGCGCATCGTGACGCCGTTGGGCATGAAGGCGCCGAAGCTCTGGCCCGCCGACCCGGTGAAGGTCAGCGAGATCGTGTCGTCGGGCAGGCCCGCCGCGCCGTAGCGCCGGCTGATCTCGGACCCGAGGAGCGTCCCCACCGTGCGGTCGACGTTGGTGATCGGCAGCTCGACCGAGACGGGCGTGGCGTCATCGAGCGCAGGCGCGCACTCGTCGAGGAACGCGTGGTCGAGTGCCTTCTCCAGCCCGTGGTCCTGCAGGCGGGTCTGGCGGCGCCCGACCGATGCGGGGACATCGGTCTCGGCCAGCACCGACGAGAGGTCGAGGCCCGCCGCCTTCCAGTGCGTCACCGCCGACTCGGTCTCGAGGAGGTCGACCCGCCCGATCGCCTCGTCCAGGGTGCGCAGCCCCAGCGAGGCCAGCAGCTCGCGCACCTCCTCGGCGACGTACTCGAAGAAGGTCTCGACGAACTCGGGCTTCCCGCTGTACTTGGCCCGCAGCGCGGGGTTCTGTGTCGCGATGCCGACCGGGCAGGTGTCGAGGTGGCAGACGCGCATCATGATGCAGCCCGAGACCACGAGCGGCGCCGAGGCGAAGCCGTACTCCTCTGCCCCGAGCAGGGCCCCGATGACGACGTCGCGGCCCGTCTTGAGCTGCCCGTCGACCTGCACCACGATCCGGTCGCGCAGGCCGTTCACCAGGAGGGTCTGCTGCGTCTCGGCCAGCCCGATCTCCCACGGGATGCCGGCGTGCTTGAGCGACGTGAGCGGTGCCGCACCGGTGCCCCCGTCGTGTCCCGAGATGAGCACGACGTCGGAGTGCGCCTTGGCCACCCCCGCCGCCACGGTGCCGACACCGACCTCGGCCACCAGCTTCACATGCACCCGGGCCCGTGGGTTGGACGACTTGAGGTCGTGGATCAGCTGTGCGATGTCCTCTATGGAGTAGATGTCGTGGTGCGGTGGCGGCGAGATCAGCCCCACGCCTGGCGTGGACTTCCGAGTCGCGCGCGATCCACGGGTAGATCTTGATGCCGGCCAGCTGCCCGCCCTCGCCCGGCTTGGCGCCCTGGGAGATCTTGATCTGGAGGTCGTCCGCGTTGACGAGGTACTCGCTGGTCACGCCGAAGCGACCCGACGCGACCTGCTTGATCGCGCTGCGGCGCAGGTCGCCGTTGGCGTCGGGCGTGTAGCGCTCCGCGTCCTCGCCGCCCTCGCCGGTGTTGGACCGGCCACCGATCCGGTTCATCGCGATGGCGAGCGTCTCGTGTGCCTCGGCCGAGATGGAGCCGTAGGACATGGCGCCGGTGGAGAAGCGGGCCATGATGGCCGAGATTGGCTCCACCTCCTCGATCGGGATGGGCCCGCCCGGCGCCGGCTTCAGCCGGAGGAGGCCGCGCAGCGTGCCGAGCTTCTCGGCCTGGTTGTCGACCTCGGCGGTGTACTCCTTGAAGATCTCGTAGCGCTTCGACCTCGTTGCGTGCTGGAGCTTGAAGACCGTCCGGGGGTTGAAGAGGTGGAACTCGCCCTCGCGACGCCACTGGTACTCCCCGCCCACCTCGAGCTCGCGGTGGGCCCGCTCGGTCGGGCGCGGCTCGTGGGCGTGCCGGTGCCGCGTGGCCACCTCGGCGGCCAGGACGGCGAGCCCGACACCGCCGATCCTGCTCGATGTGCCCGTGAAGTACTCGTCGATGAGCGCGCCGTCCAGGCCGATCGCCTCGAAGACCTGCGCGCCCGTGTAGGAGGCCACGGTCGAGATGCCCATCTTGGACATCACCTTCAGCACGCCTTTGCACGAGGCCTTCATGAAGTTGCGCCTCGCCTGGCGGGGCGAGACACCCTCGAGGAGCCCCTCCGAGATCATGTCGTCGATGGAGTCGAGGGCGAGGTAGGGATTGACCGCCGCGGCGCCGTAGCCGATGAGGAGGGCCATGTGGTGCACCTCGCGGGCGTCGCCGGTCTCGATCACGAGGCCGACCTGGGTCCGGGTCTTCTCGCGCACGAGGTGGTGGTGGACCGCCGCCGTGAGCAGCAGCGAGGGGATGGGCGCCCACTCCGCGGTCGAGTTGCGGTCCGAGAGGACGATGAGGTTGGCCCCCTCCGCGATGGCGGCCGAGACCCGGCGCCGCACCTCGTCGAGCGCGCGCCGCAGCGCCTCCCCGCCGGCGGCCGTCGGCGCGCCGGCCTCCCCCGCCTCGCCCACCTCGAAGAGCCCGTCGATGGCGAAAGCCTTGAAGCCCGGCGTCTCTCCGAGCTCGTTGACGTACATCAGCTTGGCCAGGTCGTCGCGATCGATGACCGGCAGCGGCAGCAGGATCTGCCGGCACGAACCGGCGCGCGCCCGCAGCAGGTTGGCCTCGGGCCCGATGGTCGCCGATAGCGAGGTGACGAGCTCCTCGCGGATGGCGTCGAGCGGTGGGTTGGTCACCTGGGCGAAGAGTTGGGTGAAGTAGTCGTAGAGCAGCCGGGAGCGGTCCGAGAGGACCGCGATGGAGGTGTCCGAGCCCATCGATCCGAGCGGTTCGCCGCCCGTGCGGGCCATCGGGGCCAGGATCACCCGCAACTCCTCGGTCGTGTAGCCGAACAGGCGCTGTTGGGTCACGACACCACCGTGCTGGGGCGTGAGCATGGTCCGGGCCGGCAGCTCCTCCAGCCGCACCTGGTCCGCGGCGAGCCAGTCCTCGTAGGGGTGCTCGGCGGCCAGCTCGGCCTTGATCTCCTCGTCCTCGACGAGGCGGCCCTTGGCCGTGTCGACGAGGAACATGCGGCCCGGCTGCAGCCGACCCTTGCGCACGATGCGCTCCGGGGCGATGTCGAGGACGCCGACCTCGCTGGCCAACACGACCAGCCCGTCGTCGGTCACCCAGTACCGCGCCGGCCGGAGGCCGTTGCGGTCGAGCACCGCGCCGACGAGCGTGCCGTCGGTGAAGGTGACGGCCGCCGGACCGTCCCAGGGCTCCATCAGCGACGCGTGGTAGCGGTAGAAGGCACGCCGGTCGGGGTCCATCGTGGTGTGGTTCTCCCACGCCTCGGGGATCATCATCAGCACCGAGTGCGGGAGTGAGCGACCGCCGAGGTGCAACATCTCGAGCACCTCGTCGAAGCTGGCCGAATCGCTCGCGGCGGGCGTGCAGATGGGGAAGATGCGCGACAGGTCGCCTTCGATCAGCGGGGTCTCGAGGAGCGCCTCGCGGGCCCGCATCCAGTTGCGGTTGCCGGCCAGCGTGTTGATCTCCCCGTTGTGAGCCAGGTAGCGGTAGGGATGGGCCAGTGGCCAGCTCGGGAACGTGTTGGTCGAGAAGCGGGAGTGGACCAGCGCCAGGCCGGACTCGAACCTGGGGTCGCGTAGGTCGGGGAAGAACTGGCGCAGCTGCTCGGAGGTCAGCATGCCCTTGTAGACGATGGTGCGGGCCGACAGCGAGGGGAAGTACAAGGAGTCGACCGCGTGCTCCGTCCGCTTGCGCAGCACGAAGGCGCGTCGCTCCAGGCCCATGGTGTCGACGCCGGGTCCGGTCGGGGCCAGGAACACCTGTTCGATCAGCGGCATGGCGCCGAGCGCGGTCTTGCCGAGGCCCTCGGGCTCAATCGGCATGGTGCGCCACCCGAGCACCGTCAGACCCTCCTCGGCCGCGAGCTGCTCGACCGCGGTCCGGGCCTTGTGGGCGTCGTCGGCGTCGGTCGGGAGGAAGGCGAGCCCCACCGCGTAGCCCCCCGCGTCGGGCAGGGAGAAGCCGGCATCCGCCGCGGCAGCGGAGAGGAAGCGGTGCGGGATCTGGACCAGGATGCCGGCCCCGTCGCCGGTCTCGACCTCGGCTCCCGAGGCGCCACGGTGGGCGAGGCGCTCCAGGACGGTCAGGCCGCGGTCGACGATGTCGTGATCGGGACGGCCGTGCAGATCTGCGACCATGCCGACGCCACAGGCGTCGTGTTCGTATGCCGCGTCGTAGAGGCCAGTGGCCATCGGCGTCCTTCCGGGTTGGGCAAAATGGAACGGTTACCGGGACGACGTTGGCCCGAAGGTGGAGCGACCAGGATACACGACCGCCCTCCTAGGCTTGGCACAATGCCGTCGCGCGTCCACATCGTCGGAGGTGGGGTCATCGGCCTCAGCTGCGCGTGGGAATTGTCACGCAACGGTCATGAAGTGACGGTGGTAGCGCCGGCGGCCGGGCGCGACGGCGCGTCCTGGGTGGCCGCCGGCATGCTCGCGCCGGTCACCGAGGCGCAGTTCGGCGAGTCCGCGCTCACCGCGCTCCTGCTCGAGGGCTCCCGCCACTGGCCCGGCTTCGCCGCCGCGCTCCAGGGCGCGACGGGACACGACATCGGGTACGACACCGCCGGCACGGTGACGGTCGCGCTCGATGCGTCGGACCGCGCCAGCCTGGACGACCTCCTCGCCTACCAGCACTCGCTCGGGCTGGACGCGCGCCGCCGCAGCGCCAGCGAGTGCCGCGGCCTCGTGCCCGCGCTGAGCCCAGCGCTGCGAGGAGGCATCGAGGTCCCGGGCGACCACCAGGTCGATAACCGCGCCCTCCTGGCGGCCCTCGGCGCGGGCTGCCGGGACGCGGGAGTGGCCATCGTCGAGGCCACCGTGACCGCGCTTGGTGCGGGGCCCGAGCTCGTCCTGGCGGACGGCCGCCGCCTCCGTCCGGACCACGTCGTCCTGGCGGCGGGCACCGGTCTGCCCGCCATCGCGGGGCTCGAGCACACCGGCCTCCCTCCGGTCCGACCGGTCAAGGGCCACATCCTGCGGTTGGGTCCAGCGCACGCTATGGGAGCGGGAACCGGGGCCGCTCCCCTCTTGCCCCAGACGGTGCGCGGCCTCGTCCACGGGCGCTCGGTCTACCTCGTGCCGCGGCGCGACGGCTCCGTGGTGGTGGGCGCGACCGTCGAGGAGCGCGGCGACGACACCGCCGTGCGCGCGGGTGCCGTGCACGAGCTGCTCTGCGACGCGCGCGAGGTCGTGCCTGGCCTCGACGAGCTCGAGCTCCGCGAGGCGGCCACCGGTGTGCGACCGGCGACGCCGGACAACATGCCGCGCATCGGGTGGACCGCCACCGAGGGGGTCGCAGCGGCCGTCGGCCACTATCGCAACGGCATCCTCCTCGCCCCGCTGACTGCCGCCGCCATGGTGGACCTGCTGGGCCGGCGCCCGGTCACCCCCCTCGTCGAGACGCTGGCGCCGGCGTGACCGGGCTCGCCCTCAGCGTCAACGGGTGCACCGTCGAGGTGGCCGCCGGGACCACCATCGAAGACGTGGTGGCCGGTGTCCTGGAGGGGGACGATCTGAAGGGGGTGGCCGTCGCGGTCGACCGCTGCGTGATCCCGCGCTCGGAGTGGGCCACGACGCCTGCCCGCGCCGGCTCCCTGGTGGAGGTCGTGAGTGCCAGTGCAGGGGGCTGATCCGTCGGGCGCGCCGGCGAGCTCGTTGTGCGCGCGGGCGGGCCCGTGGTGAGCGCGGGCGGGCGGTGCCAGAATCTCCCGATGCGAATCACCCCTTCCGGCCCCACCGCGTTCGTCCTCGCCGGCGGGGGCACCAAGGGATCCTTCGAGGTCGGTGCGCTGCAGTACCTCGTGGACGTCGAGGGGATCACCCCCGAGATCGTCACCGCCACCTCGGCCGGCGCCATCGCGGCGACCGTCTTGGCCCAGGCCCGGACACTCCCCGAGTTCTCGCAGCGGGTCGCCGAGATCGAGGGCGACGTGCTGGCGATGACCCAGAGGGAGCACGTCTTCGGCGAGCAGCCCTGGCTCGCCGCGCTCGAGGGGACCGCGCTCGGCCGCGAGATACACCGCGAGATCACCGAGGGCACCCAGCCGCCGTTCCCGCTCGGCCCCACCAGCCTGCTGTCCGGAGGCGAGACCGCACCGCCGCCCCCGAGCTCGGGCCGCCGTGACCGACGGCGGTTGCGCCGCGAGCGCCGCCGCCGCCGGCGCCACGTCCTGCGGCTCACCGCCGGTGCACTCTTCCGCCTCCCCAGGGTGCGGCGCCTGCTGCGCACGAGCGGTCAGCGCGGTCCTCAACCTGGACCCGCTCGCCGAGGCGCTGCGCCGCGGCACTGCCGACGGCATCCGTCCCGTGGACCCCGCCCTGGTCGCTCGGTCCGGGCTGCAGCTGCGTCTGGCCGTGACCGCCCTGCGTGCCGGCGTCCTCCGCTTCGTCACCGAGGACGGCACCATCGTCGAGGCCGACGCCCGTACGCCCGCACCCGGCGCGGCGGCCGGCCCGGTCGACCTCCTCGACGGCGCTGTGGCTTCGGCCAGCGTGCCGATGGTGTTCCCGCCCCACCCCATGGCCGACGACGACTACGTCGACGGCGGGGTGGTCGAGATCGTCCCGGTCAGGGCCGCGCTTGAGCTCGGGGCAACGCGCATCATCGCGATCGTGGCCGTCCCGCTCACGCTGCCCCGCGACGACCGCGACTACGCCGCGGCGTCCGCCGGCTACATCGGCCTGCGCTCGCTCGGGATGATCGGCGTGGCGGAGCGGCAGCTCTCCAACCTGCACGTCGGGCTCCCCGCCGGCTCGACCCTGACCACGATCGACCCCGTCGTCGACGTGGTGGGCCTCTTCGAGGTGCAGCCCGGACTGCTCCGCATCAACAAGGACTACGGCTGGCTACGCGCCGCAGACGTCCTGGCGGAGGGGGACCCCGCGCTGCTCACGGGCATGGCCGAAGGGACCCACGCCATCGTCGACGCCCGCCGCCAGGCCTGGCGGCTCGAGGAGTCGTTGTGGAGGGAGGACCGGTTGGGACCGCCCGACGCGGGGACGCTGGCGCTCGTCCGCGAACAGAAGGAGATCGTGCGCGACCTCGTGGACCGGCGCAAGCAGCTCAGCTTCCCGGTTCCTGACGGCTGCGAGTCGTGGTGGAGCGAGTACGAGCCCCACCTCGACCGCGCGCCCAGAAGACTTGCCACCCAGCCCGTGCTCCCTCTCGCCGCGGGACTGAGCGCCGCGCCGGAAGGCGCCGATCAGACGGACGGGCCACCCAGCCAGCCGCGCCGGCGGAAGACGACGACGAGCAGGACGGCCGCGGCGAGCTCGACCCCGATCCCGAGCACGTAGAAGCTCCACGTCGGCGCCAGCCACACCCGGACCAGGTAGGCGAAGTTCTGCCCGAAGAAGCCGGTGAGGAAGCTGAGCGGGAGGAAGATGGTGGCGATGATGGTGAGCTGCTTCATCACGACGTTCAGCCGGTTCGACACCGTCGACAGGTGGGTGTCCATCACGCTGGAGAGCAGGTCCCGGTAGTTGTCGACCTGATCAGCCAGGCGGATCAGGTGGTCGTAGAGGTCCCGGAAGTACCGGGTGGCCTCGTCGGTCATGCCCGGCACGTCGGTGACGCCGGCGTTGATGCTGGCCATCATGTCCCGTTGCGGGGCGATGACCTTGCGCATGTCCATCAACGTGCGCTTCATGTCGAAGAGCTGGCCGAGCTGCGCCTCCGTCGGAGCCTTGAGGATGTCGTCCTCCAGCGCGTCGATCCGGTCGTCGAAGTCGGACAGGAACGGGAAGAAGCTGTCGACCAGCGCGCTCACGGTGAGGTACACGATGACGATCTGTGGGGAGGCCGCGTCGCTGGAGTGGTGGCGCCCAAGGCGCTCGCGCACCTGGTCGGTGACGGGACAGACGCCCCGGTGCACGGTCACGACGTAGCGGTCCGTCCAGAAGATGTGGACCTCGACCTGGCCCGTCCGCTCCGGGTCGGCACCCCGAGCGACGAGGTACATGAAGGTGTCGTAGTCGTCGAGCCGCGGCCGTTGCCCGAAACGGTCGGCCGCCTCCACGGCGAGCGGGTGGAACTTGAAGTGGACGCTCAGCAGCTCGCTCACCGTGCCGTCGGTGGCCTCGTCGTCCAGGTCCAGCCAGAAGAACTCCGTCCCGGCCAGCGCCGCGGTCACGTTCTCCGGCGTGGCCGGCTCGTCGCGGTCCTCGCGACGCAGGGTCCCCTTCAGGACCCCCGGAGTTTCATGCAGCACCCCCCCAGTCTCATGTCGCGGGCGCCGGCGCGGTGGGATGGGCGCGCCGGCACGGTGCCGTCACCCGAAGCGGGCCGGGTCGAACGCCTCGGGCAGGGGCGGCTCGTCCGAGGGCAGCGGCACGCCTGCCATGGCGTGCGCCAGCACACGGGCGGAGTACGGGCCCTGCAGCAGCCCGTTGGCGCCATGACCGGTGGCGACCCAGGCGTTACCCCAGCCCGGCAGCCGGCCCACCAGGGCACGATCGTCCGCCGAGGTGGGCCGCAGCCCCACCCGCGTCTCGAGGTAGGTCGCGCCGCCCAACCCGGGCGCGACCAGCAGGCACTCTCGCAGCAGCTCGTGCAGTCCGCCGGCCGTCACCGAGACGGAGAAGCCCGCGCCGGCCTCGAAGGTGCCGCCGCAGGCCACCCGCCCTCCGGGCCAGGGGACCAGGTAGTGGGTGAGCAGCGGCTGCACAATGGGCCAGCCGCCGGTCTCGGCGGTGACGCCGAGATGCACGATCTGCCCCTTCGTCGGCCCCACGGGCAGGTCGCAGCCGAGCCACTCGCCGGCGGCCGCCGTCCAGGCTCCGCCCGCGACGGCCAGCGCGCCGCAGTCGATGTTGCGATGACCCTCCACGCAGACCGACTCGACGTGCCGCCCCCCGGTGGCCCCGGCGACGACTCCGTGCACGGAGCCCTCGACGAAGGTGACGCCGCGTGCCAGCGCGGCCGCGTGCAGCGCTCTCGCCATGCCGCGCCCATCGACGCGGGCGGAACCGGGCGCGTGGAGCGCACGGTGAATCGGCCCGAGCGGTGGGAAGAGCGCCGCAGCCTGTCCGGCGGGGATCTCGGCCACCTCGCCCGGTGACCGGCGCAGGGCGAGGTCGGCGAACGGTCCGAACCACGCGTCCTCGTGGGCGCGCAAGCCGAGCGAGAGGACGCCGCAGGCCGCGTAGCCCGCAGAGGTGACCTCGGCGCCGTCACGGGTCAGACGCGCCAGCAGTGCCGGGTAGTGCGCCCCCGACTGACGCAGGAAGGGCCACAGCGCAGGATCACTGTCCGCGCTCGTGGCGGGCGACAGGATGCCCGCGCCGGCGTCGGTGGCCCGGCCCGGGTGGGCGGCGTCGATCACGGCGACGTGCACGCCGAGGCAGGCCAGCTCGTAGGCCAGCGACAGTCCGACCAGGCCGGCGCCGACCACGGCGACGTCGTGGGGCTCTACGTGCACGCCACCGAGTCCACCAGGACCTGAGCGGTCGTGCCAGCGGTGGGGCACGATGAGCGCCGTGGACTTCGTGCGCACCCCCGACCGGTGCTTCGCCGACCTCCCCGGGTTCCCCTTCTCGCCCCGCTACGCCGTCCTGCCCGACGGCCTGCGGATGCACTACGTCGACGAGGGTCCCGCGGAGGCCGAGACGGTCGTGCTGCTGCACGGGCAGCCGACCTGGTCCTACCTCTACCGCAGCGTCGTGGCCCGCCTCGTCGAGCACGGCCTGCGCGCGGTGGCTCCGGACCTCATCGGGTTCGGGCGCTCCGACAAGCCGGTGGCGCGGACGGCGCACACGGTCCGGGCGCACGTTGAGTGGATGCAGCAGTTCGCCGCGTCCGCGGGGTTGGCCGGTGTGACCCTCGTCGTGCAGGACTGGGGCGGCCCCATCGGGCTCGGTGCGCTGGCTGCCCGGCCCGGGTTGGCGCGGCGCATCGTCGCCGCCAACACGGCGCTGCACACCGCCGACGCCAGCCTGGCGGGGCGCCTGTCCTGGGCCTGCCACGCCGCCGCGGACGGGACCGTGACCGTGGAGCAGATGCTGCTCGACTACCAGCGCCTGACCCAGGAGGTCACGCCCTTCCGGCCACGTCTCTTCGTGCAGGGGGCCACCGAGACGGAGGTCCCAGACGCGGTCCTGGCGGCCTACGACGCGCCGTTCCCCGACGAGGCGTCCTGCGCCGGCCCGCGGCAGCTGCCGCTGTTGATGGGGCTCACCCCGGGGAGCGAGTGTGCCCGTCTGAACCGCCGCACCATGGAGGCGCTGGCCGGCTCCGATGCACCGTTCCTCACGGCGTTCTCCGACAAAGACCCCGGCACAGGAGGTTGGGCCGAGGTCCTGCGCGGCTCGGTGCCCGGCGCCGCCGGCCGCGCCCACGTGACCCTGCAGGGCGCGGGCCATTTCTTGCAGGAGGACCGCGGACCCGACCTGGCTGACGTGGTGGCCCGCTTCGTCGCGGACACGCCCGTCGGGTGACTACGACGCGGGCGTCGACTCCTCAGGGGCCGGAGCCGGCGCCGCCGCCAGGGCCTCGGGCTCCGGCGCGCCGGTCCCGATCTGTGCCTTCAGGGCGGCCAGCTCCTGGTCGACCTGCGCGTCCTTGCCGACCTGGTCGAGCTCCTTCTGGATGTCGTCGGTGCCCCCTCCGACGTCCTCCAGTACGCCGGACTCGAGCAGCTCGTCCAGCGCGCCCGAGCGGGCCTGCATCGTGGCGATCTTGTCCTGGGCCCGCTGGAGGCTCGCCCCGGAGTCGTTGAACGACTTGGAGATGCCGGCGGTGCTCTCGTCGACCTCGCTGACCGCCTTGGCCGCGGTGTACTGGGCCTTGAGGGTCTCCTTCTGGGTGCGGAAGTCGTTGACCCGCTTCTGCAACGCGTCGAGAGTCTTGGTGAGCTTCTGCTCCTCCTCCTCGAGCTGCTGGCGCTGCGGCTCCATCTGGTCGATCTGTTGCTGGGCGGCCGCCTTGCGCGAGAGCGCCTCCTTGGCCAGGTCCTCGCGGTTGGCCTCCAGCGCCTGCTTCGCCTGCTCCTGCAGGTGGTCGATGGTGTGCTGGAACTGCTCCTCTTGGAGTTCCAGACGCTTCTTCGACGCGGCGAGGTCGACCAGTGCCCGTCGCACCTGGGTGATCTGCTCGAGCATCTTCTCGTAGGAGAGATCGAGCATCTCGTCGGGCTTCTCGGCGGCGTCGAGCGCCTTGTTCGTCTTGGCCTGCACGATGTCGTGTGCCCGCTGGAAGATACCCATGTTCCCTCCCTGAGGGGTCGATCCGTCGACCCCACCATAGGTTCCAATCGGTCGTCCCGCGACCCCGAGGACACCGGCCTTGGCGATGAGCTCCTCGACCAAGCCCAGGCCGAGACCGTCCCCCGTCCGCCGGGTCTGTGGGTCTCCGGTATAGCGTGAGGCCCGCGGAATCCCGTGCCTACGCCCATAGGCCGACCGTCGGGGAGTCACTGGAGTCGCAGCCATGCGTTTCACCGTACGGTTCGGCACTTGGTCCGGCGCTGTGCTGGCCCTGGCGGTCGCCACCGTCGTCAGCATCGCGCCGGTTTCGGCGGCATCGGGCGCCGCACAGCCGAAGGCGGGGGTCTCATCGCCGTCGAAGGCCCCATGACGGGTGATCGACCCGACCTGGGCCCACGCCATGGGGTTCCCGCTCCCGGCGAGCCCGTGATGGAGCGAGGCGCTGAAAACTGGGAGGTGGCCAAGGAATGGTGACGGTCTACAACCTCGATGCCGAGTCCGTAGCCAAGATGATCCAACTGGACCTTGCGAGCCTGGACGAGGAACCGGAGAGTTCCATCGGAAACTTTTCGTTCCATGGATGCACGGGCGGTGTTACTGCCCTCAAGGGCCGTCCACCTTGGGATTTCCACGGCCAGGGCGACGAGCTTCTTTTCATCTTGGCCGGTGAGTCCCGACTTACTGTGCTGGAGAAGGGCACCCGTTCCGTACGAAACCTCTCACCAGGCCACCTTGCAATTGTTCCGCAGGGCCACTGACACTCCAACAACGCGCCCGGCGGGGTGACGATGCTGTGGATCACTCCTAGCGAAGGCAATGAGCACTCCTGGGAGGAGCCGAGCCTCTGAGCTTGGGATCAGCCCTGACTGTCACAATGGCGCCGAAGTTCCCACCGTCCCTGCGAAGTGGGACTCACCCGACGGCAAGGTCACTGGTGATGACGTCACCATTCCTCTCTGGCGTCTTGCCGGTTAGGGCAGTGCCACAAGGAGAACCGACCCTGAGATCGGGACGAGCGGGCGGTTGCCCCAGCGCGGCAGGGCACAATGAGAAGCGTGGACGAATCTGAGGTTCGGTACACACATGCCGGTGATGTCGATATCGCCTGGACCGTGACCGGGAGCGGCCCGACCGACATCGTCTACGTGCCCGGCTTCATCTCGCACCTCGACCTGGCCCGAGAGCTTCCTGTGTTCGACGCCGTGATCGGGCGGCTGGGTCGTCTCGGGCGGGTGTTGGCGTTCGACAAGCGTGGAACGGGCCTATCAGGCCGCGATCTTGGATTTGGCAGCCTTGCCGAACGTGCGGACGACATCCGCGTGGTGATGGACGCTGCAGGATGGGAACGTGCGCATCTAGTCGGGATCTCAGAGGGCGGACCGCTTTCCCTGCTCTTCGCGGCGTCGTTTCCGGAGCGCGTCCACAGCCTCGTACTCTACGGGTCGTTCGCTTGCCTACTCCCTGAGGACGACCCAGCAAGCGCCGATTTCGACGTGCCGCGATTTCTCGGATATGTCGAACGTGTCTGGGGGACGGGCCAGCTTCTCGGAGCCTTCGTCCATGCACCACCCGCCCCGGCGATCCTCGAACAACTCGGACGGTACGAACGTGCCTGTGCATCGCCACGTCTCGTCGTCGAGATCATGCGATCGAATCTGGCAATCGATGCCCGGCCCATATTGCCAGCGATTTCCACGCCTTCGCTCGTCATACACCGCGCTGACGATCCGATCGTGGGCATCGCCCGTGGGCGTGCAATGGCCGCAGCGCTTCCCAACTCACATTTCGTCGAGCTCGCAGGCGAAATGCATTGTGGGTGGGACGCCCGCGAATGGGCACCTGCGCTCGACGCAATGGAGGAATTCGTCACCGGTACGCCGGCTGCGGATAGCGACATCGATCGGATATTGGCCACTGTGCTTTTCACGGACATCGTCGAGTCGACGCAAGTTGCTACTGAGACTGGTGACCATCTATGGCGTGACATCCTCGATCGTCACGATTCTGAGACTCGTCGGATCGTAACGAGGTTTGGGGGGCGTGTCGTGAAGCACACGGGTGACGGCACACTTGCGACCTTTGACAGCCCGACTCGTGCAGTGCATTGTGCACGCGCGCTGCGAGACAGTCTCAGTAGAGAAGGCATTACGATTCGCGCAGGCCTTCACACCGGGGAGATCGAGCGACGAGGGGACGACATCGCAGGTATTGGGGTCCACATCGGTGCACGCATCGCCGGATTGGCTGGACCGGAGGAAGTTCTCGTGTCGCGCACTGTGCATGACCTAGTAGAGGGCTCGGATCTTCAATTCGACGACCGCGGCATGCAGGCGCTGAAGGGGGTTTCGTCGGACTGGCAGGTGTTCGCATCGATCTGAGCCAGAGAAGTGCCGGGCAAGATCTGTAGATGATCAGCGTCTCGGCTGGAATTCGAATCAACGCCCCAGTTCAGCGCTCTTCCCCAAGGGGGCGGCGGAAGACTGCCGCGCCGCCCAGGATCACAAGACGGCGTGCGCGGCCTCCGTATCGAGATACGGACCGGTATCCACTCGGGTGAGGTCGAAGTCCGCGGTGACGACATCGGTGGAATCGCCGTGCATCTCGCCAAGCGGGTCGAATGCCGAGCGGCCCCAGGCGACGCCCTCGTTTCACGAACGGTCGTAGACCTGGTCGCCGGATCAACCATCGAGTTTGAGGACAGGGGCAGGCAGGAACTGAAGGCCGTGCCCGGGACCTGGCGGCTCTACGCAGTAAAGGGCTGACATTCCCGACCCGAAACGCGCGGCTGCCGGACGGGGACGCCAAATTTCGCAAATCGCCGTCCTGGGCCGCTCCGGCCCGTCTGAGACATTCGAATCGCATGGCCAACTTGATATCTACGGCGAGGTGTTACGGTCCTTTGTTGGGGGGAGCACGAAGGGAGACTCGATGAGTCTTACTGTCGAAGAACTGGCCATGGCGTATCACGGGGCATGGGTCGAGTTAGACCCCGACGCCATCATCGCCCTGCATTCTGCGGAAACAGTGTTTCACTTGCACGGAGCTGCGGAGGCGGCGAGCGGAAAAGATGCCGTCCGGGAACTCGTCGGGGCTCTACTCAGGCTGGTGCCAGATCTCAACTTTGAACCGAAGAGGCTCTACTCGGGAGACGATCACATCGTCTTCGAGTACGACATGTCTGGAACCTTCGACGGATCGCCGTTCGTCTGTGACGGCGTGGACGTGATCGCCGTCGCAGACGGCCTTGTAACCCGCAAGGACACTTACCTCGACTACATCAAGCTCACGGAGCAGATCGGCGAGATGCCACCCATTGGTGCTGTCGTCTAGCCGCGCTCGAGTGTCCCATTTAGTCGGCTCTCGCCATTAGGAGGCCTTTGTTATGGGCTACGGCAACAGGTCAGTCGAAGGAGACGGCGCGGCCGGCAAAGTAAGGAACCTGGCAGGCGTCACGGTCGAAGAGGTCGGCAAATCCGATGCTCGACCGCCACTCGTTCTCCTCCACGGTCTGACGTTCGATCGCACGATGTGGCAGCCAGCGTTGGCCCAGCTCGGCCAAATCGACCCGGGACGTCGAGCACTCGCGTTCGACCTGCCCGGTCACGGCGAATCTCCTAGCTGGGAGACCTACGACGTTGACAGCGTCGCCCACGGCATACATCGAGCCGTCGCGGAGGCGGGGCTCGAGCGACCCGTCATCGTCGGACACTCGCTCGCAGCGATCATCGCCACCGTTTACGCCGCTCAGTTTCCTACCAGCGGTGTTATCAACGTCGACCAACCGTTGCAGGTCGAAGCGTTCGCCGGGTTTCTGCAGTCCATCGCCGACCAGCTCCGCGGCCCTGGCTTTCCGGCGATCTGGGAGCAGTTCGTTGCGAGCATGCACGTCGAGCTGTTGCCCGCCAGCGCGCAAGAGCTCGTGCGGTCGACCTCAAACCCACGACAGGACCTCGTTCTTGGATACTGGCGAGAAGTGCTCGAACGACCGGCCAACGAAACCGCAGAAAGGGCGAGCGAAGGACTAGCCACACTGCGGGCGGCCCAGGTGCCCTATCTCATCGTCGCCGGGAGCGAGCCGGAACCCGACTACCGCCAATGGCTCAACGAGACTCTGCCCCAGGCCGTCATCACCGTGTTGCCGGACAGCGGCCACTTTCCCCATCTCGCACACCCCGACCGCTTCGCGGAATGCCTCGCCGCTACGGCTCAATGGACCGCCACCGCCTGACCCAACGCCCACGACCCGAATGCTCCGGAACGCCGCTTGCGAGGATGAGCTCCCGTCCCCGCTGCCGGGAGGGTGGGGCGGTTCGGTGCGAAGGGGCAGTTGGGTAGGCGTCCCTTTCAAACCTTGGATGATCGGTCTTCAAGTCGTCGGAGTACTTCCGCGGCCCTGCGTTCGACGGTGCCGTAGCCGTAGAGCGTTGCAGTTGCGTGTGCCCCTCTGAGTCGCATCCGAGCCAACTTCGTGTCGCCCGGAGCCTTTCGCTCAGCAAGCATCCTCCCCCAGACGAGGTCGGTGCGAGCGGCGAAGAACCTGGCACCCATACGATCACTCATGGCGGCGGAGTGCGCGAAGTATGAGTCAGCGTCGTCGTAAAGGCGCAGGACTCCAGCTAATCCACCGAGGTAATGGCTGATCGGCCCAAAGCTGGTCACACCACTGGAGCAGAACTGATCGGCCCACGGAGAAAGCCTTTCGAAAATTGAAACAGCCGAGTTCTGATCTCCGCACTCGATGGCAGCCTCTGCAAACCATGCCATATTGGTCGTCCAAAGAAGGTCAAGAGGGACCTCGAATTCCTGTGAAACGAGCTTCGTCAACAACCGACGAGCATCGTCGGTCCGACCGACCTCCGCATAAGCGACGACAAGCGCAGCGCTCGGATCATCGGGATTTACAGCTGCGGAATCCTCCAGAATTGGAATGATCGCCCCGATTGTTCCGCGTTGGAAGCTCACCGCGTGGAACTGCGATCCGAACATACGAAAGGCATCGGGCTGGCCGCTGTCGGTGCCGAGTTCATAGGCCCGGTTGGCCAGCCGTTCAGCGTGGTCGATAACCCCGTCGATTAGTGCCCGAGCAGCACATTGAAGGGTGTGCATCCAGACAAGCATCGGTTGGTTGAGCTGATCAGCAAGAGACTCAGTGATCGCGAGACATCGATCCATCTCTTCAACGTTTCCGACGCACCCGGCAACGGAGTTGCGACGAGAAGCAGCCCAGAACAGCAGGACTGGATCACCGATACGTTCAGCCCGGGCTAGCGCGTCGGCAGTCCACGCGAGATCCTGCGCGAGCAGGTGGGGTACTCGGAGAGGGTTGCAAATCTGACAGAGAACTCGAACAATGATCGCGTCGTTTGCGGTGGCTTCCGCCAGAGCTACGGCCTCGTCGGCAAGAGCCCTTCGACGCTCGAGCGAGCTTGCGAACGTGAGCTCCTGGCAAAGATTGGCGAGAACAAGTGCCCGGGCATGGTGGTCGTCTGGGAGAAGCGCCAATGCAGTTTCCAAGACGTCGACCTTCTCCGTGTCGATATCAGTAAGGGTGCTGAAGGTACCTCGATCGTTCGCCAGGGCCGCCTTCACAACACGTTCGCCAAGACCCAAGTCCGCCGCCCGCCGCCCTGCGTCGAGAAGTGTTTCGCGGTAAGAGGGGTCCCCGGTCTGGCGCTGAGCAGTTCCGAGTCCAATGGCCAGGTCGATTCCCATCGCTGGATCGGGATCAGCAAGCTCTAGGTACAGTCCGAGAGCCTGAGTCAAGTTGACAACGGCGTCAGCCGGTGCCAATCCGTCGAGTGCAGCTTCTCCCGCTAGCCGCGAGTACCTGATGGCCTTGTCCAAATCTTTCGGTTGGCCAGCGTTTGTCCAGTGCCGGGCTAGCTCGCCCACACGGGCGCTGGGCTGACTACCACCAAGTATTTCCAGCGCTTCGGCCACGTTCCTATGGGCTCGAGCGCGGCGAGTGAGGCTCAAATTTTCGTAAAGGGTGTGCTGGATAAGAGCGTGTGCGAAGCTGAACCGCCCTGGGGCATCGGCCAACTCGCGTACGAGTGAGACTGCGGTTGCGGCGTCGAGCACCTCGAGGACCTCGTCTTCGGCGCTGTTCGTCGCGCGAGCTAACAGATCCAGATCGAAGTCACGGCCGATGACGGCCGCCACCGAAAGGATCCGCCCGGCTTCCTTGCCGAGGCGCAGAAGCCGGGCGCCGATCACCTCGCGCACCGAGTCTGGAAGGGCCGTCACGTCAAGGGTTGGATTCGCCTCCCAGCGGCCCTCCATGTTCTGTGCGATGGAACCTGTCTCGACCAGATTGCGCAGCACCTCGCTCACGAAGAAGGGGTTGCCGTCCGTCTCCCGAGAGATCGCGTGGGCCAGACCCACGGCGTCCTTGTCGAGTTCATGCCCGGCCGCAGCCTCCATGAGCGCTATGACCCCAGCGTCATCGAGGCCAGTCAGTTCGATGCGGGCCACCCCGCCGACGCGGTGCAGTGCCGCTAGGACCTCAGGCAGTGCACCGCCAGAGATCTCTCTGTCGCGGTACGTGCCGAGAATCAGCAGCTGCATGGGAACGTCGGAGGCGGCCAGGTGGCGCAGCATCAGCAGGCTGCCCTTGTCCGCCCACTGAAGGTCGTCGAGCACGAGCACAACCGGCTGGCGCTCGCTCACGCTCGCCAACAGGCCGACGGCGGCGGCGAAGAGGAGGAACCGTTCGGTGTCGGCGTCGGTGGCCCTCGATGTCGGGAGATCACGAATCCTGCTGCCCAGAGCCGGGACGAGACGACCCAGCTCGGACCCGTGTGCCGCGACGTGGGCGAGCAGCAGTTCTTCAGGAGCGTGCGTGACGTAGCGCCCGAACGCCTCGGCAAAGAGCTGGTAGGGCGTGGCCAGGTCCTCCTCACTGTGACCGAAGAGGACGATCGCGCCGGCGTCGTAGGCGGCTCGGGATGCCTCAGCGACCAGGGTGGTCTTGCCGAGTCCCGGCTCACCGGAGACAAGCACAACCTCGTGTCGCCCACCGCTCAAAACCCGTTTGAAGGCCTGGGCTATCGACGCGATCTCCCCCACACGACCGAGGACTCCCACATCGGGCCGAACGGCCAGGCGACTGGGGAGCGGGATGGCACCGGCGTCCATGGGGCCGCGTAGTGGCTCCCAGCGGACCTCCACCGTCTCGACTGTGTCGGGCATCCCCTTCAGGGTCAGCTCCCCAAGCGAACGGCATTCGTGACGATTGCGCCGACCTGCCATGGCTCGCACGAAGTCCGTCGCCAGGATCTGTCCGCCGTCACAGCGGGCACAGAGCCGTGCCGCCTCCACGACGGGGTCACCGAAGTAGTCGCCGTCCTCGTTGGCAGCCTCGCCCACGCTCAGCCCCACCCGAAGTCCCACCGCTTCCGGACTGACACGGTTGCTCTGCTCCACACCCTGCTGCATGGTGACGGCGCACGCCAGAGCCGCCGACGCGGAGCTGAACACGACCATCAGCCCATCACCCAAGTTCTTCACCTCTGTGCCACCCGCCTCGGCAATCGCCCGACGCAGAATGGAGAAATGGCTCCGGCGGACGTCGTCGGCCTCCTCGGCCGCGAGTCGCCGGGACAGCTCGGTGGAGCCGACGATGTCCGTGAACAAGATTGCGACGTTCTCCATGGTCACAATCGCGCGTTCCTCCGGCACGGTCCTACCGTACACGAACAGGGGTTTGGCCGCATCGGTGGTCGTCGAGCGACGGGAAATCGTGATCGTCCCGGCCACCCATCAGCCACTCGATCACGGCCTCGTTCATCGACTCCGAGGGTACGGCCGGGTAGCGCGACGCAGGTGGACCCGAGGCCCGAGCCCGGCGACCTCATTGCGGCGATCACTCGGGGCGGTGACGGGGACAACGCGTGCAACGTTCGCCAAGACACGCGCGTTCCCTCTCAATCACCGCCCCTTGGGTTGGCATGCTGACTGAGTGGTCGTTTCCGCGATAGAGCCGGTCGGGCCTAACGGGGACAACGTACCGACAACATGCGACGGACGTAGTCCCCCTGTTGCGCAACCAGTCCGGTCGGCTCTATGCCCAGCTGGGCCCAGAAGGTCAGCATCGACTACTGAGGGGCGGTGGCTTGGGGGAGCAGTTTTCGGGGTGTCGCCGCCCCTCCACACGCTCGGGACCTTTGACGCGTAGTGGCAACGGAACGGCACAACCAAGTGCCAGGACCGGAGCGCCGTCGCAGCCGGTCCGTGCAGAACAGTCAACCCCGCCTACCACGACGGGGCGATAGCGACCTTGTCCCGCCTCGCGACCCTTCCCAGCCGAAGCGGGGTCGAGTCGTCGCCATCTGACCGCCCGGGGGGAATGGGAAGGCGGTCGCCCTCACCTTATGTGGCTGGCATCAGCGCCAGAGCGCGGCCCGACCCGCAGTGCGCAGGGTCGGTGCCGGTCACCCCCAACCGCGCCGCCCTTGCCCCGGTCTACGGTCGCCCCATGAGTCCGATGCCCGAACCCGGCGACCTCATCGCCGCCTTCGCCCCCGAGGCCGGGCACTGCTTCCGGATGATCTACGACCACAAGCTCCAGGCCGACCACTGCCGCGGCGAGCCGGCGTGGAAAGGCATCTGGCGGGATCGGAACGGGAGCAACTGGTACGTGGAGGCGTGCCGACAACACGCCCCGAAGGTGACGAGCACGCCGCCGGCAGACGGCTTTCTGATGCCTATTCCCTAACGAATCCATGCAGGCACCATGGGGGCAGGGCTTGATGGGCGATTGGCTATCCGGTATCCGGCAGTACCGGAAGGTCGCAATTGGATCACGACCTTGGGAAGCGGTGGCGATATCGAGCGGCCGTGGCGAACGGCAGGAACTGTCAAGGGCGATGGCCCCTGTGGAAGCCTGGTGGCGTGCCCGAGGACACGGTCAAGTCGGATCAGAGGTCATCAGCCCTCGTCCTGCAAGGTCACGAAACGACGTGGGGTTCGCCATGAAGACCCCGCCAGATCTAGGCGCACCGGCTCAGGCCGCGGTCGATCCTGGCCCTAGAGGCCGAGGATCATGGATCCCCAACCGCGCAATGATCGCAACCAGGCTCATGGAGCTGGGCAAGCGTCGGGGACTCATGATCACCCTGATCGCACTGACGATTGGGCTCCCGACACTCTTCCTCGTCATCAAGCTGTTGCTGCACGCCCTCGTGCCGCAGTCGTACGGGCCGGCTGGCGGGTTCGACGTGTTCACGACCCTCATCGCCGGCGTGCTCTACATCTTCGGGTTCATCGCCGCCATGACCTTGGGAGCCACCGCAGGTTGCTCCGACCTCGCCGACGGGATGTTCACGCAGCAGGTGGTGACCGGGCGCTCGAGAGTGGCGCTCTACCTGGCCCGCATCCCGGCGGGCCTGGCCCTCATCATCCCTATGGTGGCCGTCGCATTCACCATCATCTGCGCGGTCTGCGTCTTCGCAGCGCCGACCAGCTTCGACTTCCAAGGCACCACCGTGCCCCTAGGCCTGTCCCTCCATGGATACGAGACCTGGGCCGCCGACCATCCGAACCTGATCATCTGCGACTTCCCCTACAACGGGCCGTGCCCGGAGAACGAATCTGAGCCAAACACCCCGCTGTCCAGGGCGCTGGCAGAGCGACAGGCCGAGCAGAACTATCCGACCTACGCCGTGACCTACAACTCGCCGCCCTCTAGCCTGATGATCAGGGCGGGACTGTGGCTCGAACTCGAGGTGATCATCGCCTACCTCTTCGGTCTCGGGTTCGCCGCTCTCATGGGACAACGAATGATACCGATCATCCTGATGATCGTGTACGAGATCATCTTCCGACCGTTCCTGTTGTCGACCAAGTTTCAGTTTCCCCACCTGATCAACCTCCAGCGACTCCTGGTCATCGAACTGGCTGTGGCCCATTTCGAACCGGCCGGGATTGGTATCAACTACGGGATCGTGAACGGACCCGCCGGGCTTCGAGACTCGTCGTACTTGCTGCCGGAGTCGACTGCCATCGCGGTCGCAGTGATTGCGGCCTGGCTGGTGGTGTGGACGGGCTTGGGTGCGTGGAGAATGGCGACCAGGGATGCTTGAGAGATTGCGGTGCGACCCGCTAAGTAGTTGTCGATACCGGTCGTGACGTGTATCCCAAGTAGCGAGCGAAAAGTGCTTCTGTTAGCGGGCGGGTCCGAGGGTGCTCCCGTCCGATGCTGCCGGTTAGGAACCAGCGAAATCGGTGTTCAGCGTTCGCAGAGCACGCACTACGGCGGACTCCAGGTTGCTCAGCCGTTCGCCCCGAGCCGCCTCGTTTCGATTGCAGGGACCATTTCAGAAGGGGTTGTCGGTTGGGACGGCGATGAGGCCGCCATGGCTCAATCGGGCTGATGCACATTTCGCAGGGCGCAATATGCGCGCGTTGTATCAGCGGGCGCTGGCCCTGCTCCTTTCGGGCGATGTGCCACGCTCGCCAGGGGTGAAGCGCTCGACCCCGCACCGGTGTGTTCCTTCGGGTCCCACGGCCCCCCACGCGCCAGATCAGGCAGTGAAAGGTGACGGGTGACGGCTCAGCCATCGGGCTTCTCCTCTGGGGCTAACCACGACCGCGCCACCACCGACGCCCTCGACGACGCCTGCCTCATCGACGGTGCCGTCCCCAGTGGCCTCGGCACCCTGGGGGGCGTCACCGGACGAGGTGGCGGCGGGGCAGACGACGGCCCTTGCAGCAAGATGGGCGGCCGCGGTCCGATCGACCACTACACGTTGGCGATCGGGTCCGAGGAGGAGCTGTGGAAATCCGTGATCGCCTGGTCGCGGTCGGCGCGTCTCCCGGAGGTAACTCAGTTCGGGCCGGGGCGCTCCGCGTTCTTCCGAGACCCGGATCGAGCAGAGTTGGAAGTAGCCGATCTCCCCTCCAACAACGGCGACGCCTCTCACACGTAATGTCCCCAAATCAACGCCGGGTTGGTGCCCAATCCGGGGATACATCCCCCGGATGACATCCCAGTCGCAATAGGGTCGTTGGACTCTGAACCGCGCAGGTGAAGGACCGTACACTTTGACCATGCCGAGGCGAATCCTCGAGGAGCTCTCATGGGACGAGTGCTTCATGTTGCTCAGGGAGCAGGTCGTCGGTCGGCTCGTCTATCAGGACAAGCTGGGACTAGCTGCAGTTCCCGTCAACTATGCCGTCGCTGGAAATACCATTGTCTTTCGTTCTGAGGCAGGTTCGAAAGTCCGCGGCCTGAATGAACGTGATATCGCATTTCAAGTTGATCACATAGATACCGTCAGCCACTCAGGATGGAGCGTTCTGATTCGCGGTGCCGCTGAAGAAGTCGAATTCGAGCGCTTGTCCGAACTGATAGGACAGATCAACGGCGCCCCGCCGCAACCCTGGAAGAAGGGGATTCACAACATATGGGTCGTGATCACTCCGAAGGTCGTGAGCGGACGGCGCTTGGCAGAGTTTTCCTCTGAAGAGTTTTGGCTCTTCTGAGTTGGTTGAGGCAGCTTCCTCACCCAGGCTCAACAAGTGGCCCTTACGACGCGGGGCCGGCCAGTGCCGCCGTCTTCAATGAAGCCAAAGGCGTCGACCAGGAACGCCAATGCCCGTGCGGCGTCGGGGTAGTACAGGTACGGCAGTACCTGAGGCGTTCCTGCCGGTCGTCGTGACGACGGAGGCATAGACGGAGGCATAGACGGAGGGTAACTGAGGAGCGCAGCGCCCGCTCATCAACGTCTTCGCGTGGTGATGGCATCGACCAGGCGACCCTGTGATCTTGCGTTGTTTTCCTGCACTCGGTCGGGCTGCCGGGATTTGAACCCGGGACCTCTTGACCCCCAGTCAAGCGCGCTAACCAAGCTGCGCCACAGCCCGCTGCAGATCCCGGCCCCGAAAGAATCTGAGCCCTCGCCGCAAAGGTCATCTGCGAAAGCCCGCCCACGCGGCTGCCAAATGACCCTCCGAGAGGCTACTCACTTCCCGGGGCCCAGGTTCACACTGCCTTTGAGCCAGCCTGTACGAGCCCGTCACGACAGTTTCCCCGCAAGACCCCCGTCACTCGGCGATCCTGCCGCGTGCACGCTGCCCCTGGCTCTCCGGGTTTCTGCGCCTTCAGCGTGTTCGATCGGAGGATGCGAGTGTGGGCGCGGTCGGCTCTCGCTGACGCCCGTCGCCGTGGGACGTTCCACACAGGGTCCTCTCGACCGATCGGCTGCTGAGCCCCGTCACTGGTCGATTGGCCGGCGGCCGATCCGGCTCCGTCGCCGCAGGCGCCACGCCCATTGCCGATGTACGGTGCGCTGTGGACGACCGAAGAGAAGCTCGCGTCCTCGGGGGCGCATGCGTCACGCCGGCTGAGGCGCAGGACTGACCGTGTTCACGCGGGTCGGCGACGTTGCTGCCGTTCTGCGCTCGGCCTTCACCAATCCCGCCCTGCGGCGCGTCGGACTCGCCTTCGCCCTGTTCGGAATGGCGGAACTGGGCGTCTGGATCGCCTTGCTGATTTACGCCTACGCCCACGGGGGAACTGCGGGCGGTACGACGATGGTGTTGATCCAACTCGTTCCCTGCATCGTCTTGAGCCCATTTCTCGGTGCGTTTGTCGACCGTCACAGCGCACACCGGGTGCTCTGCTGGGGATACAGCTTTCAAGCCTTCACCATGGCTGCCGTCGCGATCGCGATCGTCGCTGATGCGCCGGTCGCTCTGGTCTTCGTCCTGGCACCCCTCACATCGCTCGGCGTCACGATGACGCGACCGGCACAGGCGGCATTGTTCCCTGCGGTGGTGAGGACGCCGGACGAGCTCACGGCAGCCAACGTGATGAGCGGCTGGACGTACGGCGCGGCATCCCTCCTGGGACCGGCGGTGGTAGGTCTCCTCGTGGCCTGGCGCGGGGTTGGGCTCGCCGTGGCGGCAACGGCCGGCATGTCCGCGATGGCCCTGCTGCTCGTGCTCGGAGGCGACGTGCGGTCGGCGGACGCCGAGACAGCCTCGGACGACAACGCGGAAGGCGCCGTGCAGTCGGGACGCATTCTTCTCCGTGACGTCCTGGCGGACGTCCGGGAGGGCACCGCAGCCAACCTCCGCGCCATTGCGAGCAAGCCCCCCTTACGCATTCTGCTCACACTTCATGGCTTCTACTTCGTCTTGGTCGGTGCGGTCGACCTGCTGTGCGTAATCCTCGCCGCGTCCTACCTGCACATGGGATCGGGTGGCGCCGGCTACTTGAACGCATCCTTCGGAGCGGGAGCGCTGCTCGCCGGCTTCATCACTGCCTTCCTGGTGGGCCGGCGGCACCTCAAGACCACCCTCGTCGTCGCGCTTGCCGTTGCCGTCACAACGCTCGGCCTGATCAGCGCCACCCCCCGGGTCGTCCCGGTCCTGCTCCTCCTCCTCGTCGTCGGCCTCTCCGGCGCTGTCTTCGACGTCACAGGCCGGACGCTGCTGCAGCGGTCTTCACCTTCGGACGCGATCGCCGGCCTGTTCTCCATCCTCGAGGCGCTCATGGACCTGGGCCTCGCCCTGGGCGCGGTGTTCGTCCAGGTGGCGATGGCCATCGGCGGGCTGCGCGCGGCGCTGATCGCCCCGGCGATCGTGGCGCTCGTCCTCATGGCCGTGTTCTGGCGCCGCCTGGCCAAGCTCGACGACGCAGCGACCGTCCCTCAGGTCGAGATCCGGCTGCTCCGGTCCATCCCGATCTTCGCCGCGCTGCCTGCGCCGGCGATCGAGGGAATCGCCCGGGAGCTCGAGGGGGTGTCGGTGACCAAGGGAACCACGATGTTCCACGAGGGCGACCGCGGGGACCGCTACTTCGCCGTCGCCAACGGTTCCTTGGCCATCTCCCGCAGCGGCGTCGTCGTGGGGACGGTAGGCCGAGGAGAGGGGTTTGGTGAGATCGCGCTCGTTCGTGACGTCCCGCGGCAGGCCACGGTGACCGCCGTGACGGATGCCTCGCTCTACGCATTGCAGAAAGACCTCTTCCTGCAGACAGTGACCGGCCATGCGACTGCCGCGGTGGCGGCCACACGGATCGTCGACGGCCACCTCACTGACCAGAATCGGGACGACGGCGACTCCCCAAAGGGCAACGCGGGCTGATCGGGCCCGCACAGCGTTCTCGTGCGGCGCGGACCTTCGTTGTGCTCGAATGGGCCGATGGCCATCGACATCGCACGCGACATCCGAATCGACCCCCGCCTCCGTGGCATCCTCGAGGTCATCCCCGACGTCACCCTCGATGACGTGGAGAGCCGGGAGCAACTGCTCGCCGAGGAGAACACGCTCGGGGCTGTGGCCGGGCGGGAGGCGTTTCGGGTCTTCCAGGATCTGTGCGACAAGGCGGCGCCGGAAGGGCTCGAGGTGACCACCTCGCAGTTCGTGTCCCAGCCCGAGGGCAACTCCGTCAACCTGCAGATCATCCGGCCCGAAGCCGACGAGCCGTTGGCCTGCGTGTTCTACATCCACGGCGGCGGCATGGCCACGATGTCGTGCTTCGACGGGATGTACCGCGGCTGGGGGAAGCACATCGCCGCCAACGGGGTCGCCGTCGTCATGGTCGACTTCCGCAACTCCGTCGTGGCCTCGTCGGCTCCCGAAGTCGCGCCCTTCCCGGCCGGGCTCAACGATTGCGTCTCGGGACTGCGCTGGGTGGTGGCGCACGCAGCCGATCTGCAGATCGACCCGTCCCGGATCGTCGTCGCGGGAGAGAGCGGGGGTGGGAACCTGACGCTGGCCACCGGCCTCGCACTCAAGCGCGACGGTGACCTCGGCCTGATCAAGGGGCTCTACGCACTCTGCCCCTACATCGCCGGACAGTGGCCGACCCCGGAATGCCCCTCATCGGTCGAGAACGAGGGGATCCTGCTGCAGCTGCACAACAACCGAGGTCGCATGGGCTACGGCATCGAGGCCTTCAACGAACGGAACCCGCTGGCCTGGCCCTCGTTTGCCAGTGTGGACGATGTGGTCGGCTTCCCCCCGACCGTGATCAACGTCAACGAGTGCGACCCCCTGCGCGACGAGGGGATCAACTTCTACCGGCTGCTCCTCTCGGCCGGAGTCGAGGCACGCTGTCGCCAGATGATGGGGACGGTGCACGGGACCGAGATCTTCGCCATCGCCTGTCCCGACATCAGTCGAGACACGGCGCGGGACATCGCTGGATTCGCCCGCGCGTAAGCGGGAAGCCTGCCTGGTTCTGGAGCGGAGTCGCGGGGACGCTCACCGCTCAGTCCAGCCGGCGCATCGTGGCCCGGTAGCGCTTCCCGTTGGCGACGTATTCCGCCGCGGAGAGCCGGTTCATCCGCAGGTCCGACCTGCCCTCGAGGATCTTCGCCGGAACGCCGAGCGCCAGCGCGCCGGCCGGCACGACCATGTTGTTGGGCACCACCGCGTTGGCGCCCACCGTCGCCCCGTGACCGACGCGGGCCCAGTGCAACACCACGCTGCCGGAGCCCGCGAGCGACTCGTCCTCCAGGATGCAGCCCTCCAGATGGGCGAGGTGGCCAACGACGCACCCGTCGCCGATGATCGTCGGAAAGCCGGGGCCGGCATGGATGACCGTGCCGTCCTGTATGGAGGAGCCCGAGCCGACCGAGATGCTGCCGAAGTCGCCGCGGAGGACCGCATGGGGCCACACGGTCGACTCGGCGCCGATGACGACGTTGCCGATGACCACGGCGTCGGGATGCACGAAGGCGTCGGAGTCGATCCGGGGTGCAACGCCATCGATCTCGTAGATGGGCATGGCGGGGGACGCTACACGTGGGCGGCGATCCAGGTCACGCCCTGGTAGCCGCGGTACCCGAGGTAGATCACGCTGGCGACGATCATCGCCTTGAAGTACCAGGGGATGGGTTGGCGTTCCTGCTCGGCGAGGATGGTGCCGCACGTCGGGCACTCCCCCTCCTCGCCCAGGTCCTCGTCTTCGATGAGTGCGTCGCACTCCTCGCACCACGCCATCAGGTCCGGCAGCCCCTCATCTCCCGCCGATCCGTACGCGCAGCTTCATGGGCGTGGAGCCGAAGTCGAACTTCTCGCGCAGCCCTCGCTCGATGTAGCGGAGATACGTCTGGTGCAGGCGCCCGTTCGTGAAGAGGGTGAACGTGGGCGGGTCGATCGCTCCCTGGACGATGTAGCGGATCTTCGCCCGGGGGGCGGCCTGGCGGGCCTGGAGCTCCTGCACGGCGCGGTTGAGCGCTCCCGTGGGCACCCGCTGGTGGTACGACTCGACCGAGTCGCGCAGCGCGGGCAGGATCCGGTGCACGCCCCGTCCCGAGAGGGCCGACATCTTGAGCACCGGCGCCGCGCCCAGGAAGGCCAGCCGGTCCCCTACTCCGGCCAGCACGTCGTCGCGCTCGTCGGTCGGCACCTGGTCCCACTTGTTCAGGGCCACGATGGCGGGGCAACCCGAGACGCCGATGCGCTCGGCGAGACGCTGGTCCTGGTGGGAGGCGCCGACGGTGGCGTCGATCACGAGGACGGCGACGTCGGCGCGCTCCAGGGCGCGCAAGGCGCGCAGGGTGGCGTGCTGCTCGGTGCCCCGATCGGTCTTCGACGGTCGCCGCAGGCCGGCGGTGTCGATGAAGCAGACGGGACCGTCCGGCGTCTCCACCACGGTGTCGATGGCGTCGCGCGTGGTGCCGGGCATGTCGTGCACGATGGAGCGCTCCTCGCCGAGGAGGCGGTTGAAGAGCGTCGACTTGCCGACGTTCGGGCGGCCGATGATGGCGACCCGGGGCAGGGCGGGATCGGGGCGTCGCTCGAACAGTCCGGGACTCGGCGTAGGCGCTGCCCTCCGGCGCCGTCCCCCTCCGAGGGGAGCGGGAGGAGGCTGACGACCTCGTCGAGCAGATCGCCCGTCCCCCGCCCATGCAGGGCGCTCACCGGGAAAGGGTCGCCCACGCCGAGCGCCACGAACTCCCACGCGGACGCCTCGCGGTTCTCCGTCGTCGACCTTGTTGACGACGAGGCGTACCGGTGGGCCGGCGCGCCGGATCACCTTGGCCGCGGCGAGGTCCTCCTCGGTCACGCCGGTGGCGACGTCGACCACCATGAGCACGACATCGGCCTCGGCCAGGGCGCGCTCGACCTGCTCGCTCACCTTCGACTCGAGCTCGTCCCCGGCGGCCAGCCACCCTCCGGTGTCCATGATGGAGAAGGGCACCCCGCACCAGTCGGCGGTGAGGACCTTGCGGTCACGGGTGACGCCCTGCTCCTCCTCGACCACGGCGGCGCGGGAGCCGACGATGCGGTTCACCAACGACGACTTGCCGACGTTGGGCCGGCCGGCCACGACGACCATGGGGAGGCTCATGCCGCGCACGTCGGGCGGAAGGAGGTGCCGTCGAGCGCCGCCCGCAGCGAGCGGCCGTCGGTCGGCACGACCTCGACGGGCCGGGGCAGGTCGGCCAGGGTGAGCCCGTCGAGGAAGCGGCCCTCGTTGAGGCAGGCGTCGGGCAACAGGCAGCGGGATGCCGCGGGGATGCTGGCCAGGGCGCGGGCCACGTCCTCCCCCGTCATCAGGCCGGCCACGCCGATGTTGCCCCCGAAGAAGTCGTTGGGCACCGCCCGAACCTCGAGGTCCGGGCGCGGGTGGGACGCCAGCAGCGGCCCGAGCACCCGGGCGCCGTAGGTCCCGGTGAGGACCGTCACGGGGCGGCTGTCGTGTCCCGCCGGCACCGTCGGGAGGCGGGGGGCGCGGTATCCCTCCGCGGGTGCCGCGTCGACCGAGGCGAAGAACCCGTGGCGCACACCGCCCGGCGCCGCGACCGCGCGGGCGAGCGAAGGACGTCGGCGAAGGCGCGGGCCATGCCGATGCCGTTCTCGTGCTGGGGATAGCCCTCGTAGTGCGCCGCCGGGGGCAGGTCGCGGTCCGGCCAGGAGGTAGTACTCGTCCGCGGCGAAGACCATGCGGCGGCCGAGCGCCCGGCGGAAGATGCGCTGCCACTCCCCGACGGTGTCGAGGACGCGGGCCGCCTCGGCCTCGGTGTGCGGGCGCATCTCGGGCTCGGTGGAGATACCGGCTGAGGCCGAGGGGCACGGCGCCGACGCTCGCCAGGGCCGGGTAGCGGTCGAGGATCCCGGCCATGGTGTCCTCGAGCGCGGCGCCGTCGTTGACGCCGGGGCAGACCACGACCTGGCCGTGCACCTCGATGCCGCCGTCGAGGAGCACCTGCAGCCAGCGCAGGCTGGTGGCGCCCTTCGGGTTGCGCAGCATGTGCGCCCGCAGGTCGGGGTCGGTGGTGTGGATGGAGACGAAGAGCGGGCCGAGCCGCTCGGTGAGGATGCGCTCGGCGTCGAGCTCGGTGAAGCGGGTCAGCGTCGTGAAGTTGCCGTAGAGGAACGACAGCCGGTAGTCGTCGTCCTTGAGGTAGAGGCTGCGCCGCATCCCCTTGGGCAGCTGGTAGATGAAACAGAACGCGCAGTGGTTGTCACAGGTGCGGATGCGGTCGAAGACCGCCGAGGAGACCTCGACGCCGAGGGGCTCGCCCGCCGCCTTGTCGACCTTGACGATCCGCGGCAGGGGCGCGCCGGCGCGGCGGACGAGGACGCTGAGGTCGCCCGCGTCGCTGAGCCGTTGGAAATCGATGACGTCGCGCGGCTCGTGCCCGTTCAGGCTCAGGAGCTCGTCCCCCACGGCCAGTCCGGCGCGGGCTGCCGGCGACGCCGCGGTGACCGAAGTCACCGTGGGAGCTGACATGGCGACCAGGTTACTGCCGGTAACCTGGACTTTGTGCCCGGAGTCGAACGAGTCATGCTCGCCGAGCCACGAGGGTTCTGTGCCGGCGTCGAGAAGGCCATCAAGGCCCTGGCCTGGATGGTGCGGGTCTTCGAGCCGCCCGTCTACTGCTACCACGAGATCGTCCACAACCGACACGTCGTGGACCGCTTCCGGGCCCAGGGGGTCATCTTCGTCGACGACGTGGCCGAAGTGCCCCCGGGCGCTCCGCTCATGCTCAGCGCCCACGGCTCGGCCCCGGAGGTCGTAGAGGCTGCCCGGGAGCGCGGCGGCGTGGTCGTCGACGCCGTCTGCCCGCTCGTGACCAAGGTCCACCACGAGCTCAAGGTGCGCAGCCGCAAGGGCTACACCGTCCTGTACGTCGGCCACGCCGGGCACGAGGAGGCGGTCGGGACCATGGCCGTCGCCCCGGAGTCGGTGCGCCTCCTCGAGCACCAGGAGGACCTCGATGCGCTGGGCGACCTGGAAGCGCGAGGGACGCCCGTGGCCCTCCTGGCCCAGACCACGCTCAGCCACGACGAGTGGCGCGACCTGATGGAGTCGGCCCGCAGCCGCTTCCCCGACCTGTGGATGCCGAACCGCAGCGACCTCTGCTTCGCCACGACGAACCGCCAGGCGGCCCTGAAGGCCATCGCCTCGGAGTCCGACGCCGTGGTCGTGATCGGCTCGGCCAACTCCTCCAACACCGTGGCCCTCGAGAAGGTGGCCCGGGCGGGTGGCTGCCCCCGGGTGCTGCGCGTCAACGAGGCCGACGAGCTGCCCACGGACCTCACCGGCACCGTGGGCGTGACGGCCGGCGCCTCGGCGCCGGAGGCACTGGTGGAGGAGGTGATCGCCCGCCTGGCCCCCTCCCAGGGCGTCACCGAGGTCACCGTGACGACGGAGGACGAGTACTTCCCGCCCCCGCCCGAGCTGCGCGAGCTCCTGCGGGCCGTGGGATCCGTGCTGGGCTTCCTGGCCGGCCGCCCGTCAGCCGCCCGGTCCGACCCGGCGGCCGAGGACCGGGCCGTCTCCGCCGCCGACGTGCTGGACCTGTTGGCCTCGTGAGCCCGCCAGGCGCGATGATTGCACCATGACGTTCACCCGGATGGACGAGTCGACCGCGGAGCAGTGGCAGCACATCATCGTCGAGTCGATGGAGCACCAGCCCCGAGTGGCCGACCGCGTGCTGGCCATGCTGGCGTCCCTCGAGGAGATCACCGACGGCTTCGAGGTGGACCAGCTGGTGCACTCGCTGCAGACCGCGACCCGCGCCGAGGAGGCGGGTGCCTCCGACGAGGTCGTGGTCGCCTCGCTGTGCCACGACATCGGCAAGGCCGTGTCGGTCATGAACCACCCCGGCATCGCGGCGGAGATCCTGCGGCCCTACGTCAGCGAGGACACCTTCCACATGATCAAGGCCCATCAGGACTTCCAGGGCCGGCACTACTACGAGTACCTCGGCCAGGACCCCGAACGCGCGGGACAAGTACGAGGGTCAGCCGTGGTACGGACTGGCGGCGCAGTTCGCCGACGAGTGGGACCAGACGAGCTTCGATCCCGACTACCCCACCATGCCGCTCTCCCACTTCGAGCCTCTGGTGCGCCAGGTCTTCGCGACGCCACGTTCCTTTTGAGCACTGTGGCCGGCGCCACCTCGGGCGCCAGCATCCACACCGATCCCGACCACGCGCGCCGCGTCATCGCAGCGTCGCGCCGGGAGTTCGACTCCCGCTACCCGGACCTGAAGCTGTCCCCCGTCGTCGGCCTGATCTGCGCGTTCGAGGAGGAGGCCAACATCGGGGACGTGCTGGCCGCCATGCCGGCCGAGGCCTGCGGCCTCCCCGTCACGACGCTCGTCGTGGTCGACGGCGGCACCGACCGGACCGACGAGATCGCGAAGGGATCGGGCGCCGTGACGTTCGTGCTGAGCGAGAACCTCGGTCACGGCTACGCGTTGCGGGTGGGTTACGCGCTCTGTATCGAGCTGGGGGCCCAGTACGTCGTCACGCTCGACGCCGACGGGCAGAACGACCCCGCCGAGATCCCGGTCATGCTCCAACCCCTGGTCGACGACGAGGCGGACTTCGTCGTGGCCTCGCGCGTCCTGGGTCGTGACACCACCACGGACCGCTTCCGCAAGGCGGGCGTGCGGGTGTTCTCCGCACTGATGAGCGCGATGGGCCGGACCAAGCTCACGGACACCTCCAACGGCTACCGCGCGCTCCGAGTCAGCATGCTCGACGACATCGCCTACCGCCTCGTCCAGACGCAGTACCAGACGGCCGAGCTGCTCATCATCGCCATGCGGCGCGGCTGGCGCGTCACCGAGCGCCCGACCGTCTGGCTCCCCCGTGCGCACGGCACGACCAAGAAGGGCAAGAACTGGCTCTTCGGGTTCCGCTACGGCCGCGTCGTGCTCGAGACGTGGTGGAGGGTGCGCAAGGAGCCGCGGCACTCCTAGTAGCGGCCCGTCCTGTCCCTCGCCTCGTCGTAGACGGCCTGCAGCTTCGGGACGAGCGCCTCGGTGGCCGCGTGCACGGCCGAGCGGGAGACGCGCCCGCCCCCGGTCCGAGGTGGCGGCGGAATGGCGGGGCCGATCACCACCTGGATCGTCCGCGGCTTGGGGACCGCACTCCCCTTGGGCATGGCGAGGTCCGACCCGCCAATGCCGATGGGCACGATCGGCGCACCGGTCCGGGCCGAGAGGAAGGTGGCCCCCTCCATGAGGTCCTCGATGACGGGGCCCTCGCGCCGCGTGCCCTCGGGGAAGAGGACCAGCGCCTGGCCCTTGCGCAGGACCTCCTCGGCCCGCTGGAGCGCCTCGCGGTCGGCCGACTCCCGGTGGACCGGGAAGGCCCCGACGCTGAGCAGCAGCTTGCCGAGCCACCGGTTCTTCCACATCTCGTCCTTGGTCATGAAGAACAGCTTGCGGTCGGTGCAGAACGCCGCGAAGCCGAAGTCAGCGAAGGAGCGGTGCACCGGCGCGAGGATGACCGGCCCTGTCGCGGGCACGTGCTCCCGGCCCACCACCTTGGGCCGGAACCAGGCCCACAGCACGGAGGTGAAGATCGCACGCTCGCTCCGGTAGAGCGCGGTGCGCCTCGGGTCGACCTCGAAGGCCTGGTGGCGGCCCGGCGCCTGTGCCGCCGCCGCCTCGTCCCGCCGCTCCGGGCGCGGGACCCGGTGTGCTCACAGCCATGACAGCACCTCCCCGACCACATCCTGCACGGTGCGGCCGGTCGTATCGAGCCGGTGCGCATCCTCCGCCTCGCGCAGCGGCGACGCATCCCGCGTCGAGTCGATCCGATCCCGGCGCGCCACGCCCTCGGGCGCCTCGTCGTGACGCCGGCGCGCCCGCTCCTCGGGGGACGCGGTCAGGTAGACCTTCAGCTGGGCCTGCGGGAACACCACCGACCCGATGTCGCGGCCCTCGACCACTCCCCCGCCGTGCTCGTCGGCCCAGGCCCGCTGGATCCGCACCAGGTGGCGCCGGACCTCCGGGTTGGCCGCCACGACCGAGACGGCCCGGCCCACCTCCGGCGAGCGGATGACGGCGGTGACGTCGAGCCCGTCGATGGCGACGCGCTCCCCGACCTCGATCGTCGCGGCAGCAGCCAAGGCGGCCACCGCAGCACTGTCCTCGGGCGGCGTGCCGCGCTCGAGCGCGAGGGCGGCCACGGCGCGGTACATGGCGCCCGTATCGAGGCGGTCGACCCCCAGGTCCTCGGCGACCGCCGTCGAGACGGTGGACTTGCCCGCCCCGGCGGGGCCGTCGATGGCGACGAGCAGCGGGCGGGGGGCGTCGTCGCCTCCCGCCAGACGCTGCAGGTCCGCCGCGAATCCCGGGTAGCTGGTCTCGACGGCGCCGAAGCCGGTGATCAGGCTGCGCGCGCCCGGCGCCGCCGCCAGGGCGGCCACGGCGGCGGCCATGGCCATCCGGTGGTCCCCACCGCTGTCGAAGCGGGCGGCGCGCAGCGGGCCGCCGACACCCGTGATCGCCAGCGTCTCGCCTTCGGCCCTCGCCGTGGCGCCGAACGCCGTCACCATGTCCGCCACCGCGGCCAGGCGGTCGACCTCCTTGACGCGCAGCTCGCCCACGTCGCTGAACACCGTCGTGCCCTCGGCGACGGCGGCGGCGACTGCGAGGGCGGGGATCTCGTCGAGCGAGGGGATCTCGCGCGCCGCCACCTCCGTGGCGCGCAGCGGGCCCGCGATGGCCCGGATCGTCGCCGTGCCCGGCTCCCCGGGGTCGACCGTGACCGCGGCCCCCATGCGCCGCAGCACGGAGACGTAGCCGAGCCGGGCCGGGCCGCTGTACACGCCGGCCACGTCGAGGGCGCTGCCGGGCACCACGCACCCGGCGACGACGAAGAAGGCGGAGGCCGAGGGGTCGCCGGGCACGGAGCGCTCGACCGGCGTGAGGCTCGACGCGCGGACGCGCACGATGCGCCCCTCGCCCCACGGCTCGACGGTGAGGTCCGCGCCCGCCTCCGCCAGCATCTCCTCGGTGTGGGTGCGGGTCGTCACCGCCTCGCGCACCACCGTGGTACCGGTCGCCGAGAGCCCGGCGAGCAGCACGGCGGACTTCACCTGGGCGCTGGCCACCTTGGACGTCCAGTCGATGCCGTGGAGCGAGCCGCCGCGCACCCGCAAGGGCGGCAGGCAGCGCTCGCCGCGCCCGTGCACCGTGGCGCCCATCAGGCCCAGCGGCTCGGCCACGCGGTCCATCGGTCGAGCGGAGAGCGACTCGTCGCCCACCAGCTCGGTCTCCCAGGGCAACCCCGCCACCAGGCCGGCCAGCAGGCGCATGGAGGTCCCCGAGTTCCCGCAGTCGATGGCTCCCTCGGCACGGTGGAGGCGCCCACGGCCCCCGTGGAGCACGACGGTGCCGTCCGCCGGGCGCTCCACCAGCACCCCCATGGACTCGACGGCGGCCAGCGACGCCGCCACGTCGGCGCCGTCGGACAGCCCGTGGATCACGGAGGCGCCCTCGGCCAGTGCGCCCAGGAGGATCGCCCGGTGCGAAATGGACTTCTCCCCCGGCGTCCGCACGGTGCCCCGGCACGGCACGCCCCCGTGCACGACGAGGATGCGCGGCGCGCTCACGACAGGTGCTCGGCCCGGCACCGGTACCCCCGTGCCTCCACCGCGGCGGCGAGGGTCTCGGCACGGGCTCCGTCGACCACGAGGATGAGGACGCCCCGCGGGCCCTCGGCCGAGTGGGCGATCTCGATGTCGTAGATGCCGATGCCGGCGTCGGCGGCCAGTGACGTGATCTCGGCCAGCACGCCTGCCCGGTCGGGGACCGGGATGCGCAGCTCGGACAGGTGCTCGGGCCGCGCCGCCCGGGCCGGCAGGCTGCGCCGCGCCGCGCTGGCCTTCTGGAGCACGCCGAAGAGCGCGTCGCGGTCGCCCGTCGCGACCCGGTCGCGCATCGCCGTCAGGTCGCTCACCAAGGAGTCGAGGGCTTCGACGATGGGCACGGCGTTCTCGGCGCAGATGTCGGGCCAGATCCCGGGATGCCCGGCGGCGACCCGGGTCATGTCGCGAAAGCCACCGGCCGCGAGCCGGAGGAGGGTGCCGTCCTGCTCCGCCCCGACGCTGGCCGCGTTCATGAGGGTGGCGGCGACGAGATGGGGGACGTGGGACACCACGGCCACCAGCCGGTCGTGGTCCGACGGCGAGAGCACGAGCACGTCGGCGCCGAGGCTCATGACGACGCCCTTCAGGCGGTCGAACGCCTGCAGGTCGGTGGTCGCCGTCGGGGTGAGCACCCACACGGCTCCCGCGAAGAGGTCGGGGTCGGCGCCATGGAGGCCGAACTGCTCGGAGCCCGCCATCGGGTGGCCCCCGATGAAGCGCGGGTGGTCGGCCTCCTCCACGATGGCGGTCTTGACACCGCTCACGTCGGTCACCACGACGGCCGGGTTGCGCCCGCTCTCGGCCAGGACGCGTCGTGCCACCGCCGCCGCCGCGGTGGCCGGCACCGCCACGAAGACGATCTCCGCTGCGGGGTCGTCGCCCGCCGCGTCGACCACGCCGGCCTGCAGCGCCTCCCGCATCCGCTCCTCGTCGGCATCGATCCCGGAGACGTGCCAGCCCCGGCGCCGCAGGCCGAGGGCGATCGATCCCCCGATCAGCCCGGTCCCGACGACGAGCGCCCGGCGTCCCGCCCCGCCCTCAGTCGGGGAGGTCATCGCGGAGCCCTTGGGCGCCGTGGAGGTAGACGTGATGGATCTCGTGCCGCGACCTCGTCGTGTGCACGTGCAGGAGCACCCGGATGCAACGAGGCATGGAGCCGGGCACGGCGATCTCGGCCGCGCAGAGCAGCGGCACGGCGCCGAACCCGATGGCGCGGATCGCGGTGGCCGGGAACGTGCTCGTCACGTCCGCCGTCGCCGTGAAGAGCACGCTGACGATGTCGTCCTCGGCCAGGTCGTTGCGCTCCATGATCTCGCGCATGAGCTCCTGGGAGCGCTCCGTGACCTGGTCCACGGTGTCGGTGTCGACCGTCGTCGCCCCGCGCAGACCCCTGACCATGCGCTCGGCTGCCATGGCGGGTCACTCTACCGGTCCGCTTCTGCGCCCTCGCTTGACGGAGCCCCTCCGGCCGGGCGGCCAGTGCTCGGGCGGCCAGTGCCCAGGGGGCGAGTGCCCGGCGAGCCCGGCCCGGCCGAGGCGGCCAGGGCGCGGACCTCGTCGGAGCGCAGGGTGCGCCAACGGCCCGGGGGCAGCGCGGTGTCCCGCACGGAGCCGATCCTGGTTCGCACGAGGCGCCGGACCGGGTGGCCGACCGCGTCGCACATGCGGCGCACCTGGCGGTTGCGGCCCTCGTGGATGACGAGGCGCAGGACACCCGGCGCGAGGACGCCGACCTCGGCCGGCGCAGTGAGGCCGTCGTCGAGCTCCACGCCCTGCCGCAAGGCCCGCAGGGCGCCGGGCGCCGGTGTCCCGCCGGCCACCTCCGCCACGTACTCCTTGGCGACCCCGTGGGACGGATGGGTCAGCAGCTGCGCGAGCGCGCCGTCGTTGGTCAGGATGAGCAGCCCTTCGGTCTGTCGGTCCAGGCGGCCGACCGGGAACACCCTGGGCTCGGCGGGGACCAGGGTCACGACCGTCGGCCGACCCTGGGGGTCGTCGGCCGTCGTGATCACCCCTTCCGGCTTGTTGAGGAGGTAGTAGACGAAGTCCGGCCCGACCGGGACCAGCACGCCGTCCACCTCGACCCGCACGGCCATGGGGTCGATCCGCTGCCCCAGGTGGGCCGGTGCGCCGTCGACGGTCACCCGTCCGGCCGCGATCAGCTCCTCGCAGGCTCTCCTGGACCCGAGGCCGGCGCGGGCCAGGATCTTCTGGAGGCGCTCGCCCTCGGCGCCCTCAGGTGTCGTCGGAGGCCGCCTCGACGCCGAGACCGAGCGCGGACTGCATGTCGCGCTCGAAGTCGCCGGCGACCTCGGGCCCGGGGAGGAAGTCCTCCACCGCCGGCAGCTGGTCCAGCGAGTCGAGGCCCAGGCGCTCCAGGAAGAGGTCGGTCGTGCCGAACAGCGCCGGCTGTCCGGGGCCGTCCGCGTGGCCGACGACGGCGATGTAGCCGCGCTGCTCCAGCAGCCGGGTCACGCCTTCGACGTTGACCCCGCGCAGCGCGGAGATCTGCCCCCGTGACACCGGCTGGCGGTAGGCCACGATGGCCAGCGTCTCCAGTGCGGCGGTCGACAAACGGTGCGAGACCTCGCGGTTGGCGAAGCGCTCGACGTAGGGCGCCAGGTCCGGATGGGTCTGCAGCCGGGCTCCACCGGCGATGCGGGCCAGCACGAAGCCGCGGCGCTCGCGTTCGTAGGACTGCGCCAGCTCGCCCAGCGCCTCCTCCACGCGTTCGACGGGCTCCTCCACCAGCTCGGCCAGCAACTGGGGCGGGAGGGGCTCCACGGCCACCAACAGGATGGCCTCGATCGTGCGGCCCAGCTCGTCTTGCTCCACGGGACTCAACCACTCACCCTTCGTAGGCGTCGACTTCGTAGCCGGACAGCTCCGCCAGCCCGCGCCCGCTCGAGACCCCGGCCAGCTCCTCGCCGGCCAGCCACGAGATCTGCAGGTCGCCGAAGGTCGTCCCCTGCCCGAGGGTGACCCGCCCCATTTTGCACAGCTCGAGAAGGGCCAGGAAGCGCACGATCACGTCGATCCGGGTCTGGCAGCCCCGGACCAGCTCCCGGAACGAGCCCACCTTGTCCATGTCGGGCAGCGTCAGGAGCTCGGACACCGCCTCGGACACCGAGACAGTGTCCACCGTGACGTGCGAGAGGTCGACCCGCGGGACGGGTCGCTCGGCCGACCCCCGCAGGTAGGCCTGGGCCATGTCGTCGGGAGTGATCCCGGCCAGCAGGTCGGGGGCGTGGACCACGAAGTCGTCGTCGAGCCCTACCTCGCGCGGCACCGATCGGGACGCCTGCTCGGCGAGGGCGACGAAGACGTCGGCGGCGGCGGCGTAGGCGCGGCACTCGAGCAGCCGGGCGAGCAGGAGGTCGCGCTCCTCCCAGCCGATGAGGTCCTCCTCGTCGTCGCTCGCCTCGCGCCCGGGCAGGAGCTTCTGGGACTTCAGCTCGATCAGGATGGATGCGACGAGCAGGAACTCGGAGAGCTGGTTGAAGTCGATCACGTCCCGCTGCTCGGACAGGACGTGGACGAAGGCGTCCACCACCGGGAGGAGGGGGATGTCGAGGACATCGACCTCGTGGGAGGACACGAGGTGCAGCAGGAGGTCGATGGGACCCTCGAAGACCGGAGTGGAGACTGCGTAGGCCACCCGCCGACGTTACCGAACCAGCCGGCCTCCCCCGCGCACCCCGGCCCGCCTGACGGGTGCAGCGTGCGCCCTACCATGGCGCCCCATGGACAGGGTCCTCTCCGGCATTGCGCCCTCGGGCAACTTCACCCTGGGCAACTACCTCGGGGCCCTGCGCCACTGGGTGTCCTTCCAGGACGGGCACGACGCCTTCTACTGCGTGGTCGACCTCCACACGCTCACCAGCGAGATCGATCCCGCGGCCGTGCGGGCCAACACGCTCGACGCCGCGCTCAACCTCCTCGCCGTGGGGCTCGACCCGGAGTGCTGCACCCTCTTCGTCCAGAGCCACGTGCCCGAGCACACCCGGTTGACCTGGCTGCTCGAGTGCACGGCGACGATGGGCGAGCTGCGGCGCATGACCCAATTCAAGGACAAGGGCAAGGGCCAGGAGGCGGTCCGGGTCGGGCTCTTCACCTACCCGTGCCTCATGGCGGCCGACATCCTCCTCTACGACGCCGCGTCCGTCCCGGTGGGCGACGACCAGCGCCAGCACCTCGAACTGGCGCGCGAGGTCGCCGTCCGCTTCAACAACCGCTACGGGGGGACCTTCACCGTCCCCGAGGCCGCGATTCCGGGCACGGGGGCCCGGGTCATGGACCTGCAGCACCCGGAGCGCAAGATGTCCAAGTCCGTGGAGTCGCCGCTCGGGACCATCGGCCTGCTCGACCCCGACGAGGAGATCACGCGCAAGGTGCGCAAGGCCGTCACCGACACCGACGGCGAGATGCGCTACGACCGGGCGGCCAAGCCGGGCCTGGCCAACCTCCTCGACCTGCTGGCCGCGGCGACGGGGCGGAGCGCGGTCGAGGTCGCCGCCGAATACGAGCGCTACGGGGACCTCAAGAACGACGTGGCCGCGGCTCTGGGCGACCTGTTGCGGCCCGTACGCGAGCGGCGGGCGGCGCTGGAGAGCGACCTCCCCTACGTGCACGCCGTCCTCGCCCGGGGCGCCGCGCAGGCGCACGAGGTGGCCGCGCGGACCTACGCCCGGGCGGCGGACGCGATGGGGCTCCTGCCGCCGACACCAGGCTGATGCACGGCTCGACGACGTTGCCTAGCTGAGGCCCAGCAAGGTGGCCCACCAATTGAAGACCCGGTTGAAGAGCCAGGTGATCGGCCCGTGGGGGTACAGCCAGAAGTTGATGAGCACCAAGACCATCAGGATCGGCATGGTGTACTGGCGGAAACGCAGATAGGTGGGCCAGTAGCGCGACGGCAGGAGCCGCTCCAGCAGCACCGACCCGTCGAGCGGGGGGATCGGGATCAGGTTGAAGATGCACAGCCAGACGTTCACCAGCCCGGCGTAGAAGACGACCTGCGCGTCGGTCGGGAACCCAAACGGGGGCAGGCCCGGACGGATGACCTCGATGAACACGACGGCCATGATGGCGGCGATCACCGCGTTGGTCGCCGGCCCGGCCAGCGAGACAAGGACGCCCTGGTTGCGCGGGCTGCGCAGCCGCGACACGTTGACGGGAACCGGCTTGGCCCATCCGAAGACGCCGGCACTGGTGAGGGAGAGCAGCGCCGGCACGATGAGCGTGCCGACCGGGTCGACGTGCACGACCGGGTTCAGGTTCAGGCGGCCGGCCCGCTTCGCCGTGTCGTCGCCGAAGGCGTTGGCCACCCAGCCGTGCGACACCTCGTGCAGGATGATGGAGGGCACGATGACGCAGAAGATGATGACTTCCTGCTTGCTGATGTGGTGGTAGTGGTAGAGCGCGACGAAGATCGCGATGCCGGCGACGAGCCACAGGGTGCGCTTGGTCCGTTGGTCCATCGGCCGCCTCCCTGAGGCGGCTCCCGGCGAACGCACCTAGTGCTTGGCTGCGTCGACGATGCAGAGGCGGGCGGCGGGCATCGCTTCGAGCCGGGCCGCCCCGATCGGCTTGCCGCACACCTCGCAGATGCCGTAGGTGCCCTGGTCCAGGCGCTTGATGGCGGCCTCCACCTCGTCGAGTGCCTCACGAAGCTCGGTCGCCAGCCGCTCGGCCTCGCCCCGCTCCGCCGTCACCTGGCTGGAGTCGGCGAAGTTGGAGTCGTAGTTGAGGCCGCTCCCCTGGTCCGCGAAGCCAAGCTCTTTCAGCTGGGCCTGGAGCCCGGCGCGCTCGTCGCGCAGCAGGGCGGCGAAATCGATGTCGGCGGTCTCCGCCGTGGGGGCCTCGTTCGGCATGCGCTCATGCTACGCGGTCCCTCCCCCCCTTGGTTCCCGCCCGGGGGTGGGCTCCCTCGTAAGCCTGGCGGAGGTGTTCGGGGGACACCTTGGTGTAGCGCTGCGTCGTGGCGATGGACGCGTGGCCCAGGAGCTCCTGGACGACCCGCACGTCCGCACCCCGGGCCAGCATGTGGGTGGCACACGAGTGGCGCAGCACGTGGGGGCTGACCCTCTCCTCGAGTCCGACCCGGGCGGCGTACTTCTTGACCACGCCGAAGACCCCGACCCGGGTGAGCCGCCCCCCACGGGCATTGAGGAAGACGGCCTCGGCGTCGCTGCGTCGGCGCCACTTCTTCGGCTCCAACAAGGGCCTGCCCTCGCCCGACAGCCAGTGCGCCAAGGCGTCCCGGGCCAGGCGGCCCAGCGGGACCACCCGCTCCTTGTCGCCCTTCCCGAGGACGCGCAGCAGCGACAGGTCCGCGGACTCCAACGCGGCGGCGACATCACCGACGTTCAACCCGACGACCTCGCTCACGCGGGCCCCGGTCCCGTAGAGCACCTCGAGCAGGGCGCGGTCCCGCAGGACGACGGGCCCCGTCCCCACGACCGAGCCGAGCAGCCGCTCCGTCTCCTCCTCGCTGAGCGCCTTCGGGAGGAGGTCCGTGACCGAGATCGACGGCAGGTCGAGCGTGGGGTCGTCGGCGCGCCACCCCTCCTCGACGAGGAAGCGGTGGAAGCCGCGCATGCTCGAGAGCGCGCGGGCCACGGAGGCGGCGCCGTGAGTCCGGCGCAGCGCGGCCAGGTGCGCCGCGACGTCGCTCGACGAGGCGGCGTCGATGGAGCTGCCGGCACGGTCCCCCAGCTCTTCCTGGTACGACGCCAGGTCGCGGCGGTAGGCCGACAGCGTCCGGGGCGATCGCCCCCGCTCGACCTCGAGCCAGGAGAGGTACTCCTCGGCGGCCCGGGGCAGCGCTGCGGTCACGGCAGCCGGCCGGTCGCGGCGAGGCGCTCGCGCGCCAGGTAGAGCCCGAGCACCGTCGTCTCGTCCTTCACCGTCCCGTCGGCCACCAGGCCCGCCAGGTCCGACAGGCGGACCGTCTCGACGGTCATGTACCCCTCTTCCACCCCGTCGGGCCGGCTCTCGCAGGCCGAGAGGCCGGTGGCCAGGAAGATGGACGTCTCCTGATCGCTCACGCCCGGCGTGTTCCAGGTGCCGATCAACAACTCCCAGCAGTCCGCTTCGAGGCCGGCCTCCTCGGCCAGCTCGCGCCGGGCCGTGTCCTCCGGCGACTCGTCCCCCTTGTCGCGAGTCCCGGCGGGAATCTCGAGCACCATGGCGTCCACGGCCGCTCGGTACTGGCGCACCAGGGTCACGGTCCCGTCGTCGTGCACCGGCACGACCGTCACCGCACCGGGATGGCGGATCACGACGCGGTCGAACGGTGTGCCCTCGGGGTCGACGAGATGGAGGCGGTCCACCCGGAACAGCCAGGCCCGGAGGAGCTCCTCCTCCGAGACGCGGCGGAAGACCGGCACGACGCGCTAGGTGACGGCGTCGAGGTCGAGCAGGTGCGGCGAGCGACCGTCCGCCCGCTCGAGTGCGGCGGCCACCAGCTCACGGAACAGCGGATGGGGGCGGTCGGGCCGGCTCTTGAACTCGGGGTGGGCCTGCGTCGCCACCCAGTACGGGTGGTCCTCCAGCTCCACGAACTCGACCAGACGCCCGTCGGGTGAGATCCCCGAGCAGACGAGACCCACGTCTTCGAGCCGGGTCTTGTAGCGGTTGTTGAACTCGAAACGGTGCCGGTGCCGCTCGGTGACGCCCAGCGTGCCGTAGGCCTCGGCCACCTTGGAGCCCGCCAGCAGCACTGCCTGGTAGGAGCCGAGACGCATGGTGCCGCCCTTGTCCGTCACCTCCGCCTGGTCGGGCATGAGGTCGATCACCATGTGCGGCGACAGGCTGTCGAACTCCCGCGAGTTGGCGCGCTCGAGCCCGGCCCGGTCCCGCGCCACGGAGATGACCATGACGTGCAGGCCGAGGCAGAGGCCGAGGCACGGGATCCCGTTGTCGCGGCTGTACCCGGCGGCGGCGACCATGCCCTCGATCCCGCGTTCTCCGAAGCCGCCGGGGATCACGATCGCATCGAGCCCCCGCAGCCGGTCGGTGCCGAGCAGTCCCGGCACGAGCTCGGCGTCGATCCAATCCAGCTCCACCTCCGCACCGTGGTGGAAGCCGGCATGGCGCAGCGCCTCGACGACCGACATGTAGGCGTCGGGCATGTTGACGTACTTCCCGACGATCCCGACCTTCACGCGGCGCCCCAGGGACTCGACGCGCCCGACGAGGGACTCCCATTCGGAGATGTCGATCCGGTGGCTCGTGTCGTCGAGGCCGAGCGTACGGCACACGTAAACGTCGAGGCCCTGTTCGTGCAGGACGAGGGGGATCTCGTAGATGCTCGGCGCGTCGACCGCGGAGATCACGGCATCGATCGGGACGTCGCACTGCAGCGAGATCTTGCGTTTGAGGCTCTCGGAGATCGGCTTGTCGCTGCGGCACACGATCACGTCGGGCTGGATACCGCGGCTGCGCAGCTCCGTCACCGAGTGCTGTGTGGGCTTGGTCTTCTGCTCCCCCGACACGAGGTAGGGCACCAGCGTCAGGTGGACGTAGCACACGTTGTCGCGACCGATGTCCCGGCGGAATTGCCGGATGGCCTCAATGAAGGGCACGATCTCGATGTCACCCACGGTGCCGCCGATCTCGACGATGACGACGTCGACGTCCTCGTCGGCGAGGCGGCTGATGCGGTCCTTGATCTCGTCGGTCACGTGCGGGATGACCTGCACCGTGCGGCCGAGATAGTCGCCGCGGCGCTCCTTCTCGATCACGGAGCGGTAGATGCCGCCCGTCGTCGTGTTGGACCGCTTGGAGAGGTTCTCGTCGATGAAGCGCTCGTAGTGGCCGAGGTCGAGGTCGGTCTCGCCGCCGTCCTCTGTCACGAACACCTCGCCGTGCTCCCCGGGGTTCATGGTGCCGGGATCGACGTTGATGTAGGGATCCAACTTGCACATCGTCACCCGCAGGCCCCGGCACTTGAGCAGCCGGCCGAGCGAGGAGGCGGTGAGACCCTTGCCGAGGGAGCTCGAGACCCCACCGGTGACGAAGATGAACTTGCTCACGCCGCCTTCGGCGCGCCGAGCAAGACGTCGGGTGATCGGTGCACCCCGCCACGATAATCGAACGCGACGGATCCCGTGGTGGACTATCCCCCTTGCGACGCGCCGAGCAGCTCGCGGGCGTGGGCCCGGGCCGCGTCGCTGCCGGGATGCCCCGACAGCATGCGGGACAGCTCGGTGACCCGGTCCTCCCCGGCGACCGCGGTGGCGGTCGTGACGGTGCGGCCGCCCGACTCGCCCTTGACCACGGTTACCTGCGCGTCCGCTCGCGACGCAACCTGCGCGAGGTGGGTGACGACCAGTACCTGGCGATCGCGGGCGACCTCGTGCAGGGCCTCTCCGAGCGCCAGGGCGGCGGCACCGCCCACGCCGGCGTCGACCTCGTCGAAGACCATGGTCTGGGGGCCGCCGAGCCCGACGAGCCGGATGGCCAGCATGGCCCGGGCCAGCTCTCCTCCCGATGCCGCCCGGGCGAGTGGCTGCACCGGCTCCCCGACGTTCGCCCCCAGGGCCAGCTCCACCGGCTCCCCCGTCCCGTCGGGAGCGAGGTGGACCTCCAGTCGGGCCCCGGGCATCGCCAGGGTGACAAGGCGGTCCCCGACCAGCCGCCCGAACTCTCCAGCCGCCCGGGCCCGCCCCGCGCGCACGGCCGTCTCCGCCTCCGTGAGTTCGCCGCTCCGGCGCTCGTGCTCGGCCTGCAGACGGCCCGCTTCGCCCTCGGCGTCCTCGAGCGCGGCGAGCCGCGCCGCGCCCTGCCGGGCGAAGTCCATCACCGCACCCAGGTCCTCCCCGTACTTGCGCCGCAATTCGGCCAGCAGCCGGCGCCGCTCCTGCACCGCACTCAGGCGTTGGGGGTCGTCCTCCCACGCCTCCAGCTCGTCGCGCAGCGTCCGGGACAGGTCCGAGAGGTCCACGGCCGCCGCCGTGAACCGCGCCCGGTAGTCGTCGAAGGCCTCACGCCCAGCGAGCGTGCCGGCGGCCCGGCCCAGCAAGTCGAGGACGCCGCCTTCCCCGCCCGAAGGCTCCAAGAGCTCGACGGCACCCGACGCCGCCTCCCGGTAGGCGGTGGCGTCGGCCAGCCGGTCCTCCTGGCGCCGCAGCGCCGCCTCCTCCTCGGGGTCCTCCAGGTGCGCGGCCGCGATCTCGTCCACCTGGTAGCGCAGGACGTCGGCCTCGCGGGCGCGCTGCTGCTCGTCGCCGCCCAGGGACGCCAGAGCGTCGTCCAGCGCGCGCAGCTGGCTGCGCAGCGCCCGGACACGGCTGAGGTCGGTGCCGGCGAACGCGTCGAGCACGTCGCGCTGCGCGCCGGCCCCGGTCAACGCGCGGTGCTCGTGCTGGCCGTGGATCTCGACCAGGTCGGCGGCCGCCTCCCCCAGCCCGCCCACCGGCGCCATGCGGCCGTCGACCCAGGCCCGCGACCGCCCGTCGGCAGGCACCGAGCGAGCGAGGACCACCTCGCGCTCCGCTCCGTCGCTGCCGACGACGAAACGCGCCTCGACCAGTGCCTCGGCGGCGCCGGCGCGCACCATGCCCGGGTTGGCTCGCCCCCCCAGCACCAATTGCAGGGCCTCGACGACCAGCGTCTTACCGGCCCCCGTCTCCCCCGTGAGCGCGGTCATACCGGGCCCGAACTCGAGCGTGAGGTCCTCGATCACGCCCAGGTCGCGCACGTGCAGGTCGGTCAGCACCGTGTCTTCGTCAGCACCTTGTCAGCATCGTGTTCTCATCTGTGCCCTCACTCGTCCCGGTGGGCGAGGAGCCGGAAGCGCAGGATGGTGCCGAAGGTATTGGGCTCGTTGCGGACCACGCGCACCGGCCGTGCTGCCACCTTGCAGGTGACGGTGGCCCCCGGCTTCAGCCGGCCGACGTCCAGCCCGTCGATGACCAGTGCACTGGTGCGGTCGGGTGCGACCTCCACCCTGACCTCCTGCTCGTCGGTCAGCACCAGGCTGCGGTCGAGGGAGAAGTGCGGCGCCACGGGTGTCACGACCATGGCGCGCAACGTGGGCGCCAGGATCGGGCCACCGGCGGAGAGGTTGTAGGCGGTGGAGCCCGTCGGCGTGGCGATGATCAGCCCGTCGGCCGAGTAGGTGAGCGCGTCCTCCCCGTCGACCGTCGTCACCAGGCGGACGGTGTGGCCGAAGTCGATCTTCTCGATCACCACCTCGTTGAGCGCCAGCAGGGACGAGGCCTCATCGTGAAGGGAACGGTCCGAGATGCGCACGTCCATGGCGCAGCGCGCCTCGATGGCGGCGGTCCCGTCGAGCACCTTGGCCAGGGCGTCGAGGACCTGGTCGGGCCCGATGTCGGGCAGGTAGCCGAGCCGGCCGAAGTTGACGCCGAGGACGGGCACGTCCGCGGCGGCGGCCAGGCGCACGACGCGCAGGAACGTGCCGTCCCCGCCCATGCTCACGGCGACCGTCGAGCCCTGGAGGTCCACAGCGCCCAACTCCACCTCGACACCCTCCTCGCTCACGCGGTCGGGGCCGCTGAAGCGCAGGATCCGCGCCTGGTCGCCGCGCTCGGCCAGCCAGGCGGCGGTGTCCGTCGCCAGTGCGAGCGCGTCGGGGCGGTCCGGATGGACCAGGAAGGTGACGGTCGCCATCGGGCGAGCGCGGCTCAGCCGGCCGGGTCGGCCGTGGGCAGGTGGCCCGCCGCCTCCGACACGGCGGCGCGGAGCAGGGCGGTGGCCTCGCCCGCATCGGAGCCCGGCACACCCTTGCGGGCATGCAGCAGGAACTCGACGTTGCCGGACGCGCCGGTCAGGGGGGAGGCCATCGCCCCCATGATGCCGGTTCCGGCGTCGTGGAGCGCGGACACCACGCCCTCGAGCGCACCGAGCCAGACGGCGGGGTCGCGCACGACGCCCTTGCCCCGGGAGACGGCGGCGCGGCCCGCCTCGAATTGGGGCTTCACCAGGAGCACCAGGTCGGCGTCCGCGGCCGACACCGGCCCGGTGAGGGCGGGGACGACGCTGCGCAGCGAGATGAACGAGAGGTCGGCCACGACGAGCGCGCAGGGCTCGTAGTCCGGGTCGGCGTCGCTCAGGTCCGCCGGGGCCAGCGTGCGGGCGTTCGTGCGCTCCAGCACGGTGACGCGGGGGTCGCCGCGCAGGCCGGGGTGGAGCTGGCCGTGGCCGACGTCGACCGCGTACACGTGAGCCGCGCCGCGCTGGAGCAGGCAGTCGGTGAAGCCGCCGGTAGACGCCCCCGCATCGAGGGCCCGACGGCCGGCGACGGGGACGGGGAAGCGGGTCAGGGCCGCATCGAGCTTCAGGCCCCCGCGACCGACGAAGCGCGACGGCGGCCCGAGCAGGACGACCGGCTCGTCGGGTGCGACGAGGCGCGCCGCCTTGTCCGCCGGCGCGCCCGAGACGAGGACGCCACCGGACTCGATGGCCGCCCGGGCCTCCTGCCGGGTGGGGACGAGGCCACGGCGCACCAACTCGGTGTCGAGCCGGCGGCGGGCCCCAGTGCTCAGCTGGCGGCCTTCTTGACCGGCTTCTTGGCGGCGGCCGTCTCCTTGGCCGGAGCCTTGTGCGCGGTCTTCTTGGCCGCCGCCTTGGGCGCGGCCGCCTTCTTGGCCGGGGCCTTCTTGGCGACGGTCTTGCGCCTGTGACGTCGGGCCGGCGCCACCTTGCCGGCGGCCGCACGGGCCCGGGTGGCCGTCTTGCCCGCCTGGGTGCGCACGCCCTTGGCCGTCTTGCCGGCCTGGGTGGTGACGTCCTTGGTGGCGCTGCGTCCGGCGACGGCCGACTTCTTCAGGATGTCGGCCACCTGGTTGGCGATGGCCTCGAGGGACTTCCCGTCGATCCGGTCGAGCTGGGCGGCCACCTCGTGGCGCACCAGCTCGAGCACCTGCTCGCTCGTCTTGCGACTGCGCTCCACCAGATTGTCCACCCATTCCTGTGCCTGGCTGCGCTGGATGTCTCCGGCGTTCACCAATTCTCGCACGATCTCTTCTGCCCGACCTCGGCTGACTTGCCCGAGGACGGTCCCCGCGTCGAGGTACTTGCGTATCCGCTCGTTGCTTGCCATTGAACAAGAGTATCTGAAGTGCTAGCTGATAGCAAGCACTACTTCAGGCGCCGTCGAGGGCCTGCCGGACGAGGGTGGCGAGGTCAGGGGCGACGGCCGCCGGGTCGGCCCCGGGAGGAACCCGCCCCTTGGGCGTGACCCCCGAGAGCACCAGTGCGAAGGGGATCCCCAGCTGGGCGGCCAGCTCGCCGTCGGTGGCGGGACGGTCCCCCACCATCGCCCGGAGGTCTCCGGACGGGACCCGGGCGGCAATGGCGTCGGCGGTGGGCGGGTGGGGCTTGCCGGCCACCTCCGGCGACGCCTCGGCCGCGGTGGAGACGGCGGCGAGGAGCGCGCCCGCACCGGGCCAGAGGCCGTCGGGTGTGGGGAAGGTCGGATCCTCGTTCGTGCCGATCAGGCGGGCGCCGCCCCGCACGGCCGCCGCCGCACGGGCCACGCCGTCGAAGGTGAACGACCGCGTCCACCCCACCACGACGGCATCGGCCGGACCCTCGGGGACCACGGCCACGCCGCGGCCGGTCAGGGACTCCACGACGCCGTCGTCGGCCAGGACGAGGGCGGTGGACCCAGGAGCCAGCATGCCTGCGGCCACGTCGGCCGAGCTCAGGACGTCGTCCTCTGCGGCCGTGATGCCACAGCGGGCCAGGCGACGCCGGAGCTCCGCCCTCGTCGGCGCCGAGTTGTTGGTGGCGAAGAGCACCCGCACGCCCGCACCGCGTAGGCGGGCCACGGCCTCGTCACAGCCGGGGATCGGACGCCCGGTGAGCCAGATCACGCCATCGAGGTCGATGACCCAGGTCCCCCCCGGCGCCGGCGGCCACATGAGGGCCGAGGCTACCGGCCCTCCTCGGACTCGGCGGGGGTGTCCAAGGTGATCGCGGTGCGGCCGGGACTCGGGGGCGACCTCCCCCTGCGCTCACTGACGGGAACCGGCCCGGGGCGGACCTCTTGCGCACGAACCCGGAGACGCCGTCGCCTCGGCGAGGCCGGTGGGCCAAGATGTCCGCGTGGCCGAGCCCCGGGACGTCGAGGTGCCCGTCCACTCGCTGGAGCGGCTGGGCCGCCTCGTAGGCCCCGAGCGCTACGCCGGTCTGGAGGCGGCCGCCGTCACCGCACTGGAGTCACTCGGCACGGCGCGGGTGTGGAACATCAGCTCGACCGCGCACGGGGGCGGGGTCGCCGAGATGCTCCAGCTGCTCTGCGGTTACGCCGAGGACGCAGGCACCGACATGCACTGGGTGGTGATCGACGGCGATCCGGAGTTCTTCACCATCACCAAGCGCCTGCACAACCGCCTCCACGGTGCGGCCGGCGACCCCGGCCAGTTGGGCCGGCGCGAGGCCGAGCACTACTCCTCGGTGCTGCGGGCCAACGTCGACGCGCTGGACGGGAGGATCCGGCGCGGGGACGTCGTCTTCCTCCACGACCCGCAGACCGCGGGTCTGGCACACCACCTCATCGGGTACGGCGTCCGGGTGGCCTGGCGCTGCCACATCGGCTCGGACCGCGCCAACCCGCGCACCGAGGAGGCCTGGGCCTTCCTGCAGCCCCATCTGGCCGACTGCCGCACCTTCGTCTTCTCGCACGCCGCCTTCGTGCCCCCCTGGCTGGCCGGTGCCGACGTCTGGATCATTCAGCCCTCGATCGACCCCCTGTCGGCCAAGAACCAGCCGCTGCGCCGGACACGGGTGCTGTCGCTGCTGGCGCAGACCGGCCTGCTCGAGGGCCACCGGGGCCCGCTGCCGTCGGCGGTCTTGGGCGGCGCCGGACCCTTGTCACCCGAGGACCCCCTCGTCGTGCAGGTCTCGCGCTGGGACCACCTCAAGGACATGCAGGGTGTCCTGCGTGGCTTCGCCGACCACCTGGCCGGCCGCTCCGGCGCCCGGCTGGCCCTGATCGGGCCGGCGGTCGACGGCGTGAGTGACGATCCCGAGGGCGCAGCCGTGCTCGCGGAATGCATCGACGCCTGGGCGTCGCTCCCCCGCCGGGCCCGCGACGCCATCCGCCTGGTGGCCCTCCCCATGGACGACCCCCTGGCCAACGCCTTCTTCGTCAACGCGGCGCAGCGCCACGCCAGCGTCGTCGTGCAGAAGAGCCTGCAGGAAGGGTTCGGCCTCACCGTGGCCGAGGCCATGTGGAAGTCACGGCCCGTGGTCGCCTCCGCGGTCGGTGGCATCGTGGGCCAGGTCCCGCCGGGAACGGGCATCCTGCTCCCCGATCCCTCCGACCTCGACGCCTTCGGGGAGGCCCTGGGCTCCGTCCTGGCGCAACCGGTCGAGGCAGCGGCGATGGGCCGTCGGGCCCGGCGCCACGTCCGTCGTCACTTCCTGAGCGATCGCCACCTCATCGACTACGCGCACCTGCTGCGCCACCTGATCGAGGACGGAGGGACCCCTGGGATGTGATGCCCAAGTCCTGAGTGGGACGAGGGCGCGCTGAAGGAGGGGTCTGGCGGTGGCGCTCGAACTGTAGGGACGTCCCTATGCCGCCTTGGTTTCGATGGTGACTTCGAACCCGAGGGCTTCGATCCGCCGCTGGAGCCGCTTCGCCTCACGTGCGGGATCGTTCCTGCGCTCGAAGTAGTCGCCACCGGGGTCGACGTAGAGGGCGCCGTTGGTGAGTAGGTGCCACGCCACGGCGAGCATGGAGTTCGCGACGGCCACTGTGGCCTTGTTGGGGCCGCGCCGCCTCGAGACCCGTGCGTACTGGGCCGAGAAGTAACTGCCCTTGGTCCTCGCTGCCGCCTTCGCTGCTTCGATCAGGCAGCGCCGCAGCCATGGCGCACCCTGTCGGGTGCCGGCCGGTCGGTGCTTGCCGGCCGATTCGTGGCTGGCCGGAGCCACCCCGGCCCACGCACAGAGGTGCCCGGCCGTCGGGAACCGGGACATGTCCACCCCCATCTCTGCGATCATCACCTCAGCCGTGGTCCTCGACACCCCGGTGATCGAGCTCAAGATGGTGATCGCCGCCTCGAAAGGGACCAGGCGACGAGCGATCTCGGCGCTGAGCGAGGCGATGGAGGCGTCGAGGTGGTCGATGTGGTCGATGATCTCTCGGCACAAGAAGGCGTGGTGGGCACCGAAGTGACCGCTGAAGGCCTCCTCCAGTGCTGGGATCTTGGCTCGCAGGACCGACTTGGCCATCTGGGCCAGCACCTTGGGGTCGCGCTCGCCGGCGATCATGGCCTCGATCATCTGTCTCGAGGACTTGAGCCACACCGACGACGCCACCGAGGTGAGCTTGATGCCGGCGTCTTGGAGGGTCTTCTCCAGACGCTGGATCTCCTTGACCCGGGCGTCGACCTGGGTCTTGCGGTAGCGGGTGAGTTCGCGGACCTCCCTGATCTCTGGGGGCGGGACGAACGATGGCCGCACCATCCCGTGAGCGGCCACATCGGCCAGCCATTCGGCGTCGGAGAGGTCGCTCTTTCGTCCCGGGACGTTCTTCACGTGGGCGGCGTTGCAGAGCCACAGTTCGTCGAAGAGCCCCTCAAGGGAGTAGTAGACGGGTCGCCAATAGATGCCGGTCGCTTCCATGGCCACCGTCTTCACCGTCGCGTCACCGAGCCAGCCGGCCAGTTCAGCGAGACCTTTCGACGTCGTCTTAAACGACGCCTTTGTCACCGACACCGATCTATCCGGCTCGACGATGCGGGCGCAGGCCACCACGGTGTCTCGATGGACATCGAGGCCGGCCACCTTGTCTCTGATCCTCTTCACGGCACCTCCTCGGTAGTTGGAGGCTGCCGGGGAGGGACGGAGTCGAAGCGGGATCTGGGATTCGTGCACGTAGCGACACTCGAAAGGTCCCCCGGGTCCCCGCACCAAACTTAGGACGTGCTCTCGGCAACAAGAGGTCTCGGTGACCGCACCCGGCAGCGGCCGCCAGCATCTCATTGCTCGTTGGTGACCGCCACCGTCATCTGAAACTTAGGTCGCGGCGGCGGACGACTGGACGATGACCCGCCCGGTGATCTCCTCGGGGTGGAGGCGCACGAGCGCATGACGCGGGCCGCCGGCCCAGGGCTCCAGGCCCAACGCGGCCGGCGCGACGACCTCGTCGGGATCGTCGACGCGGCGGGCCCTCCCCGTCACCAGGACGCTCCACCCTTCGCCCATCGGCTCGTCGACCCGGTCGATCTCGAAGCTCAGGCGCGGCTGGTCCGCAAAGCGCTGGGCCTGGGCGACGGTGGTGCTGACCATCACGTCACCCTCGCTGAGCACGAAGTTCACCGGGTACGCCACCGGGCCCCGGGGCGCCATGAACACCACGCGCCCGACCCCCCCGGCCTGCAGGTGCGCCGCGCACTGCTCCTCCGACAGCTCCCGCAGCTCGGGGTGGCGGCCGGCCCGGCCTCGCCCCGGAGGGCGGTCCACCCGGGCGCCGTAGAGCTCCTCGGGCGTGCACTCCAGCGCGATGGCGAGCAGGAGCATGGTGCCGGCGCTGAGGCGCCCCCCGGCGCTCTCCTCGAAGTAGCGCAGGTAGTCGGGATCGATGCCCGCCTTCGCGGCCACTTCCTCGACGCTCTTGCCCAGTTCGGTGCGCCGCCGCGCGATCCGGCGGGCCAGATCCCCGGTGTGCAGCGCCGGGACGTCAGCGGGTTCCTCGGGTGCGCTCACCGCCGTAGTCTCGTCCGGGCCGGAGCCCGAATCCAGCAGGTTCTAGCCGTCATCCCGCGACGGGCCGAAGGCGAGGCTCCGTGCGGCGTCGCGCTGCGTCACCACGCCGATGACGCGGTTGTCCTCGGTCACGGGCAGCCGGGAACGCTGACGGCGATGCATGAGGGACGCCGCCTCGTCGATGGGCGCGTCGACCTCGAGCCCGAGCACGTCGCTCGGATCGGCCAGCTCGGCCAGGGTCACCTGACGCGGGTCGCGGCCCTTGGCCACGACCTTGACCACGATGTCGCGGCTGCTCACGGACCCGGCCAGCCTCCCGTCGGCCAGGCAGAGCGGGATGGAGTCCTCGGCCCGGGCCGCCAGGAAACAGGCGGCGTCGGCGGCGGACTCCGTCGTCCGCAGGACGTCGACCTCGCTCCGCATCACATCCCGGACGGTCTTCATGGCGACCTCCCACCGCGCGCGCTCTCACCCGCGGGCCGCGCCTATACCCAGTGCCGGCCGTCGCAAACCTCCGGTGGGAAGGGAGGGCACGGCCGGCACCAACCGGACCCTTGCCGGTTGGGGTTGCGAACGTAGCTCCAGGACCTCGAGGGGCAGCTGCGGAGCCTGCGCCAGGGGCTCGGGAAGCTTCTCGCCGAAGCGGAGTGACGATGGCCGTTCAGGCGAGTGCGATCTCAGGCGAGGGCGATGAGGTTGGTGGGGTCGGCCAGGATCTCCCCGACGGCGGTGAGGAAGCCGGAGGCCGCCTGCCCGTCTACGAGCCGGTGGTCGAAGGCGAGGCTCAGCGTCACCACGTCGCGCAGGGCCACGGCGCCGAGGTACTCCCAGGGGCGCCGCTGCACGGCGCCGAGGGCGAGGATGGCGGCCTCACCCGGATTGAGGATCGGCACGCCGGCATCGATCCCGAAGACGCCGACGTTGGTGACGGTGATCGTCCCTCCGCTCAACTCTGCGGGCGTGCAGCGTGCGTCGCGGGCGCGGCTGGTGAGGTCGTCCAACGCCGCCGCCAGCTCCCGCAGGGTCAGGTCCTGCGCGTCCTTGACGTTCGGCACGACGAGGCCCAGACGCCCGGCCACCGCGACGCCGAGGTTGACGTAAGGCCGGGTGACGACGGCCGGCCCTACGTCGTCCCACGACGAGTTCAGCGCGGGTCTCTCGCGCAGGGCGAGCACGACGGCGCGGCCGACGAGGGCGAGCGGCGTGACCCGCACCCCCTCGAAGTGCCTGTTCCGGCGCAGCTGTTCGACCAGCTCCATCGTCTGCGTGACATCGACCGTCAAGAAGACGCACGCCTGCGGCGCCGACGCCACGCTGCGCACCATCGCCTCGGCCATGTGCTTCTGCACGCCGCGCACCGGGGTCCGGGTCTCGCGTTCGGCCGCAGAGGGTGGCGCGGCGACCGACCGGGTGTCGGCGGCGACGTGCGCGGCGAGGTCCTCGCGGGTGACGATGCCCCCCGGGCCGTGGCCCGTGATCTCGGTCAGGTCGACGCCTTGTTGGCGCGCCATGAAGCGGACGGGCGGCGCGGCGAGGGGACGGGAGCCGGAGACCGGTGGCGGCGCCTGCCCGTGGTGGGCGCGGGCGCTGCGGCGGCGGCTCGGTCGCCCCTCGGCGGGGCCGTAGCCGACGAGCGTCGGGACACGCTCCACCGCCGGGCCGCCCGGCGCAGCTCCGTCCGTGCCCGACGTGTCGACCGTGATGATCGGCGACCCCACCGCGACCGTCTCCCCGGCGCCGGCCAGCAGCTCGACGACGGTCCCGGCGTAGGGGCTGGGCAGCTCCACGACCGCCTTCTCGGTCTCGACCTCGACGAGGACCTGGTTCAAGGCCACCTCGTCGCCCGCTGCCACGTGCCAGGCCACGATCTCGGCCTCGGTCAGTCCCTCCCCGAGGTCGGGCAAGAGGAAGGACCGGACGCCGCTCACGCCTGGAGGCACCGGTCCACCTCGTGGAGGATCCGGTCGGCGTCGGGGAGGTAGTGGCCCTCCGCTCTGGAGGGCGGATACGGGGTCGCGAAGCCGCCGACGCGGCGCACCGGCGACTCCAGGTGATAAAAGCAGCGCTCGGACACCCGAGCGGCGATCTCCGCCCCGAGGCCGCCGAAGACGGACGCCTCGTGGGCCACCACCAGCCGGCCCGTCTTGCGCACCGACGCCTCGATGCGGTCGAAGTCGACGGGCGAGAGCGACCGCAGGTCGACGACCTCCAGGGAGGTGCCCTCCTCGCCGGCGATCCGGGCCGCCTCGAGCGCGGTGGCCACCATGGGGCCGTAGGCGACGACCGTGGCGTCCGTCCCCTCGACGAGCACCTGGGCCGCGCCCAGTGGCACGTCGGAGAGGGTGGTCGCATCGTCGACCTCGCCCTTCTCCCAGTAGCGGCGCTTCGGCTCGAAGAAGACCACCGGGTCGTCGCTGGCGATGGCCTGCTGGATCATGCGGTGCCCGTCGTCGGGGCTGCTCGGCGTGACGACGCGCAGCCCCGCCGTGTGCGCGAAGTAGGCCTCGGGAGACTCGGAGTGATGCTCCACCGCCCCGATCCCGCCCCCGAAGGGCACGCGGATCGTCACGGGCATCGGCACGCGGCCCTGAGTCCGGTAGCGCAATTTGGCCACCTGCGACACGATCTGGTCGAAGGCCGGGTACACGAAGCCGTCGAATTGGATCTCGCACACGGGCCGATAGCCCCGCATGGCCAGCCCGACGGCTGTGCCGATGACACCCGACTCCGCGAGCGGGGTGTCGATCACCCGCGCCTGGCCGAAATCCCGCTGCAGGCCCTCGGTCACCCGGAACACGCCCCCGAGCTTCCCGATGTCCTCGCCCATCAGCACGACCCTGGGGTCACGCTCGAGGGCCCGGCGGAGGCCGGCGTTGAGCGCCTTGCTGAGCGACATGGTCTCCGTCACGCCTGCGGCTCCAGGGTGGCCAGATACTCCATGTAGGCACGGCGCTCGTCGTCGAGGAGCGGGTGCGCCTCGGCGTAGACGTGGTCGAACAATGACTCCGGCTCGGGGTCGGGCAGGGCCAGGCACCCGCGCCTGAGCGCCGCCGCCGCCTCCTCCGCCGCGCTCGAGACCTCGCTGTCGAAGGCGTCATCGGCGAGGCCCTCCGCCCCGAGCAGCGCGCGCAGCCGCGCCAGCGGGTCCTTCACGCGCCACTCCTCCTCCTCGGCCTGGGAGCGGTAGCGGGTGGGGTCGTCCGACGTCGTGTGCGGCCCCATCCGGTAGGTCACGGCCTCAATGAGCGTCGGGCCCTGGCCCGAATAGGCCCGGGCCAGCGCGAGCCGGGTGGCGGCGAGCACGGCCAGGACGTCGTTGCCGTCCACCTCGATCCCGGGGATGCCATACCCCTGGCCCCGCCGGGCGATGGAGGCGTGCGACTGCAGCCGCACCGGCTCCGAGATGGCCCACTGGTTGTTCTGGCAGACGAAGACGACCGGCACCGAGAAGCTGGCGGCGAAGCCGAGGGCCTCGGCCACGTCACCCTGGCTGGACGCGCCGTCGCCGAAGTAGGCCACGGCGGCGGAGGTGGCGCCGTCGAGCCTGATCCCGAGCGCGTAGCCGGTTGCGTGCAGGGCTTGCGAGCCGACGATGATGGCGGGGGTGGCGATCCCGTAGACAGCGGGGTCCCACCCGGAGTGCGCGCTGCCCCGCCACAGCGGGAGCATGGCGACGGGCTCGACGCCACGGCAGTAGACGACGCCGTGCTCGCGGTAGCTCGGGAACGCGAAGTCGTCGGCCCGCATGGCGCGGGCGGAGCCGACCTGCGCCGCCTCCTGACCGAGCAGCGGCGCCCACAGCCCGAGCTCGCCCTGCCGCTGCAGCGCCATCGCCTCGGCGTCGATCCGCCGGACGACCGCCATGTCGCGGTAGAGGTCGCGGAGCTCCTCGGCACCCACGTCGGCCACGAGCTCCCAGTACGGGCAGCCCACGGTGCGCTGCCCGTCCACCGAGATGAGCTGGACCAGGCCGTCGAACCCCATCCACTCTGGGATCCGACCCTCCGGCACCCGCGTCTGCGCGATCGCCATCTGGACTCCCTTCCCGAGCCGGGCTCGTTGGGAGCATCACACCATGATCGCCCGTCCGGGAGCGGGAAAAAGAGTCAGATCACGCCGTGGACACGGATCTCATGCGGCAGAGAGGGACTCTGCGCAATACATTGCACATCTGACCTCGGTCAGCCGAGCACGTCTGCCGGCCGGCGCACGAAAGCGTCAGGAGGCCTTCCGGCGGGCGGCCGGCTTGGCCCCGGCCGGCTGCTTCGCCGTCTTCGTCGTCTTCGTCGCCTTGGCCGGCTTCTTGGCCGCTGGCGCCGCCTGCCGCGCCGAGGACCGCTTGGCCACCGGTTCGCTCTTGGCGGCCTTGGTCCCCGGCTTCGCCGCCGCGGCGATGCTCGCGTTGAGGGCCTCCATCAGGTCGACGACCTTGGCGGGGGCCTCGGGCCCAGCCTGGATCACGATCTCGTGGCCGCTGCGCTTCTCCTCGATGAGGGCCTCGACCTTCGCCCGGTGTGTGTCATGGAAGCGGGCGGGATCCCACTCGCTCTCCATGGACTGGATGAGGAGCTCCGCCATGGAGAGCTCCCGGTCGCTCACGTCCTCGGTGTCGGGCAGTGTGAACTCGCGCCCGGGCGAGCGCACCTCGTCGGCGAAGTACATGGTGTGCAGGGCCAGCGCATCCGCCTCGGGCCGGATCGCCACGAGGTACTCCTTGTTGCGCATGACCATCGTGGCCAGGGCGACTCGCCCCGAATCGGCCATGGCCTGGCGGAGCAGGGCATAGGCCTTGTCGGCGCCCTCACCCTCGGGGGCCAGGTAGTAGCTGGAACGGAAGAAGACCGGGTCGATGTCGACCAGGCCGACGAAGTCCGAGATCTCGATCTGGCGCGACTTCTTGGGCTCCGCGGTCTCGAGCTCTTCTTCGCTGAGGATGACGTACTCCCCCCCGCCGAGGTCGAAGCCGCGCACGATGCGGTCCTGCGCGACCTCCTCGCCGGTCCGCTCGTTGACCTTCTTGTAGCGGATCCGATCCGAGGTCCCCTCTTCGAACTGGTTGAAGTGGATGCTCTTGTCCGACGTCGCCGGGTAGAGGCCGACGGGGATGTTGACCAACCCGAAGCTGAGAGCCCCCTTCCAGATCGTGCGTGGCACGCCTGACAAATTACCAGCCCAGGGCCGGTCCACCACCTTGTTACAGCCATTCGGCACACTGAGGCCATGGCGACGAGCGCTTCGACGAGCTTCGGACCTGCCCTCCTGGGCGGGCTCGCGGAACTGGGACCCGTCGACCCCTTCACCGGTGACCTGTCCCTTGAGCTGGGGATTTCCGTCTGGATGCGCCGGTCCGGGACCGCGCTGCCCGAGGCCCGGTCCCTGCTGCTCGAGCTCCGGCCCCTCATTCTCGAGGTCAGCGGGCTGGATCCGTCCACCGAACCGGTGCCGCTGGTCGGCCGTTCCCCGAGGAACGACGTGGTGAACCTGGTCGCCTACGTGAACGACCTCTTGCGCCGGGCCTCGGCCAGCGCGGGCTGCAGCGTCAACCGGGTGGTCGCCGGGGTCATCGCGCAGCTGCCCGAGCGGGAGGACACGGCGCTCGGCGCCTGAGGGCTAAAAGCCGAAGGCGGCGATGATCTGGGCGTTGAGCCCGGAGGCCGACATGCTTCCCATGAAGGGTGCGTTGCCGAAGGGGAACACGTCGCCCCTGGCGGCCGCGACCCAGTAGCCACGGCCGTCGGCCGTCGGGAAGATGGAGCTGGCCGGGTTGTAGACGTTGACGTAGCCGACCGGTCCGCCGAGCTCGGCCGCATCCCCGAACGGGGCCACCACGCCATTGGCGTACAGCACCCAGTAGCCGTGCCCGTCCGGCGTGGCCACCGCGTCCACCACGTCGGCGCCCTGTGGAGGCGGGCTCCCGTAGAACGGGGCGTCACCGAACGCGTACACGGTGCCGGATTTCGTGACCAGCCAGTAGCCGTTCCCAGAATGGTCGGGCATGACCGCGACGGCACCGCTGCAGCCGCCGATGCCCGGGCAGGAGCCTTCGAAACGAGCATCACCGAAGGCGAACACGCCACCGTCGGAGGCGACCATGAAGTAGCCGTGGCCGGTGCTCGACGGCACCATGCCGACGATGGGCGCATCGAGGCTGTTGGCCAGGCCGGACCCGGCGGGGTTGACCCCGAGGCCGGGGATGGAGCCGTAGAAGGACGAATCGCCGAAGCTGAAGATGCCGCCGTCGGACGCGACCAGCCAGTACCCGTGCCTCGTGGCGGTGGGTGTGATGCCCACCACGGGCCGCTGGAGCGGCACTCCACCCATGGAGCCGTGGAAGCCTGCCGCGCCGAAGGAGAAGATCCCGCCGTCCGACCCCACCAGCCAATAGCCACGCGGGGCGGAGCTGACGGTGAAGGTCTGGGGGGTCCCGCTCGAGCGCGAGGTAGTGGGAGCCCTGCGCCACGCCCGCGGTAAGCGAGCAAGTGCCGTAGCCCACGAACGTGACGGAGACGCCGTCGGGCCCCACCGTGCAGACCCCAGTCGAGTTGGAGGCGACGAACCTCGTCCCGTCGCCGTTCGTCCCCACCCTCGCGGTGAAGCCGCCGAATTCCGTGTCCACCGACGGGATGTTCGAGACGCTCGGGCGTGCCGGGACGGCCCGGTTGACCGTGAAGCTCTGGAGGCCGCCGTCCCGCGCCGCATAGTCCGAGCCGGCAGCGACGTGGGCAATGAGCGTGCAGGTCCCGATCCCGATGAAGGAGACCGTCCGGAGATCGGACCCGACCGAGCACACTCCCGGCGTGGACGAGGTGACCGATTTCGTCCCGTCCGCGTTCGTGCTGACCGAGGACCCGAAACTCCCACCGAACGACCGGCTCGAAGGGATGTTCGAGATGCTCGGCGCGCTGGGCGTGGCCGGCTGGATGGCGGCGCTCTGTTGGTTGCCGGACGCGGCCAGGTAGTCGGTGCCCGACGCAACGTGGGCGGTGAGCACGCACGTCCCGACGCCGACGTAGCGCACCGTCAGCCCGTCGGCGTCGACGGTGCAGACGGCCGAGTTGTTCGAGGCCACCGACGTTGACCCGTCGCCATTGGTGGCCACCGACGCCACGAAGCTGCCCCCGAAGGTGCCGCCGAGGGGCAGGTTGGAGATGGTCGGCGCCGTCGGGGTGGCCTGGGCGATCTTGAAGCCCTGCGTGGTGCCGTCGGCGGCCAGGTGAGTGGCCGTGGCCGAGGTGTGCGCGGTGAGGGTGCAGCTTCCCGCGGCGGCGTAGGTCACCGTCAGGTGATCGCCCGGATCCACGGTGCACACCGAAGGCGTGCTCGAGGTGACCGAAGGTGTGCCGTCGCTGTTGGCCGTCAGGGTCGCGGTGAAGCCGCCGTCGCCGAAGGTGGCGCTCACGGGGATGTTGTCGATGCTCGGCGCATTCGGTGGGGCCTGGTCGACGCTGAAGGTCTGCGCAGTGCCGTCGGCGGCGAGGTAATCGGTGCCCGCCGACACGTGGGCGCTGAGCGAGCACGTCCCCACCCCGACGTAGCTGACGGTCAGACCGTCGACCCCGACGGTGCACACGCTTGCCGAGTTCGAAGTCAGCGACGGGGACCCGTCGCCGTTGGTGGCCACCGACGCCACGAAGCTGCCGCCGAAGGTGCCGCTGGACGGCAGGTTGGAGATGCTCGGCGCGCTGGGCGTGGCCTGGGCGACCGCGAAGCTCTGCGCCGTGCCGTCGGCCGCCAAGTGCTTCGAGGAGGCCGCGGTGTGCGCGGTCAGAGTGCAGGTACCGGCGCCGGAGTAGGTGACGGTCAGGTTGTCGCCCGGATCCACGGTGCACACCGAAGGCGTGCTCGAGGTGACCGAAGGTGTGCCGTCACTGTTGGTGGACACCGAGGAAGTGAAGCCGGCGGCGCCGAACGTGGCGCTCACGGGGATGTTGTCGATGCTCGGCGTATTCGGCGGGGCCGGGCCGACGCTGAAGGTCTGGGCGGTACCGTCGGCGGCGAGGTAATTGGTGCCCGCCGACACGTGGGCGCTGAGCGAGCACGTCCCCACCCCGACGTAGCTGACGGTCAGACCGTCGACCCCGACGGTGCACACGCTTGCCGAGTTCGAGGTCAGCGACGGGGACCCGTCGCCGTTGGTGGCCACCGACGCCACGAAGCTGCCGCCGAAGATGCCGCTGGGCGGCAGGTTCGAGATGCTCGGCGCGCTGGGCGTGGCCTGAGCGACCGCGAGGTCCTGGGAGATGCCGTCTGCGGCCGCGTAGTCGGTACCAACCGCCGTGTGCGCCATGAGCGTGCAGGTGCCGGCGCCGCTATAGGTGACAGTGAGGTTGTCGCCCGGATCCACGGTGCACACCGAAGGCGTGCTCGAGGTGACCGAAGGTGTGCCGTCGCTGTTGGTCGTCAGGGTCGCGGTGAAGCCGGCGTCGCCGAAGGTGACGCCGATCGGCAGGTTCGAGATCCTCGGTGTCGCGGGCGTGGCCTGGCCGACGCTGAAGGTCTGCGCAGTGCCGTCGGCGGCGAGGTAATCGGTGCCCGCCGACACGTGGGCGCTGAGCGAGCACGTCCCCACCCCGACGTAGCTGACGGTCAGACCGTCGACCCCGACGGTGCACACGCTTGCCGAGTTCGAGGTCAGCGACGGGGACCCGTCGCCGTTGGTGGCCACCGACGCCACGAAGCTGCCGCCGAAGGTGCCGCTGGACGGCAGGTTGGAGATGCTCGGCGCGCTGGGCGTGGCCTGGGCGACCGCGAAGCTCTGCGCCGTGCCGTCGGCCGCCAAGTGCTTCGAGGAGGCCGCGGTGTGCGCGGTCAGGGTGCAGGTACCGGCGCCGGAGTAGCCGACGGTCAGGTTGTCGCCCGGATCCACGGTGCACACCGAAGGCGTGCTCGAGGTGACCGAAGGTGTGCCGTCACTGTTGGTGGACACCGAGGAAGTGAAGCCGGCGGCGCCGAACGTGGCGCTCACGGGGATGTTGTCGATGCTCGGCGTATTCGGCGGGGCCGGGCCGACGCTGAAGGTCTGGGCGGTACCGTCGGCGGCGAGGTAATTGGTGCCCGCCGACACGTGGGCGCTGAGCGAGCACGTCCCCACCCCGACGTAGCTGACGGTCAGACCGTCGACCCCGACGGTGCACACGCTTGCCGAGTTCGAGGTCAGCGACGGGGACCCGTCGCCGTTGGTGGCCACCGACGCCACGAAGCTGCCGCCGAAGATGCCGCTGGGCGGCAGGTTCGAGATGCTCGGCGCGCTGGGCGTGGCCTGAGCGACCGCGAGGTCCTGGGAGATGCCGTCTGCGGCCGCGTAGTCGGTACCAACCGCCGTGTGCGCCATGAGCGTGCAGGTGCCGGCGCCGCTATAGGTGACAGTGAGGTTGTCGCCCGGATCCACGGTGCACACCGAAGGCGTGCTCGAGGTGACCGAAGGTGTGCCGTCGCTGTTGGTCGTCAGGGTCGCGGTGAAGCCGGCGTCGCCGAAGGTGACGCCGATCGGCAGGTTCGAGATCCTCGGTGTCGCGGGCGTGGCCTGGCCGACGCTGAAGGTCTGCGCAGTGCCGTCGGCGGCGAGGTAATCGGTGCCCGCCGACACGTGGGCGGTCAGGGTGCAGGTGCCCGCGCCGGTGTAGCCGATGGTCAGGTTGTCGCCCGGATCCACGGTGCACACCGAGGGCGTGCTGGAGGTGACCGAGGGCGTGCCGTCGCTGTCGGTGGACACGATTGCGGTGAAGCCGCTGTCGCCGAAGGTGACGCCAGCGGGCAGGTTCGAGATGCTGGGAGTGCTCGGAGTGCCCTGGGCGACAGTGAAGCTCTGGGGGTCGCCGTCGGCGGCGTCGTAGAGAATGCTGGCCGCCGTGTGCGCGGTGAGGGTGCACGTGCCCACTGCGGCGTAGGTGACGGTCAAGTTGTCGCTCGGATCCACTATGCACACCGAGGGCGTGCTCGACGTGACCGACTGCGTCCCGTCGCTGTTGGTGGCCACCGAGGCGATGAACCCGCTGTCGCCGAAGGTGACGCCGGCCGGAAGGTTGGAGATGCTCGGCGTCTCGGGCACCAGGATTCCCTCTGCAATGGCGGAGGACGCGCCCAGGGAAGCGACCAGCGAGGCCGCTCCGAACATGGCGATAAGTCCGCTGCTCAACCTCATGGATCCTTCCTCACTCGCAACCCGTCCCGTCCTGCGGGTAGATCGGCACAACGGGGGTCGCCCTGAAGCCGCACGCTCACGCCACGCCAAACGGGCGCATACCCGCCTCGGCGTCACAAAAGAGTAGGTCGAAGCAGCACACCCACCGTGTCAGCCGGAGAACGCCGAGCCCGATCCTCCCTACGGAGCTCTGGCCTCCCTGCGGCGACGAAGCCTGGCCAGGCAGGCGGGTCACCCTGATCCCGTGGGCCGCCGATAACCTGGACCGGTGCCGCCAGCGACCCCCGGGCCGGGCGGGCCCATCGCCGTCGGCACCAATCCTGCGGGTCCGGGAGAGAGTCCGTGACCACGCTCGACCACCCGATCGAAGACGGCCGCACGGGCCTGGTGACGACCCGACCCGGCCTGCGCAGGATCGCCCGCTGGGGACCCGCCGGCGTCTCATTCGCGGCGGCGCTGTCCTATGGCCTGTACGTGGCGATCCACACCTACGAGGTCGACCTCGGCGTCTACCTCCGCCTGGGCGGTCGCTACGTCTTCACGAACCACCTCTACTCATTCGGGCTCCCGAACACCAGCCTGCTGTTCACCTACCCACCGTTTGCGGCGCTGCTCTTTGCGCCGTGGCAGCGGATGTTCACCACGGTCGAATACGTCCAAACGGTCTGGACACTCTGCAATCTGGCCGCGCTGGTCGCCCTCCTCGTCATGTCGATCAGGGTGGTCAGGCCCGCGCTCGGCAGCACCTCAACCTGGCGCCTCGCCCTGATACTGAGCCTGCCCGCACTGCTGCTGAACCCCGTGCTGGTGACCGTCGGCTTCGGCCAGGTGAACCTGGTCCTCACGCTGCTCGTGCTGTGGGACCTGCTGACTGGGCGGCGAATCGGGCGGATGCAGGTGCCGCTCGGAGTGGCGACTGGGTTGGCGGTCGCCATCAAGCTCACGCCGATCCTCTTCGTTCCCTACCTGATCCTGACCCGCCGTGTCCGTGGCGCCTTCAATTCCATGGTCACCTTCGTCGTCTGCGAGCTGGCGACGTTCCTCGTCTCGCCGGCGTCATCGAGGACGTATTGGACGAAGGCGCTCTTCAAGCCGGACCGCGCCGGGGCACTGTCCTTCGTCGGGAACCAGAACCTCACCGCCGCCATCGAGCGGTTCAACCACGGCGTCCTGCCCGATCTCGCGCTGGCGCCCGTGCTGGTCGCCGTCGCTGCAGCCGGCCTTTGGATCGCCGCCATGGCCCACCGGCGCTCTTCGCCCATGCTGGGCGTGCTGGTGTGCGCCGCGACACTGCTCCTGGTCTCGCCCGTCTCGTGGGAACACCACATGGTGTGGGTCGTGCCGGCCATCCTCTGGCTGGCCCTCGCCGAGGACCGGCCACGGTACGGACCCGCCCTGGCCATCGGCACCGCCGTCTTGTTCTGGAGCGCGCCCATCTGGTGGGTGCCGTACAGGCACACGGCGGATCTGCACCTCAATTGGTGGCAGCTCTTCGCTGGCAACTCGTTCCTCTATTCCACCGTGGCTTTCATGATGGGCACCGCAGTCCTGGTCCTCCGGCGCCGACAGAGGAGCTGGCCGCTCCTGCACTCGTACAGCCCCTGAGCCATGCCGCGTGCCGGCACTCCGCCCGATTGGTCGGGACACCGCGTGGTCACTCCCCCAGTGCCACCGGGGCATCCCGATCGATCCGTGGGCCACGCTCGACGCCGTCGCTCGTCCCGAGATGTTCCGACTCCGCGTGTGCCCGCTGCGGTTCGGCGGCGGGCACAAGGGTGGCGTCCGCCCTCAGCATCGCGTCGAACCATCGAGCGGTCGAGCCGCGACGGGTCAGGACATCGCCGAGGCGCATGGCGGCGGCGGCCACTCTCTGATGCCGGTTCGGCGGCGCGCCGTCGAGCAATTCGTTCCAGAAGACCGACCACCCCCCGGCCAGTGCGTCGGCTCGACCGGCCGCCATGAGGAGACGTGACACCGCGGCGATCGCCCAGGGTTGGCCGACCATCCATGCCTGCAAGGCGACGGTGATCCGGTGATACGGCAAGTGGTCGGCGGCCAGAGCAGCTCGGTATCGCTGCGGCGCGCCCCCGGGATGGGCGAGGATCGCCTCCGCAGCGGATCGGCCGCTCGCCACGGCCTGGGAGATGCCCTCACCTTGCAACGGATTGACCAGACCGGCCGCGTCGCCCACCAGAAGGACTGTGCCGCTGGCGGGCGTCGTGCCCACCATGCCCATCTTGAGCCATCCGCCCAGCCGGCGCGCCGGCCCCGACGCCGGCGGCCCGGACAGTAGGTCCAGACCTTCCACGTAAGCGAGGAATTGCGGCAGGGCCCGCTGCGCTTTCGCTCCCGCCTTGCGATCCGCCAGAGTGCCCAGGCCGATGCCCACGTTGACGCCCTCGGCCGCACCGGGAAAAACCCACCCGTACCCCGGGAAGGCGCGCCGGGGGGTCGGCTCCCAGAACACGACGGCGGGACGGTCCACGACCTGGGGCAGGTACGTGCGGATGGCAAAGCCCCACAAGACCCTCTTCGAGTCGACCAGGCCGGCGGCATCCGCCACACGGCTCGTCGCACCGTCAGCGCCGATCACGAAGTCGGCCCGCAGTTCGGCGCCGGTGCTCAGGCGGTACCCGCCGATCTGACCCCGATGCTCCACTGGCTCCATCGCACGCGCCTGCACGGGTTCTGCCCCGGCTTCGACGGCCGCACGGTGGAGCCCCGCATCGAACACCGTCCTCGTCACGGCAGTGCCATGACCGGGGTAGGTGAGCCCCTCGCCACACGGGAGTATGCGGCGGCGACCGGAGGGGCCGACGGCGACGATCTCACCTACGTCCCGGCCAACCGGCGCCGGCAGGCCGAGGTCGGCCATGACCTGCAGCGCGCGGGGACCCACGATGTCCCCGCAGGCTTTGTCACGTGGGAAGGCCGACTTGTCGATCAGCGCGACCTTGGCCCCGGCGCGGGCGAGCACCAGGGCCGCGATGCTCCCTGCCGGACCACCACCGACAACGACGACGTCATAGTGCGAAGAGTCCACCGCACCCTCTCGGCAGTCCGGATCTACAGTGAGATCTTCTCACCTCCAGGAGGAGCCATGCTGGGGTACGTCGCCGGCGATCGGAACCGATTCGCACAGCAACTGTTCACGCCACTGCCCCAGCGCTACGACAGGCTGGCCGAGGTGCTCTCCATGGGGCAGAACGGCCGCTGGCGCCGAGCCATGATCGATCACATCGTGCCCCAGTCGGAAGGAAGGGTGCTCGACGTTGCGTCCGGGACGGCAGGGGTTGCTCTCCAGCTCGCCGAGCGAACGACGTCCACGGTCGTCGGGGTGGACCTGACCGTCGAGATGCTGGCGCAGGGCCGTCGCAACATTGCCGACGCCCGGCAGGAGCGACGGGTCCAGCTCGTAGCCGGTCGCGCCGAGCAGCTACCTTTCCCCGACCGTGCATTCGACGCGCTGACCTTCACCTACCTCCTCCGCTATGTGGACGATCCCTTGGCGACACTCGGCGAGCTCGCTCGCGTTGTGAAACCCGGTGCTTCCGTGGCCAGCCTCGAGTTCTTGGCTCCCCCGAACCCCTTCTGGCGTTTCATGTGGTGGCTCTACACGCGCCTCGTGCTCCCGGTGGGCGGTGCCATCACGGGCGGGCGCGAGTGGTTCCGGGTCGGGCGGTTCCTCGGTCCCAACATCTCGAGTCATTACCGGAAGTACCCGCTCGCCTGGACGGAGGAGGCGTGGCGTCAGGCCGGGTTCGAGAACGTCGGGGTGCGGATCATGAGCCTTGGTGGAGGTCTCGTGATGTGGGGGACGCGACGCGATGACTGATTGGCCCGCTTCACGGTCCCAGCGTGAAGAGCCCGGGGCGGCTCCCCCGCCCCTCGCGTCCGCCCCTGCTCCACGACCCGCCTTCTACGCCGCCCGACCTGGAGGGTGGCGTGACTGGTGGACGCTCCTTCATCCCCCCTACACGGCATGGCACCTCTCCTATGTGGTCATCGGCGCATGCCTCGCACCACATGTGAGCGTGTCGCGGCTCGTGGGCACCCTGCTGGCGTTCCTCTTCGCGGTCGGGTTCGCCGCCCATGCGCTCGACGAGCTGCACGGTCGCCCGCTCGGCACACGGATCCCCGCCCCGGCGCTCGTGATCGTCACTGCGTTGGGTCTGGCGGGGGCAATCGCGCTCGGGATCGCCGGGCTCTCGCGGGTCGGGTGGGCCCTGATTCCCTTCCTGGTCCTAGGCCCCCTCCTGGTCCTGGCGTACAACTTGGAGCTGTTCGGAGGCTTCGTCCACACGGACCTCGGGTTCGCCCTCGCCTGGGGCTCGTTCCCAGTGCTCGTGGCCTACGTGGCCCAGACCGGGCGGCTGGCGGTCGCCCCGCTGCTGGCCGCCGCGGGCGCTTGTGGACTGTCCGTTGCTCAACGGCGTCTGAGCACGCCGGCTCGTCTGCTGCGACGGCGCGTCGCTGCCGTCGATGGCGAGGTGACACTGCGAGACGGGGAGGTCATCGCCCTCGACCAGCGGGTACTCCTGGCGCCGCTCGACGGCGCCCTGCAGGCGATGTCGTGGGCAGTCGTGCTGCTCGCGGCCGCGTTCGCGGTGGCTCGCCTGACCTAGCCCCGGGCCGCCAATCGGCGCCGGAACCCGGCGACGGTGAGCTCGACGACGCGGTCGTGCCCCCACTGCAGGAGCGGGTGGGCCATCCTGTTGGCCAAGCGCATCGGGCGCTGCATCATCTCCACGTCCCAGGCCACCTCGACACTGGAGCCGTCGTCTCGAGGGCGTGCCTCGAGGCTGCCCACACCCTCGAGGTCTCCGCGGATGCGAGCGTCCATGCGGCGAGGCGGCTCACACCGGACGAGCTCGACCTCAATGCGCATCCGGTAGGGCAAAGGCGGTGCCACGACTCCACTCAGCACGGCGCCGGCCTCAAGGGCGTCCCCTTCGAGGCGGAACTCCTCCAACCAGGGCCACCATGACTCGAACCGGTCAACTTCTTCGATGGTGTCCCACAGCTCTTGCAGTGAAACGGGGAACTCGTAGGTACGCCGGTAGGTGATCATCGGCCGGCCGGGCATGCCACGAGACGATAGAGGTTGAGGAGTCAGATCTCGCGGTGACGCCGCCCCACCCGTTGACGGAATGTTGTGGCAGTTCCGTCCGGTCGGCTCTACCCCGCCTACGACCGACCCTGTCACCATCCTTCCGAGGGGCGGTGACAGGGGGAGGGCTTGGGAGATGTCGTCACCGCCCCTCCTTTCGTGTCCCGATCCGTTCTCGACGGCCGATCAGGTCATTCCCAGCACATCGAATCCGCAACGGGGATACCGTGCCGGGAGACCGACTCGATCGCACGAGCCGATCGCTCACAACGGAGAAAGGGGTACGGCATGATCTTCGTCACGGAGTACGAATTGCGGCCTCACATGGCCAAGGCAGATGTGAAGAGCCTCATGGACATCTTCGGGAAGCGTCGAGCGGCAACCGGTGAGATTGCCCATTTCGTGCGTGCGACGGATCGGGCAGCTACAACATCACGGAGGTTGACGACATGAACTCGGCCTACGCGGACGTGCTCGCCTATTCGCAATTCATGACGTTCACCGTCCCCCCAGTCCTGAAGATCGATGTCGCGGTGGGTCCGATCTTCGAGTACCTGGGATAGCCCTCCTGAGAGGCTGATCGAAGGTTCGACCGAAGAGGCATCTCCACCCTCTCCGGTGCTGCTGAGGCGGTCGGCACCCTGGACCGGAGCCGAACGTCACGCTCCATGTGGGTACTGTGAGGCCGTCGCATCAGAGAGACGGACCGATCATGGCGAGCGCTGACGAAGAAGGACATTTCGATTTGCTGGTGGTCGGGTCGGGGCCCGCCGGTGAAAAGGCTGCCGCCCAGGCCGCCTACTTCGGAAAGCGCGTCGCGGTCATTGAGCGGGCGGCAGATCCCGGTGGGACGATGGTGGCCGGTGCCGTCTCCTCGAAGACGATGCGCGAGGCGGCCCTGTACCTGACCGGATTCACCCGGCACAAGATCTACGGAGTCGGGTTGGACCTCCAACCGGACATCGTCATCGACCGGCTGCGGTCACGTGAGGCCCATGTCACCGCAATGATGACGACTGCAGTGCGGGACAACCTCCGGCGCCACGACGTCACCCTCGTACGCGGCACAGCTCGGTTGGGACCAGAACGCACGCTCGTCGTGCACCCACATGACGGTGGTCCGATGCGGACTTTCCGGGGCGACGCGATCCTCCTTGCCACGGGCTCGCGGCCCTTCCACCCCCCTGGGATATCGCTCTGGGGATCCGAGGTGCTCGATTCGGAGAGTGCGCGCACGCTCGACCGACCCCTCCGGAGCCTGGTGGTCGTCGGAGGGGGGGCCGTCGCCTGCGAATACGCATCCATATTCTTGGCTCTCGGGGCCGACGTGACCCTCGTGGATCGAGGAACACGACTCCTTCCGTTCCTCGACGCGGAGATTTCGGCCATGCTGGCCGATTCCTTCCGCTCCGTCGGGATGCGCGTCCTCCAGGACACCGGCGTGGTCTCGCTGGAACGCCACAAGGGCGGGGTCAGCGTCCAGACCTCGGAGGGTGAGTCCATGCTGACCGAGAAGGTGATCTTCGCTGCCGGACGCTCGGGCAACACAGAGGAACTCGGGCTCAAGGATGTCGGCGTGGCGACCGACGAGCGCGGGCGCATTCTGGTGGACGAGCACTTCGAGACCTCGGTTCCACGGATTTACGCCGCTGGCGACGTCATCGGGCCCCCGGCCCTGGCATCGGTCTCCATGGAGCAGGGTCGAGTCGCTGCCTGCTACGCGATGGACATCGCCTTCAAACGGACGGTCGACCCGCTCACGCCGTTCGGCGTGTATTCCATTCCCGAGTGCGCCATGGTCGGCCTCACAGAGGAGCAGGCCAGGGAGCGCGGCATCGACTACGCCTGCGGCGTGGCGCTCTTCAAGGACAACAGCCGCGCCGCCGTGGGCGGAACCACCGAGGGAGCCGTCAAACTGGTCGTAGGGCGGGACGACAGACGGCTCTTGGGTGCTCACGTGATCGGTGAGGGGGCGACGGAGCTGGTCCACCAGGGCCAAGCGGTGATGCACTTCGGCGGGACCCTGGACTACTTCATCCACGCCACCTTCGACGTCCCGACGCTGAGCGACTCGTACAAGTACGCCGCCTACGACTGCCTGCAGCGCATGGCGGCGGGCTAGATGTCACACGCTCCGGGTATCGAGGCGGTCGTCAGCTCCACTCGAAGAGCTTGCGCAACCGCGACGTCCCACTGGGGCGGGACGTCGGCTCCTGCAGGGCCTCCGGCCGGTTGGTCTGCAGCCACGCCATGAGCTCGCCCGCTTCCCTGAACACGATCTCCTGGTCGGTCTCCATGACGTAGAGGCGGATGGAGGTGCCGTCCGCAGTCACCGAGTACTCGATCTTGCCGCCCGCCACGAAGCACCACAGTGGTGTGGCGCCCGGTGTCGACCGTGGCTCCAGGCGCCAACCGGGCCGCCCACCCAGCAGGTCGACGACCTCGTTCTTCGACTGGCTCACCCGATCATTCATACTCGGCGCCGAAGCTTCGCGCCGAGCTGGGCGCTTCGGTTGGACGTCTGGACGGCCATCTCCGGGTGTCGCCGATTCCTGTGACCGTCAGTCAAAGGTCCACTGGCGTCTGCCCTCGGCCGCCAGGAGCCGCCCGAACTTGAGGCCCGGGAAGTGGGTCGCCGCGGCCGGGATGTCCGAGCCTTCGAGCTCCCTGGCCAGAGCCTCACGAGATCGCTGCGCAAGCCGCTTGTCGACATCGCCGATCATCTCCCAGTCGTCGCTGAGGAGCTCGGCGGGGCAGTGCACCACGTCACCGAGGAGCATGGCGCGGTCGGTTCCGGACGAGATCACAATGACGGTGCTGCCCGGCGTGTGTCCCGGGGCACTGCGTACGTCCATGCCGGGCAGGATCGTCACGTCCCCACTCCACGTCTCGAGGCGGGCCGCAATCGGCGGGAGCAGCTCCGACGACCCTCGGCCACCCATCAACGAGACGGCGAAGCTGTCATCGAACGGGGTGGACCCCATGAAGAACTCCCAATCCGCCTCGTGGCAGCGGTAGGTGGCATTGTCGAAGAGCCGGCGCTCTCCATCCGTCGCCCACCCGAGATGGTCGAAATGGAGGTGCGTGAGGACCACGTCGGTGACCTCCGAGGGCAGAACGCCCATGGCGGCCAGGTTCTCCATGAACATCCCGGTCCGCCCCGGACTCGAGTGCGGGCCGATCCCGGTGTCGACAAGAGCCAGACGCTCTCCGCTGCGTATGAGGAAGCCGCCCATCTCAATGGGCAGCATCCCGTCTCCGTCGAGGAACTGCGTGTGCTGTTGCCAGTCCTGATCGGACTTGTTGAACAGAAGCGTGGGAGTCGCCTGAAGGCTTCCATCGGACACGCCCTCGACCGTGATGGCGCCCAGACGCATCGGGCCGACGATAGCGCCGAGGTCCATGCATCGTCCTCAGCCAATCAGGAAAGGGTGTTCGGGAGTGCTCCATTTGCGACGAGGCCCTGACTCCGCCCGGAACACCGTGGACTCGAGCCCGGGACCAATAGAGTCTCCGCAGGCGACCGGAAGGAGCCGGCAGATGCCAACCGTTGAGACCGTCCGAGGTTCGGTGGACACCGCCGATCTCGGGCCCACCTACATGCACGAGCACGTCTTCGTCCTCGACGCCGACGTGCAGCAGAACTACCCGGAGGAGTGGGGCAGCGAGGACGACCGCGTGGCCGACGCCGTCAGCAAGCTCAAGGCTCTCGCGGCCCAGGGGATTCGGAGCATCGCCGACCCCACCGTCGTCGGCCTGGGGCGGTACATCCCGCGCATTCGGCGCATCGCAGAGCAAGTACCCGAACTGCACATCATCCCTGCCACAGGCTGCTACTCCTACGACCAAATACCGTTCTTCTTCTACTACCGGGGACCGGCCCTTTCGGCGGCGCTGGGCGTGGACGTGCCTGACCCGATGGTGGACATGTTCATCGGCGACATCACCGAGGGCATCGCCGGCACCGGTGTTCGGGCAGCGTTCCTCAAGTGCGCCATCGACCACCAGGGCATGACCGACGGGGTGGCGCGGATCATGCGGGCCGTGGCCAGGGCCCACCGTCACACCGGCGTCCCGATCACCGTCCACACCCATCCGGGCTCCCAGTCGGGCCTTGCCGTGAAGAAGCTGCTGTGCGACGAGGAGGGCGTCGACCCCACCAGAGTCGTCCTGGGTCATTCCGGTGACAGCACCGACGTGGACCACCTGACTGCCCTGGTCGACGAGGGCTTCATCCTCGGTATGGATCGCTTCGGGATAAACGTGGAGACGACCTTCGAGGCGCGGGCCGACACGCTGGTGCAGATGTGCCGCCGCGGTTATGCGGACCGCATGGTGCTGGCCCATGACGCGGCCTGCTACATCGACTGGATCGACCCCAACGTGCTGGCCCTGATGACCCAGTGGAACTACCTCCACATCCACGACGACGTCCTGCCCTACATCCGCGAGCAAGGTGTGACCGAGGCGCAGATCGAGACGATGCTCGTGGAGACGCCTCGGCGCTACTTCGAGGCCAACGCCGCCTACTGAGCGGGTAGGTTTCCGCTACACCCGAGACTCACGATCGCTTCGGCATCGTCCGCGGGCTCGGCCGTATCCGGGGCCTGTGTCCTCCCGCTGGCGGCAACCTCAGGATGGAGCATTCACCGGGTGGAGTGGTGAAACGGAAGCGAACCCGTTCACGAAGGCCTGCAGGTCGGTGGACGGCTTCTTGGCGGCGCTCGAGCAGTTGACGGTGTTGATCGAGTAACCGGTCAAGGATGCGCCGCGGGCCACATTCACCGGCCCGCGGATATGTCCCGTGGCGCAGGTCGGGACGTTGAGATTGCCGTTCGTGCGCCTGGCGCTCTTCTTACTTGAGGCCACGAGCACCGCGCGATGCGCCTGCACCCAGGTCACCAGGAATTTGGCTCCTTGTGAGAAATTGGGCTTCAGCCCGTTGTCGATCCCCTGGCTGACGGCAAGGGCGGGTATGCCACGGGCCAGCGCGGTCTCCGCCGCTCCCACCGTCCCGGAGAGGGCAGCCAAGGGGCCGATGTTCTGGCCCAGGTTGATCCCGGACACAACGAGATCCGGTCGTTGCGTGACGCCATTGTCGTCGAGGGCCCAGATGATTGTGTCGGCGGGATACCCCGCGACTGCCTTCGCCGGATATCCGCTCGCCGTCCTCGCATCGGTGACCGACAGTGTCCCCCCGGTCACCTTCGCAGCCGACCCGCTCTCATTGGTCAGGGGCGCCACGACAGTGACCTTCGTGTGGGGAAGGGCACTCAGGGCGCGTACCGCGGCATTGATACCGGGTGCGCCCACACCGTCGTCGTTGGTGACCAGAATCTGGAGCGTTGTGGTCTTCGTCGACGCCGCGTCAGCGATACTCGTGACCGAGCCGCCCGCGATCAACCCGACAGTCGCGGCGAATAGGGACACCGCGATGGCGCGGCGGTGGATTCGGAATTGCAACGTCTTCCCCTTGCTCGTCGTGAGACGGAAACCGGCGGTCGAATTTCGGGCCGGAACGTAGCATGACGATTCGCCGATTCGGCTTCACCCCCACGCAGCTGCCACCGAGCCATAGAGCTGCGCGTCGCCGAAGTCGAATACGCCGCTGTCGCAGCCGATCAATCGATGGCCACCGTCGTCACCGGTCGCCCCGATCACGCGTATGAGTGCGTTCAAGGGATGACCGCCCATAGAGTCCCTCCATCTGCCGCCATCCCGACGATGGGCTGGTTTAGCGAGAGACTCCCCGTCGACCCGTAGAGCGCAGCGTCCCCAAAGCCGAAGATGCCCCGGTGCCGATGTGACGAGCCAGTAGCCGCCTCCGTCGGGAGTACTGGCTAATGCACCGCGTCACGGGCTCAGGCTGTCCAGTATTTCGTGGAAGTGGTCGCACAAGAGCCAATGTCCCTCACCAGCGACCCTGTGCAGTGTGGCGCGCGGGATCTCGTTCGCCAGGTAGATGCCGCACTCGACGACGACGTTGCGATCGGAGTCGCCGTGCCACACCTGCACCGAGACCCCGATCTCCCGGAGCGAGAATCCCCACGGCCGCAGTTCGAGCCGGAGGTCTTGAACGCCCGTACGACCGGCCGTCGAAGATGGATGTGCGATGTCGTCTCGCAGTGCGGCGCGAACCTCCGGGCGCTCGATCACCGCGACATCACAGGCAGGGAGGATGCGGCTCATCCACGCCAGCGCCTTGTCGGGCGCACGTGCGCCTTGGCGAAGTCCCGCTTCGGCCGCTGCTCCCATCAGCCGGGGAGCGACCCGGACGACCCGTTGCGCGATGCGGTTTGAGAGCAACATCTCGTCCTTCACGATGTTCGCTTCGGGGGGAGCGAGACCACTGACGATGGCGCAACCGACCAGACGATCGCCAAGGAACCTCGCGCAGCCTGCCGCATTGGGTCCACCGCTCGAATGACCGATCACCGCAAAGCGATCGATGCCAAGGTGGTCGGCTAACTGACCAACGTCGCCTGCCCAGCTTTGATAAGTGCGAGTTGGGTGGTACGTACTATGCCCGTAACCGGGTCGATCGGGAGCGATGAGCCACGTCCGATTGCTGGCCGCTACCTCGCTCACGCTCGCAAAATGATGACGAGATCCCGTCGAACCATGGAGTGCGATGACCGGCGCACCGTCGCGATCGCCGAACTCGGCCCACGCCAGCTCACGACCGTCCGCAAGCTCGAACAGTCGGGTATCGACCACGCCATACATTGCCTTGTAGGGCCTGGTCGAGCAATCAGCTCAGGGAATACGGATTGGCGTCAGTCTGACAGCTGGGCGAGTGCGCGCCGAAGGACGGTCGCGAACCGCTGATCGAAAGGTTGGCGGACGTCTTCGGGTAGGTAGTCCCGCTGCCTGGCCCATGCGATCGCGTGAGCAAACGCCCCGACGCACATGGCGAGCGTGAAGGTCTCCACCAGGCCAGCGCCCCACGGCTCCAGATAGGCGTCACGGAGCCTGTCGAACCAGGGATCGTCGGGTGGGAGCCCGTTCTCCTCCTCGAGGAAGCGGAAGGTGACGACCAGCGAAGCGAAGGGGTGGGAGATGGACGAGTCACCCCAGTCGAGGATGCGCAGGTGCCCGAGGCGTTGGAAGAGGTTGTTCGTATGGAGGTCGTCGTGCTGAACCGATTCTGGTACGGCATGGGCAGCGAGTTCGGAACACAACCGTGCAAACTCGGGGGGAAGCTGCGCAGCCGCGCAATCTCCTCATTCGTGAGCGGCAGCTCGCAGCGCACAAGGTCCTCGTAGCGAGCCGGCATCGTCGCCACCCGAAGATCGGGAACGTGTCGTGCCACATGCTCAAGAGTGTGGATCGCCTCGCCACGTTGCAGCTCCCCGTAGAGCGGCAGGGCCTCTAGCCACAACTCCGGGGGGCTACCGAGCGCGCGCTCGCCGGCGCACCGGCATCGGCGAGCAATAGCCATGCCCGCTCGGGGTCATAGCCGAGCACCTCTGGTGCAAGGTCGGGCCAGCGTGAAGAAAGCTCCGCGGTCAACTGCGGCTCAAAAGCCTGGACAGGACTGCATGCCTTGAACCAGACCGTGCCGCCCTCGATGGGCACGCGCTGGACTAGGGACCAGGGGCGCCTGTGGGCTTCCTCGATGGCACCCACGGGAACGACGTACTGGCGGATCCACTCTTCGACTTGTTCCCGCTCCACACGGTTACTATGACGCCACACGGGGCTTACATGTCTCGGCGCTGTTCGTCCACGAGGCAGGACGCTCAACCGAGGTTCGGCCGCTGTGCCCTCGGCCACGGTGGGTCAGCCGTCGTAGAAACCCACCGGATGGAGCCCGACGAGCGTCCGCTCCCGCTGTGACCGGGCTCGGACCAGCGCGTCCTCAGAGAGTTGGTTCGCCACCGAAGTCGGTCGGATTCTTTGGGCAAGATCGCGACGCCCGTAATGGCACTGAATGAACATCCGTCCTGGATCCCCGGACTGAGCGGGCAACCGTCTGTGCCAGACGTCCGACACGAAGAGGGCGACGTCACCTGCCTCAGCCACGATCGGCAAGGCGCCGCGGGCTTCCCACGTCAGGTCGTCGTCGGCGAGTCGCTCCCCGGGAGGTGCTTGTCCCGACATGTGACTTCCCGGGATCACTCCCGTCGGGCCAGCTTCGATCGGGCAGTCCCAGAGATAGAGGTGCGCCGCAATGGCGAAAACCGGGTAGGGGATCCTTGGATCCCAAGGAACGCTCGGGTCTCGAGGGACGTGGGGACCGCTGTCGATGTGCCAGAAGCGTCCGAGATGTCTGTTGTCGCCTGATTCTTGTCGCCACGCCGTATTGGCGATCACGTGGCAGTCCTCTCCTAAGAGAGGCTCCACGACCTCGAGGATCCGGGGGTTACCGATAGCCCGTTCGACCAGGCCGCTCCGATTGAGCATCTCGTAGCGAAATGGGGCGGACCGCTCGGGCGGATCCCCGCGTTGATCTGGCGGATATTCCTCGAAGACCCGCTCGACATCGGCGCAGAGCGCCGCGAGCTCCTCTCCCCCGAAGATGCCATCGAGAACCACGTAGCCCTCTGACTGAAGGCTCTCCACCGCCGCGGGTGCGGTGCCCGGACGGAGCGAGAGATATCCGGAAGATCGAGTGAGCATGCACCGATTCTGCCGTCAAGCGGTGACGGTGTCGACCGGCCGCGATGTCCATTTGCCGAGGGCCACGAGTGATGTTCCCGCCTCACTGCTCGGGATTCCCAATGGGTCCGGACGTTGGCGTGGCGTTGGCCGGTGGTGGTCCACCAGATGCTTCGTGATCCCTCGCCGGTGAGGCCGCAGGCCGCGGAGCTCAGGCCAGTGCTGGCTCCTCGACTTCCTCAGGGGGAGCGGTGCCGGTGACGGCTTTCCAGCCGATAGCGGTGAGGCGAGCGCTCACCATCTTTGCGATGGCGAGGCCGATGCCGGCTGCAGCCGCCCACAGCAGTGCGTCTGGCCACGAGAACTGGGGGTTTGTGGGATCGAATGGTGTCGCGGGAGCTGTGTCCGTCCGAATGGCCCGATAGGTCGCCCTTATGAGCTTCCGGGCGAGCAACCCGCCCAGCATGCCGGTGATGGTGGAGACCAGCTTCCACATCCGCTCGCGCCCGATCCCGTCGGGCGCCCGTCCCATGGACACATCCAGAACTTACCTTCGCATGGCCTGACCTGTCCCCGTACATCTGCGCTTCGAGGGCTGGTGGGCCGACCGCCCCCGTGAGGGTCGTTGGTCGTCCTCCAACCTCCCCAGTCGGATGGACAGCGGGGGTTGGAGTTGGGCCGACGCCGCCCGCCGACCAGCTGATACGAAGACCCGGGAAGCTGAGCGTCCTGAGGCGTCAATATGGACAGAGCCGGGAAGGAGAAGGCCACGGGATCGAGAGTCGTTGCTCCGGCGCCGTCCTATGAGGAACGAGCGCACTTCCACGTACTCGCTCGGGACGACGACACGGCCCAAATCATATTGACCGTGCAACTCTCCGACTGGAAGCGACTGGGTGGGGCGCTCCAGAATCGGGGGGTCGCCTCGAGGACTGCCCGCTGACATTCTCACAGATGCCCAACTACGCGAATCACCCTGGTCTCTCCTCGGTGCGGATCGACTCCGCCGGTGAACAGATCGGCAACGTTCCACAGGTGTTCACCCCTCGCGCTCATCGCAGGTGCGCTGAACCTCCGTCGGCAACTCAGTGGTCGATCGAGCCGTCTCTCGCGCAACTCACCGCGGGCACCGTCCGTAGGTAAGACGGGGAAGAACTGAGACATGGCCAACCCCGTCGAGACCGGGAGGATTGCTCCGTCACTGCGGCGCATGCTGCTTCCACTTGCCCTGGCCCAGTGCCGTCAAGACCGGCGTGATCTTCACCGCGGCCACCCTCGGCATCTTGGTATCCTCGCTTGCTGCCGGCGCACTGGCGAAGCGCTTCCAGCAGCGAACGCTGATACTGACCGGCTTTGTTACCACCATTGCAGGTGTTGTGTTCCTTCTGCTGATCGTCAAGCACTCGCCGAGTGAATGGGCGTTCGCGCCGGGGCTGCTGCTCATCGGGTTGGGGCTTGGGGTGATGCTCACTCCCTCGGTCAATGTGGTCCAATCCGCCTTTCCGGAGGATCAGCAAAGCGAAATCTCTGGGCTGTCACGCTGTGTCTCGAACCTGGGCTCGACGTTGGGCACCGCCATCGCCGGCACCATTCTCGTATCGGGACTGACCGACCCGACGCGGTCATATGCCCTTGCCATGATTGTGGTGGGAGCTATCGGATTTGTCGGCGTTGGGGTCACGATCTTCCTCCGTAATCCAGAGTCCGCAGCTGCGTAGGAGCGATGTGCTCGCGTGACACAGGAGCACCCTGAGGCCTTTGCAGTTCAGTCAGAACTCGGAAGGAGCTTGGAGATCGACTGACACACGCCGTAGCGTGCCCCATATCATTGGGGTACATTCCGGACAGAGACCGTTCGCTTACCCGAAAGGCGGCACACGATGGCTGACAAAGCGGAAACCTTGGGCCCGATCAGCTATCTGATCGTCGAGTTCCCCGGCAACAAGATGACGGGCGAGGGGTTCGCGTCCCTTCTCGAACTCGTCGACCGCGGGGTGATCCGGATCCTCGACCTCATGTTCGTGACCAGGGACTCCGACGGCTCGATTCGAGCGCTCGAGCTCCAGGACCTCGATCACGACGGGCAGTTCGATCTCGCCGTCTTCGCAGGTGCGTCGTCCGGTCTGCTGGGCGAGAGCGATCTCTCTGAGGCCGCATCGGTGATCGAACCAGGCTCGGCGGCCGGGATCCTGATCTTCGAGAACCGCTGGGCGACGCCCTTCATCCAGGCGTTGCGTCGTGGTGAGGCAGAGCTCGTATCCGCCGGCTACATCCCCCAGAACGACCTCGTCGCAGCGCTCGACGCCGCCGAAGCCTGATCCAACGATGCACTGATCCAGCCAAGAAAGGACCGAGACATGCCACTCCTCCGCGGTCTTGCTCGCACCGCTGCCATCGCCGGGACGGCCACCGCCGTGTCGAACCGCGTCTCTCGCCGGCAACAGAACCGGTGGGCTCAACAAGAGGAACAGCAGTACGCGCAACAACCGCAGTACGCGCAACAACCGCAGTACGCGCCCCAGCCGGCGCCGGCGCCCCCGCCAGACCCCATTGCGCAGTTGAAGGACCTTGCCGATCTCAAGTCTCAAGGCATTCTCACCCAAGCCGAATTCGATGCCCAGAAGGCGAAGATCCTTGGGTCTTGAACAATCCCGAATGGAAGGCGGCTTTCGCCGGATCGAGAAGGTGACGTCGACATGACCGATAACGGTGATTCTCCGGGCACCATCGATGGAGATCTTCCGGCACTTGAAGATCACGAAGACTCGGTGAACGTGCTGGCAGTTGCCTCGATTGCATTGTCCGGACTGGGGTTCCTCACCCTGCTTCGGTTGGCCGACAGGAGGGACCGGGCTCCGGTGAGCGCGCTGGGCCTGTTTTTCACAACGTCGCTCGCCACGATCACAGGCACAACGTTCGGCCTTGTGGCGGCACGTCAGGCGACCGACTCGAAGCAGCCCGGCAAGGGTTTGCTTCTCGGAGCCTCGGGAGCACTGCTCGGCATCATCACGACACTCTTGAACATCAATTGGATGAGGACGAGACGCCGCCTGTAGCGCTGTGTGGCGGGCGACAGGCGGGGCCGGTACACGGGAACAGCTCCGCCGACCACCTGCTGAAGCTGGCCGACCTCACGTGTGAGGGCGTCATCATCACCGACGCCGAGGTCGAGGCGCAGAAGTCGAAGGTCCTGGCTACCTGACCACAGCCCTGCTATTCGTGTCGTCGTCCGCTCGCGCTGGCGGGGCCGAGAAGACGCCGCCGACGCTTCGACCTGTCGCCACTGAACACGGGCAGGCCCAACGCTCAGAGGAACTCCCGTGCCCAGGACGTTCGGGAATGTAGCGTCCGGGGTCGATGGCCCGATCTGGCAATGATGTTGCCCAAGACAACCGATGGCAACACGTGCCCATGGTTGGCTGGATTCGTTCCTATGATCGTCGTTGGCTCAGAGGCGATCTCATCGCGGGTGTCGCTGTTGCCGCGCTCATCGTCCCAAAGAACTTGGGCTATGCCTCCATCGCGGGGATCCCGGTGCAGAACGGCCTCTACGCCGCGGCGGCTGGGGCCATTCTCTACGCCATCTTCGGGACGAGCCGCCAGATCTCGACCGGACCGAGTTCGGGACTGGCGGCTGTGGCTGCCAGTGCGGTCCTTGCAGCGAAGGTCTCCGGAACCCAAGACATAGCGTCCTTCGTCGCGACGATCACCCTTGCATCGGGATTGCTCTTCCTTCTCCTGGCCGTGTTCAAAATGGGTTGGATCGCCCAGTTCTTGTCTCGAGCGGTGGTCACAGGGTTCCTCTTCGGAGCGGCCATCGACGTGGTGATCGGCGAGCTTGCAAAGCTGACCGGGACGGAAGTCTCGGGTGCCAACCCGATTCAGGAATTGCGGTCCTGGTTTTCGTCCCTGGGCGGCGTCAGTTGGCCGACGCTGGTGGTCGGCATTGTCTCACTCGTCGTTGTCTTCGGGTTGCGGGCGATCGCGCCGCGCATCCCCGGTGCCCTCGTTCTGGTCGTCGGCGGTCTCTTGGTTTCGTGGATCTTTGACCTCGGCGCCCATGGGGTGGCTCTCGTAGGGGAGGTTCCGAGGGGGTTGCCGACAGTAAAGCTCCCGGAATGGCATCTGGTGCGTGCACACGCGAGCACGATCGCCATTGCCGCGGTCGCCCTCGTGCTCATCGGCTTCTCACAGACTGCCGGAGATTCCCGGTCGTTCGCCGCCAAACACCGTTACCGCATCGATATCAACCAGGAATCGGTCGCTCAAGGCATGTCCAACGTGGGCGCCGGCCTCTTCCAGGGAATGCCCGTGTCGACGAGCCTCTCGGCGAGTTCTCTGAATGACCACTCGGGGGCACGCACGGGTCTCGCATCGCTGACCTCAGGGGTCATCGTCCTGCTCACCTTGCTCGTGCTGGCTCCGGTGTTCTCGAAGTTGCCCAAGCCTGTGCTTGCAGCCCTCATTATCGAGGCGGTGGTCATGGGAATGATGGACCTGCCCGAGATGCGCCGACTGGCTCGGGTGCAACGTTTCGACTTTTGGATCGCAATGGCCGCCATTGCCGGGACACTGGTGTTCGGCGTTCTCGCCGGGGTGATGATCGGAATCGGGCTTTCGCTGCTCTGGCTGATCTCGGTAGCCACCCGACCTCCGATGCCCCTGCTAGCGCGGGAGCCGGGTACACAGGTCTTCAGGGAGCTGGACGAGCATCCCTCCGATGAGCAATTCCCGGGAGTGGCCATCGTTCGGCTTGACGGAGGACTCTTCTTCGCCACCTCTGATGCCCTTGAGGATCGGGTCCGCGAGGTGGCGCTCTCAACGCCAGGCATCACCGGGATCGTGCTTGACTGCGAGGGCATCGACTTCATCGATTCGCAGGGGTCCGCGAAGATGGGCGAGATACTCGAACTCACAAAACAGGCCGATATCACCCTGCGGCTTGCCCGGGTGAAACCGGCCGTCTATGAGATCCTGAAGCGCGACGGCTTCCTCGAGCGGATCGGTAAGGATCGAACTCACGGGAATGTCTTCAGGGCAGTCGAGGCGGAGATGGGCGGCGCTGCGCCGGGACCCGAATGCGATCCGACGTGATGCCAGGTGCTGCTCGAGCCGTCGGAGGTTCGTTGGGAGCTCGTTCGCTCCAGGTCCGCTACAGGAGGAAGCTGAAGTCGGGTTTCGATCCTGTCGGAGAGGGACTTCCACAGACCCCCCGACTGAAGGTTGTCGTACACCTGACCGGGGCTGGGGCACCCGGCGTCGTGCAGGCAGCGTGTGAGAAAATCGGCTGATGGCAGATTGGGCCGAAGCGGGTCGCGGCTGGGGGGCTCGTGCCAAGCAATGGGCATATCTGGCCGAACCCTACGCTCGACCGGCAAACGTGCTCCTGTTCGACCGCTTGGGTATAGGAGAGGGCGTTCGCCTCATCGACATCGCATGTGGTTCTGGTTTCGCTGCCCATCTTGCGGCTGAGAGGAACGCCCAGGTTTCCGGCTTGGACGCAGCGAAGGCGCTGGTGGCGATTGCGCAGGCGAGGACACCCAACGGGGACTTCCGCGTCGGGGACATGTTCGAACTGCCCTTTGCAGATGACAGTTTCGACGTTGCGACAAGCTTCAACGGAATCTGGAAGGGATGCGAAGGAGCGTTGAGAGAAGCTCACCGAGTGCTTATCCCCGCTGGTCGGTTGGGTCTGACCTTCTGGGGTCGATATGACCGCCTCGGTCTAATGCCTTACTTCCTCAAGGTGATCGAGTTGTCTCCCCCAGATCATGGGACAGCCAGCATCGAGCAGGGAGACACTGGGCGCCAAGGCGTCATGGAGGACATGCTGGCAGCGACGGGCTTCGCAGTGGCCGAGCGTGGAGCGGTTGATGTCGTCAATGAGTGGCCAGATGTCGAAACGGCCGTCGGTGCTCTGGCGGCGGCAGGACCGTCTGTCCCCGCGATCGAGACAGTCGGCTATGAGTCGTTCTGCCAGGCTTTGCGTCAGGTCATATCGCCGTTATGCGATCGGGATGTCGGTGTCCGGATCACATCGGAGTTCGGCTGGATCACCGCCAAAGCAGTGTGATCTGCGGGCAACCGTACCAAACTCCGCCGCGCGTGTGTCTGGTCAAGCGGTTGGTGTCGGAGGGGGTTCCCCACCAGGGCTACACCACCTCCCGCGAACTCGATGAACTTGGCGCCAGGGATCTACCGGCGACCCGAGCTCCATTAGAGCGGTTGGTTGTGGATCGTATTCGCCCGCATTCGCATACGCTGAATAGTCATGCCAAGGTGGAAATCAATCGAGAAGGTAGAGCCAGAGTTCGCAGAGCGGGTGCGGAGGCTGTTCGATGCCGGTCGCCACAAGTCGATAGCGACGCTGCGCGCCGACGGATCGCCACGCATCTCGGGTATCGAGTGCGAATTCACGGATGGCGATCTCCGCTTCGGTTCAATGACCGGCGCGCGTAAGGGGGCGGACCTCAAGCGGGATCCGCGCTTCGCCCTGCACGGCCCCACCTTCCACCCTGAAGAGGGCAAGGAGGGCGACTGGCCGGGCGAGGCGAAGATCGCTGGACGAGCCATCCCTGACGGTCCCGTGAGCTCAGACGAGTCGGGCGGGCAACCTGACGGGGAGATGTTCATCGCGGACATCATCGAGGTCGTGATCACCGGGCTCAACGCCGAGGCCACCAAGCTCCTCGTTGAGTCATGGACACCTGAGCGAGGATTGCGGAGGGTCGAGCGGGACTAGTGGTGCCACCCCTACGCCGGGAGGTGCGACGCTTCGGCTCATCGAGGATGCTCACGTTAGGGACGGGTAACCAGCGGGACCGCTTCAAAGCTGGAAGCGTCACGAGACTTGGGTCGCGTTGTTTTCGGCTGCGCCTCCTATTCCGATCGCAGCACGGCCGCTGGCTTGACTCGGCTGGCAGCCCAACCAGGCCCTGCCGCGGCCGCGTTGACTAGCACAAGCGTGACCGGAATCGCCACCAGCACAGCCAATAAGGGGGTGCCGGCGCTGGTCGAAACACCCAGTGCGTCCGCGAATACCGCCCAAGCACGCCACCCGACCACGACACCCAGCGGAAGTCCGATCAGCAGCGCCACCACGGCCAATGCGTTGGACTGCCAAGTGGTGACGGCGAAGATCTGAGACCGACTGAAGCCGAGAGTCTTGAGCACGGCGAGATCCCGTCGACGGCGTTGCACGGAGGTCACGAGGACGTAGGTGAACATGGCGAGGCCGAAGAGCGCAAGCACCAGGCTCAGCAAGATCGGTGTGAGACGCACCCGGGTGTAGTCCTCGATGTCGGTGGGACGCTGATCCGTAACCACGTTGCAATAGCCGACAGGGCAACCGGCGGCCACGATGGCCCGCTCGAGCCGCGCCGAGTCGGCCGGCAGGTTCGCTGCCGGCGCGAAACGGGTCAGAGCAAAGTTGTAGCAGGGAGGCGATCCCGAGCAGATGGCGGCAGCCTGTGAAGCCAGGAGGGACGTGCCCACGAGAGCTCCCGACCCGAGGTCTGTCGGGGTGAAGCTTCCCATGCTGAACGATGGGAAGACGGCCTCACCAACGATGCGCACGCGGTGGGTGGCGCCCGGCACCACCACTGAGACCGTGTCGCCGATGTGGCGGTCGAGACTGTGAAGGGTCCGGGCGCCAAACGCGATCTCGTCGGGGCCGGCGGGGACTCGCCCAGACAGCAGCGTCACGAAGTCGGCTCCTTTGCGCGGGTAGATCGCGATAGCCGGGACTGAGCGACCACCGACCGTGATCTGCCCGTAGTCGCCGTAGGCGTATGCTCGCACCCCCGACTGGTGAGCAACAGCCGAGTCGAGAACGGGTGCGGGCACGGACCCGAACCCAAGATCGATCTCTTCTTGCCAGTTCTGGCCATATTGGCCCGGCGTCGTGACGAGGCGGTTCAAGTTCGCTCCGAAGACCAAGGCGGTGGTGACAGCGGTCACCGCTATCACCGAGCCGATCAGTGTGCTCTGCACCGGCACGGCGGTGCGGCCTCGTCCCGGCTCGAAGGCCATCTGGACGCCGATCGCCGAGCTAGCCGGCGCGCCGACGCCCCAAAGCCTCGTTGCCAGGTACGAAGGGCGATGCAACTTCGCGTCGCTCGGCAACGACCCGCTGAGGCCCGCCGCCGCACGCCACACGGCCGGGATCACGAGTAGAACGGGCAGCAGGGCCGCCACCGCCAGACCGATCCCGAGCAGAGCGACGTCCACATCGACCCCTGGGGATGGCTCTGCGAGTCGTGCTGGCCCTATCGGCATGAGCGGTGAGAGGGCGATCGCGACACCGACGGCCACGACAGCCGCGGCGAGAGTGATGAGTCCGACGCGTATGACCGCGAGCCACACGAGGTCGCGGCGGCGCATCCCGAGCGCGCGCGAGGACCCGATGGTCCCTCGTACCAAGCACGACCTCCCGGCTGAGCAGCTGGACGGCGATAGCGAGCCCGACTAGACCGGCCAGAAGCGCGAACAAAGCCAGGGCGACCGCCTCGGGCCGGATGGCCCGTTCGATCTCTGCCTCCTGGTCGGCAAGATTGGCCACGAAAAGCTGCCCGCCGACCGCAGGGTAACGCCGGGCGAGGGCGTTTGCCGTGCGGGTGAACGCAGCGACGCTTGTGCCCGGACGAAGGCGGATGTCGATGCCGTCCGCGCCCTGAATCAATGATGCCATGTGGGTAGTGAGAAACGCTGGCGTCAAGAGGGCAACCGGCTGTTCGTTGAACCGATTGGTCGGGACCACCTGGTCGTCGAAAAGCACGACAGCCGAAACGCGGAACGTCATGAGGAACGAGTGTCGGAAGTCAGGATTGCCCTGACTATCGAACCGCAGACCGAGCAGCCGAAGCGTGCTCCCCGGCCGCAGGTGCTCCCGCTGTGCCATTTCCGGGTCGACCATGACTGCGCGGGCGTCGGCCGGGTCGGCCAGCCGGCCATCGAGGATCTTGACCGCGTCCATGGCTGCGCCGTAGCGGTCGTGCGGGCTGGCTTCCGCCTGCACCATCACGTCGGGCGTTCCCGAGCGAGGGATGGCCACGTTGAACTCGTGAGCCACGGCAGTTGAGGCTACGGATGGCACCCGTTCCAACGCCGAGTAGAAGCCGGTCAGCCCTGTCCCATTGGGAGAGATCAAGATGTCGCCGGCGTGATCGGCGGCAAGCAGACGGGGATAGGCGGTATCGGTGCGCCGGGCCCCGGCTGCTGCGGTCAGTACCGTGCCCCCGACCATCCCCAACAATGCGACGAGGAGCACCCAGTTCCGCCAGGCCTCTCGGAGGTCGGCTCGCAGGCGTAGCCATATCGCATCCACGAGACCGATTTGGCCACGAGTGGGGAGAACCGTCAAGGGAGGTGCCGCCGCGCCAACCGGGGAGGCTGCCCTCACCGAAGCGTGGGGCTGTCCTTACCCCCGACGGAGTGCAGTGTCGCCGTCGTTTCAGATTGAGCCCGTAGGGTGCGGAGATCGACGAATGAATAGCGAGCTGCCCACAGGAGCGTGACAGAACCCCTACAGCAGTGATGGGAACTCGCAGCACCCCATAGGCGTCCTCGGACAGGATGCGCCGCTCGCCGCCAGCGTCAACGCCAAGCCTTCGGCGGGCATCGCCCGACGTTGACCCCGACGTCTCGTCGGCGCGCGCCATCGTGCAGGAAGCCGACCGGAGGATCAGGAACGATCAACAGACAAAGGGTCTTGATCCGGCACCGCCCCTTCCTGTACAGCGATAGGGGGCACGGAAGTTGGGGGGCCGTTGTGCCAGTCCGGTCCGGTCGGCTCTATCTCGCCGATGAGCGGGCGTGTCAGCATCCAGACGAGCGGCGGTGATCGAAGGGGTAGTTCACCCCGATTGCTTGAAGAAGGCGAGCCATCCACACCGGGGGCTTGCAAGGACAAGAGAGGCTCAGATGACGGGCATTTTCATGAACGCGTTCGTCGCTGTTGCGACCGCACGCAACACACTATTCGAGCGGGCACGCACCGAGCGCGGTGCCACCATGGTGGAGTACGCGCTGCTCGTGAGCCTGATCGCCGTTGTGGCCGCGGTGGCCGTCGCCGCACTCGGCGGGAGCATCTCCGGCCTGTTCAGCACCGCCAATACCTGCGTCGGCGGCCTGAACAGCACTTCCTGCTAGCCGCGAGCGGCATCCGCCGCTACGAGCTACACAATAGCTTCCCTAAGGGAATCTTCCCCAAGGTAGTGCGCTCGGGGCCTGGGTTCGGCCTGGCCGGGCCTAGCACCCGGTGATCTCATTCGCCAGGATTGAGACCTGCCCCACCGTTCCGGCGGTCTGGAACAGGAAGACAACGGGATGTGGGCGGATATTCGGGCACACCTCGCGATCATCTGGTCTGAAGGTGCCTCAGCACGCTGCCGCATCTGAAGTTGTGACGCTGCCAGCAATCTGAGTCGGTGAACCTTTCGCGAACTCTGCGACGACCGTGCCTCAGATGTTGCAAACTTGGCTCCATGAGCAACCAACCCTTCGAAGGATGGTTCACCGACCCGTACGCAGTCCATGAGGCTCGCTGGCTTTCAGATGGGCGGCCGACGAAGCTCGTGCGTGACGGCGAGGTCGAATCCTACGATGAGCCCCCGCCGGGTCCACCGACCGTGGTTCCGGAGAGGTTAGAAGCGGACCCCTCTGCAGCCAACGGTAACGATCTCATTCGCGCCGACGATGCAGAGCAGACCGATCCCTACGAATCGCCATCGCAAGCAATGGAAGCCCTCGATTCGTTTGGACAATCCGGCCTCGTCGATGTGCGCCATCCGTACAGCGAAGACAAGTGAGAGAGCCTCCAGGAAACCCAGGGCGGTTCAAAGTCCCTGGTCAGGCCCCAGTGGGGTGGGGACTCTGACGAGGTCACAGTCCCATTGTTAAGTCCCGGCGGCAGGTCGTTTTTGGCGTCAGGAGGCAGCTCAGCCGGGGACGTGGACGGATTCGCCAGCCTCGGCAGATATAACGGGAATGCACCTACGTCAGTCACGAGGCAAGGGTGCAGCGGCCCCTCGACCACCCCTCCGAGGGGCCGCTTCGCGTGGCGGCTCCCGGCGTACGCCTCGGTGGCGGATCCGATGGGCCCGACTCAATCGCTGTAATGCGCGTCGGCGTCGGCCAGGCGGTCGGCGAGCCGGTCCATCATCTTGACGCCGATGCGCGGCGTCGTCATCAGCATCGACTGGAATTCGCGACGGTCGAGCACCAACAACTCCATCGGGGTCTCGGCGACGACATCGGCAGTCCGGATGCCTCCGTGGAGGAGTGCAAGCTCGCCGAAGTAGCCGCCGGTCGTGAATTGGTCCACTTGGCGTTTGCCCAGCCGGCAAGAGGCGACCCCAGAGAGCACCAGGAAAAACTCAGTACCCACGGCGCCCTTGGTGATCAGCACTCTCCCCTTCTCGACGCTCACCGGCGTGCCGAGTTGAGCGATGGTTCGGAGTTCGCCTTGCGAGCATGCCGAGAATAGAGGCACCCCCTTGAGAAGATCGATCTGCTGCATGGGGATCCGCTGTCGGATCTGGATCACCTCCGCTCAGTTTCAGAACTGTTCGGGAACGGCCGTTGGAAGCGTACCCCTCCACCGACTCCCGGTCTACCGTCAGCCGGCGGACCCGATGCCGAGCCCGGCGACCTCATCCCCGCTTTCAGGCCCGATCCGGGCCACTGCTTCAGGATGATCCAGTGCCATCAGCTTCAGGCGGATCACTGCCGAGGGGTGCCGGCGTGGAAGGACGCTGGACTGACCGGAAGGGCAAGAGCTGAACGTCGAGGCGTGTCGGGGGCATGCGCCGAAGGTTTACCGAACAGCCCCCCGAAGACCCGGCGTTGGGTCGCGGGAGGGGCGGTGACGGGGATAACGCGCGCAATCGCCAAACGCGCGTGATCCCGTCAATCACCGCCCCGTGCTTGGAATTCTGACCACCTCGTCGCCCTCGCCATAGAGCCGACCGGGCCTAACGGGGACAACGTAACGACAATGTGCGTGGGACGTTGTTGCCGGGCGCGCGCGTTCGCGTCTACCCGATAGCGGCCGTGCCGGACGGGGAATCAAAGCCTCAACCGGATCGCGCTTGCGATACATAGTGACCCTGGGTCCAACAATACGAACCGTTCCCCGGTCATCGCCGGACCGGTCATCGACCTCGGGTGACCACCTGGGGCCGCCCAACCGGGCCCGCTAATGAGGTTGGTTCGGCCAAATCAGCCAGGCGCGAGCTTCCGCCAGCATGCAGAGTTCTTCTGGCGATGCGCCTTCCTGTAATGCGTCCATAAAGCGGTCGGTTATCGCATCGATTGCTTCTACGGGTTCTTCAGCCATAGGTTGCAACACTACGTTTGGGTGTCACGCTGAGGCCAGATGGATTTGCCCTGGACGGTGGTTTTGCATCATCACCGACCGCGAGCCTCGTCGGCGGGGTCAGGCGACCCACTGTGCCGAACCGGTGATGAGGCGATATCGGCTTGGCCGGACGAGCACGCCGACAGGCTCAGTGCCCACCCGGCGATCACGCCTGCCATTGCCACACACCGGGAAAGATCGTTACGGAGTCGGAGGCATGTGGCATGCCATCAGTCTGACGGGGCCGGGCACCAACAGTCCCGTCGGCCGGCCAAGGCGTAGCGGTTGCCGCTGCACTTCCACGACCTGCGCCGCTCGGGCGCAACGAGGGCCGCGGTGGCCGGTGCCACTCTCCCCGAACTGATGCACGTCTCGGACACAGCACCCACACCGCTGGGCTGCGCTGCCAGCACGCAACGGACGACCGTCACCGAGAGGTCGCGGACCGGTTGGTGCACTTCCATCGGCAGGCACCACCGAGGCCCGCGGCGAGGTGGTTGAAATCACCCGCGCGAAATCTCATCGAGCGACGCCGGGGCAACGGACACCGTCGACCGTCCTGGCGGTGAGCCGGCCGCGGGGCGTTTCTCCTAGTCAGACTGGGTGTCGGAGGGGGGACAGTAACCATAAACCCACCGCCGGTCTGGGCCACCGAGGTGGCTGCCTGACGGCGCTACGCCACCGGCCCCCGCCGCATCGCCCGCCGTTCGCCCTCCGACGTGCCGCCCCAGAGCCCCAGAAGGTACGGGTCAGCCAGGGTGACATCGAGGCACTCCTGGCGCACCGGGCAGCCCTCGCACAGCTCCCCTAGCCCCGTAGCCACGGCCCACGGGAGCCCAAGAACGCATCGGAGCCCAGGCCCCCACACGCGGCCCTCTGGTGCCATTTCGGCGGGTGCACGAACTCTCACAGCGTCAGCGCCTCGTCGGGCGGCTCAGGGGTCATCAGCCAGCCGATTAAGGCCTCGTTCACCGACTCTGAGGGTACGGCCGGGTAGCTCGGCGCGGGTGGAGCGAACTTGTAACGCTGGAGGGGTGCCCGACGATTACACCGACAAGGGGGCGCACCATGGCCGTATATCGCCAAGATAACGGTCCGGCGGGGGTGGCGGCTCGACCTCTCAGCTTCGCCTTGGGGGTTGGGCCGCGGGCAAGGATCTAACTTCGACCCGTGGACCGGATGCCCGAACCCGGCGACCTCATCGCCGCCTTCAGCCCCGAGGCGGGCCGCTGCTTCAGGATGGTCCAGTCCCGTCAGCTACAGGCGGACCACATCTGGACCGACCGCAAGGGCAAGAGTTGGTACGTCGAGGCGTGCCCGGAGCACGCGCCGAGGGTGACGCGTTCAGTCGTTGAGGGCTGCTGATCCCCTGCCCCAGCAGGAATGACTGGGACAGGCAAACCGGCGTGTTCGGCGCGTTATTGGGACGCGTCGCTCCGCTCGGATGGGGGAATCTCGGGGCCGCCCTACTCGATCCCTTCACTCGCCATCACACGGTTCGGGCGATCAGTGCAGGGCCGGCTCCAGGTGCTCCGTCTCCGACAGATCCACCGCCGGAGCGGCCGTTCCCGGGGAGGCGGCCCGTTCGGTCCAGATGTCGAGCACGAGCAGGCTCAGGTTCGACACGGCGGCCGCACCGATGATCGTCGTGATCAACGCGATGAGCCCGCTGGTCACGTGGAAACCGAATACGGCTCCGACCACCGCACCGACACCCGCGGCACCGATGCCCTTGGCCCGCATCGCCTTCGGCGTGTCGGTGCAGACCCAGCCGGCGTAGACCCCGAGCCAGATCGGCACCGCGACCGAGACCACTGCCAGCAGCTGGTCGTCGAGCGGCCCGCTCGGCCAGAGCCAGAACCGCAGTATCAACAGTGCGCCGAGGAACCATCCGCCGAGTCCGAACACGATCGGACCGGCCGAACGGATCCATGCGCCCGTCTTGCGGCCGGTACCGCCTCGGCGGCGGATCCGGATCGCCAACACCACGAGCCAGATCACTGCCAACAAGGCGACGGCGATCATTGTCGCAAGGATTTTCTTGGCAATCGCTGCCTGCGTGTCCGGCGTGGCGAAGCTGACCTCGTTCGGGGTGTAGCGGGACGTGTCGACCTGGCCGGTGGCGTAGAACGTGGTCAGCAGCTGCGTGCTGGCGCTCGGCTCGTAGGCGTCGAAGTCGTCCACGTGCCCGAGCCCGGACAAGATGACCTGATGCCCGTTGGAAAGGTGCGGCAACAGCTCCTTCGTGGCGTTCTGGGCCGGTGTCTCGAAGTCGAGCGTCCCGCCGATGAGCAGCGTCGGGACGCTCGAGTTCTGCACGCTGGTGTACTGGTTCTCGCCCGGGTTGGCCGGCCAGGCGTGCACAAGGCCTCCTGCCCCCCACAAGAACTCCCCGAGGGGATTGCCGATGATCGAGCCCCGGTCCGCGCCGGAGCTGAAGTAGCGCTCGACGGGCTGCGCGTCGGCCATCCCGATGCTTGCAAACTCGCCCCAGACGAACGACTGGGGAAGGACGAGATTGGCCATCGCCGAGAGGAACCACAGGCCGCTCGGGTCGCCCTGCGCGGCGGAGATCCACGAGTTGAGGGTCATCGGCCCAGTCAGTGGCGAACCGGTCGCCTCCGTAAGCCCGAGGAACGTCCCGACCAAGACGTTGCCCGGCTTGATCGGCAGGGATAACCAACTGCTCGGCATGTCTGCCGCCGTGTGCTGCACGCTCGCGGCGAGGTTGCCGGTGCGGGCGTGGCAGGCAGGCTGCTTCGCGCACAGCGCCGAATAACGCTCGATCCCCTGATCGATTTCGGCTCCGCTGTAGATGAAGTTCCCGGGCGGGTTGACCCCGACCAGCACCGAGCGAGCGACACTGTTCGGGTACCGCCACGCGTAGATCATCCCGAGACGGGTCCCGGCGCTCTCGCTGAGCAGGTCGATGCGCTTGTAGCCGATCGCGACGCGAGCGGCCTCGATGTCGTCGGCCTGCTCCGCCAGCGTGTAGCCGGCGAGGTCTACGCCGGATCGCTCAAGCCGCTGCGCGCACGAGGCGAAGGCCTGGGAGTACGCGCTCAGCGACGCTTTGCCGAGGTAGTCAGCGGAGCTCTGGAGCGCCGCCGTCACCTCGGGACAGTTCAGCACCGAAGAGCCGTCGACGCCGCGGTAGCCGACCATGACGACATCGTGCTGGGCGGCCAGGCGGCTCGCTTGGGGAAACGTCATGTTGGTGATGCCCGGGCCGCCGTTGAGGTGGAAGATTGGCGCCAGCGGGTGGGATGAGCGAGCCAGGATTCGGGTCACCGGCAGCGCGATCAGGCGCGACCGGGGGTCTGCCCGGTTCTCGGGCACGACGAGCGTTCCGCAGTCGGCGCGGTAGCCGCCTTTCTCGGTGGAATACGTGCACGAGTGCATGGTCAGCTGGCCGGCGTGCGCCCCCTGCGGGACCGAGACCGCGGCGTCGCCGGATGCGAACCCCATGTACGTCAGGCCGAGCAACAACACCCCGATGACCACCAGGGCAACGATTCGACTGGGGGTGTAGATCCGCTTTGCCTTCACCGTCACGCGGCCTCGTTTCGTCGATTCGAGGTCGACGGGGACACCGCGATCTTCGTCGACCTCTGGCGCTGAATGTCGCGCTACCAAGGTTTCGGGGCGTCATTTTCCGGAAGGCCGATTCGGCACACTCATGGGCCGCTGTCGTGTAGTTGTTGTCAGTATCCCCTGGAATCACAACGGATGCAATATGTTTCAGGCCCCATAATGCGCGAGCGTCGTCACGGTCAAGAGTGCCCCCATCCGCCGGGAGTGGGTGCCACCCTGCGGCACAACGGGGACACCCCTACATCCCGACAAAACAGTGGACCTTAGCCTCGATCCACCGATGAACTGAGCGGAGCGTAGGCCGCGCATCCGCGGAAAGTGCCTCCTGCGCTGGAAGAATTGCGGTGTTCGACGTCGCAGTTCCCCAGCACCAAGGAGGCACTTTCTGTGAGGTCAGTATCGCGCGGAATCGACCGGATTGAGGTGTCATTCGATGAGCCCAATCTGGTGGCTAATGCCGGTCTGTTGTTGGTGGCGACGCTCGTGTCGTGCCTCTCGCTGGAGTCCTTGATCGACCAGACGGTGCGTCTGGGTGGCCGGGTGGGAGGTGCTCGTCCGGGACGCAAGGTCTTGACCTTGGTGCACGCGCTCGTCGCCGGTGGCTCACACATCGACCACGCCAACGTGCTGCGGGCCGGAGCGACACAAGCGGTGCTCCCACATAAGGTGATGGCCCCCTCGACGCTCGGCACGTTCTTGCGCTCGTTCACCTTCGGACACGTCCGCCAACTCGACTCGGTTCTCGGCGAGGCCATTCGTCGGGCCTGGTCACTCGGCGCGGGTCCCGGTGCGGCTCGCCTGGTGATCGACATCGACTCGACCATCTGCGAGGTGTGCGGCAAGGCCAAGAGCGGTGCTGGCTATGGCTACACCCGGGTCCTCGGCTACCACCCGATTCTCGCCACCCGGGCCGACACCGGCGAGGTGCTCCATGCGCGGCTGCGCCGTGGGCCGGCCGGCTCGGCGCGCGGAGCGAGACGCTTCATCGCCGAGCTGGTGGCCCGAGTCCGCCGGGCTGGCGCAACCGGTGAACTCGTCATGCGCTTTGACTCGGGCTTTTGGTCCAACGACACCATCGCCACCCTGCGCCGCCTCGACGTCCGCTTCACCATGGGGGTGCGCATGCAAAAGCAGGTGGTCGAGGCCATTTCGCTCATCGACGAGGACGCCTGGAGACCAGTGCCCTACACGCCGGGCGGCGAGGCCCAGGTGGCCGAGTGCGACTACCGGGGTCAGCGCCTCATCGTGCGCCGCACCAGGCTTATCGGCCCCCAGGCCACCTTGTGGCCCGACTGGCGTCACTTTGCGTTCCTCACCGATCTCGACGCTGACGCGCTCGAGGTCGATGCGTTCCACCGCCGCCACGCCGTCGTCGAACTCGCCATCCGCGACCTCAAAGAAGGGGCGGGCCTCAACCACGTCCCATCGGGGAACTTCCAGGCGAACGCGGCGTGGTTGCTGTGCGCGGCACTGGCCCACGACCTCATCCGTTGGACCGCCGTGCTTGGTCAGCTCACCCCGAGCAACGCGCTCACTGTCGCTGCCACCGTGCGCACCCGGTTCCTCAGCGTCCCGGGCCGCCTCGTCAACCGCTCGGGTGTTCCTACTCTGCGAGCACCACAACGCTGGCCCTGGGCTCCCGCCTTTACCCGTTGCCTTTCCTTGCTCAGAGAGCTGCAGCCCGTTCCGCTCTAGGGACACCCCCGGCGGGCGGCGCACCGCAGACGACATCGACCAAGGCGCTGACATCCGATGCGAACGACAAGAACCTCTGATCCCCCACGCCACCACCACAGCCGATCTCCGTTTCGACGGCAGCATCACCTCGTTGTTCAGCCGGCCCCCATCTGCACAAGCTCATCCAGGGTCAATCGGTGGATCGAGGCTTAGTCAGCCGTTGCCAACTGCCAATCTGGCTGGGCAATCGGGCTCTCCGTTCTGAACCCTTTCCACGCGCAATAGATGCCGAGGAAAAGCTCCCACGCGGCTTCCGGCAGTGTCAGCAGGCCATTAAGTCCCGAGCCGTTCTTGGTCACACCGCACAGGACCAGCACCAAGGAAAAGATTAGCAAGGAGCCACCGATCATTCCCAGCAACGCCATGCGAGGCGGCACGAGTGCCGATCGGTACATCAAGTAACCCAGCATCAACCCGTTACCGATTCCTGCTACGAGGCCGGGTCCCCACTGGAACGCCCATTCATACGTCCACGCCAGCGAACTACCTGAAGCACCGAGTGCAGCGGCGTGGGCGCCAGTTGCTGAAGCCAACGGGCCCGCAACGTTCACAATCGTCATGATGCTCATGATGCCGATGGCGGCGAAGACCGACTCCATGATGCGAGCCGTGACGTATCCGAGCGAGACGGTTTCGCTTTGCCGTCTGACGAGCGGGTAGATGACGACTGCCGTTCCGATTTGGGTGATGATCAGTCCGAACTCGAGGACCGCGCCGAGTTTGAGACTTGTGGTGGAAGTTGCACCGGGGACGAAGTGCAGGTCAGACCAGCTCGCGTGGAGCCCGTGAATGAAGAGCAGCCGCGCCGGGATGCTCGTTACGAATGTGCCGATGAACAACCAGCCGAAGATGCGGCCCGTTCGCCGAACGTCCATCTGAAAATCCCCCGATCTCCCCCTCTTCGTTCCCGCCCTTTCGCCAATGTTGTCAGAAAGTCTGCAAATTTCTGGCAACAAGTCAAGCCATCTGGGCGATTCGTCATACAGTTGAAATAGGCATCATCTTGTTCCCGTATTGGCTCATCGCGATGCGTGACACACGCTGCGAAAACCTGAGCGACATCGCCTCAACTCACTTGCCACTCGTCAACCGAGCGGGTTCTTAGGGGCATCCCCGAACGCCGGGTCCGTGGCGTTGTGGCCGGGCTGCCACACTGAAATCAACTATGCACCCGACTCCGACGCCTGAGTCCTTGGTCAGGCTGCTCCAACAGAGACCTTGAACTTCTAGCGTCCTCGGCAACCCAACAACGGGAATGGGCCGCTGGACAGCCCGTCCACGTGCCTCCTGACGAGATGCGACTCAGTTTCCTCGATGAAGTGCCTGGCCTCATGTACGTCTTTGTGGAGAACGGCTACGTGGACGCCGAAGGCGAAGCCACGTTGTTGGCGTTGGAGCGACTCTTGAACGACCCAAACGAAGACGAAGGACTGCGTCCTTGGACCGACTGGGACGCGATTGATGACTCACCCACATGGGGGCGGATCCGAGTGCTGGCAACGCAGGCGCTGGAACTATTGCGCATCCCTCCCGAAGCCTGAGCCTGGTGAGGTAGGCCGCTGGTTCGGTGTGGCCGGTGCGGCGGATGGGCTCAGTCCCGTCGGTTTCCCGTTGGGTGCATGTGTTCCATCTCGCCTGGACGTCAACCTCCCCAGCGGCCCCCTATCAAACCGTGCATGCGGTTCTCCCGCACACGGCTTCCCGACACCGTTCATCGTCAGGCATGCGCAGAACCCCATCTCCGGATGGTTCCGGTGAGTCGATAGACGCCGAGATCGGTCAACCAGCCATGATTGAACCGGTCGACTCGAAGACGACCCCTGGTGGCGTACTTGACGCTGGCCAGCTTGGACATCCGGAAGTGCATGTAGCTGTCGATGGCGGCGAACTTGCGGTTCGAGTTTCCGTAACGGAAGTACGCCCCCCACCCCCGCAGGACGGGAGTGAGGTCAGCGACAACATTGTGCAGGTCCCGGCCGGCGAAGCGGCGGTCGGTGTGATCACGAACCTTGGCCCTAATTGAGGCCATGGCCCGTGGTGACGGCCACTTCGACAGGTAGCGGCGATCTCCGAACTTCGACGGGGTCTTCCGATGAGTGAAGCCCAAGAAGTCGAAGCCGTCGGTGCCGTCACCGATGTAGACGATGCGGGTCTTGTCGGGATGCAGGCGCAACCCGAGGCCGACCAGCACCGCCTCAATCCGGCGCTGGGCCTCTTCGGCCCGGCTCCGGGTGGTGGTGAGGACAACGAGATCGTCCGCGTAGCGGACCAACGTCCCCAGGGCGGCCGCCTTCGCCCATGCCTCGTCAATGACGTGCAGAGCGATGTTGGCCAACAACGGGGAGATCGGTGAACCCTGCGGTGTCCCTGACTCGGTGTCAGAGACCAACCCGCCCTCGAACACCCCCGCTCTGAGCCAACTCCGCAGCAGCTTCAACATCTGCCGGTCGAGAACCCGGCGCTCGACCTGAGCCATGAGGGCCTCGTGGTCGATCTCGTCGAAGCACGCCTTGATGTCAGCGTCGAGCACCCAGTTGGCTCCCCGATTCGCCGTCACCCGGATCTCTTCGAGAGCCTGGTGGGCGGAGCGCTTGGGCCGGAACCCATAGCTCTGCGGGGAGAAATCGGCCTCGAAGATGGGTTCGAGGACGATCTTGGCCGCCGACATGACCACCCGGTCGGCCACCGTGGGGATCCCGAGCGGCCGGGTTTCACCCGGCTTGCCCGGTTTGGGGATGTGGACCCGCCGCAGAGGCTTCGGACGATACGTCTTTGCCTGAAGCTGAACGGCGAGGCCGTCGAGGAACACCTTGACCCCGTTGGTGCCACCTTCGCTGATCGACACGATCGTCACGCCGTCAACTCCGGGGGCACCCTGGTTCTTCGCCACCTCGACCCATGCCCGCCACAAGACGTCGCTGCGGGCGACCTTGTCGTAGAGGGCGTGGAAGCGTCTGGTGGGGTTCTGCTTGGCGCTGCGATAAAGCACACGTTGAAGGGCTCGGACCGGGTCCACGCCTTCGGCGTGGCTGACGGATCTAGCCGAGAACTCGGCACTCATCAGGGTTCCTCTCCATCTTCGCCATGCACCGGTGAAGCAGGGGCCCTTCGCTCGGACCGGGTTGTGTTGTCCCGGCCGTCATCGCTACTACGGCCCCCTCCGACTTCCTCTCGGCTCCCTGGCACTTCCCGTCCCCGGTTATAGACAGGGCTGCTTCCCGGACCGCAGATCCGGGGCCGAGGAGGATCTCTCCAGTTCCAAGGACACCCTTCTGACCATTCCACGCCCCCTGCGCCGGGAGGTTCATAAGCACCCGCTCCAAGTTCTCTGGTGCTGTCCATGGCCTTCGCCCATTGGGGAAGGGCTCGGCTCCTCCTCGTCCGTGCGAACACGGACCGGCGTGACGACGCTGCAGGCTTCACTTGATGTTGCGGACTGGTCAGTTGCCTGGCCCCGCTTCGCACCCGGCCTCTCGACCACGCACGGGGGCTTCACTACCGGGGACCTTGGCGTCTCCCCGGACCGGACTCGCACCGGCTGGCTGCCCTCAGCTTGTCGATTGGTTACGTCATCACAACCTCCTTGTTGTCATGGCGCCCAATCTCCTGGACGCACCCCCAGAACGCCGGGACAATGTCAATCTGCGAAGTACTCGTGGCGGTCGGATTCACCGACCTCGTCTAACGGGACATTGAAATACAGGACGATGAACTCGGGCGCCAAGGCCGATTGCAGTGATCGCGCGAGCGCAAGACCCCGGTCCCACCATTCCTTCTGAATAGCCTCGTCTTCGAGGTCAATCTCTTGCCACTCGGTCTGCCAGCCATTCAGGTCGTCCGCGATCTTCTTGGGCACCCGATCGCCGAGCGATGCAATGAGCCGTCGAGCGTCGGCAGTCTCCGCAAGCCATGCCTCTCGCTCGGCCGCCTTGTCCCCATCCCACCACAGTGGTTCGTTGGGGTCGCCTACAACCCAGATGGGGCCCCCACCCCAATCTGGCTCAATAGTCACTGTGGGAATCACGGCCGAAGCGTACGTCTGGCGCTGAGGTGGGGCTCTATTCGCAGCCTCCCGCAGTAGCCCAGAACGCCGGGCTGGGGTGCAGCCAACCGGCACGAATGGGCGGGCGATCATGGTGGGGGAGATCCACCTATCCGCAGGCAATCCCGAGTGCGTTAGCCGCTCGCTAATGGCCGCCGAGCCCAGACGAGGCAACCGCGTTTTGTCAGCGTGAGTGGCGGCTCAACTGCTTCGACTGCATGGAGCGGGATCAAGTGACTGCGAGCGTAAGCGGCCACCTCGTCACGGTCGTGGAGATGCACAAGAGGCGAGTCCCATCGCTCAACTTCGATGTGCGCTGCGCCACAGACCTCGGCCACGATCTGTGCTGCTTCTTCGGCATCGAACGTGGTTCTCGGATAGCCCTGTGGGACGAGTTCAGGGTCGTTTGTGCGGTTGCTCGCACATGCCACAACCAGCGGCAACTGGGCGGCGTTGGCCCGGATTACGGCTGGGTGGGCGAATCAAGTGGCTCGGCGTTGACGAGTCTCCGCGTCAACTGTCCAGGGCTTCTCGCATCTCGTCCTTGTCCGGGTTGTGTTCAATAGTCATGAGGACATCCTGCACCATCGTCCAGTCAAATGACGCGCAAATGACCTCCACAGCTCGCAGCGGTGCAGGTAATGAAGCGCCCTGCACCGCCTGGCCTGGTGGGACGGTTCGAGATCACCGAGGGCGGCCGATTGTGGTGATGGGTTCTGGGCCGTCGACGCCGGACCGACTGGTGGCGTGAGAGGGTGACCAAGTACGCATCGGTTCGGTGGGCAGTTCGGAGCGAGAGGAGGACACCTGGCCGTTCAGCTAGCAGCACTCGCGACCGCATTGGTGACTATGTGCTCATCGAATCCCTTGCCGTCAACTTGAAATGCAAAGCATCCCGGACCTGAGACGTATGTGCCGACTGGCGCCGTCCGAGTGCGGGAATAGTCATTGATGGTCGGACCTGGTGGCACAATGAGCGGCCCTGGTACAGCTCCTCCGAGTAGCGCAACCCGGCCAGGACCGTCGATCCTCTTGGCTCGAACGATGATCGGTCCTTGGTACGAGGGTGCAACGATCCAGTTCGTCTTGAACGCAAACCATCCGGGAGTGTCTGAGGCCAATAGGCCAACGTTGCCAGCCAGGAGAGTGGGGATGTATCCCATCGCCACGAGCAGGCGCACTGGTCCCGGTCCGAAAACAACCCCGTTGATGAAGCTGGTGCTCATCACCTTGCCTCGACTGACCGGGCATGTTCCCCCTGTACGAACGGTCGGGAAATGAAGCGGGCGATGGATGAGCCAAAGTGGAACCGAGCCGGGGCGCACCTGAGGAAAGCCGGTCGTGAACCGGTCGCACACGGACCCTTCGTCCTGGCATACCTGGGCGTAGGTTGGTGTGCGTTGCGTGCGGATGAATGACGACTGCCCGAACGCAGGACCGGTGATCCCCGACGTCACCACGAACAGAAGGCACAGAAGTACGAGGACTAACTTGAATTGCCGATTCGTACTCTGATCCACCTGATCGACCGTAGCGCCACACCTACTCCGTTGAGTTGCAGGGTGCCCCAGTTCACACCGGAAGGGTGAGACAACGGACCAATGTCACGTGCCTTCATGGAGGCGTCAGGTTGTCTCCGTAGAGTGGGCTTGTCGAGTCTGTTGAGCAAGGTCCCCCATTTCCCCCTCCTTGCTCTGGACTCGGCGCTTTGTTCCCGCACACGGATGGGCCACTTCTGTCCGCTTCGGTGCGATTGACCCCACCTGACCCTCGCGTCGAACACCTAAGACTCCTGTGTCCCCATTCGCCGGGACGGTGGGACATATCAGCACGACTGGGGCAGGGCCACCCTAAGATTTTTCATTGTGAGGTGCTTGCTGGCAATGGCGCTGGTGGCCATCTTGGTCGCTGGGTGTGCGGCTTCGCCGTCAAAGTCCTCGAAGGCCGCATCGGGATGCGTGACGTTTATGGAGCCTGTTCACGCAAGAGAACCGCATGATGTCGTCGAGTGGGCTCAGGGAAAACCGGTAATCGGCGAGGGGTCGTTGTGGACGATCCGTTCGGCGGTCGGTGTTCCTGGTGTGAAATACGGCAATAGCTGGCATCTGAAGTTCCCGTGGTTCACCAGACCCAACGGGCTTCCACGCGTCGAGGGACGTCGCCTTGATGGACCGGGAACGTTTCATTACGACGTCAATCGCGCCTTTGATGCTCGCGGGGCATTCAATACGTCAACTCTCGATTTCTCGGTTCCGGGATGCTGGCAAGTCACCGGCACGTACCGGACCTCGCGGCTGCGGTTCAATCTGAGCGTAGGGCGCTAAGTAGGTGTCCCTCGCTGCCGGTAGGAGGCGATTCCCTCCGCCGTGACAACAGTGAGTAAGAGCGTTGGCCTCAGTCTCTATCAGTGACTCGATAATCCCTAGGCGTTCCGGTCCAACCCGATCCTCTCGTTCGCCACTGACAGACGGTGTCTCACCTCCGCATCGGCTTCCTCAATTTCGCCGTTTGGGACAAACCATCGTATGACTGCGCCAATAACGTCAGGCCCGCTGCCCTGGACCCATTGGATCGAACCCGTCCGGTCGGTCGGGCCCCCGAGTTGAAAGATCTCGGACCACTCGAGCTCGGGCCTGGCGCTCAACTGCCATTCAACCTCATTCCTGTCACCGAGCTCCCGAACGATGGTTCTGCCGACGATCGTGATGTTCTCCGAATTCGCTCCTGCCATGTCCTGCACCATCTCTCTGCGGCAACCGTGCCACCGCCGAAGAGTAGTGAGATCGTCCAAGCGCGGTTGGACTGGACCCCTACCGCCAGCCTGGGGCCATGTGTTCCGGTGAGCCTGGCCTCAGCTTCATCACCGACCGGGCGGTCCTAGGGCGTGCTCAGGCCCGAAATTGGGTTGCCCCTGCAAAGGTCATGTGGCTGGGTGGTGCTCGACGACGGCATCGGATCCTGGGAAGAAGAATCCTTCGTGTCCGTCATCGCTCCACCGCACCCGGTAGGGAGGGGCTCCGCTCTCACCCTCGACAGTGAGGATGACCGCCTCGCGGACGGGCTGTCCCGTGTGGTGGCCCATGACGACGATCCTGTCTCCGATAGCAGCTTGCACGGCGAATGCCTCCTTCGACTCGGCTGGCGGCGGCGAGCCTGGCCTGATTGGCCCTCACCTCAAGTCTGGCCACAAATCGGGCCAAGGCGGGAGGGCCGAAGGTCCAATCGGGCGACCGTGCCGGGTGCCAGGCCGCGAGGACCGCTCGCATTATGCCGCTACCGGGCGACGGCCTCAGGCTAAATGCCCCACTTCGTCGGGCCAGGGACAGGCGGACCCACTCAAAGTTTCTTCTTCATGTTGATTGACGTAGCTGTGTAGCCCATCGATTCATACAGATGTCGTGCGACCTGGTTGTGCCCGAATACGTTCAGTCCAAGTTCTGAAGCTCCCCTAGAGCGAGCTTCGGTCTCCGCGAGTTCCATGGCCAATCTGCCGTATCCCAAACCCCGATGGGCCGCTTCAACCCTCACGTAGAAAACCCAAAAGGCTTCCGGTTGGTTGGCAGGTTGCTGGGGCCCGATCCACAGCATGCCGACGGCCGTACCCTCGTCATCGAGGACACGGAACAGAAGTTGGCCGTCTGCTGGTACTCCTTCAGGAAACAGCGCTCTCGACTGCTCGCTGGCAATCCGTCGAGCAGAATCTGGCCGTTCTCCTGATCTGACCCTCTCTTCGACGTATTGCTCGAGTTGCCATTCAATGAACTCCGAGGTCTCTTCGTCGGTGAGCGGTCGGAGGCTTGCGGGCACGCCTCAAATCTAGGCTTCTACATGCCCCAGTACGCCAGGTGAGGTGGGACGCAAGTAGGCCACGCCTCAATCTGCGGTTTCCGGGCTTCCAACCATTCCAAGTGTCCCGCCGCTACAACGTCGGATCTGGTCCGACGTTCGGGTGTAAGACTTTGCGATTCGAGGAGGAGAGCCGTGATGCAAATCACAACGGCAATCTTCAATTGGCCCTTGGCTGGTGGCGTCGTGGCTGGGACGATCGTGGTGACCGCCACCATCTATTTGATGAGCTGGCTCCCGAACACCGAAGGGCCAGTGATCCAGGGGTTATTGGGTGTCCTCGCGTTCGCACTTGGCGATGTTGATAATCGCCGACATAGTCCTCGGCGTCGAGCTCGTTGCCCACCTGATCGACCCCAACTTCGTGGATAGCGGAACTTGACCAGCAGAACGCGGTCTCCCGCACGCGCTACTCGAGGACCTTCCGCCTGCCCCAATACATTGATCGGTGGGTGTGCTCTGGTCCCAGGCGGGTCCACGTCCAACTGGATTGAGTTCACAATCCCGTATCTTCATGAAATCGGTGCTGGCCTCGTTGCGCACCAAGATGAACTACCGTCATCGCTGACCACAAAGGGAGGACCCATGCCGACCGTAATCGGGCACCACGACATCTCGAAGGGCAAGGACCACTGGCTGAACTCGCCCAAGCGCGAAGAGCTTTTCGGACCGCTCGGCGTCACGAACATCCGGACGTTCGTTAGCCCCGACGACCCGACGAAGGTAGCGGTTCTCATGGACGTTCCTGACATGGACGCATTCGCTTCCGCCATGCAGTCAGAAGCGGCCGCGGAGGCCATGAAACACGATGGGGTTCTGCCCGAGACGATGGTCATCCTCATCGAGGGATAGACGAGCGTTCCGAGCACCCCGCACCTGGTGCCGGATCAAACTTGGAACACGGGCATGCCCTGTTTGTAACAACCGGGTGCCCTCGCTGCCGGGCTGGGGCGCCGACATCCGGGGATACATCCCACGGATGTCATCCCAGTCGCAATAGGGTCGTTGGACTCTGAACCGTACAGGTCAAGGCTCGTACACTTTGACCATGCCGAGGCGAATCCTCGAGGAACTCTCATGGGACGAGTGCTTTATGTTGCTCAGAGAGCAGGTAGTCGGTCGGCTCATCTATCAGGACAAACTGGGACTAGCCGCAGTTCCGGTCAACTATGCCGTCGCTGGAAATACCATTGTCTTCCGTTCTGAGGCAGGTTCGAAAGTGCGCGGCCTGAATGAACGGGATATCACCTTTCAAGTTGATCACATAGATACGGTCAGCCACTCAGGATGGAGTGTTCTGGTTCGTGGTGCCGCTGAAGTAGTCGAATACGAAGTAGCCGAATCACGCCTGTCCGAACTGATAGGACAGATCGACGGCGCCCCGCCGCAACCCTGGAAGAAGGGGATTCACAGCATATGGGTCGTGATCACCCCGAAGGGCGTAAGCGGACGGCGCTTGGCAGAGTTCGCCTCTGAAGATTTTTGGCTCTTCTGAGTTGAGGCAGCTTCTTGCCCTGGCTCGCCCTTGGGGGGAAGTAGCTCGCCGGCGGCCCACCAATCTCGTATCAAGACTCAAACGGGGTATCCCAGCTCGCTGCCGGGCTGGGGTGCAGCCGATAGGCGTTTCGGGCGCTCGGCCGCTGTACCATCGCGGCGAACCAAACTCGCGATGGTCGGAGGTCAGCATGACAATCGCCGTCTCCAAGGTCGGGCACCTCGTCCTTCGAGTGAGCGACCTGCGTCAATCCCTCGCTTTCTACGAAATGCTCGGTCTGCACGAGGTCGCACGCCGTGACTTCGGCGAGGGTCCGATGGCGTTCCTATCAACAGGGAACGCTCATCACGACTTGGCCCTCGTCGAGGCGAACGTCCCGCCAGGGGGTGCACTCCACCACTTCGCCCTCAAGGTCGGGGACTCGCTGACGGACCTCGCTGACGTGCGGGCCTCGCTCGACGCCGCGGGACTCACCGTGCACATGGCCTTGGACCACAAGGTGAGCCAAGGGCTCTACATCAGTGATCCCGACGGCAACCTGATCGAGCTGTACGTCGATGCTCCTCAGCAGACCTGGCGTCAGGACCCTTCCCTTGTCGCGAACTCCGATCCCCTCACGCTCTGATCTGCCGCCGGAGTAAGGGTGCCCCAGAACACACACACTCACCGGTTCGGGGATGCGGTCCTAGATGGTGAATCGGCCCCGCCCGCCCCGTGCCGCGTGCCCCCTCCGTTTCCCGGTGGCGGTGGCCGCCCCGTGCCTCGCTTCCCAGCCGCCCTGCGCGGCGCTTCTGGGCCGTTTCGGGGCGTGGCCCCGCTCTCTCGAGTTACGATGGTGGGCCGTAGAGGACTCGAACCTCTGACCCCTTGCGCGTCATGCAGGTCCGACCACGGGCCGAGTCAGGCCGGACCGGCGAGCCGCAACCCCAACACTTGTCGTGTCGCCCGTCGTGGTGGCTCTCCACCCCTACACCGGCGACGACTCGCGATTTCGGCCCCTGGCATGCCTGTTCCTGGATGTGCTCATAGGAAATGTTGCCTGACCGCGAACCTTGCCGATGCGTAGCTTATTCGTCATATGTAGGTGTACCTGTCAGCTGCGACTGCCGCCGTCGTTCCGAATGGAGTCGTCACTTGGACGTCCACCGGCCCGGGCGCACCCGGATTCGCAGGAACTGTGGCGGTGATCGAGGTGTCGGTGTTCACCGAGAACACCGCGGAATTGCTAGGTCCGAAGGTGACGCCCGTGGCATTGGTGAAGCCACATCCAGTAACGGTCACGGCTTGACCCGGGGCCCCTTGGTTCGGTGACACGCTTATCACGGTAAGGCATGAGGGCGCAGTGGAGGTCGTCGTCGGTGCGCCCGTGGTGGTCGTGCCCTGCTGTGGGGTTATCGAAGTGGTGGTACACCCCACGACCGGGCTCCCGCATGTCGTTGTCGTGGTCACGTTGCCACAACCTCCTGCCGCAACCGGACAGGGGTTCGTGGTCGTCGTCTGCCCTGCGCCCGGGGTCCGTGTGGGACAGCCGGGGGTCGCAGCGTTGCACGCATGGGTTGTTGTCGTAGCGCAGTTGGCAACGCCAACGCACGGCTTCGATGTCGTGGTGCTACACAGAGCACCCGGTGCACAGGCGATGATCTGTGAGCCCCCCGTGCCCGATTCTGTCGGGGTCGTCGTCGGGGACCTTGGCACTGTGCCAATTGCGGAAGGCCTCGATGTCGCGTGATGGGCTGGACCTCCACCCGACGCGAACGCGACAAGGCCGCCGACGAGCAGCAGCCCGATGATCCCGATGCCGACCAGCAAAGCCACGTTCCGCGCTCCGGAACCGAATCTCGCACTACCTGAACCGATTGCATGTGCTGTCGGCAAGCCGGAATCCGCACCCGGGCCGCGCACATCCTGGACAATTGCCGCCCCCTTGAACAGCCTTGCCCCCGGGACCCCATCCGCCACGATGAACGCTTGAGCCAGGTCCTCAATGGGTGCGGCGGGGCCGGTCATGATTCAATCAGAGTGGAGTAAAGGCGGCATTGGGCTCCGGATCCCGTTCGAGGCCCACTAATGCCAACCTCGAGGGAAAGTCGTCAAAGAGACCAGCCTCATGCAGCTGTGCCCTTCGTTCGAGGGTTCGACTCTCGGACCTCGACAACAGGTATGCCAGCAACAAATCGTCGAGGCGGCCGCTCTTCAACAGCTGCCGGAACCTGTCCAGGGACCGATGTGGAATCGATACGAACGAACGCCGCTTCCGTGACGTATCTGCCATCAGGAAGATCCAGGCGTCCCATGTGACCATCACGGGAGCCAGGTCGACACCCGGGCGAGCTACCGGAACCACTCCGCGCAACACCGCGCTCTCGCCGTCAGGCCGCTGCGTACCTGTGCAAAGCTTCGAGCCCTCCTCCTCCGCACCGCGCTCGGTGTCGTCCTCGAGCGGTAAAGGCGCCGCACCCAGGACCCGATGGTCAACGGCCGCCAGCTCTTCAGGTGTGAACGAGGCGGCCGCGGTGGAGCGTACGAACGACCACACCGCTTCGAGATGCTGTTGCGCCGTGACCGTTCGTCCATCAACGTCGATGAGGACCGAGCGCCTGCCCTTCTCATAGAGATCGACGCCGAACGCGGTCCGGTCCACGTACCACCCAAACCGATCAGGGGTCCCCAGGACCTTGCTACGAAGGATCGGCGGGGCAGATCGGCGCACTCGAGGGTGCTCGACGAGCTCGACGCTGGCACGCACGACGGCGACGACGGCGACACACGCCGCGGTGAGGAAGTCGCCCCATAAGTGTTCCCCGCACAGCTCCGTCCTGTTGATACGAGGCCGTACGAGTAGGCCTGGGGACGATGGGCGGTCAAAGAGAAGCATTAGTGCTGGCGCGAAGCGGGATGCGATGATTCGAGCGACCTCTGCTGTGTGCTCGTGAGGCGTCCACGCGCTCAAGTGGGTCGAATAACCATCGAGCCTGAGGCCGCTTCCGAGCGTTACTTGCAACCGGAGCCGCTCTCGACGCGACACGAACTCAACCAGCTGAGCGGATCCCGGTTCAACTTCATTTGGCGCCAGCGCGATTTCGGCCTCTTTGCCGTCGCACGTGAGCACCGACCCCGAGTCGAGAGGGTACGCATTGGGGTCCACTGGATCGAGATGCCGCAGCCCGAGGCCAAGCCCATGAATTCTTCTTCGAACGCTACGGTTTGCCCACCGTGACTCACAGTGAATTCATGCTCGACACCGAGGACGCCGCCCGTGATTGGCGCGGTCTCCATGCCGATAATCCGACGGAACGCCTCGTTTATATCGCGCGCCCTCACGTGAGCCGACAACTCATGTCATTTCGGGATCAATGTGTGAGAACGTGTGACCGCTTCACGACGTCAACTGTCAGCTGCCTTGCTGTGGGGTGCTTCCACCACCTCCGCCAGTACTCGGTGCTTGACTCGCGCCGCCGCCACCGCCTCCGCCAACACCGCCGCTTGCCGAGGTCGACCCCGTTGGACTCGGTTCAGCACCGTACGGACTGCCGCTTCCGCTGCCCGGGTCAACAATGCCCTTTTCGCCCATGTTGCAGCTCCCTCTCCGGCTAGCGAATGCAGCGCAAGCCTAGATCTACGGACGTTGCAAAGCGGGGATGGTTACATCGACGTCCAGTCCCTGGGTACCACCACTCAGAATCGGATGGATTGGGTAAGCGAATCGGTGGGCCGGCAGCGTGGCGGCGCCGGCTACCGCCCGAGTCTGTCGATGGAGACCCCCAGAGAGAGCCGCGACAGCTGGTCGCTCAGCTTCCGCAGCTCCTCCATGATTTCGTCGAGCCGATAGTTCGTTTCACGCTGCCCCATAATAATTTGGTTGACGATATTGGCTTCCATTCCGGCATCCATTCCCTGCTCCTCACTCGGCGGTCCCTTGACCCATGAAGCTTCCGTCCGACCGGAGGGGATACTTGTCGGATGGGTGCCGTCGTTGCGATCGTCGCAGGTGTTGGGATCGTGCTGCTGGGCGTCACGATGCTGGCCGACTATCGGCAGTTCGGCTCGAAGTCTGTGGACAACTTCGCTCCAAAGTGGACTCAGGTCGGCATTTGCGCGGGGTGATGGTCATCGATTTCTGCCAACGGGCGGCAAGAGCGTCCAATAACAGGGCCGTGAAGCCGCTGACGGACAGGCCCAGTGGTATAGCGACGACCACATCGCTCATGTAATGGAATTGCAGGGCGACCATGGCCACGCCGATTGCGCAGGATACAACGAGAACGATGGCCACGAGCAGGTGGCGAAACGGGGGCCGCACGAGATGCGCCAACGGGCGATCTGCGCCAGCGGCCATGATCACCGCACCTGCCAAGGCGACTGATACTGCGGTATGACCAGACGGGAAGACCGGACCTGGGAGGCTGCCCAGGCGGCGGTCGAAGAATGGTTTGAGTACCTCCTCGACCAGAAACACAGCAACCACGACGCTCATGACGGTGGCCATAGCCGCCCGATGATCACCCAAGAGGACGAGCGCCAATACAACGAGCGCCGTGATTGTGACGAAGACCTTCGGATGTCCGACCTCGCTGAGCAGTCCTGCCAGCCGGTTCTGTAGTCCCGAGGTTCGCCGCAAGAACGCGTCAACGCTGGAGTCGAACAGCAGGGGACGACTGGAGTTGCGCGCGGCGAAGCCGAAGCCCGAGAGACATGCGATTGTCACGAGGCTCAGGACGAGAACTGAACGACGGAGCCGGTTGGATACTAGAGGCGGCCCTGCGAACAGCCGGTCGAAGACACGAGTTGCATCGTTCGCACGCACAAATCTAGGAGGTTTAGGGGCAGCGCGAAGATACATCCAGAGACTCGCTGCCGATCTCGTTCAGATGCAGAATGGGGGCGGTTTCCGCAAGCCGTTGAGACCGCGTGGGGGCTCAACCACCCGCAGGCTGCGCCTGCGTCATTGTGCGGACAGAACGGTGCGGTGAACGACGGATTGGTGCGGTCGTAAGTACCGATTAGGTACGACGGAAGAGGGCGGTGGCTGTCGCCGCGGTCCAGCCGATCGTCGCGGTCGTCAAGGGAAGCAGGATCAGGAAGAGCATCGCCGCGACGGAGAGCGCCTCGCTCACGCCACCGGCGACCGACACGCCGGGGTCGCGCGGTCCGCCGTCGATCGCCACGACCGCGATGGCCGAGGCGAAGAACATGGCCAACCCGGCACTGACGCCGGCCAGCCAAGCGGCGTGCCGGCCCACGAGGGCGCTCCCGCTGCGCCAGGCGCCACCCACCCCCACGACCAGCGGCACCGCGATGAACAATGCCGGGACGGACCAACGTCCAATCGACCTGATCGGGTCGAGGATGCCCAGAAACGTAAACCTGGAGGCCGCCAACCATGCCGCCGAGACGAAGAGCCCGCCCACCAGCCCTGGACGGGCCACACCAGGCCGGCGCAGCAGCATGCTCCCGGCGACGACGGAACCCATCACGAGGACGGCCAGGATCGCCAGTATCACCCAGTTCGAAGGGTTGCTGGCGAGCCCGAAGTGGACGAACCCAAAGCCGAGGACGACCGCGCTGCCCAGCGCGACGGCTCCCAGTGCTGCCATCGGTCCGACCGGCCCCCAGGGGGGCAGGAACACGACGCCAGCCATACATCCGAGAGCGAAGCGCCACCGCGGCGACCGACCTTCGATCGGGTCCAACTCGCCGAGCATCGCCCGGCCCCACTCAACTTTCTCGGCCGAGAGCAGTCCGACCGCCCAGCCCAGGAGGCGGGCTGGCGCGTCGTCACGATCCGTCCACTGGTCCAGTTCCTTACGTTGACGGCGAACGAGCAGCGGCAGCGTGCACACCAGCAGGAATATGACGATCACGAGGGGCACTAGGCCTCGCCCAATCTCACGCCCGGGCGTGGCACTGTGCGTTGGACCCGGGCAGAGTCCAGCGCTGCCACATACTCCCTCCCTGTCGGGGTGAGTCGGTAGAGATGACGGGGTGGCCGCCCCGGCGGCCCTTGCTCCCAGGACGTCTCGAGCAGTCCGCGGTCGGCGAGCCGGACAAGGATCGGATAGAGCGAACCCGACTTCAGACGTACCTCTGTGGCCAGTTCGTAGCCATAACGCCAGCGCGCGGGAACAGCAGCGAGCGCGTGCAGGACCCTGATCATCTGGGCGGACGCGGCACGATTTCGTGTCACCCAATAACTCTACACATATAGCTCTAGTTGTCAAGAAATCAGGTTACGAAGCAGTACGACACGCGAAGGAGGGCCGGTTCACTCGCCGGTGCAACGTGATGTCCCCGTTGATTTGGGGTGCGCTCACAGCGCTCGAGCCCTGCCCCGGTACGGTTATGTGGGGCACCTGCGAGCGCACGAGGCCCACTCCCCCACTCCCCACCGGGCTAATCGTCGGCTCGGTTCCGGACGGGGTGGCAGAAGCGCCGGGCCCCGAACGGGACCGACGTTTGGAGCTTCCGTTCACGCTTGAAATCGCAGCTGCCTAGCCCCTAACGCACCCTGGGGGCACCCTCGGCCCGCAATGGTGGGCGCGTTAATGGGAGACCCATCCATGCGCAGATCGCCGAATCGGTCCCCGGTCGGCCCGAGGCGCGTTGGCCTGGTCGGCCGTCGTTTGGTTCGGGTAACCGTCAATCCGGCCCCTGGCCTAACGGGGGCTGAACGGTCCGCAGCGACGAGATCGTGCCCAATCAGGCCTGTGGCTGGGCGAGGTAAAAGGTGCGGCCGGTGACCTTGGCCAGCTTCGTCGCCCCTTTGAAGGTGTCGGTCTTGAACCACTGCATTGCCCGCTCCATGTCATCGGTCTTGATGTGGAACATCGCAGCTTTCGGGTTGTCGATGTCCTGGTACGCGGGCCCGTCGGTGATGCCGAAGGTGGCCCGGTTGGAGGCATGCAGGTAGTGCTGCGCCTTCCACGCCTCGAAGTCATCCGTTTCGATCCTGATCATGATGTCTTGCATTTCCCCCACCTCCTGTGGTGTCGGTGGAAGCGTAGGCGAAAATCTGTGATTTGTCAAATATCGTCAATTGGACAGGTTATGCTAGGAGCATGCCCAAGCCCAGTTCGAGTCAACTCGCCGTGTGGCGCCAGCTTCAGTGGGCGACGGCGCTGATCATGGGGCGCTTCCGGCGCGACCTGTCCGACGTCGGCCTCGCTATCGAAGAGTTCGATGTGCTTGTCCACCTTGCGTGGGCACCACAAGGGGCTCTCCCACTGCAGGAGCTAGCCGCCTCGATGGTCCTTGGAGACGCCCTCAGCCGCAGCGGCCTCACCCGCATGCTCGATCGAATGGAGAACGACGGACTCATTCGCCGCAAGCTCAACAGACACGATCGCCGACGCTTCGACGTCAATCTGACCCGCAAAGGCCGGCAAAGGTTCGAGCAGGTATGGCCAGAACACGAAGAGGGCATCGGGCGCTACTTCGTCGAACCGCTCACCCATCTGGACATCGACGAACTTGGTCGCATCCTCGCCAAGCTGATCCAGACCAACGAGGCTGCGATCTAGCCTGACGAATAACGGGGTTCACGCGTGTGACTGTGCATAGAGCTCGGAGCTGCGGAACCCGAGGGCGTCGGTAGGGATGGAGGTTCCGTCAAGGCACACGGGTTCGCACAACTGCGACACTTTCGGACGCCCGACGTGCCACCACCGAACTCCTCATCTGTACCGGTCGGTCGTAATCAAGGTGGGCCAAGCTCAGCCAAGCAGATCGACGGATCTGGGACCTACAGGTGTCCCATAACGCGCGTCAGTCAATCGTGCTGAGGTGTCCTCGTTCTCCTTGTACTCCTGCGGGCGCACGAGGCCTACTTCCCCATCTGGCTCATCGTCGACTCGGTTCCGGACGGGGTGGCAGAAGCGCCGGGTCCCGAACGGGACCGACGTTTGGTGCTGCCGTTCGCGCTCGAAGTCGCAGCCGCTTAGCACCTAACGACATGAATCAGGCAGTCTGATCATCGCTCGCAGGCCGACCGGTATCCAGGCAGTTTCGAGGGGTAAGGAGCCTCCCGTGAGGACCGAGGTATACGCCTGTTGCGGGGGCTGATCACAGGCGAAGCCCGTTCGGTACGGTGGTGGCGGTGGGACTGAGGAGTCGCCGGCTGGTGTGGGACTACCGGGGGAAGGTCGCCGTCGTGACCGGGGCTTCCGCAGGCCTCGGTCGTCGTCTCGCTCTGGACCTGGCCTCAGCCGGGGCGGTGGTGGTCGGCGTGGCGCGGCGTGAGGAGCGGCTGCAGGCCCTCGTCGATGAGATGCGGAGGCACAGTCCGGAGTCGTCCTACCGGGTCTGCGATCTCTCCGACGCCGCCTCCTTCGTCGGCCTGTTGGAACAGTTGGAGGCGGAACACAGCCGGATCGACATCCTGGCCAACATCGCCGGCGTCGGCGGGATCATGCGCACCGAACCGACAACCTCAGCGTCACTTCGATCCATCATGGAGGTAAATTTCATCGCTCCCGTCGCCGGCATGGTGACCGTCCTACCAGGGATGCGGGAGCGGAGGTTCGGTGCAATCGCCAACATGAGTTCGGACGACGGACGCGCTCCCGGTCCCGGAGCAGCCGACTACTCCGCGAGCAAGGCGGCCTTGTCTGCGGCGACGGAGAGTCTGTCTTACGACGCGAGGCAGGATGGTGTATTCCTTCACGTGGTGTACCCAGGTTGGGTGCCGACTGAAATGGGTCTGACGGCGGTGCGCGACGGTGGACTGTCCATGCCGCCACGCGCGGTCCAGCGTACCGAGGAGCAGGTCTCGTCACTTGTACTCCGCCGGATGTTTGACCCACGGCTGGAGATCAATGTGGCCTCGCTGCCCCTCGTTGCACCGATCATGCGGACAGTGGCCCCCCGCACCTATCAGCGGATGCGGGCCACCCGGTAAGCAATGGAGCGTTGGCGCGCTGTCACAACGCAATGGTGCGCAGCGGTTCGGCGAGGCGTAATCTCCTGGCACCTACATGGGAGTTGAGACAAGCATGGCTGAAAGCGTTTACAAGGTTATTGAACTCGTCGGCACTAGTGAGGAATCTTGGGAAAAGGCTGCAAGCGCAGCCGTAGAGCAGGCGTCTGGGTCACTTCGTGACCTTCGCATCGCTGAAGTGGTCGAACTCGATCTCCAGATCGAGGATGGATTGGTCAAGACCTACCGAGCCAAGGTCAAGGTGTCCTTCAAGTTGCGGCCTCGGCCATGACGACAAGTTTCCATTTCTTCTTGATTGTAAATATCGTACTAGCTGAGTAACCCCTGAATGCCACTTGCGCAAGCCGGAGAGCGCTCCAGCCCCGCTTCGACGGAGTCGCTTGGCGTTTCGGTGCATGGCCGTGCCCTTGTGCTGGTGCGGATGGTGGTGCTGCATTCAGAGCCTGACTGGCATCGACCGGTCGAGGTCAGTAGGCGCCGTCCGCGACAAGACGGTAACCCCCATGGCCATGACGCAGAAAGCCACGCCCGCGATGGTCTTCTGGGCCACGCTCACCGTGAACCGTTCGTCGAAGATCCAGATGCTCAACACGATGGCGACGGCTGGGTCGACCACGACGATCAGCGGTTGGGACACGCTCAACGGGCCGACCTGCAACGCGGCCTGTTGGAGCACGGAACCGAGGACTGCGGAGGCGATCAACGCGTAGATGGGCCAGTGCGCCAGCATGCCCACCGGACCCGCTGCTGCAAGCACGTTGGTGGTCGCCTTGATGAACGCGGCCATGAGGGCCCATGTGATCGAGGCCGCGGTGGCGTAGAGCGCGGCCCGACGCACCGGAGACCCCCAGCGCGCCATGACCGCCAACACGGCGACAATCCCGCCGAAGACGGCCAGCGCAGAAGCCCAATCGGCCGCGTCGGGCTGCAGGTGGCCGCCATGGGGCTCGGCCGTAGTCAGGAAAACCGCCAGAGACGCACAGGTGACCAGCGCAGCGGTCCACGCCATCTTGGCGATGTGCTGGTGGACCCAGAACCGGCGCAGGACCAGGGCGAAGACCAATTCGGTGACGAGGAGGGTCTGGACGACCGAGAGCTGCCCGCTGTGGATAGCGACCGCTTGGAAGGCAAACCCCCCTGCCGCCGCCGCCCAACCGAGGAGCCAGAGGGGCTGGCGGATCAGGAAGGCGACGAGATCCCAGCCACGGTGCTTGTTGGACACACCGACACTTGCCGCGTGCTGGGTCATTAGGTGCACCGCGTTTGCCAAGGCGGCGGCCAGGGCGAAGGTGATTGTGACGGTCACGTCACGACTTCGATCGAGCTTTACGGTCCGAACCCATTGGCGGATTCTGGACTGTACCTGGCCAATTCCCTCAGTCTCGACGACAACGGACTTCGGACTAAACGCCACGCACCCGGGACCGTAGCGACGTAGTCTCCGTCCGACGTCTAGTGCTTGTCGGCCACCGCCTCTCTTCCATATCGCGTAACGCAAGCTGCAACACGCAGACGCTGCATAGTGGCTCAATCGCCGAATCCCTCTGGTAGATGCTGACTCGTCAAAGCCGTGCGCGAGCCTCAAACTTGGGCACGGCGAAAGCGGGTGGTCCACCGGCTGGCTGTCGTACTAGATAGGGGGCTCCCCCGTATGCGTGCCGATACCGGGCGTCGGGCCCAG